>NZ_JBSKHV010000005.1:0-365244 GCF_057128725.1 Pseudomonas oplopanacis | reverse complement strand
TGGCATACGGTTACCGGGATAGCGAATTCTTTTTCATGAAGATCAAGAGCGTCTTTCCCGGTAATCCGTGAAGAACCAAAAAAATGCCCGGCAAGCCGGGCAAGTTTTTTATGCGCGTCTTACAAGTTGTAGCCGCGTTCGTTATGGAGTGCCAGGTCGATTCCTACAGCCTCTTCTTCTTCCGTGATACGCAGGCCCATGACAGCGTCCAGGACCTTGAGAATGATGAAGGTGACGATCGCGGTGTAGATCACCGTGAAGCCCACGCCTTTGCACTGGATCCAGACTTGTGCGGCGATGTCGGTGACGGTGCCGAAGCCACCCAGGGACGGCGCAGCGAACACACCGGTCAGGATCGCGCCGAGGATACCGCCGATACCGTGTACACCGAAGGCGTCCAGGGAATCGTCATAACCGAGTTTGCGTTTCAGGGTGGTGGCGCAGAAGAAGCACACCACGCCCGCTGCCAGGCCGATCACCAGAGCGCCCATCGGGCCCACGGTGCCAGCGGCTGGCGTAATGGCGACCAGGCCGGCGACCACACCCGAAGCAATACCCAGTGCACTTGGTTTGCCGTGAGTCATCCACTCGGCGAACATCCAGCCCAGCGCAGCAGCGGCGGTTGCGATCTGGGTCACCAGCATCGCCATGCCGGCGGTGCCGTTGGCCGCAGCTGCGGAACCGGCGTTGAAGCCGAACCAGCCGACCCACAACATCGCGGCACCCATCAGGGTGTAACCGAGGTTGTGCGGGGCCATTGGGGTGGTCGGGAAGCCTTTGCGCTTGCCCAGCACCAGGCAGGCAATCAGACCGGCCACACCGGCGTTGATGTGCACCACGGTGCCGCCGGCGAAGTCGAGCACGCCCCAGTCCCACAACAGGCCGCCATTACCGGACCAGACCATGTGCGCAATCGGTGCGTAAACCAGGGTGAACCACACGCCCATGAAGATCAGCATGGCGGAGAACTTCATCCGCTCGGCGAAAGCACCGACGATCAACGCAGGAGTAATGATGGCGAAGGTCATCTGGAAGGTGACGAACACCGCCTCAGGGAACAGCGCCGCAGGACCCGTCAGGCTGGCTGGCGTGATGCCGGCGAGGAAGGCCTTGTTCAGGCTTCCGAAGAACGAGTTGAAATTGATGACGCCCTGTTCCATGCCGGTGGTGTCGAACGCGATGCTGTAGCCATAAATGACCCACAGGACGCTGATCAGACCGGTAATGGCGAAGCACTGCATCATCACGGAAAGAATGTTTTTGGACCGAACCATGCCGCCGTAGAACAGCGCGAGGCCGGGAATGGTCATGAACAGCACGAGGGCTGTCGAGGTCATCATCCAGGCGGTGTCGCCGGAATTGAGGACTGGGGCCGCCACTTCGTCTGCCGCCAAGGCCAGGCCGGGCATTACGAGGGACAACAGGGCTCCTAGCCCTGCGAATTTACGCAGAGTCATATTGTTTTCTCCTGGGGCGTTGGGTTTGTGGCGGCTTTTAAATCGCGTCGGTATCGGTTTCGCCGGTACGGATGCGAATCGCCTGTTCCAGATTGACCACGAAGATCTTGCCGTCACCGATCTTGCCGGTGTTGGCTGCCTTGGTTATCGCCTCGATAACCCGGTCCAGATCCTTGTCGTCAATGGCGACATCGATCTTCACCTTGGGCAGAAAATCGACCACGTATTCCGCGCCGCGATACAGCTCGGTGTGACCCTTCTGCCGACCGAAGCCTTTGACTTCAGTAACGGTAATGCCCTGCACGCCGATCTCGGACAGCGACTCGCGCACGTCGTCCAGTTTGAACGGCTTGATGATGGCAGTGACTAGCTTCATGAAAACTCTCTCCCGAATTGGTGGACTTGCCCCAGGAAAACAAACCCGACTCAAGTCTAAGCGCAGTGCCTGGCTTTGTAACGCATCGTCGGCCTTGAATGCCCGTCCGACCCCAGCTAACCACCCCGTACGAAACACTTCCCCCGTTTCGCCTGGCGCACTGCATTCGTCACAGCGACTGCATCAGTGCATGGGTTGATAGTCACTAAGCAGAAAGCTTGCCATCTCGCCAAAAACCTCTGAATTCAATCCCTTGGCCAATACCACGAGCCGGCGCTCTCCATTACCCGCGAACTAACGCACAACAACAGTGCGCTGCCGTCCGTCCGCATGCGCGAAAAGCGTGCGCCGGCCACCCGCTGGAATTGACTATAGACACTGCGTGATACACTGCCCGCCATTGTTTCCAGGACCTTCCCCATGCTCGCGCCCAAAGACTTCCTCGACGCCCTGACGGGCACCGCCTCCCGCCTCTTCAGCGGCGAAACCCCGCTGCCGAAAAGCGAAATCGAAAGCCAGTTCAAGGCGTTGTTGCAGAGCGGCTTCAGCAAGCTCGACCTGGTCAGCCGGGAAGAATTTGATAGTCAGATGGTTGTGCTGGCTCGCACCCGTGCACGGCTGGAGAGTCTTGAGGCCAAGGTGGCAGAGCTGGAAGCGAAGCTGAATCCACCGACCGAGTAACACAGTCGATCCCACTGTAAAGCCCAATCCCCTGTGAACCTCAATCCACTGTGGGAGCGAGCCTGCTCGCGATAAGGTCGGAACGACCTTCCAGCTATTCCGGATTCAGCGCTGATTCAAGGCAGAGTCCTACAACGATCTCATCCGCCGTCCGATAGCGCCGCAAAGCTCCAGTTCCTAAGCTCACCCAATGCTGAATGTTCAGCACTGGGTTTGGCGACCCGGAAGCTTAAGGAGCATTACGACCATCCGATGGCGGGTTTACTTCCGCCACATCGAGTCATGGCGGTTGTGCGTGGGAGATCTTCGGGTCTGCCGGGAGTTTGCTGCACTGGAATAACCAGCCGTGGATTCGGTTGCAGGATGTTCCGCACATGCTGGCAGAAGGTGAACGGCCACAGCGTGCAGTCATTGCGCCGTGGTGGAAGCGTGCTTCCCGAATACTCCTGGCAATCTGAACGACAAAAAAACCCCACGTTTGTAACGTGGGGTTCGTTCAGGAGCAGAGGATCAGGCGCAATGTGAAAGACGCTCAACCTGATCCCGAATCGCAGCTCCTCGTTCAATCTCGGCTTTGCGCAAATCGTAAGTCGATTGCAGGTTCAGCCAAAACTCAGGGGTCGTATCCAGACAAATAGAAAGCCTGAGAGCCATATCAGCACTGACGCCTCGACGCAGAAGCACGATGTCGTTCACCGTGGGGGTCGAAACGCGCAACGCTCTGGCCAGAGCAGCAGCCGTAAGGCTCAGAGGCTCCAGGTATTCCTCTTTGAGGATCTCGCCAGGGTGTACCGGGCGCATACCATTCTTAGTCATTACGCCCCATTGCCTCCTGCCCCGATAATGAAAACTCAGCGCTGAGCAGCGCTGCCTACTCTAAGCGCGAAGTTCTTAAATTTCGTACAGATCAAAAAACCACCCCAGCCGAACCGGGGCGAATGCTATCGCAGTTCTTTCAATACTTACCTTTCAAATAAACTAACGAGTTGTATCAAATCATGAAGTGGCAAAGGCTCTTTCCAGTTCCTTGGTGATGTTAACGCCGACCATCAGCAGATCCTTATTGACGCGTGCCCGGATGATCAAATTTGAACAGGCTTCCCGTCGTGGGTGTATCTGTTGAGGAAACACAGGCTTCGGCCTCACCGAAGCCTGCAAATAAAAAACCGTCTCCTCAAGGCGGTTTTTTTTGCCTTCAATTTAGCTTTTGCCGATGTCCTTCATTGTTCCAGGCAACGTCCTACAAAAACCTCATCCCGCGACTGATTACGTCGGTACTCCACACTCGCTTACGCTCCACCAACCAGAAAGACACTCGCAACATCCTGCGAAAGTTTGGTGCCTGTGCCGTCACGCGACCCGGCTACTCTTCAAAAAACCGCAGGAAGCGGTTCTCTGTCAGCTCAAGGAACGACCATGTCCCTCTCCATCGTCCACAGCCGCGCCCAGATTGGCGTGGATGCGCCCGCCGTGACCGTCGAAGTCCACTTGGCCAACGGTTTGCCATCGCTGACCATGGTCGGTTTACCCGAAGCGGCCGTGAAGGAAAGCAAAGACCGGGTTCGAAGCGCGATCATCAATTCAGGCCTGCAATTCCCAGCACGACGCATCACGTTGAATCTTGCCCCGGCGGATTTGCCAAAGGACGGCGGACGATTTGATCTGGCGATTGCCTTGGGGATTCTTTCGGCCAGCGTGCAGGTGCCGACGTTGACGCTGGATGATGTGGAATGTCTGGGGGAGTTGGCGCTGTCAGGCGCAGTGCGGGCAGTTCGCGGTGTATTGCCGGCAGCCTTGGCAGCGCGCAAGGCCGGGCGGTCGCTAATGGTGCCGCGAGCAAACGCTGAAGAAGCGTGCCTGGCCTCAGGGCTCAAGGTGATCGCGGTGGATCATTTGCTGGAAGCGGTCGCGCACTTCAATGGGCACACACCGGTCGAGCCTTACGTTTCCAATGGTTTGCTCTACGCCAGCAAACCCTATCCGGACCTCAATGAAGTGCAGGGGCAACTCTCGGCCAAGCGCGCCTTGCTGATTGCCGCGGCAGGGGCACATAACCTGTTGTTCAGCGGGCCGCCGGGCACGGGCAAAACCCTGCTGGCGAGCCGTTTGCCGGGGCTGTTGCCACCCTTGGCCGAGAACGAAGCGCTGGAAGTGGCGGCGATTCAATCGGTCACCAGTTGTGTGCCGTTGAGCCATTGGCCACAGCGGCCATTTCGCCAACCCCACCACTCCGCCTCAGGACCCGCACTTGTAGGTGGAGGTTCGAAACCTCAACCCGGTGAAATCACCCTCGCCCACCATGGCGTGTTGTTTCTCGATGAACTCCCGGAATTTGATCGCAAGGTATTGGAGGTTCTGAGAGAACCATTGGAGTCTGGCTGCATCGTGATTTCCCGCGCCAAAGACCGCGTACGATTCCCGGCGCGATTCCAGTTGGTCGCCGCGATGAACCCGTGCCCTTGTGGATATCTTGGCGAACCGAGTGGCAAATGCAGTTGTACACCGGACATGGTCCAGCGCTACCGCAACAAACTGTCGGGGCCGCTGCTGGATCGCATCGACCTGCACCTGACGGTCGCGCGGGAAGCTACGGCGCTGAACCCTGCGCGTAAACCCGGTGACGACACCGCCACCGCCGCATTACTGGTCGCCAACGCACGAGAACGACAACATAAACGCCAGGGCTGCGCGAACGCCTTCCTTGATCTACCGGGCCTGCGCCAACACTGCAAGTTATCCACAACCGACGAAGCCTGGCTGGAAACCGCCTGCGAGCGTTTGACCTTGTCACTCAGGTCAGCCCATCGACTGCTCAAAGTCGCGCGTACCTTGGCAGACCTTGAACAAGTCGACGGCATTACTCGCGAGCACTTGGCCGAAGCGCTTCAGTATCGGCCGACCTCAAACTAGCAGGGACTATTCCTTGCTCAGGTCCACCAACGGCGCCTGCCGCACCTCAGTCTCCCGCCCACCTTGAATATCACTCACCGTCTTCAACGCCTTATCCACAGCCCCTTTATCCGCCAGCAAGCTGTACCGGATCTGGAACTGCTTCTGCTCTTTAACCCCAATCATCGGCACCAACCCCAGTGGCCGCTGATACCGCCGGTTGTAAGAAAAACTCGTCCCCGGCTCCAACCCGGTCACATACCCCTGCCCCTGCGTATCGGTGTTTTTCCACAACGAAAAAACCGGCAACTGCTGAGTATTAAACCCGACCGAAACCCCAAGGCTTCCCGCCTTGTTATGCAACACGGTCAACGTGTCACCCTGGGCATCGCCATAAGGCACAACGTTGTAAACGGTCTCGTCATAATCCTTGGTCGGCGCGCGGTAGGTCTGCCAGTCCGGCAAATCGCCTTTGGCCTTGTCATTGAACGGCGAAACCTGTTTCACCGGCGCAGCAAAGCGGGCGCCTTGCTCCAGGAACGGAGTACTGAAGTTACTGTGATAAAGCGCCTGGTATTCCTTCGGATAATCACCGTTGTTGGTCAGGGTGTCGTTGAGGGCAAACGTGACGCTACCGGGCTCGGTGACCAACTCGGTCATCACCGAGAAGTCGACTTTCTTGAACGCCTGCTCTTTAAGCTCGCCACGCAGGCTGATGGCGTAAGGCGGTTTCTCATCGATGTGCAGAGAGACTTTGCTGGCCGGGATGTTGGCGGCACGGCCATGCAGGGTCAGCAGTTCGCCGTTGTCCATGCCGGGATGGCCGACCCATTCGTAACCGCAGCGGGCGACCAGTTCGTTGAAGCCTTCGAGCCAACCCAGGCCGCCGCGGCCGTTGAGCTCGATGAAGGACGGATTGACCACATCCTTGACCGGCGAATCCCAGCCCATGCGCACAGTACCGACCGACGCCTGCAAGACGTTCATCCCGCGAGTCGGGACCACCGAGAGTTTCATCGTGCCGTTATCGATGTCGACGATGCTGACGCCTTCTTGCCGACCACCGTGCAAGGTGCGAAGGGTCACGGAAAAAGGTCGGTCGGTTTTCACCCCGAGTTGTTGGCTGGTGATCTGCCAGTTCTGGGGAGCCTTGTCGCTGTCGAGCAGCACGTAATCCCAGGCGAGGGCGTGGGAGGCCGCGGTGAGCGCCCCGAAGGCGACAGCGAGTTTGAGCAGGGTCATGGGAAAAGCCTTTCTTGGAGTTGTGCGTTTTTTATAGCGCTGATGAAACGTTTCAGCAAGCTTAAAAAAGCACACCTCCAAGCCTTCCCAAGTCAATTCAAATTGACCTCATGCAACCTCTGCACACTTACGCTAGTCTCATACGGTTTTGGACCTCCGCTAATTGACGGCGACATCATTATGACATTAAGGTCGCCAGCTAATTGCAGGAGCAAGCGCAGACACCTTTGTCTGTCAATTTTGCGCAACGGAACATATGGAGTTTGAATGCGCGGGGCACTATTACGCAGCGGTAAGAGCGGGTCATTTATTGCCCTGGGCGAAACAGGTCAACCGGTCTACCGGGCTGCCTTGCAATTGCGCGAAGCCATTCGCCGCAAAAATCCTGAGTTGGTCGATCATCTGGCCATCCCTCAAAGCGATGAGCTCGGTAACCAGATCGACTGGTACAGCGGCCTCGACGGTGATGTGATCCCGTGGAGCAGTGCGACCGAAGAAGAACGCGCGCCTGCCCGCCTCCAACTTGAAGCGCTGAAAACCGCGCTCGAAGACTTGAGCCAGCGTTTCCTGGTGACTGATTCCGGCGAACCGCAGCAAGGCGACAAGGCCGTGTTCGGCAAGCTGCTCAAGCGCGTCATTCATTTCCCCGACGAGAATTTCGTCTACCTGGTGCAAGGCAAACCGGTGCTGACCTTTTGGGGTTTCGAGCATGCCGGTAACGGCACTCGCGATCCCCTGCACTGCCTCTATCAGGTTCCGCCCGCGTTCACGCTTCCACCTGAGGTCGAACCCGCGCCTGTTGTTGCGCCCGTCGTGCCGGTGGTTGCTCGTCCATGGTGGCGGCGCTGGTGGTGGCTGTTGCTGTTGCTGCTGCCGCTCCTGCTGCTGCTTTTGTGGCTGCTGCTCGGCCTGCGCGGTTGCGTACCGATTCCGTCGGTGGCGGTAGACCTGTTGCCTGAGGGCATCGTGCCGGTGGAAAAACAACTGGAAGAGCCGAAGCTGCCTGGCAATGTCACGACGTTGAATGGCGTTCCGGTGAATGGCACGGTTGTTGGCTCCACCACGGGAACCGGCACCGCCGTGACCGGAACCCATGGCGTGGAAGCGCCGGCGGTAGAAGGTAGCGAAGCTGACACAGCGCCCGCCGGCGTGACCCAAGACCCCGGCAAAGACCCGGCCAAAGACCCGGCAGCAGACCCGGCCGCCGAATCACCAACCACGCCACCCGAAAACAAAACCGCGCCGCCGGATATCACATCGCCCGAGGCCGAAAAACCCGCCACAAAACCCGGCCCTCCGCTGAGCATTCCGCCAGACGCCGCTGACGGTGCCGCCAAGTTCCTCGACGGTCAGTACCGCGCCGGGGCGGGAATTCAGGATCGCCGGACCGGCAAACCGTTGCGTCTGGAGTACCAGCTCAAGGACGGCAAGGGCGAAGTCACCGTGCACCAGGCCGACGGCACCAAGTGCAGCGGGCCAGTGAGCGCTACCATGAAGGGAGGCAGCCTGGCCATCGACAGCCAGGGTCAGGCCGTGTGCGCCGATGGCAGCACTTACGACATGCCCAAGGTCAACTGCCGCAAAGGAGCGACCACGGTCGCGGACTGCACCGGCGGTTACGGAAAAGATCAATTCCCCATGTCCATGCGGCACGCGGCCGAATAAAAACGGAATAACCTGACATGTTGCCTGAAGTCACCCAATTCGAAGACACCGTCACGCTGGTCAGCGACACCGGCATCCAGTTCATGGATTTCGCCCTGCGCCTGGACCCCCGCAAGGAACCGGCGGGCGAATTCGCGCCGATGATCAGCGGACTGATCTGCCGCCTGGCGTACAACCAAGAGAAAGACTTCTTTTTCTACGAGCCCGAACCGGAAAAGATCGAGAAGGCCAAGCCTGCGTTCAGCGTCGACATGAAGAGCAGCCTCGAATTGCTCGACGGTGTCTGGCTGCCGACCCCGTTTTTCCGCTTCATGCCGCCCCATCGCTTCGATGAAGGCCCGACCAACTGGTCGCGCATGCGCCTGGTGAAACTGGCGACACCCGACATTGACGGCAACACCCACCGCCTGACGATGGCGTTCGACAGCCGTGTGATGCCCAAGCGTGACGGCACCGCTTACCTGGCGCCAAACGAAGAAGACATCAGCTCCGGCGTGTCCTTCAAACTGGCGACCAAGGCCAGCGAAACCCGCTGGTTCCTGGCGCAGCCGTGGGTCAACGAGTGGCTACTGGAAGTCTTCAACGAGGGCAATGCCCACCGTTCGCGCGCAGAGCTGGACACCGATATCCGCGCCAACTATCACCTGGCGCACTACCTCAATTTGCTCAGCCTGTTGAGCACGCCGTCCGCTGCCCAGCAATCAACGGTCCGTGCAAAAGTTGAAATCCCCGAGCTGAAAGTGGTTGCCAACGACAGCAATGGCCTGGTCAAACCGATTCCGGTGGACCTGGTGCTGGACGTCGGCAACTCGCGCACCTGCGGCATCCTGATCGAGAACCACGGTCAGGCCGGCTCCGGGCTGAAGCAGAACTACGTGCTGGAACTGCGTGACCTGATCACCCCGGAACACACCTACAACCTGCCGTTCGAAAGCCGCGTGGAGTTCGCCCAGGCGTATTTCGGCAAGGATCACTGCTCGGTCAAGAGCGGCCGGCACGATGCGTTCCAGTGGGCGACGATTGCCCGCGTCGGCAATGAGGCCAGCCGTCTGGCCAGCCGTCGTCGCGGCACCGAGGGCTCCACCGGCCTGTCCAGCCCGAAACGCTACCTGTGGGACGAAAACGCCTACGGCCATGGCTGGCGTTTCAACTGCTCGTACATCAAGACCGACAGCGAGCCGTACGCCACCGCCGCGCCGTTCTCTCACCTGATCAACGAAACCGGCGAGGCGCTTTACAGCCTCGAAGAAGATGATCGCCTGCCGGTGTTCATGCCGCGTTATTCGCGCAGCTCGCTGATGACCTTCATGCTCGCCGAAGTGCTGGCCCAGGCGCTGTCGCAAATCAACAGCCCGGCCCAACGCTCGCGCCAGGGTCACACCCGCGTGCCGCGCCAGCTCAACAGCATCACCCTGACCGTGCCGCCGGGCATGCCCCAGGCCGAGCGCAGCATTCTCAACGAACGCATGCTGCAAGCCATCGGCCTGGTATGGAAAAGCCTCGGCTGGCATGCCGGCGAGGAAGACCCGCATCTGGATCAGGCCGTCAGCCCGCGCACGCCGATCCCGAGCATTCGCGTGGAATGGGACGAAGCCTCCTGCGGCCAGTTGGTGTACCTGTACACCGAGGTCAACGAGAACTTTGCCGGTCACCCGGAAGAGTTTTTTGACACCATCGCCCGGCCGGACAAGACCGACCGCGAACGCATCACGCTGGCGACCATCGACATCGGCGGCGGTACCACCGACCTGGTCATCACCGACTACCGCCTCGACCGTGCTGGCAATACCGGCAGCGGCAGCAACGTACACATCGTGCCCGAGCAGCGTTTTCGCGATGGTTTCAAAGTCGCCGGTGACGACATCCTGCTGGACGTGATTCAAGACTTCATCCTGCCGAGCTTCGAAAAAGCCTTGCAGAACGCCGGCGTGAAAGCCCCGGATTCGCTGATGTCACGCCTGTGCGGCGACGAATCGGTCAGCGCTCAGGACATGATCCTGCGCCAGCAATTGAACCTGCAGGTGTTCGTCCCGCTGGGCCTGGCACTGCTCAAGGCGTACGAGCATTACGATCCGCAAGTCCCGCAAGAAGTCACCCCGCAAAGCTATCGCCAGTTGCTCGGTGACAACGCTATCAGCCAGACCGTGCTTGACTACGTCAACGCCGCCGTGCGCCGCGATGTCGGTGCTCAGAGCGGTTTCGACCTGTATGCCGCGCCGATCAGCTTCGACCTGCAAAAGCTCCACGCCGCGTTCCTCAACGACCAGATCAACATCACCAAGATTCTCGGTGCGCTGTGCGAAGTGGTCGCGCATTACCCGTGCGACGTCCTGCTGCTGACCGGCCGCCCTTCGCGCCTGCCCGGCATTCAGGCGTTCATCCGCAAGGTGCTGCCGCTGCCACCGGGGCGCATTCTGGCGCTGCAAAACTACCGCACCGGCGGCTGGTATCCGTTCCACAAGAACGGCCGGATCGACGACCCGAAAAGCACCGCGTCGGTCGGCGCGATGCTCTGCCTGCTCTGCGCCAACCATAGCGTGCCGAACTTCTACTTCCGTGCGTCGGCGCTCAAGCCGTATTCGACGGTCAAGCATATCGGCGTGATCGACCTGAACAACGTGATCAAGGATGCCGACGTGCTGTACCGCGACATCCAGTCCGAAGACTACAAAATCAAGCTGCCGGAAATCGGCGTGGGCGAGGCCGCCGACACGCCACAACTGGAAATGCGTGGCGATCTGCGCCTCGGTTTCCGCCAACTGGCCGCTGACCGCTGGGCCGCCTCGCCGCTGTACACGCTGCGGTTCACCAAGGTCGGTCGGGAAAAGTTTTCCCGGGCGATCGGCGAAAACGGCAGTGCGCCGTTGCTCAAGGTACGGTTCGAGGTCAAGCCGGCGGACAAGTACACTCGCAAGCAGGATCTGGTCAGCGACCGCCTCTCGGTTCGCAACATCGAATCCAACTGTAACAACGTCAACTTCAACCCGCGCAGCGACCTCGAGCTGGAACTCAACACCATGCTCGACGCCGGCCTGAGCGAGACCAAGTACTGGCTCGACAGTGGAAGTGTGAAACGCAAATGAATGACCTGACCCCCGATCAAACTCAGCTCTCTGCCAGTTGGGCCGCTGTTTATGAAGGCGCCGGTCAGGCGCTGGACTGGATTGCCCAGACGCGCGGCAACGCGCCGCGCCTGGACAGCGAAGCCGATAACCTGAACATCCGCCTGCACCGTGCCCGCAACCTGGCTCACAGCCTCGGGCGCGTGGCCTGCACGCCGATGACCATCGGCTTTTTCGGCTTGTCCCAAGCCGGCAAGTCCTACCTGATCTCGGCCCTCGCGGCGGGTCAGAACGGCAAACTGGAAACCGATTTCGGTGGCCAGCGCCTGGACTTCATCAAGCACATCAACCCGGTGGGGGGCGGCAAGGAAGCCACCGGCCTGGTGACGCGCTTCAGCCGTCGGGCGACGGAAAGTCAGGACAATGACTTTCCGGTACAGCTCACGCTGTTCAAGGAAATCGAGCTGGCGAAGATTCTCGCCAACTCCTGGTTCAAGGATTTCGACCTTGAGCGCATTTCCTACGAGATCGACGAAGAGCGCATCCAGCGCGTGCTCAAACCGTTCGAAGGCCGCGAAACCGGACCGCTGCAAACCGGTGTCAACGCCGACGACCTGGTGTCGCTGTGGGATTACCTGCGCGACAACTTCCGCAATTCGGTGAAAAAACTTGAGCACCTGTACTGGCCGAAGGCGTTGCAGTTGGCGCCACGCCTGAATTTCCAGGAACGGGCCGAGCTGTTTTCGATCCTCTGGGGTGAGCAAAGCGAACTGACGCGGGTGTACCAGCAACTGGCCGGCGCCCTGCACGCGCTGGGCCTGCCCGAAACCGTGTTCGCACCGCTGAAGGCCTTGGTGAGTTTCGAAAACGACACCTACAGCCAGCGCGACAGCATCATGAACGTCGACATCCTCGAACGCTTCGGCAGCCCACGGGACTTGCCGATTGAGGTTCGGCCCCTGATTGGCGGTCGCCTGCAAAACAGTCAGGGCATCCCGGTCGCGCAACTGGCGGCACTGACGGCCGAAATGACCTTCCGCCTGATCGAAGCGCCGCTGGATGACATCGTCAATCAGGTCGACCTGCTGGACTTCCCCGGTTATCGCGGGCGCAAGAAGCTGCACGAGATCGCCGACTCCAACGATCCGCAATCCGCCACCAAGGACAACTCCGTTTCGCAGCTGATCCTGCGGGGCAAGGTCGCCTACCTGTTCGAGCGCTACACCGACAACCAGGAAATGAACGCGCTGGTGGTCTGCACCGGTTCGACCAAGCAGAGCGACGTCAACGACGTGGGCCCGGTGCTGACCCGCTGGATCGAAAAGACCCAAGGCGCCGACTCGGCCGCTCGCAGCAAGCGCGACACCGGTCTGATCTGGGCGCTGACCATGCTCGACCTGCGCATCACCAACTCCCTGAGCCTGACGCCGGACCAGTACGACGAGAGCTGGAACGGCATGGTCAAGCTGACCATGCTGGAGCGCTTCGGCAGCCTGAGCTGGATGAGCGACTGGGCCGGCACGCCGTTCCAGAACACCTTCCTGGTACGCAAACCGCGCATGGACGCGGCATTCATCGAGCAAGACGCGAGCGGTGCGGAAACCGGCCTCAACGCCATCTATCAGGAACGTGTCGACGCACTAGGCAGCAGCTTCGCCAGCAACGCCCTGGTGTGCAAACACATCAAGAACCCGGTTAATGCCTGGGCGCAAATGCTGCGCAACGATGACGGCGGTATCAGCCACTTCAGCAGCAGCTTCACTGGCGTGGCCAACATCGAATTCAAATTGCAGCGCATCCGCGAGCAATTGAGCGAATGCCTCGAAGGCCTGACCACTCACGGCCTGAGCACTTGGTACCACGCCGACGCCGATGGTGCCGCCGCCGCGAAGAAAGCCCAGGCGCAGATGATTCTGACCGGCCTGGGCCGTCGCCCGGCAGTGCTCGGCGAGCTGATCGATCAACTCGACATGCCGAGTGAAGAGGTGCGCGACCTGTACCTCAGCGGCGTGTATGAAACCGATGACGAGCCGGCCGCTGACGATGAACCGGTCGCGCCGACACCGAGCCAGAGCCTGTACGGCAACGACGCCGGTTTCGATTTCGATTTCGGTGACGACACCAGCCCTGAAGCGCCCGTCAGCAACAACACCGGCACTCCGGCGCCCGAGCTGCAAAGCAACGAGCACCGATTCGCCAAAGCGGCGTTCAAGGCCTGGATCGCGCATTTGCGTGAGCTGACCACCCGCCAAAGCCTGCTCAATCTGCTCGGTCTGGAAAAGGCCTTGCTCGAAGCGGTGGTCGACGAACTGATCACTGCCGGCTATCGCCAGGACCTGCCGGGGCAACTGAGCCGCGCCGTCCTCAAGCGTGCACAAAGTGGCGCGCGGCGCGATCAACTGGTCGAGCGTCAGGTATTCGAAGTGCAGCGTGTACTGCGCGATTTCGTGTCCTGGTTCGGCTACCTGCAGAAGCCGGTGAGCGAGCGTCCGAACAGCCGCGCCGGTGCCAAGGCGCCGCTGTTCTCGTTCTACACCGACGTTGGCCCGGGACAAGTGCCCGTGCTGCCGGCACAACCGGCGAACCAGGCGCAGCGCTACCTCGGCGACTGGCTCTCGGGCCTGGCCTATGTCACGCAGGACAATGCCGGCCATGGTGCCGGACGTGAAATCACCCCTGAACAGAACGAACGGCTGGGCAAAGTGCTCACAGCCTTCGCAGCGAGATAAGTAATGCCAATTCGTGTCGACCTGCTCGCGTTAGAGCCCAATGTGCCTGGCAAGGCCCGCCTTACTGTGAAGAAGTGGCAGGGTGGCGAGGAACAGCTGGAGTTTTCCATTCAGCGTAACCAGGACGGTTTTTACCTCCAGGACCACAAGGCCTGGAGCAACAATCCATTCTGGTTCAAGGTCTCGCGTTTCGACGTCACCGCCAGCGGCGACGGCCTGGAAGCGCAGGTCGGCCCGGACGTGGTCGACCCGCTGCTGGAAGGTGGCGCCAACTCGCAATTCCAGATCGAACTGCGTGAACAGAGCCAAGGCCACGCAGACAAAGGCGTGGTTCGCCCAGGCGTTGGCGTGTTGCCGTCCACGGCCGGCGGCCAGACGCGCTCGACGTATGGCGGCGCCGAACTGACGGCGCCGAGTGCACCGGCACCCACACCGGAAATCCTGGAAATCCCGGAGCTGCCTGAACTGGTCCTGTCCACCGCCGAGCCCGAAGTGGAGCTGGAGTCAGTGCCCCACGAGCCCGACTACGCACCACCTCCCCCTCCGGTGAAGAAAAGCAACAAAGGCCTGATCGGCCTGTTGATTGTCGTGCTGTTGCTGCTCGCAGCGGGTGGTGGATTCTGGTTCTACAAACGCACTCCGGCGCCTGCCCCGGTGGCCGCCAACCCTGCCGCCGTACCGGCCGGCGCTGACGCTCAAGCCTGCACCCTCGAGAGCATGAACAGCCTGCCTGAATTGACCTTCGTCCAGACCTGCATCAAGGCGGCGCCCGACAGTGCCAAGTTGCTGGAGATCATCAATCAGGCCAAGGCCGGCAAACACTGCGGTGTCGCCCAACGGCTGTACGCCAACCGTGCCCAGGCCGGTGACGCGCTGATCGCCAACGCTTATGCGCGCGAATACGACCCTAAATACCTGCAGGCCAGCGAGTGCTTCCCGACCGCGGACAATGCCACTGCCGCCTATTGGTACGAAACCATCCTCACCCAGGACCCGAACAACGCCGAAGCCAAGCAGCGTTTCGAGGAGTTGCAGAAGTGATGCGTTCTCCCCTGAGTCGATTCCTGTTGAGCGGCGCCGCCCTGCTGGCGCTGTGCATCAGCCCGCTGTCCCAGGCCGATGACAAGCCGCTGATCCAGGCCGGTAAAAAAACCCTGTTCCAGCGCGTGCTGACCACCCCGGGCTGCAAGATCAGCCCTACGGCCGGCGGTGCCGCCGGTGACGAACAGCCGGTGTTCAGCCGCTTTTACGTGTACGAGCGCGCGCAGGCGAACAACGCCGAGTGGCTGAAAGTCGGCCCCGACAGTTACGGCAAAACCATTGGCTGGTTGCCGGCCGGCTGCACCACCGATTGGAAGATGCAGCTGACGCTGGCCTTCACCAACCCGGCCAACCGTGATCGGCTGCTGTTTTTCAAGGACCGCGCCACCGTCGAAGCCATCCTCGATGCGCCGGACCCGGTAAGCAAAGTTGCACCGCTGCGAGCCAAGTTGAAAAAGGGCCAGCAGGCGCCAGGCGTACTGGCTGAAGAACCTGAATTCTTCGTCGACCTGCAAAAGCAGTTCTACCTGCTGCCGGTGCTCAGCGGCGAAGAAGTCATGACCGAAAGCGGTTTCCGCACGCGCCTGCTTAACGTCGCGTCGGTCAGCAAACCGGATGACAAGACTGCCAAGGCCGGTGCTGCCAACAGCGCTGCCGGCGGCAAGGAAGCCGAAGACAAAAACGCCAACCAACTGAAGGAATTCAGTGCGGCGGTGGTGTTTGTCATCGACTCGACGATTTCCATGGACCCGTACATCGACCGCACCCGCGAGGCAATCCGCAAGGTCTATCAGCAGATCGAAGCGCAGAACCTCGGCAAGCAGGTCAAGTTCGGCATGGTCGCTTTCCGCTCCAACACACAGGCGGTGCCGGGGCTGGAATACACCACCAAGATGTACGCCGACCCGACCAAGGTGAAAGACAGCGCCGACTTTTTTGCCAAGATCGCCGACCTCAAGCAGGCCTCGGTGTCGAGCAGCAGCTTCGATGAAGATTCGTTTGCCGGCGTCATGGAAAGCATCGACAAGGTCGACTGGAGCCAGTTCGGCGCGCGCTACGTGGTGTTGATCACCGACGCGGGCGCCATCGAAGGCGACGACAAGCTGTCGAAGACTGGTTTGAGCGCCGCACAGGTGCGTATCGAAGCCGCCAACCCGGGCGTGGCGATTTACACGCTGCACTTGAAAACCCCGGCCGGGGCCAAGGACCACGCCAAGGCTGAGGCGCAGTACCGGAACCTGTCGACTTACCCGGGTACCAACACCTCGCTGTACTACCCGGTGGACGCGGGCGATGTGCATGAGTTCGGGCGCAAGGTCGACGCACTGGCCGCCGCGATCACCACTCAGGTGAAAGCCGCCTACATGGGCGAAGACGCCATCGGCAGCGCGGCGAACGCCAAGCAGGACCCGGCCGAGAAGAAAATGCTCGAGGACGCGGCGCTGATCGGCCACGCGATGCAACTGGCCTATCTCGGCGAGAAGACCAACAGCAAGGCCCCGCCGGTGTTCAAGGCGTGGATCACCGACCGCGACCTGATCAAGCAGAACATCCCGACCACCGATGTGCGGGTGCTGTTGACCAAGTCGCAGCTCAGCGACTTGAGCGACGTGATGAAAAAGATCCTCGATGCCGCCAACGAAGGCCTGATTTCACCCACGGAAATGTTCGATCGCCTGCGCACAGTGGCGGCGACCATGGGCGCCGATCCCAATCAGCTCAAGCAGAACAGCAACGCCAAACTGGCGGACATGGGCGTGCTCGGCGAGTACCTCGAAGACCTGCCCTACCAGAGCGAAGTGCTGAACCTGGATGAAGAGACCTGGAAGAGCTGGGACGGTCTGGCGCAAGAGAAATTCATCCGCACGCTGAACACCAAACTGCGGCATTACCAGCGTTACAACGCTGACGTCGACCGCTGGGTTGCTTTAGCCAAGGACAGCGATGCGCGGGACAACGTGTACCCCGTGCCACTGGAAATGATGCCTTAACGAGACGCTGATGCTCGATATCAAGAACCTGCTGGTGCGCCGTGGTGAAGGCGCACAGGCTCATCATGTGCGTCTGCCGAACTTGCAGGTCGGTGCCGGGGAAATCCTCGCCATCACCGGCGAGAGCGGCAGCGGCAAAAGCACCTTGCTCGAAGCCATCGGCCTGTTGCTCGCGCCGGTGGAACTCGAGCGCTTTCGGCTGGGCCCGACGCTCGCTCAGGACGTAGCCCAACTGCTGGCGACCGACGACCAACCGGCGCTCGCAGCGGTGCGTTCACGGCACTTGGGATTCATTTTGCAGAGCGGCGGCTTGCTGCCGTTCCTGAGCGTGCGCGACAACATCAGCCTGCCGCGCCGTTTGCTCGGGATGTCGGTGAAGAGCGAGCACATCGACCACGCCGTCGACGTGTTGCGCCTGCAAGGGTTGCTGGATAAACAACCGCAGGCCTTGTCGATCGGCGAACGCCAGCGCGTGGCCTGCGTTCGCGCGATTGCCCATGAACCGCTGCTGCTGTTGGCCGATGAACCGACCGCCGCGCTCGACCCGCTCAGCGCCCGGCGTTTGTTCGAGTTGCTGCTGAGCCTGGTGTCGAGCATGGGTTTAAGTGCGCTCGTGGTGTCCCATGACTGGGCCTTGCTGAAGGATTTCGGCTTGCCGCGACTCGGCGCTATCAGCCGTCAGGGAGAAACACTGTTTGAACCGATGGACTGACCGCTTGCGCCTGCTGGCCTCACTGGCGCTGCAAGACCTCTGGCACGACCGCAAGGTCTCACTGTGCATTGCCGCGTCCCTGGTGGCGGTGATTGCGCCGCTGTTGCTGCTGTTCGGGCTCAAGCACGGGGTGGTCAGCCAGTTGCAGGACGAACTGCTGCGTGACCCGCGCAACCTTGAAGTGAAGATGCTCAGCAACGGCAACTACGACACGGCCTGGATCGAGCGATTGCGCCTGCGCCCCGAAACCGGTTTTGCCCTCGGCCAGACGCGCTCGCTCAATACCCAGGCAGACCTGCTGATCGGCATGCAGCGGTTTGTCGAAGGTGCTGAAATCATCGCCACCGAGCCGGGCGATCCACAACTCAACATGGCGTCGCTTACCCCGGTCGGCAATCAAGTGATCCTCAGCGCCAGCGCCGCGCAACGCTTGCAGGCCAAGGTCGGCGACAGCGTGAAACTGCGAGCATTGCGGCGCCTGGAAGGGGTCAATGAACGCGGCGAGATGACGCTGACAGTGTTGGCAGTGCTCGACGGCGCCCGGTTCGGGCGTGCGGCCGGGTTTGTCGCCCCGCCGCTGCTGCTGGATCTGGAGCACTTTCGCGACGGTTATCAAGTCAGCGCTTTCGGCATCGCCACCGGCAAGCCGCTGGGCGATCTGCAACCGCTGTACGCCCGCGCCCGTGTTTATGCGCGCGACATCGATCAGGTCGCGCCGCTGGAGCACTGGCTCAACGAACAACACATCGAAACATCCAGCCGATTGGCCGACATCGACAACGTCAAAGCCATCAACCATGTGCTGGGGCTGATCTTCGGCGTGATCGCCGTGGCGGCGCTGATCGGCTGTGTGGCGTCGATGGTCGGCGCGTTCCTGGCCAACATCGACCGCAAGCGTAAAAGCCTGGCGGTCCTGCGCCTGCTGGGGTTCAAACGTCGGGCCGTCGGCGGTTTTGTGGTTCTGCAAGCGCTGATACTGAGCCTGGCCGGTTACATCGGCGGGCTGGGGTTTTATGCTGTCGGCAGCCATTTGTTCGATTACTTGCTCGGCAGCAGCCAGGCCACCGGCACCTTCGTTTGCCACATTACTGTCTGGCACGGCGTTGCCGCCCTGCTCCTGACCTTTCTGGTCGCCGCATTGGTGGCCGTGATCGGCGCCCTGCGAGCCATCAACATCCAACCTGCGGAGAGTCTGCGTGAGCTATAAACGTTTTGGCTTGCTGTTGCCCCTGAGCCTCGGCTATTT
Source organism: Pseudomonas oplopanacis (assembly GCF_057128725.1). Classification (NCBI taxonomy): domain Bacteria; kingdom Pseudomonadati; phylum Pseudomonadota; class Gammaproteobacteria; order Pseudomonadales; family Pseudomonadaceae; genus Pseudomonas; species Pseudomonas oplopanacis. The sequence goes on along the minus strand of NZ_JBSKHV010000005.1, from coordinate 346,153 downwards.
GCTCGACGCCTCGGCGGCGGGCTGGGAAGAGAAGTTTTACAACCCGATGCCGGACGCCGCCGACGTGGTGCTGCCGATGCCCTGCGAAGGCTCGATGGTGTTTCGCAAGGTGTTCATCCCGGTCGCCGGACCGCTCGACGACTACCCGATCAACATCGGTCAGGACGGCGCGGAATACGGTTACGTCGAACAGACCCGGCCGACATTCATCGCCGGTAGCTTTACGGGCGGCAAGAACGACAAATCCCGCTATTACCTGATGGCCAAGTACGAGATGAGTCAGCTGCAATACGCCGCGCTGACCGACGCCACCTGCCCCACCGCCGCCACCAAACTGCGCGTGCCGCAAACGGCCGTGAGCTGGGTGCAAGCCATCGAAGCCGCCGACAAGTACAACCTGTGGCTGCGCAAAAACGCCGCCGACAAGTTGCCCAAGGAGGACGGCGCGCAAGGCTTCCTGCGCTTGCCAACTGAAGTCGAGTGGGAGTTCGCCGCACGCGGCGGGCTGGAAGTCAGCGCCGCTGAATTCCGCGATACGAACTACCCGATGCCGGACGGCATCAATGCCTACGAGTGGTTCGCCGGGGCGCAATCGTCCAACGGCAAAGTGCAGTTGTCCGGCCTGCAAAAGCCTAATCCGCTGGGCCTGCATGACATGCTCGGCAACGTCGACGAAATGATGTTCGAGCCGTTTCGCCTGAACAAACTCGACCGTCAGCACGGTCAGGCCGGCGGCTACGTGGTGCGCGGTGGCAACTACCTGACCGCCCAGGCCGACCTGCGCACGGCATTGCGCAAGGAACAGCCGTACTACAACGCCGACGGCCAGGTGAAGAACAAAACCACAGGCATGCGCCTGGTCATGGTTTCCCCGACCCTGACGTCTCGCGAGCGGGTCGCCAGCATTGAATCCAGCTGGAAGAAACTCGGCACCGGCAGCAAGGAAACCGAATCCGCCGACAAAGGCACGGTGCAATCCCTGAACAGCCTGGCCTCGGGCGTCGAAGACAAAGCACTCAAGGAAAAACTCCAGGCCTTGGAGAACCAATTGCGCGCCAGCAACCAGCAGCAGGAAGAAACCCGCGACCAGGCGATTCGCGCCAGCCTCAATCTGGGCGCATTCTTGTGCACCAAGATGCTCGACGACGGCCAGTACGTGGACTTCCTGCAAAAGAACTACAAGCTCAATTGCGAAAGCGCGGACAAAGACGCGAGCTGCGACATGCGTAAAACCAAGCTCGACGAGCAGAAGGATCGCCTGCACAAACTCAGCCGTTACTACGCCAGCAGCCTGGTGGAATCGGCGACCTTGTACGGCCAGCCACTGCTTGAAACACAGGTCCCGGTGATGGAAGAAATCATCACCCGCAACAAACAGCTGCAAGACCTGAAACCTTACTTGCGCACCCACTGGGCCAATCAGAAAGCGTTCCTGCAAAAACAGAAGATCGACACTGAAGCCTGGCTGAGCAGTTGCAAAGCCGTCACTCAATAACAACACGTCAACACCGTCATCAGGAGTTTCACCATGTCGCGCAGCCTTTGGACTCGCTTCAAACTACAGATCGCTTTCGTACTGGCCGGCAGCTTGCTGCTGACCGGTTGCGCCAACACCGGTAGCTCCATGCTCGGCGAAAGCGGCGGGGCCGACCCGCGCCTGACCCAGGGCCAGGATGCCGAGTTCTTCAGCAAGTCCGGTTACCAGGCCTGCGCCATGGGCGCCGGTGTCGGCATCCTCGCGTGCGCGCTGTCCAACAGCAGCAACAAAGCCGTGTGCGCCGTCGCCGCCGGTATTACCGCGTGTGGCGTGGCCATGGGCGCGAACTACTATCTGGATCAGCGTCGCAGCGAATACGCCGACACCACCACCCGCCTGGCTAAAATGAACAGCGACGTCGAACTGGACACGCAGAACGTGATCGCCCGTACCGCGACCGCTCAGCAGGTGATCAATGACGATCAGGCGCAAATCGCCCAGATCAAAAAGGACATCGCCAACAAGAAGGTCGACAAGGCCAAGGCCCAGGTGCAAATCGCCGAGATTGATTCGAACATCGCGCGCCTGCGCAAAGACCTCGGCAACATGCGCACCAAAGTCACCGAGTACACCAAAGTGGCAGACGCCGAACGTGCACAAGGCGCTTCCGGTGCCGAGATCAAGCAGGTGGACATGAACATCATGAAACTGAACCAGAAAGTCGCCGCCCTGCAGAAGGAAGTCGACGGTCTGTACAGCCAACGCTCCGCTATCACCCTGGGCTAAGCACATGACGTTACGACAACTGGCGGTCCTCACCGCCGTCCTGGCCTTGAGCGGTTGCGCGACCAAGCCGGGCGAATGCGATGCGACCAATCGCGACAGCAGCATGCTGACCAAGATGAACTGCGACTACTCCGGTGGTTACAGCGATCAGGTCAAGCAGAAGGAACTGGCCCTGAGCGAGTCCCGCCAGCAAAACGCGATGTTCCGTCAGGTGTACGAGAACATTCAGGCCCAGCAGCTCAGCACCAAGACTGACCTGGCCAGCCAGCAGAAAGCCCAGGCGGCGCTGAATCAATCGCTGGGGCAACTGCTGAGCTCGCTCAAGACCCGGCATGCCAATGAAAGCTCGGTGCAGAAGCAGATTGCCGGCCTGGAGCAGCAGCTCAAGGCTTCGCAAGCGGCGCCAATGACCAAATCGACGCCCGCAACCCTGGCGGCCAAGCAGCAAGAGCTGAAGGCGTTGCAGAAGAAGGTCAATCAGCTGCAATTCAGCCTCGGCTACGAAGAGTAACTTTTCACCCCGCTGGCCTCTCGATGGAGGCCTGCACTTTTTCAGGAATCGTCGTCATGCAGCGGGTCATCAGGGATGCGCAAGCCACACCGGAGGGGATGAGTGCGCTGCAAGCCAAAGTCGCCCTCATCCAGAAACACTTTCCGCCGACCGTCGCCAGCCTGTTTGCCATCCCGCGGATGGGCAGCGGTGACGTGCTGGAATGGTGGACCGAACTGGGTGGCCAACCCACGCCCTACGCCGACCTCAACGAGGACGCGCAACGACGTTTGCTGGAAACCTATGAAGTGCGTCAGACGTCCCTCGGACAGCTGGCGGACGAACTGCAACGACGCGGTCAACCGACCGAAGCCGAAGGCCTGCGCAGCCTGCTCGGCACGCCTGAGCTGGACAAACTCTACAGCCTCAACGGTGAGCCGTTGGTGGTGCGCTGGCACCAGCGTCCGCCCAAGCCGATCGTGCCGCCGGTGGTTCCCGTGGTGCCGGTCGTACCGCCATCGCGTCGTGGCTGGTGGATCGCGGCGGCCTTGCTTGCGCTGCTGTTGCTGCTGCTGGCGCTGTGGCTCTGGTGGTTCCTGCACCGTGAACCGGTGGTCGTGGCGCCACCGGTTGCGCCGGTCGCGCCAGTGGTGACGCCTGTCGAGAAACCGGTTGAGCCCGTTCCCGAGCCTGTCGTAGAACCGGAACCTGTTCCGGAACCAGAACCGGTGCCCGAACCAAAACCAGTGCCGCCACCCAAGCCGGTCCCGCCTCCAAAACCGGCCGCGCCGCCACCGCCACCGCCACCACCGCCGCCACCTCCAGCCCCGACGCTGGACAACTACGCGTGCCGTAAAAAAGCGCCGGATGCCGTGCCTCCGCAATTTGTGGTGGTACTCGACACCTCGGGCTCGATGGACTTGAACATCAGGTCGGTGAAATCCGATGAGGACTGGTTCTTCGGCAATGAGATGAACAAGTACCTGGACGTGAACCGCACCCGGGCGATCTTCGCCAAACCCAGTCGCATGGACGTCGCCAAGGACTCGCTGGCCGGCATGATCAACGGGCTCGATCCGAAGATCGACACGCGCCTGATCACCTTCGCCGGTTGCGAAAGAACACCGGACCAGGGCGTGTTCAGGTTCGGCGACCGTCAGCGGTTGATCAACGGGATCCGCGGCCTGGTGCCCAACGACGGTACACCGCTGGCCGACAGCCTGGCCTATGCGGCGAGCACGGTCGACGGGCGCAATAACGATGCGGTGATCGTGATGTTTGTCGACGGTGAGGACGGTTGCCAGAAAGACGCTTGCGCGGTGTCCCGCCGAATCGCCAGGGAACAACCGCGCCTGAGGGTCAACGTAGTGAAAATCGGCGCCGGTGGCCCGTCACGCTGCATCGCTGAAAACACCGGTGGCCGGGTTTACAGCAGCACCAATGCGGCAGAACTGGGTAGCCAGCTGAAACAGGCGACCAAGGAAGTGTCGAGCAATGCCAAGTGCGACTAGCCGGGGATTTATCCTGAATTGAGGTGATCCCATTCGCGAGCAGGCTCGCTCCCACAGGGGTTTTGTGTCGATCACAAATCCAGTGTGGGAGCGAGCTTGCTCCGGGCGGCGTTCCGACGAAAGCTATTTCAGCGGCGCCTCAACGAAACCGGTCAACCTCCTGGCGCAAGTCCGCCGCCAGGCTTTCCAGTTCCTTGGCCGTCACCGCCAAGTTCGACACCACCTCACGCTGCTCACTGTTCGCCAACGCAATACTCTGCAGGTTGCTGCTCAGCAACGTCGCAGTGCTGCTTTGCTCCTGAGTCGCGGTGGTAATCGCCGCAAACTGCTGACCGGCGGAACGGCTCTGCTCATCGATCCGCGCCAGAGCTGAAGCCACATTGGCGTTACGCGACAGGCCTTCCTGCATCAACACATTGCCCTGCTCCATGGTGCTGATGGCATTGCCGGTTTCCTGCTGGATGCTGCTGATCATCCCGGAAATTTCGTCAGTGGCCTGACGAGTGCGCGACGCCAGGTTACGCACCTCATCGGCCACCACTGCAAAGCCACGGCCCTGCTCACCGGCGCGGGCCGCTTCGATGGCGGCGTTCAGCGCCAGCAAGTTAGTCTGCTCGGCAATCGCGGTAATCACGCCAACGATGCCGCCGATTTCCTGTGAGCGCTGGCCCAAGGTGTTGATCACCGTCGCGGTGCTGTTCAGCGCACCGGCGATTTGCTCCAGCGATGCAGAGGCTTCGTCCATCGAGGTACGACCGATCTGGGTTTGCTGGGCGTTTTCCTGGGCCAGGCGCTGAGTGCTGCCCATGTTGTCGGCAATGTTCAGGGACGTGGCGCTGAATTCCTCCACGGCGCCGGCCATGCTGGTGATCTCGCCGGACTGCTGCTCCATCCCTTCATAGGCACCACCGGACAGACCGGACAATGCCTGGGCGCGGCTGTTGACCTCGGCCGAGGCCTTGCGGATGTGCTCGACCATGGTCGACAGGGCCTGGCTCATCTGGTTGAACGCGCGGGCCAGTTGACCGATCTCGTCATTGCTCGCCACGTTCAGGCGCACGCTCAAATCACCGGCGCCCAACGCTTCGGCCTGACGCACCAGATCACCCAGCGGCGCGAGTTTACTGCGCAGCAACCAGACGGCCGATCCAACCGCAATCAACATTGCCAGCAGACTGCCGATGGCCAATTGAATGCCGACACTCCAGGTCACCGCGCTGATTTCAGCTTTTGGCATGCTCGCCACGACCGACCAGGGGCCGCCATCGAACGGCACGGACACGCTGTAGAAATCCTCGGATTTGTCGCTCCAGAACTGGCCTTTGCCCGGTGTCTTCGCCAGCCCGACGATGGCCGGGACGGCTTGATCCAGTGCTTGCACACCCGAAATCGGCACCAGCCATTTGCTTTGCTCATCGAGCAACGCCAAGGAGCCGGTCTGGCCGATACGGAAACGCTTGAGGTTGTCGAACTGCGCGTTCTGCGCGTCGGTGTAGTCGAACCCGACGAACAGCACGGCAATCACTTTGCCACTGCTGTCGCGCACGGGGGTGTATTGCGTCATGTAGGAGCGGTCAAACAGCAAGGCGCGACCGACGTAGCTCTGCCCCGCCATCAAGCGTGCATACGCCGGGTGAGCATGATCGAGCAGCGTGCCGATGGCGCGGTTGCCGTCCTGTTTGGTCAGGGAAGTGCTGACCCGGATGAAGTCTTCGCCGCTGCGCACAAACAACGTCGCCACACCGGCGGTCATTTGCTTGAACTCGTCGACTTCCTTGAAGTTGTTGTTCAACACTTCGCTACCCAGGTGCAAGCCCGGGGTCTGCGTGCCCGCCACGGCCACCGGCTCATCCGGATGCACGCTCAGACCGACGCTGAAACGCTTCTCGAACAGACCGGCCAGGCGCTGGGTGCTTTCACGCAAGGTGCCGTGAAAGGTGCTCAGCTGATCGGCCAGCAACCGGGCTTCACTGGCCAGGTGCTCTTCGCGGGTGGCGAGGTTGGCAGTGTCCAGCGAACGCAGGGCGAACACGGTACTGCCAGTGATGACAATCGCCAGTATCACGGCAAGCGCAAGACCAAGCTGTGAGGCGATCCGGGCACGGGGTTGAGACATGACAGCTCCTGGCCGAGCAACCTGATCCTGCTTGATCGGGCTGAACACTCAGCAAAATTTTCCAGATAATGGGGAAAAGCGTCGAACCTGCACGAAGGTTCCACCTGCAGATTTTCGGCGGCAAAACTGAATACTTGAGTAATTAGCAGGGATATGGCGCAAGGCCTCTACTGCGAGGGCTCTATCGATTCAGCTCAGACGCTGCACAACCGGCAAATCCATAGCCCGGACTTCACCCAGCAGGAAATCGCTGAGCCGGCGCAAACGTTCACCTCCGGGGCGGGTTTTCGGCCAGACCAGGTAGTAATTCTCACCGCTGGCCACCGCCGTCGGCCACGGCAGGCTCAGGCGTCCCTGCGCAACATCCTCCGCCACCATCAGCAAATCCCCCATGGACACGCCGTAGCCGCGAGCGGCGGCGATCATGCCCAATTCCAAGGTGTCGAACACCTGGCCGCCCTTGAGCGAGACCTGATCGGTCAGGCCCATGCGGTCGAGCCAACTGCGCCAGTCACGCCGATCCGGTGTCGGGTGCAACAACTCGGTGCTGGCCAGGCGCGTGACGTCCCACGGCTGATCGTTCAGCAGATTCGGCGCGCCGACGGGGATCAGCTCCTCGGGGAACAGCAGCGTGGCCTCCCAGTCCGGCGGAAAATGCCCGCTGCTGAGGATCACGGCGCAGTCGAACGGTTCCTGGTTGAAGTCCACCGAGTCAATGTCCATCCAGGCGCTGGTCAGCTGCACTTCATTGCCCGGTTGCAGGTGCCGGAAACGGCTGAGCCGCGCCAGCAGCCAGCGCATGGTCAAGGTCGACGGGGCTTTCATGCGCAGGATGTCGTCTTCGGCGCGCAAGGTATTGCAGGCGCGTTCCAGGGCGGTGAAACCGTCACGAATGCCCGGCAGGATCAACCGCGCCGACTCGGTCAGTTGCAAGTTGCGCCCACTGCGGTGAAACAACCGACAGGCGAAGTGCTCTTCGAGGGTACGGATATGCCGGCTCACCGCGCTTTGAGTGATCGACAGTTCTTCAGCCGCGCGGGTGAACGAGCTATGCCGCGCCGCCGCTTCAAATGCGCGCAAGGCATACAAGGGAGGAAGACGACGGGACATGAGGAAAGCTCCTATAGCGCAATCCGGCTACCGTAGCAGAATCTGTCCAGCATGAGTCTGACTCATGCTACCCATCCTTTTTATCCCTTTGTGTTAACCCCGTGAAGCGCCGAGAATCGACGCTTTCTAGACCTCTTTGATAATCGAGCGTGATGACCATGAAGCATCCAGCGCGTATTGAACTCTGGGCCATCCTGCGGCTGGCGGGGCCGCTGATTGCCTCGCAGTTGGCGCACATGCTGATGGTCCTCACCGACACCCTGATGATGGCGCGCTTGAGCCCCGAAGCGTTGGCCGGCGGTGGTTTGGGTGCGGCGACTTACTCGTTCGTGTCGATTTTCTGCATCGGTGTGATTGCGGCGGTCGGCACGCTGGTGGCGATTCGTCAGGGCGCGGGCGACATTGTCGGCGCGGCACGACTGACCCAGGCCGGATTGTGGCTGGCGTGGTTGATGGCGCTGGTGGCCGGGTTGTTGCTGTGGAACCTCAAACCGGTGTTGCTGCTGTTCGGCCAGACCGAAACCAACGTCCACGCTGCCGGGCAGTTCCTGACGATCCTGCCGTTCGCCCTGCCCGGTTACCTGAGTTTCATGGCGTTGCGTGGTTTCACCAGCGCCATCGGCCGCGCAACGCCGGTGATGGTCATCAGCCTCGGCGGCACCGTGGCCAACTTCCTGCTCAACTATGCGTTGATCACCGGCATGTTCGGCCTGCCGAAAATAGGTTTGATGGGCATCGGTCTGGTGACGGCGATTGTCGCTAACTTGATGGCCGTGGCGCTGGCCCTGCACATCCGCCGGCATCCGGCGTATGACGCCTATCCGTTGCGCCAGGGCCTGTCGCGGCCGAACCGGCAGTACCTGAAAGAGTTGTGGCGCCTTGGCCTGCCGATTGGCGGCACGTACGCGGTGGAAGTCGGGCTGTTTGCGTTCGCGGCGCTGTGCATGGGCACCATGGGCAGCACGCAACTGGCGGCGCACCAGATCGCCCTGCAGATTGTGTCGGTGGCGTTCATGATTCCGGCGGGGATGTCTTATGCGATCACCATGCGCATCGGCCAACATTACGGCGCCGGGCAGTTGCTGGATGCGCGGTTGGCCGGTCGGGTCGGTATTGCCTTCGGCGCGGCGGCAATGCTGGGGTTTGCGATGGTCTTCTGGCTCCTGCCGAATCAGTTGATCGGCCTGTTCCTCGATCACAACGACCCGGCATTCCGCCCGGTGATTGAATTGGCTGTGAGCCTGCTGGCGGTGGCGGCGTGGTTCGAGCTGTTCGATGGCACGCAAACCATCGCCATGGGCTGCATACGCGGGCTCAAGGACGCCAAAACCACGTTCCTGGTCGGGTTGGGCTGTTACTGGCTGATTGGCGCACCGGCCGCATGGTGGATGGCCTTCCACTTGCACTGGGGGCCGACCGGAGTCTGGTGGGGGTTGGCGCTGGGGTTGGCGTGCGCGGCGGTGAGTTTGACGCTGGCGTTTGAATGGAAGATGAAGCGGATGATTCGGCAGGAGCCTCAATCCCAAGGCTTCAAGATCGCTCAGGCCGAATGAAATCCCGCGAGCATGTATGGCGAGGGATCTTGCTCCCTCGCCATACATGCTCGCTCCCTCAGGGGTATGTGGTTAGTTCACGACTTCCAGCACTGGCAGCTGATCGCTGCCGTAGGTCAGGTACTCAACCAGATCCGCCAGCGGCAACGGCTTGCTGATCAGATACCCCTGCACTTGATCGCAACCAAACCCGCGCAACAGATCCAGTTGTTCCGCGGTTTCCACGCCTTCCGCGACGACCTCAAGATTGAGGTTGTGCGCCAGGTTGATCATCGCGTGGACCAGTTTGCGGTTCTCTTCACGTTCTTCCATGCCACCGACAAAGCTCTTGTCGACCTTGAGCAAGGCGATCGGCAGGCTGTTGAGGTGCACGAAGGACGAGAACCCGGTGCCGAAGTCATCCAGCGAAAAGCGCACGCCCAAACGTCCGAGGGCGTCCATGGTTTGCTTGACCAGATCGCTGCGGCGCATCACCGCGGTTTCGGTCAGTTCGAACTCCAGCCACTGCGCTTCGACGCCGCGTTCGGCAATCAACCGGCTCAGCGTGGAGAGCAATTGACTGTCCTGGAACTGCCGGAACGACAGGTTGATCGCCATGTGCAGCGCCGGCAGACCCTGTTCGCGCAAGGCCTGCATGTCCCGTAGCGCACGGGAAATCACCCAGTAACCGAGCGGCACGATCAAACCGCTTTGCTCGGCCAGCGGCACGAATTCGCTCGGTGGCAGCAAACCGCGCTCGGCATGGCGCCAACGCACCAGGGCTTCGAGGCCCACGATCTGGCCGTCTTCAAGGTTCAGGCGCGGCTGGTAATGCAGCTCCAGCTCGTCACGACGCAAGGCCCGGCGCAGTTCGCTTTCAAGGTCGGCCATGCTGCGGGCGTTGCGGTTGATGCGTTCGTTGAAGATGTGGAAGGTGCAGCCTTGGGTGCTCTTGGCTTGCTGCATGGCGATGTGCGCGTGCCACATCAGCGGGTCGGCGCCGGCCTGGGCACGGGCGTGGGCGATGCCCAGGCTGGAACCGATCAACAGGCTTTCGCCGTCGACCCAGTAAGGTTCGGCCAGCGCTTCGGTAATGCGCTCGGCCATCCATTCGGCGCGCTGCGGCGCGCGGCGGGTGTCGATCAGCAAGGCGAATTCATCGCTGCCCAGGCGCGCCAGTTGATCGCCGGCCTCAAGCTGGCTTTTCAACCGCGCGACCACTTGCAGGATCAAGCGGTCGCCCGCCTGGTGGCCAAGGGCATCATTGGCGTGTCGGAAGTTGTCGAGGTCAAGGTGACCGAGGGCCAGGCCACGGCCGTCGTTTTCCGCCAGACGCGCAGCCAGCAGGGTCTGGAAACCCTGGCGGTTGGCGATGCCGGTCAGCGGATCTTGCTCGGCCAGCCGTTGCAGGGTGTGTTCCAGCAGGCCGCGTTCGCGCACATGCCGCAGGCAACGACGCAGCATCCCGGCATCGAGCAGGTCGCGCACCAGCCAGTCACTCACACCATCGGGCGGCATCAGTGGCTCGTGTTCGAGCAATAACACCGTCGGCAAGCTGCAACGGCCGGGTAGCGGCTGAAGTGCAGGAACAGTCAACAACACCGCGTTGCGGTTGTCATCGAACAGACTGCTGACCGACTCCCAGCTCGGCGCGCTGATGAGCACGGCCAAGCTCCCCATCGGAGCCAGACACTCGCGCAACAACGCTGCCCACGCTGGCTCTTCGGCCAGTAGCAGCAAACGCAAGGGTTCGACAGGCGTAGACAAGCTAGCTCCCTAGACTCTGCAAAGATGTAGGCGGCAGGCATTATGCCGCGCCGCTAACCAATGACCAAATGACATCAGTTGTCAAACGTGACTTTGTGTCAGGAATACGAACATTAGCCGCAGATTCACCGCGCATCCTGCTTGAAAGTAACAAAACCGGCAATTAGAGAAAGCGTGTTACGTCACAAGTCGGACAGAGCAGCACAATTCGCTGAGCCTGTTAAAATGCCGGCCCATTTCACATATGACTCCCTGAATTCCGTATGTCCCGACTCAATCCCCGGCAGCAAGAAGCCGTGAGCTACGTCGGCGGCCCTCTTTTGGTGCTCGCCGGCGCAGGCTCCGGCAAGACCAGTGTGATCACGCGCAAGATCGCGCACCTGATCCAGAATTGCGGCATCCGCGCCCAGTACATCGTCGCCATGACTTTTACCAACAAGGCCGCGCGCGAGATGAAGGAACGGGTCGGCACCCTGCTCAAGGGCGGCGAAGGCCGTGGCCTGACGGTGTGCACCTTCCACAACCTGGGGCTGAACATCATCCGCAAGGAACACGTGCGGCTGGGCTACAAACCGGGCTTCTCGATCTTTGACGAAACTGACGTCAAAGCCTTGATGACCGACATCATGCAGAAGGAATACGCGGGCGACGACGGCGTCGACGAGATCAAGAACATGATCGGCTCGTGGAAAAACGACCTGATCCTGCCCGCCGAAGCCCTGGAAAATGCGCGCAACCCGAAGGAACAGACCGCCGCCATCGTCTACACCCACTACCAGCGCACGCTCAAGGCGTTCAACGCGGTGGACTTCGACGACCTGATCCTGCTGCCGGTAAAGCTGTTCCAGGAACACGCCGACATCCTCGAAAAGTGGCAGAACAAAGTCCGCTACCTGCTGGTGGACGAATACCAGGACACCAACGCCAGCCAGTATTTGCTGGTGAAATTGCTGATCGGCACGCGTAACCAGTTCACCGTGGTCGGCGACGATGACCAGTCGATCTACGCGTGGCGCGGTGCGCGTCCGGAAAACCTGATGCTGCTCAAGGATGATTACCCGTCCTTGAAAGTGGTGATGCTCGAGCAAAACTACCGATCCACCAGCCGCATCCTGCGCTGCGCCAACGTGCTGATCTCGAACAACCCGCACGAATTCGAAAAACAGCTGTGGAGCGAGATGGGCCACGGCGACGAGATCCGCGTGATCCGCTGCCGCAACGAAGACGCCGAAGCCGAGCGCGTGGCCGTGGAATTGCTGACCCTGCACTTGCGCACGGACCGGCCGTACAGCGATTTCGCGATCCTGTACCGCGGTAACTACCAGGCCAAGCTGATCGAGCTGAAGCTGCAACACCACCAGATTCCGTATCGCCTGTCCGGCGGCAACAGCTTTTTCGGGCGTCAGGAAGTGAAAGACCTGATGGCCTACTTCCGCCTGATCGTAAACCCGGACGACGACAACGCCTTCCTGCGGGTGATCAACGTGCCGCGCCGGGAGATCGGTTCGACGACGCTTGAGAAGCTCGGCAACTACGCCACCGAACGCAAAATCTCGATGTACGCCGCCACCGACGAAATCGGCCTGGGCGAGCATCTAGACACGCGCTTCACCGATCGCCTGTCGCGCTTCAAGCGCTTCATGGACAAGGTGCGCGAGCAGTGCTCTGGCGAAGACCCAATCTCTGCGCTGCGCAGCATGGTCATGGACATCGACTACGAGAACTGGCTGCGCACCAACAGCTCCAGCGACAAGGCCGCCGATTACCGCATGGGCAACGTCTGGTTCCTGATCGAGGCGTTGAAAAATACGCTGGAGAAGGACGAAGAAGGCGAGATGACCGTCGAGGATGCCATCGGCAAACTCGTGCTGCGCGACATGCTGGAACGTCAGCAGGAAGAGGAAGACGGCGCTGAAGGTGTGCAGATGATGACGCTGCACGCGTCCAAAGGCCTGGAATTCCCTTACGTGTTCATCATGGGCATGGAAGAGGAAATCCTCCCGCACCGCTCCAGCATCGAAGCCGACACCATCGAAGAAGAACGCCGCCTGGCCTACGTCGGGATTACCCGGGCGCGTCAGACCCTGGCCTTCACCTTCGCCGCCAAGCGCAAGCAGTACGGCGAGATCATCGATTGCGCGCCGAGCCGCTTCCTCGATGAGCTGCCGCCGGACGACCTTGCGTGGGAAGGCAACGACGACACCCCGGTTGAAGTCAAAGCCGTTCGCGGAAATACCGCATTGGCGGATATACGCGCGATGTTAAAGCGCTAGAATTGAGCACTTTTTAATCAAAGCATTTTTAACCGAACACTTTTTACAAACTAGGCGCATTTGGCGCCAGTAGAGGAAAGCTTCATGGAAGCACTGCACCAGAAAATCCGCGAACAAGGCATCGTGCTTTCCGATCAGGTCTTGAAGGTCGACGCCTTTTTGAACCACCAGATCGACCCGGCCCTGATGAAGCTGATCGGCGACGAATTCGCCGCGCTGTTCAAGGACTCGGGCATCACCAAGATCGTCACCATCGAAGCCTCGGGCATCGCCCCGGCGATCATGACCGGTCTGAACCTCGGCGTGCCGGTGATCTTCGCCCGCAAGCAACAATCCCTGACCCTGACTGAAAACCTGCTGTCGGCGACCGTTTACTCGTTCACCAAGAAGACCGAAAGCACCGTGGCGATCTCCCCGCGCCACCTGACCAGCAGCGACCGCGTGCTGATCATCGATGACTTCCTGGCCAACGGTAAGGCCTCGCAAGCGCTGATCTCGATCATCAAACAGGCCGGCGCCACCGTGGCGGGCCTGGGTATCGTGATCGAGAAATCGTTCCAGGGTGGTCGTGCCGAACTGGATGCGCAGGGTTACCGCGTGGAATCCCTGGCTCGCGTGCAATCGCTGGCCGGCGGCGTCGTGACCTTCATCGACTAAAGCCACACCGCCTGCCCCCTGTGGGAGCGAGCCTGCTCGCGAATGCTGCGTGTCAGCCGACATCAATGCCGACTGACACGACGCTTTCGCGAGCAGGCTCGCTCCCACAGTTGTTTCGGGGTGGTTGTTATTGCGCGGTGGCTTTCAGGCCGGTGAGTAGCAGGCGCTGGAACAAGTCTTCCTTCAACCCGTCCGTGCTGGTCAGTTGCATCCGCTCCAGATGCTCGGGAAACATCGATGCCTCTGGCGCATCCAGTGCAGCTTTGCCCAGCTCCAGAATCTCCGTCAGCTTGAACTTGCTCTTCAACCAGTTCAGCGCCCTCAACACATCGCGCTCCACCTCGGTGAAATCACAGCCCAGCGGATACTCTGGAAACAGGTTCGGATGCCGCGCCTGAATCGCCTGTAAACGCTCTGGGCTGTTGTCGGCGAAGCGTGGGTCGATGCGGAAGTCCTTGGGCAGCTTGCCAACGCTCTGCGCCTGCTGGATCAGCCCCGACTGAAACCGCGAATCGCTGATATTGAGCAACGCCTCGATCACCGCCGCATCGTTTTTGCCGCGCAAGTCGGCGATGCCGTATTCGGTGACCACGATATCGCGCAGATGCCGTGGGATCGTGCAGTGGCCGTACTGCCAGACGATATTCGAGCTGACCTCCCCGCCCGCCTCGCGCCAGCTGCGCAGTAGCAACACTGAACGTGCGCCTTCCAGCGCATGGCCCTGGGCAACGAAGTTGTATTGCCCTCCCACACCGCTCAGCACGCGTCCGTCTTCGAGCTGATCGGCCACGCCGGCACCGAGCAGGGTCATGGTGAACACGGTGTTGATGAACCGCGCATCCAGGCGCTGCAAACGCTTGAGCTCTTCTTGCCCGTACAGTTCGTTGATGTAGCTGATGCGGGTCATGTTGAATTCAAGACGTTTGCTTTGCGGCAACTCGCGCAGACGCTCGTAGAAACTGCGTGGTCCGAGGAAGAAACCGCCGTGCACCGAGATGCCGTCGGTTTGCGCGGCTTCATCGAGGGTGCCGGCATTCGCCTGTTGTTGAGTCGGCACATCGGGATACACCTTGCGCCGCACGATCCCGGCGTCGGCCAGCACCAGCAAGCCGTTGACGAACATTTCGCTGCAGCCGTACAGGCCTTTGGCAAACGGTTCGACACCGCCTTCACGGTCGATCAGCTGTGCCCACTGACTGAGGTTCACGTCCGCCAGCAAGGCCTTGTAACCGCCATTGTCGGCTTGCCGCGCCAGCAACGCCGCCGTCAGCGCATCGCCCATCGAACCGATGCCGATCTGCAACGTACCGCCGTCGCGCACCAAGGTGCTGGCGTGCAGCCCGATGAAGTGATCCTGGAAACCGACCGGCATGTTCGGCGTCGAGAACAACGTGCTGCTGTCCTTTTCATCGACCAACAGGTCGAAGGTGTCGATACCGATTTCGGCGTCGCCGGGCATGTAGGGCAAATCGTTATGCACCTGGCCCACCAGCAGGATCGTTTCCCCCGCAGCCCGGCGCTTGGCGATCATCGGGAACAAGTCGAGGGTGATGTCCGGGTTGCAGCTCAGGCTCAAGCGATCGGGATGCTCGGAATGGCTGGCCACCAACTGCGCGACCAGGTTCAAACCAGCGGCATTGATGTCCCGCGCAGCATGGCTGTAGTTGCTGCTGACATAATCCTGCTGGGCCGATGCGCTATGCAGCAGGCTGCCCGGTTGCATGAAGAACTGCTGGATGTGGATGTTCGGCGGCAGGTTGTCGCGTTGCAGTTCGGCGAGGAAATCCAGTTCCGGATAGTCGCCAAATACGCGTTCGATGAAGGGTTCGAGAAAGCGCTTCTGCAAACCATCGCCCAGTGACGGACGACCCAGGCACAGCGCGGTGTAGATCGTCAGCTGCCGCTGCGGCAGTTGCGCGATGCGCTGGTACAGCGCGTTGACGAAGTGGTTGGGTTTACCCAGGCCGAGGGGCAAGCCCATGTGAATGTGCGCCGGCAACCGCGCCAACACGTCATCGACCGCTTGCTCGATAGAACACAGCTGCACCATCTGATCCTCCCTTACATTCCGTGAATCGGGGTTGGACCGAGCTTGCCGGGTCTTTGCTGCAATGGATAGCCTCCCGCACAAATCGCAGGCACAAAAAAACCGCTCGAAAGCGGTTTTTTTACTGAAGATGTCGGCTTATTTCAGGCCGGACATTTTCTGGATGGCGCCTTTGAGATCGGCGTCGGTGCAATCGGCGCAGGTGCCTTTAGGCGGCATCGAGTTGATACCGGTAATGGCCTTGGCCAGGATGCCGTCGAGGCCGCCCTGGTGATCGGCACGTTCTTTCCAGGCAGCAGCGTCACCGATTTTCGGTGCGCCCAACAGGCCAGTACCGTGGCAAGCGTTGCAATGTTTGGCAATCACTTCGTCCGGGGTCTTGGCACCGCCGCCACCGCCAGCAGAAGCAGCAACTTCCATCCCCTTGCACTCTTTGCCCTGTACACAGACCTGACCGACCGGTTCAAGGCGTTTGGCAATATCGTCGTTCGTCGCAGCTTGAGCGCTGACAGCCCATAGGGCCAATACGGTTGCTGGTGCAGCCAGCATTTTCATAATTAGGTTCACGCGTTCACCCTCAATGGTGGCTAGTCACGCCTACGGCCACGGTTCGCAGGCGGGCGCAAGTATAGCGGTAAGCCCGCCACACTGAAACAACCCCAAAGTCGAAGGGGTCTTGTGCAGCAGCGGAAAAACCGCCCGGGTGCATCGGCCTTACTGGCAGGGCGCCTTCTTTACTTAGAAATTCGCTGGTGTCGCTGCGCTGATTAGTCGCGCCGGCGCATCGAACGGATTTCGGAAACGGTGCGGCTTGGTACTTTCAAAGTAGTAGCTATCACCGGCTTCGAGCACAAAAGTTTCCAGCCCGACCACCAGTTCCAGTCGACCTTCCACCAAAATGCCGGTTTCCTCACCCTCATGGGTGAGCATCTCGTCACCGGTGTCGGCGCCTGGCGGGTAGATTTCATTGAGAAAGGCGATAGCCCGGCTCGGGTGTGCCCGACCGACCAGTTTCATGGTCACGGCGCCATCGGAAATATCGATCAGCTCGTTGGCTTTGTAGACGATCTGCGTCGGTTTTTCCTGCAGGATTTCTTCAGAAAAGAACTCGACCATGGACATGGGAATCCCGCCCAGTACTTTGCGCAGCGAACTGATCGAGGGACTGACGCTGTTCTTCTCGATCATCGAAATCGTGCTGTTGGTGACACCCGCGCGCTTGGCGAGCTCACGCTGCGAAAGGCCTTTGAGCTTACGGATGGATTGCAGTCGTTCACCGACGTCCAATGCTTGCGCCTCCAGGGATTCAGGTTGTTGGAATATTGAGCGTTATCATGGCGACAGCGTTCAGTATTTACAACACTTGGACCTGAATCCTGTGGGGCGAGGCGACTTTCGGTGTGGCCCGCGAGGTGTCAGCCCTCGGAATAGAGCAGTGGCACCCGGCGCAGGTTGCAGAAGATCTGATAAGGAATTGTGTCCGCCGCTGCCGCCACATCGCTGGCAAGGATGTTTTTGCCCCACAACTCGACGGTCGAACCGAGGCCGGCTTGCGGTACATCGGTCAGGTCAATGCATAGCATGTCCATCGACACCCGGCCGATCAACTGGCTGCGTTGCCCGGCGACCATGACCGGCGTGCCGGTCGGTGCATGACGCGGGTAACCGTCGGCATAACCCATGGCGACCACGCCAACGCGCATCGGCTTGGGGGTAATGAATTTGGCGCCGTAACCGATCGGCTCGCCGGCCGGCAGTTCACGCACGCAAATCACTTTGGATTCGAGGGTCATCACCGGTTGCAGGCGTGCCGCCACAGTGTTGGCTTCTTCGAACGGCGTCGCGCCGTACATCATGATGCCGGGGCGAACCCAGTCACTCGGGATCTGCGGCCAACCCAGCACGGCCGGCGAGTTGCGCAGGCTGACTTCCGCCGACAAGCCTTTGCGTGCGGCTTCAAACACGGCGACCTGCTCGGCACTGGCCTGTTCGTGCAGCTCATCGGCCCGGGCGAAGTGGCTCATCAGCACGACTTTCGCGACCTTGCCGCTGGCCAGCAGCCGTTGATAGGCGTCCTGATAATCCTTTGGATGCAGGCCGACGCGGTGCATGCCCGAATCAAGCTTGAGCCAGACCGTGATCGGCTTGCTCAAAGCAGCTTTCTCGATGGCTTCGAGTTGCCACAGCGAATGCACCACGCACCAGAAATCATGCTCGACGATCAGCGCCAACTCATCGGCTTCGAAGAACCCTTCCAGCAGCAACACCGGCGCCCGAATACCCGCCGCGCGCAGCTCCAACGCCTCTTCGATGCAGGCCACGGCAAAACCGTCGGCCTCGGCTTCCAGCGCCTGGGCGCAACGCACCGCGCCATGGCCGTAGGCATCGGCCTTGATCACCGCGAGGGCTTTGGCCCCGGTGAGTTCACGGGCGATACGGAAGTTGTGACGCAGGGCTTGAAGGTCGATCAGGGCACGGGCTGGGCGCATGGCGGCAGACTTCTAGGCGGTCATGGGAATAAAAAAACCGGCGCTGGCTGGCGGCGTGAACCGCCAACAGCACCGGCAGAGGGATCTTGGAAACGGTTACGGCAACGCGGCGACGATGGAGATCTCAACCAGGATGCTCGGCTTGGCCATCTTCGCTTCGACGGTGGCACGGGCCGGTGCGGCGCCTTTGGGCAGCCACTGGTCCCACACCGAGTTCATCCCGGCAAAGTGCGCCTCGATGTCGTTCAGGTAGATCGTCGCCGACAGCAGATGCTGCTTGTCAGTCCCGGCCAGATCCAGCAAACGCTCGATATTGCCGAGGACATCGCGGGTCTGCTGTTCAATCCCGGCGTTGAAGTCATCGCCGACCTGCCCCGCCAGATACACGGTGCCGTTGTGGCTGACGATCTGACTCATGCGCTCATTGGTGAGCTGGCGCTGGATTGCCATGCTTTGCGGACTCCTGGGGTTTGCTGCCGTAACGGGAAATATCAAGGCCTTCGGCGCTGATCTGCGGTGTTTTCTTGGCCATCAGGTCAGCCAGCAAGCGGCCGGAGCCACAAGCCATGGTCCAGCCGAGTGTGCCGTGACCGGTGTTCAGGAACAGGTTCTTGAACGGTGTCGCGCCAACGATCGGCGTGCCATCCGGAGTAGTCGGACGCAGACCGGTCCAGAAACTCGCCTGGGCCAGATCGCCACCCTGAGGATAAAGGTCGTTGACGATCATCTCCAGGGTTTCGCGCCGACGCGGGTTCAGCGACAGGTCAAAACCGGCGATCTCCGCCATGCCGCCAACGCGAATACGGTTGTCGAAACGGGTGATCGCGACCTTGTAGGTCTCGTCGAGAATGGTCGAGGTCGGGGCCATCGCCGGGTTGGTGATCGGCACGGTCAGCGAGTAACCCTTGAGCGGGTACACCGGTGCCTTGATCCCCAGCGGCTTGAGCAATTGCGGCGAGTAGCTGCCGAGTGCCAATACATAGCGATCAGCGGTTTCCAGCTTGCCGTCGATCCACACGCCGTTGATGCGATCACCGGCGTAGTCGAGTTTCTGGATGTCTTGGCCGAAGCGGAATTCCACACCCAGTTTCACAGCCATTTCGGCCAGGCGGGTGGTGAAGATCTGGCAGTCGCCCGTCTGGTCGTTCGGCAGGCGCAGGGCACCGGCGAGGATGTCGGTGACGCTGGCCAGCGCTGGCTCAACGCGGGCAATGCCGGCGCGGTCGAGCAGTTCGAACGGCACGCCGGACTCTTTCAGCACGGCAATGTCTTTCGCAGCGCCGTCCAGTTGAGCCTGGGTGCGGAACAATTGGGTGGTGCCGAGGCTGCGGCCTTCGTAGGCAATACCGGTTTCGGCGCGCAATTCGTCGAGGCAGTCACGGCTGTACTCGGACAGGCGGACCATGCGCTCCTTGTTCACCGCGTAACGGCTGGCGGTGCAGTTGCGCAGCATCTGCGCCATCCACAGGTACTGATCGATGTCGGCAGTGGCCTTGATCGCCAACGGCGCGTGGCGCTGCAACAACCATTTGATGGCTTTGAGCGGCACGCCCGGCGCGGCCCACGGCGAGGCATAGCCCGGCGAGACCTGGCCTGCGTTGGCGAAACTGGTCTCCATGGCAGCGGCCGGCTGACGGTCCACGACCACCACTTCAAACCCGGCCCGAGCCAGATAGTAAGCACTGGCGGTACCGATGACGCCGCTACCCAAGACCATAACGCGCATTTTCATATCCCTCATCGCGGCTGACCGCTGACGTGTGTTGTATTCAAGCAGTGATGTGCGCAGTGTAAAAAAGATCTGCCAGTGTTTTTCACTATATAAGCAGCTATATTTGGCGACAATTCTCGGCAAAAACCCTTTTCACGGAGGCGCATCCCCTATGCGTACCAACACTCAGACCAAACGAGAGCTGGACAAGATCGACCGCAACATCCTGCGGATCCTGCAAGCGGACGGACGCATCTCGTTCACGGAGCTGGGGGAAAAGGTCGGGCTCTCCACCACGCCGTGCACTGAGCGGGTGCGGCGCCTGGAGCGGGAAGGGATCATCATGGGCTACAACGCCCGGCTCAATCCGCAGCATTTGAAGGGTAGTCTGCTGGTGTTCGTCGAAATCAGCCTGGACTACAAGTCCGGCGATACTTTCGAGGAGTTCCGACGCGCGGTGTTGAAACTGCCCCATGTGCTGGAATGTCACTTGGTGTCAGGGGATTTCGACTACCTGGTGAAGGCGCGGATTTCCGAGATGGCCTCGTACCGCAAGCTGCTGGGGGACATCCTGCTCAAGCTGCCGCATGTGCGTGAGTCCAAGAGCTATATCGTGATGGAAGAGGTCAAGGAGAGCTTGAGCTTGCCGATTCCGGATTGAAGTATGCGGCGTCTGTTCGGCCGCCTTCGCGAGCAGGCTCGCTCCCACAGGTGATTTTCAGTGGACACATATTTTGTGTACGAAGCAATTCCATTGTGGGAGCGAGCCTGCTCGCGAAGGCAGGCACCTCGGTCTACCTAGACCAACACCTGGCGGGTAGACGCCATGTACTCATGAATCTGCTTCTCCACCCGCGGATGGATCAGTTCCACCGGCCCCCGCCCATTCGGGCATGGCAAGGTCTTGGTGGTGCCAAACAACCGGCAAATCAGCGGGCGTTCGTCATATACCGTGCAGCCGTTCGGCCCCAGGTGTACGCAATTGAGCTCATCCATCGCCGCGTCCTGCTCGGCGCGGGTCTTGCGCGGCAGGCGCGACATTTCTTCCGGCGAGGTGGTCACCGGCCCACAGCAGTCATGGCAGCCGGGCACACACTCGAACGAGGGGATCTGCTGTCGAAGCGTACGGATTTTCTGACTGTTGCAGCTCATTGAAGCGGTGACCAAAAGCGGAATAGAGCGCGATTCTGAAGCAAAGGCGCCGATCCATACAGCAGCAGCCGACCAATGTTGCCCGTGCCAGAAGGTCCGGCTTATGCTCCGTCAACTTTTCCAGACGCCAGAATCGGGAACACGCCCATGAACGCCGGTGCTCAGCCATCCGCTCCAGGTCACCAGCACATCGCCTCTTATTACGCTGCCAGCAGCCTGCCGCAGCCCGATTATCCGGCGCTCAGGGGGGATCTGGTGGCGGACGTGTGCGTGGTCGGTGGCGGATTCTCTGGCCTGAACACTGCGCTGGAACTGGCTGAACGAGGCTTGAGTGTCATCCTGCTCGAAGCCCACAAAATTGGCTGGGGCGCCAGCGGGCGCAACGGCGGACAATTGATTCGCGGCGTCGGTCATGGCCTTGATCAATTCGCCAACGTGATCGGCACCGACGGCGTGCGTCAGATGAAACTCATGGGCCTGGAGGCGGTGGAAATCGTCCGCCAGCGCGTCGAGCGTTTCCAGATCCCCTGCGACCTGACTTGGGGTTACTGCGACCTGGCCAACAAACCCCGCGACCTCGAAGGCTTCGCCGAGGATGCCGAAGAGTTGCGCAGCCTCGGTTACCGTTATGAAACCCGGTTGCTGCAGGCCAACGAAATGCACTCGGTGGTGGGTTCCGACCGTTACGTCGGCGGTTTGATCGACATGGGCTCGGGGCATCTGCATCCGCTGAACCTGGCGCTGGGCGAAGCGGCGGCCGCCGAGGAAATGGGGGCGGTGCTGTTTGAACAATCGGCGGTCACCCGCATCGATTACGGCCCCGAGATCAAGGTCCACACAGCCCACGGCTCGGTCCGCGCGAAGACACTGGTGCTGGGCTGCAACGCCTACCTCAACCAACTCAACCCCGAACTCAGCGGCAAAGTACTGCCGGCCGGCAGCTACATCATCGCCACCGAACCGTTGAGTGAGAAACTGGCCCATTCACTGTTGCCGCAGAACATGGCGGTCTGCGATCAACGCGTGGCACTGGATTACTACCGACTCTCGGCGGACCGGCGCTTGTTGTTTGGCGGTGCCTGTCACTACTCGGGCCGCGATCCGAAAGATATCGCCGCGTACATGCGACCGAAGATGCTGGAAGTGTTCCCGCAATTGGGCTCGGTGAAGATCGACTATCAATGGGGCGGGATGATCGGCATCGGCGCCAACCGGCTGCCGCAGATTGGCCGGCTTAAAGACCAGCCGAATGTGTATTACGCCCAGGCTTATTCCGGTCATGGGGTGAATGCCACGCATCTGGCGGGCAGGTTGTTGGCTGAGGCGATCAGTGGGCAGCACAGTGGCGGGTTTGATCTGTTTGCGAAGGTGCCGCATATCACCTTTCCGGGCGGGAAGCATTTGCGCTCGCCGTTGTTGGCGCTGGGGATGTTGTGGCATCGGCTTAAAGAGTTGGTCTGAGGAGTTGATGTCGCTCTTTCGGACGCCTTCGCGAGCAGGCTCGCTCCCACAGTTGATCTTTGATGCTCACATATTCTGTGTTCACTAGAGATCTAATGTGGGAGCGAGCCTGCTCGCGAATCGATTTAAAGAACATCACAGGACTTTAGATCCTCCAGAAAGGCTTGAGCCCCTCCTCCCGCGCCTGTTCCCGCGTCAGCCCCACATCCCTTAGCTGCTCCGGCGTCAGCGCCAGCAACGCCTTGCGCGTGTGCAGACGATGCCAGAACAGACCCCAGCGACCCAGGCCGGACGGTGCGTTGCGCATCAGCGCCTCACGCGTGCCGTTTTCCTGCCCTCTCACCAGTTCCTGACTGTGTAACGTCAGCCGCACATCGCTCAAGCCGTTCATTTTGATTGCTCCTGTTTACTTGGGTAGCCAGAGCTTTCATGATGCGTGGGCGACGAAAAGCATTACAGATTCAACGAGCAAGTATTAATTCCATACAGATTTTGCGTTTTTGTGTCTGAATCCTGATTTTTTGCCTGATCTGTATTGGTTTACCGAATCACCCACAGCGAGACTGCACCATGACCCTTTACGTCAACCTCGCCGAATTGCTCGGCACGCGTATTGAACAGGGCTTCTATCGCCCCGGTGACCGGCTGCCCTCGGTGCGGGCGTTGAGTGTCGAACACGGGGTCAGTCTGAGCACCGTGCAGCAGGCCTATCGTGTGTTGGAAGACAGTGGTCTGGCGACGCCAAAACCCAAGTCGGGCTACTTCGTGCCGGTGGGTCGCGAGCTGCCGGAGCTGCCGGCCATTGGGCGTCCGGCCCAGCGGCCGGTGGATATTTCGCAGTGGGATCAGGTGCTGGAGCTGATTCGCGCAGTGCCGCGCAAGGATGTGGTGCAACTGGGTCGCGGCATGCCGGACATCACCACGCCGACCATGAAACCACTGCTGCGCAACCTCGCGCGTATCAGCCGCCGGCAAGACATGCCCGGTCTGTATTACGACAACATCCACGGCACCCTCGAACTGCGCGAACAGATCGCGCGCCTGATGCTCGATTCCGGGTGCCAGTTGAGCGCCAGCGATCTGGTGGTCACAACCGGGTGCCACGAAGCACTGTCCACCAGTATCCGGGCGATCTGCGAGCCGGGGGACATTGTGGCCGTGGACTCGCCGAGCTTTCACGGTGCCATGCAAACCCTCAAGGGGCTGGGCATGAAAGCACTGGAAATCCCCACCGACCCGATCACCGGCATCAGCCTCGATGCGCTGGAACTGGCCCTGGAACAGTGGCCGATCAAAGTCATACAGTTGACCCCCAACTGCAACAACCCGCTGGGCTACATCATGCCCGAGTCGCGCAAACGCGCGTTGTTGACACTCGCACAGCGTTTTGACGTGGCGATCATCGAGGACGATGTGTATGGCGAACTGGCCTACACCTACCCGCGTCCGCGCACGATCAAGTCCTTCGACGAGGACGGTCGCGTGCTGCTGTGCAGTTCGTTTTCCAAGACCCTGGCGCCTGGATTGCGCATCGGCTGGGTCGCGCCCGGCCGATATCTGGAACGGGTGCTGCACATGAAATACATCAGCACCGGCTCCACCGCGCCACAACCGCAGATTGCGATTGCCGAGTTTCTCAAGGCCGGGCACTTCGAGCCGCATTTGCGGCGGATGCGCACGCAATACCAGCGCAATCGCGACGTGATGATCGATTGGGTCACGCGCTACTTCCCTGCCGGCACCCGCGCCAGTCGCCCGCAGGGCAGCTTCATGCTGTGGGTCGAGCTGCCGGAAAGCTTCGACACTCTGAAACTGAATCGTGCGTTGCACGATCAAGGCGTACAGATTGCCGTGGGCAGCATCTTTTCTGCCTCGGGCAAGTACCGCAACTGCCTGCGCATGAACTACGCTGCCAAGCCAACACCGCAGATCGAGGAAGCGGTGCGCAAGGTCGGTGCCTTGGCGATCAAACTGTTAGCCGAAACCGACAGCATCACTGACTGACCTTTCTCGGGAAACCAGCGTCCATATGCCGATACCTGCCGCCAATCGGAACGATCCTACGTGAGAGTCAGACAAAACCTGTTCGCTGTTCTGCTCTTCGCCTCGTTCCTCAGCGGCTGCGCCAGCGTTGACGTTCAGCGTCAGGCCAGTCAGGCGCTGCCCGCCAGTGACTCGGCGTTCGGCCGTTCGGTCCAGGCGCAGGCCGCGCCGCATCAGGGCCAGTCGGGCTTTCGCCTGCTGTCCGACAGCACCGAAGCCTTCACCGCCCGCGCCGAGCTGATCCGCAACGCGCAAAGCAGCCTCGATTTGCAGTACTACATCGTGCATGACGGCATCAGCACGCGGATGCTCGTGGAGGAACTGCTGAAAGCGGCTGATCGCGGCGTACGCGTCAGAGTGCTGCTCGACGACACCACCAGCGATGGCCTGGACCAGATCATCGCCACCCTCGCCGCGCACCCGAACATTCAGATTCGCGTATTCAACCCGTTGCACCTGGGTCGCGGCACCGGCGTCACGCGCACCATGGGGCGGCTGTTCAACCTGTCACTGCAACACCGGCGCATGCACAACAAGTTGTGGCTGGCCGACAACAGCATGGCGATCGTCGGCGGGCGCAATCTGGGCGACGAGTATTTCGATGCCGAGCCCAACATGAACTTCACCGACATCGACATGCTCGGCGTCGGCCCGGTAGCCGAACAGTTGGGGCACAGTTTCGATCAGTACTGGAACAGCGCACTGAGCAAGCCGATCGAGCAATTCCTGTCCAGTAAACCGACGGCCAAGGACCTGGAAAACACCCGGACCCGCCTCGAGGAATCGCTGGATGACACGCGCAAGCAGAAGCATGCGCTGTACCAACAACTGATGACGTTCAAGACGCACCCGCGTCTGGACATCTGGCGTCGCGAGTTGATCTGGGCCTGGAACCAGGCGCTGTGGGATGCCCCGAGCAAGGTGCTGGCCGACGGCGAGCCGGACCCGCAATTGTTGCTGACAACGCAACTGGCGCCCGAACTGAGAGGCGTCAGCAAAGAGCTGATCATGATCTCGGCCTACTTCGTGCCCGGCCAACCCGGCCTGGTGTACCTGACGGGTCGCGCCGATGCCGGGGTTTCCGTGAGTTTGCTGACCAATTCGCTGGAGGCCACGGACGTGCCGGCCGTGCACGGCGGCTATGCGCCCTATCGCAAGGCGCTGCTGGAACACGGCGTGAAGTTGTTCGAACTACGGCGCCAGCCGGGTGAAGGGGGAAGCGGCGGCAGTGGGCCACACTTCTTTGGACGCCCCGCTTACCAGGGCTCCGACTCCAGCCTGCACAGCAAGGCGATGATCTTCGACCAGCAGAAATCCTTCGTCGGCTCGTTCAATTTCGATCCGCGCTCGGTGCTGTGGAATACCGAAGTCGGGGTGCTGGTGGACAGCCCCGAACTGGCCGCGCATGTGCGCGACCTGGCGATGCAGGGCATGGCGCCACCGCTGAGCTATGAGGCAAAACTGCAGAACGGCAAGGTGGTTTGGGTGACTGAAGACGACGGCAAACTGCACACGCTGACCAAGGAACCGGGAAGCTGGTGGCGACGGTTCAATGCATGGATGAGCACCACCGTCGGCCTCGAACGGATGTTGTAAATTTGAGGTTTGGCAATGAACTGTGGCGAGGGTGCACAATCAAGCTGTTTGCACCGTGCCAAACGCACCCTGGCGCATCAGCAAAATCACCAGCCCGAACGCACCGGCCGCCATCAGCAACGGCAACGCATGCCCGCTGATCCACTGACTCCCCGCCCCCGCCGCCAACGGCCCGACCAGACAACCAATCCCCCACAGCTGCGCAATATGCGCATTAGCGCGCACCAGCGCATCATCGCGATAACGCTCGCCGATCAGGATCAACGACAAGGTAAACAAGCCGCCAGCACTGGCACCAAACAGCACCCACAACGGCCAGATCAGCAGCGTGTCGATCAGCAACGGAATCGCCAGGCTCGACACCAGCAACACCACCGCACAGCCCGTGAACAGCGTGCGCCGCGACAGGCGATCCGCCAGCGCACCAATCGGCAATTGCAGCAACGCATCGCCGACCACTACGGTACTGACCATCGCCAAGGCAATTTCCGTGGTGAACCCCTGGCGCAGGCAATACACCGGCAACAAGGTCAGGATCATCGCTTCGAACGCGGCGAACAGCGATACCGCCCAGGCAATCGCCGGCAGGCCACGGCAGAAGGTCAGCAAGTCGCCAAAGGTCACGCTGCTCGCTTCACTGCTCGGGGCGCCGCCGCGACCCAACAACAGCAACGGCGCCGTCGTCAGCAAGCCGACACCGACCCAAAACCCGTAATCGTGTTCGGTGCCCAGAACACCCAGCAACACCGGGCCGGCGAGCTGACTCAGGGCATAGCTGCAGCCATACAGCGCCACCAACCGCCCACGCCATTGTTCGACCACCAGTTGGTTGATCCAGCTTTCACCGAGGATAAACACCAGCGTCAAGATCACCCCGATCATCAGGCGCAACAGCAGCCAGATCGGGTAGCTCGGCATCAGCGCCAGCAAGCCGATGGACAACGCTCCGGCCCACAGGCACAGACGCATCAGATTCGCCGTGCCGAGACGCGCGGCCAGGTGGCTGGAGATTTTCGCCCCCAGCAACACGCCAATGGCCGGCATCGCCGCCATTACACCGATGGCGAACGAGCCGTAGCCCCAGCTTTCCAGGCGAAACGACACCAGCGGCATGCTGACGCCCAGGGCCAGGCCGACACTCAAGACAGACGCCAACACGGCGAAATAAGTCGCCCAACGCATGTTCCACGCTCCTGTGGATATTATTTTTTCGGCTCACCACAAAACAAATGTGGGAGCGAGCCTGCTCGCGAAGGGGCCATCACATCCAACATCATCGTTGGCAGTTACGGCGCCTTCGCGAGCAGGCTCGCTCCCACAAGGGATCTACGTCGTTAAGAAAACCGACTTACAACTTGATCCAGGTCGCCTTCAGCTCGGTGTACTTGTCGAACGCGTGCAGCGACTTGTCGCGGCCGTTACCCGACTGCTTGAAGCCACCGAACGGTGCGGTCATGTCGCCGCCGTCGTATTGGTTGACCCAGACGCTACCGGCACGCAGCGCACGGGCGGTCAGGTGAGCCTTGGAGATGTCCTTGGTCCACACCGCAGCGGCGAGGCCGTATGGCGTGTCGTTGGCGATCGCAACGGCTTCTTCGGCAGTGTCGAAAGCAATGACCGACAACACCGGGCCAAAGATTTCTTCCTGGGCGATTTTCATCGCGTTGCTCACGCCGTCGAAAATCGTTGGCTCAACGTAAGTGCCGCCAGTCTCCTGAAGCGTGCGCTTGCCACCGGCCACCAGCTTGGCGCCGTCGGCATGGCCGGACTCAATGTAGGACAGCACCGTGTTCATCTGCTGGGTATCGACCAGCGCGCCGACGTTGGTCGCCGGGTCCAGCGGGTTGCCCGGCTTCCAGGTTTTCAGGGCCTCGATCACCAGCGGCAGGAATTTATCCTTGATCGAACGCTCGACCAGCAGGCGCGAGCCGGCGGTGCAGACTTCGCCCTGGTTGAAGGCGATGGCGCCGGCAGCAGCTTCGGCGGCTTCCTGCAGGTTCGGTGCATCGGCGAACACGATGTTCGGGCTCTTGCCGCCGGCTTCGAGCCAGACGCGTTTCATGTTCGACTCGCCCGAGTAGATCAGCAGTTGCTTGGCGATCTTGGTCGAACCGGTGAACACCAGCGTGTCGACATCGTTGTGCAGGGCCAGGGCCTTGCCGACGGTGTGACCGTAACCCGGCAGCACGTTCAGCACGCCTTTCGGAATGCCGGCCTCAACAGCCAGTGCCGCGATGCGAATAGCCGTCAGCGGCGATTTTTCGGAGGGCTTGAGGATCACCGAGTTACCGGTGGACAGCGCCGGGCCGAGTTTCCAGCAGGCCATCATCAGCGGGAAGTTCCACGGCACGATGGCGCCCACGACACCGACCGGCTCGCGCGTCACCAGACCCAGCTGATCGTGCGGGGTGGCCGCGACTTCGTCGTAAATCTTGTCGATGGCTTCGCCGCTCCAGCTCAAGGCTTGCGCCGCGCCGGGAACGTCGATGTACAGGGAGTCGCTGATCGGCTTGCCCATGTCCAGGGTTTCAAGCAGGGCCAGCTCTTCAGCATTTTGCTTCAACAGGCCGGCGAAACGGATCATGGTGGCTTTGCGTTTGGCCGGCGCCAGGCGCGACCAGACGCCGGAATTGAAAGTGGCGCGAGCGTTTTCAACAGCGCGCTGGGCGTCGGCGGCGTCACAGCTGGCGATCTTGCCCAGCAGACGGCCATCGACCGGGCTGATGCACTCGAAGGTCTCGGCGGAGACAGCGTCGGTGTATTCGCCATTGATGTAGGCGCGGCCTTCGATCTTCAGATCGCGAGCCCGTTGTTCCCAGTCGGCACGAGTCAGGGTGGTCATTCGAGTGTCCTCCTCTTATTGAATACGAACGCTGCGCGGTCTTCGCGGGCGCTGTCAGGAATTCTGCCCGGCCAGCCTGCTTTTCGGCCCAAGGCAACCGTCACCCTAAACCAGCCACCCCTCATGTTTCAATATATTTGACATAAGGCCGTCAAACGGCCTTGCGATGTTCATTTTAATAAACATAGACTTTGGTCTTTTCAGGCAATCACGGGAAATTACAACAATGAATATCCAGGATGTCGTCGACTTCAGCCAAGCCACGACCGCGCCCGAGCGCTATCGGCCGGATCCGGCGAAAGTCCTCAAGGGCGATCCCGAGCAAGCGGTGTACAACCACTACAACAGCCCGTGCGGGCAGTTGAATGCTGGTGTTTGGGAAGGCGAAGTCGGGCAATGGACGGTGAACTTCACCGAACACGAGTACTGCGAAATCGTTCAAGGGGTTTCGGTGCTGCGCGACAACGACGGCAACAGCAAAACCCTGCGTGCGGGTGACCGTTTCGTGATTCCTGCCGGGTTCCGGGGCACTTGGGAAGTGCTGGAGTCGTGCCGCAAGATTTATGTGGCGTTTGAGCAGAAGGCTTGAGGATTCAGGTTGTCCGGGCCGACGCTTTCGCGAGCAGGCTCGCTCCCACAGGTTCTGTGATCAACACAGATCTCCTGTAGGAGTGAGCCTGCTAGCGATGAGGCCGTGAGAGACACCACAAAACTGCGACAACAAAAAAGGCCCGTATCTCGCGATACGGGCCTTTTTCGTAAGAGAGAAAAATCAATTACTTGATTTTGCCTTCTTTGTAGATCACGTGCTTGCGAACAACCGGATCAAATTTCTTGATCTCGATTTTGTCCGGGGTAGTACGCTTGTTCTTGTCGGTAGTGTAGAAGTGACCAGTACCGGCGCTCGAAATCAAACGAATCAATTCACGCATGATTAGCTCCCTTAGATCTTGCCGGCTTTGCGGATTTCGGCCAGCACGACAGTGATGCCACGCTTGTCGATAATACGCATGCCTTTGGCAGATACGCGCAGACGCACGAAACGTTTCTCTTCTTCAACCCAGAAGCGGTGATGCTGCAGGTTCGGCAGGAAACGACGACGGGTTTTGTTGTTTGCGTGGGAAATGTTATTCCCAGTCACCGGACCCTTACCGGTAACTTGACATACTCTCGACATGCCTCAGCCCTCTAAAACCACATGCCCAACCCGGCATGGGTTGGCCGCTTAATCTCTCAGTCATTTGGCGCCAGGCGCCGCGTTTCTTTAGAGGTCTTACCGGCTACACCTACAGTGAAGGAACCGGGCCCCTAGAAAAGAGCGCTGCTTTATACCAGAAAGACTGAAGAGCAACAACATTCCGTGTGCACAGACTAAATAAAAACCCGGTTTTTCGGGCCACGAGCGCCTTGGATAAAGGCTATCGTCGCCAAAGACCGCTCGTCGCAGAGAATCGGCCAACCGGCCAATCCAGGGTTCTTCTCAGCCGGCGCGCACTGAAAACAATCGCACATACTCCCCTTAAAATGAAAAAGGGGATAGTCATTTGCAAAAGAGCCCACTAGGGTAAGCCTTTTCCAGACTGCACTTGCAGATGGGCCTTCGATCTGTAAAGGAATCCGACCATGCGCCTCGCTGCCCTACCGTTGTTGCTCGCCCCTCTCCTGCTGAGCCCACTGGCCCATGCCGCGGCGCTTAGCGTCTGCACCGAGGCCAGCCCCGAAGGGTTCGACGTGGTGCAATACAACTCGCTGACCACCACCAACGCCTCGGCCGACGTGCTGATGAACCGCCTGGTGGACTTCGACACGGCCAGCGGCAAAGTGGTCCACAGCCTGGCGGACAGCTGGGAAGTCACACCCGACGGCCTGACGTATGTGTTCAAACTGCGTCCGGACGTGAAATTCCACACTACTGAATACTTCAGCCCGACGCGCGAACTGACCGCTGAAGACGTAATCTTCAGCTTCGAGCGCATGCTCGACCCGGCCAACCCGTGGCACAAAGTCGCCCAGAGCGGCTTCCCGCACGCGCAATCGATGCAATTGCCCACGCTGATCAAGAAGATCGACGCGCTGGACCCGCTGACCGTGCGCTTCACCCTTGATCACCCGGACTCGACGTTCCTGGCCACCCTGAGCATGGGCTTCGCCTCGATCTATTCCGCCGAGTACGCCGACAAGCTGATGAAGGCCGGCGCCGCGGAGAAGCTCAACAGCCAGCCCATCGGCACCGGCCCGTTCGTGTTCACGCGCTTCCAGAAAGACGCCTCGATTCGCTACAAGGCCAACCCCGACTACTTCGGCGGCAAGCCTTCGGTGGACCCGCTGATCTTCGCGATCACCCCGGATGCCAACGTGCGCTTACAGAAATTGCGTCGCAATGAATGCCAGATCGCCCTGTCGCCCAAGCCGCTGGACGTACAGGCCGCGCTGAAAGAGCCGACATTGAAAGTCGAAAAGACTGACGCGTTCATGACCGCGTTCGTGGGCATCAACAGCCAGCATCCACCGCTGGACAAGCCGGAAGTGCGCCAGGCGATCAACCTCGCTTTCGACAAGGCCAACTACATCAAAGCCGTGTTCGAGGACACCGCCGAGCCCGCAAACGGCCCCTACCCGCCAAACACCTGGAGTTACGCCAAAGGCCTGCCGGGTTACCCGCACGACGTTGCGAAAGCCAAGGCCTTGATGGCCAAGGCCGGGCTGAAAGACGGCTTCCAGACCACCATCTGGACCCGACCTTCCGGCAGCCTGCTCAACCCCAACCCAAGCCTCGGTGCGCAGTTGCTTCAGTCCGACCTCGCGGAAATCGGCATTCAGGCCGAGATCCGGGTGATCGAATGGGGCGAACTGATCCGTCGCGCCAAGGCTGGCGAGCATGACCTGCTGTTCATGGGCTGGGCCGGCGACAACGGTGATCCGGACAACTTCCTCACGCCGCAGTTTTCCTGCGCCGCGGTCAAGTCCGGGACCAACTTCGCCCGGTATTGCAATCAGGACCTGGACAAGCTGATCAGTGCGGGCAAGACCACTGGCGAGCAAGGCGTGCGTACCAAGCTCTATGAGCAGGCACAGGCGCAGATCCAGCAGCAGGCGTTGTGGCTGCCGCTGGCGCACCCGACGGCGTTTGCGCTGACGCGCAAGGATGTCGAGGGGTATTCGGTGAGCCCGTTCGGCCGCCAGGATTACTCGAAGGTCAACCTCAAGTAGCCCGCCCCCACACAAAACCTGTGGGAGCGGACTGTGGCGAGGGGGCTTGCCCCCGCTGGGCTGCGAAGCAGCCCCAAAGTCTCTGATACACCAATGATCTTGTGAGTGCTGCGCACTCAAACGGGGGCAAGCCCCCTCGCCACAGACCGCTCCCACAGGAGGTTTGTGTTCGTCGACCCGCTACATCCACCCGTACTCCGCCATGGACAACGGCTCGCCATCCCCGATGATGAAATGATCAAGCACCCGCACGTCAATCAGATCCAGCGCCTCCTGCAGGCGCTTGGTCAACTGACGATCGGCTTGACTGGGATTGGAATTGCCCGACGGATGGTTGTGACACAGAATCAACGCCGCGGCGTTGTGGGCCAACGCGCGCTTAACCACTTGCCTCGGGTAGACACTGGTGCTGTCGATGGAGCCGCGAAACAGCACCTCAAAGGTCAGCACTTGATGCTTGGAATCCAGAAACAGACAGCCAAATACCTCATGAGGCTCGTGGCGCAGCATCGATTTCAGGTAATCCCGAACGGCCTGCGGGTTCTCCAGCGCTGACTTTTGACGTGCGCGCTCGGCCAAATGCCGCCGGCCCATCTCCTGTGCCGCTTGCAACTGAGCGAATTTCGCTGGCCCGAGCCCCAATTGCCTGCTGAAGGCGACCTGATCGGCCTCAAGCAATGAGCGCAGGCTGCCAAACTGATTCAGCAGGTGTCGCGCCAGGTCCACCGCGCTTTTACCTGAAACGCCAGTGCGTAAAAAAATCGCCAGCAGCTCTGCGTCCGAAAGACTCGCCGAGCCCAACTCCAACAACCTCTCCCGCGGCCGCTCCGCCGCCGGCCAATCACGAATACTCATAGCACCTTCCCTGTATGTGGGCGCCGCTGTTCCATAGCGGTCGCTGTGATATCGTAGCCCATCTTTTTTGCTGGCGATTTCATCCCTGGGGAGGGGGTCTCGCCATGCTGTCATCAACGAAATGAAAGGCAGACCTATGCAGCGGCTGTATCGGAAACGCATCGTTCTGGGCGTCGGCGGCGGCATTGCTGCCTACAAGAGCGCCGACCTGGTTCGCCGCCTGATCGACCAGGGCGCCGAAGTGCGCGTGGTCATGACCCGTGGCGGCAGCGAGTTCATCACCCCGCTGACCATGCAGGCCTTGTCCGGCCACCCGGTCCACCTCGACCTGCTGGACCCGGCGGCAGAAGCTGCCATGGGCCACATCGAGCTGGCCAAATGGGCTGACATGGTACTGATCGCCCCCGCCACTGCGGACCTGATCGCCCGCCTGGCCCAAGGCATTGCCGACGACCTGCTGACCACGTTGGTGCTGGCCACCGACGCCGTGGTTGCCGTTGCTCCGGCGATGAACCAGGCGATGTGGCGCGATCCGGCAACCCAGGCCAACCTGCAAACCCTCGAAAGCCGCGACATCAAAGCCTTCGGCCCGGCCTCCGGCAGCCAGGCCTGTGGCGACGTCGGCTTGGGCCGCATGCTCGAAGCCGTCGAACTCGCCCAGTGCGCGGCGGATTGCTTCCAGCGCAAAGCGTTGACCGGCAAACACGTGCTGATCACCGCCGGCCCGACCCAGGAAAACATCGACCCGGTGCGCTACATCACCAACCACAGCTCGGGGAAAATGGGCTTCGCCCTGGCCGAAGCCGCAGTGGAAGCCGGCGCCCGCGTGACCCTGATCACCGGCCCGGTGCACCTGCCTACGCCGGATCGCGTCACGCGCATCGACGTGGTCAGTGCCCGCGACATGCTCGCCGCCTGCGAAGCCGCGATCCCTTGCGACTTGTTTATCGCCTCGGCAGCGGTCGCGGACTACCGCCCGGAAGTCGTCGCCCCACAGAAACTCAAGAAAGACCCTACGAACGGCGACGGCTTGTTGCTACAGATGGTGCGTAACCCGGACATCCTGGCCACCATCGCCACGCGCCCCGACCGTCCGTTCAGTGTCGGTTTCGCTGCCGAAACCGAACACCTGCTCGACTACGCTGCGCGCAAGTTGAAAGACAAGAATCTCGATTTGATCGTCGCCAACGACGTCGCCAACCCGAGCATTGGCTTCAACAGCGAAGAAAACGCCTGCAGCGTGATCGACCGTGAGCTTCACGCCACACTTTTCGCCCAGACCAGCAAGAGCAAGATTGCTCGCCAGCTGATCACTTTTATCGCCGAACGTCTGAACCAGGTTTAATTTACATGCACGCTTTGCAAGCCAAGATCCTCGACCCTCGCATCGGTACCGAATTCCCGCTGCCGCAATACGCCACCCCAGGCTCCGCCGGCCTCGACCTGCGCGCCATGCTGGAAAAAGACATCGTGATCAAGCCGGGTGAAACCGTGCTGATCCCGACCGGCCTGTCGGTCTACATCGGCGACCCGGGCCTGGCTGCACTGATTCTGCCGCGCTCCGGCCTGGGCCATAAGCACGGCATCGTGCTGGGTAACCTGGTCGGTTTGATCGACTCCGATTACCAGGGTCCGTTGATGGTGTCCTGCTGGAACCGTGGCCAGACCGAATTCACGATGGTTGTTGGCGAACGCCTGGCACAACTGGTGCTGGTGCCAGTGGTTCAAGCGCATTTCGAAATGGTTGAAGAGTTCGTCGAAACCCAGCGCGGCACGGGCGGTTTCGGACATTCCGGTAGCCATTGATCCGATAGAGAACCCTGTGGCGAGCGAGCTTGCTCGCCCCCACAGGTTTCGCACTGAATTACAAAGTTCATCTGGAAGGTTTACCGCCGAAAATCAAGGTATTGGCCGCCCCAGGTTCCGCTAATCCCGGTGGCATGGCCTTTTCGCACCACGAACTCTCCGTGGAAAACGCCGTCATACCCTTCAGTTTGAGCCGGCCGATGCATTTGTCGCAGGCAGGTACAGCCACTTTCGAGATGGAGCATTCCCACAGATGAACACCCCCGCCCAAGTCGCCCCCAAGTTTCCCGACAGCATTTTCCGTGCGTACGACATTCGCGGCACCGTCCCGGAGTTCTTGAACGCTGAAACCGCTTACTGGCTCGGTCGCGCCATCGGTGCCCAGAGCCTGGCCCAGGACGAACCGAACGTTTCGGTGGGTCGCGACGGCCGCCTGTCCGGCCCGGAACTGGTCGAACAATTGATCAAAGGCCTGGCCGATGCCGGTTGCCACGTCAGCGACGTTGGCCTGGTGCCGACGCCGGCGCTGTACTACGCCGCCAACGTATTGGCCGGTAAATCGGGCGTGATGCTCACCGGCAGCCACAACCCGTCGAATTACAACGGCTTCAAGATCGTCATCGCCGGCGACACCTTGGCCAACGAACAGATCCAGGCCCTGCACGACCGCCTCAAGACCCACAACCTGAGCAGCGGCCAAGGCAGCGTGACCAAGGTCGAGATCCTCGACCGCTACAACTCCGAAATCGTCCAGGACATCAAACTGGCCCGTCGCCTGAAAGTCGTGGTCGACTGCGGCAATGGCGCGGCCGGCGTGATCGCCCCACAGCTGATCGAAGCGCTGAACTGCGAAGTCATTCCGCTGTTCTGCGACGTCGACGGCAACTTCCCGAACCATCACCCGGACCCGGGCAAGCCTGAAAACCTTGTCGACCTGATCGCCAAGGTCAAGGAAACCAACGCCGACCTCGGCTTGGCCTTCGACGGCGACGGCGACCGCGTTGGCGTCGTGACCAACACCGGCAGCATCGTCTACCCCGACCGCCTGCTGATGCTGTTCGCCCGCGATGTGCTGGCGCGCAACCCGGATGCGGAGATCATCTTCGACGTCAAATGCACCCGCCGCCTGGTCCCGCTGATCAAGGAATATGGCGGTCGGCCGCTAATGTGGAAGACCGGTCACTCGTTGATCAAAAAGAAAATGAAACAATCCGGCGCACTGTTGGCCGGCGAAATGAGCGGGCACATCTTCTTCAAGGAGCGCTGGTTCGGTTTCGACGACGGCATTTACAGCGCCGCGCGGCTGCTGGAGATCCTCAGCAAGGAAGAATCCACCGCGGAAGAGTTGTTTGCGACCTTCCCGAACGATATTTCTACGCCGGAAATCAATATCCATGTGACCGAAGAGAGCAAATTCAGCATCATTGATGCACTGCACGATGCGACGTGGGGCGAAGGCGCTGACCTGACCACCATCGACGGCGTGCGAGTCGACTACGCCAAAGGCTGGGGCCTGGTGCGCGCCTCCAACACCACGCCGGTGCTGGTGCTGCGTTTCGAGGCCGACGATGAGGCTGAATTGCAGCGCATCAAGGACGTGTTCCACACCCAGCTGAAACGTGTTGCACCTGATCTCCAATTACCGTTTTGATTGAACGAAGCACCCGGAGCCCTGAATGACCCTCGAACGCGAAGCCGCCGCCAACACCGCCAAGGTCCTGTCCGAAGCGCTGCCTTACATTCGCCGCTACGTCGGCAAGACGCTGGTGATCAAATACGGCGGCAACGCGATGGAAAGCGAGGAGCTGAAAACCGGCTTCGCCCGCGACATCGTGCTGATGAAAGCCGTGGGCATCAACCCGGTTGTCGTTCACGGTGGCGGCCCGCAAATCGGCGACCTGCTCAAGCGTCTGTCGATCGAGAGCCACTTTGTCGATGGCATGCGCGTCACTGACGCCGCGACTATGGACGTGGTGGAGATGGTCCTCGGCGGCCAGGTCAACAAAGACATCGTCAACCTGATCAACCGTCACGGCGGCAGCGCCATCGGCCTGACCGGTAAAGACGCCGAGCTGATTCGTGCGAAGAAGCTCACCGTCACTCGCCAGACGCCGGAGATGACGACGCCGGAAATCATCGACATCGGCCACGTCGGCGAAGTGGTCGGCATCAACACTGACCTGCTGAACCTGTTGGTCAAAGGCGATTTCATTCCGGTGATCGCGCCCATCGGCGTCGGCGCCAACGGCGAGTCGTACAACATCAACGCCGACCTGGTGGCCGGTAAAGTGGCCGAAGCACTGAAAGCTGAAAAGCTGATGCTGCTGACCAACATCGCCGGCCTGATGGACAAGCAAGGCACGGTCCTGACTGG
The DNA here is from genome assembly GCF_057128725.1 of Pseudomonas oplopanacis. Classification (NCBI taxonomy): domain Bacteria; kingdom Pseudomonadati; phylum Pseudomonadota; class Gammaproteobacteria; order Pseudomonadales; family Pseudomonadaceae; genus Pseudomonas; species Pseudomonas oplopanacis. The sequence goes on along the minus strand of NZ_JBSKHV010000005.1, from coordinate 308,848 downwards.
CCTGACTACCCAGCAGGTCGACGAGCTGATCGCTGATGGCACGATCTACGGCGGCATGCTGCCGAAGATCCGTTGCGCGCTGGAAGCGGTTCAGGGCGGCGTGGGCAGCTCGTTGATCATTGATGGCCGGGTACCGAATGCGATTCTGCTGGAAATCTTCACCGATACCGGTGTAGGTACCCTGATCAGCAATCGCAAGCGTCCTTAAGCAGCACACACAAAAAGACCCCGCTCAGTCTGGCTGAGCGGGGTCTTTTTTTGCCTGCGATCCCTGTCGCACACCACCTCGCCACAAAAGCTCGCTCCCACAAGGGGATTGGTGTTACACGCCGAATTGGGCGCGGTACGCTTCTACGGCGGGCAAATGCTGCTTGAGCTGCGGATCGTCGGCGAGGAATTCCAGCACCTGGTTCAGCGAAACGATGCTGATCACCGGAATCGCGAAATCACGCTCCACTTCCTGAATTGCCGACAACTCACCGTTGCCACGCTCCTGACGGTTCAGGGCGATCAGCACGCCCTTGGCCTTGGCGCCGTCCTGGGAAGCGATGATCTGCATCACTTCACGAATCGCGGTGCCGGCGGTGATCACGTCGTCGATGATCAGCACGTCGCCGGTCAGCGGTGCGCCGACCAGGCTGCCGCCTTCGCCGTGGGCCTTGGCTTCTTTGCGGTTGAAGCACCACGGCAGATCGCGCTCGTGGTGTTCAGCCAGGGCCACTGCCGTGGTCGCCGCCAACGGGATGCCTTTGTAGGCCGGGCCAAACAACACGTCGAACGAAATACCGCTCTCGACGATGGCTGCCGCGTAGAAACGCCCCAGCTGCGCAAGGGCCGAACCCGTGTTGAACAGGCCGGCGTTGAAGAAGTAAGGACTGGTGCGCCCGGACTTCAGGGTGAACTCACCGAAGCGCAAAACGCCGCGATCGATGGCAAAACGAATGAAATCGCGCTGATACGCTTGCATGAAAAAAACCCCAAATACCACGGATTTAGCTAATTAGGTTGACGCCGTGTATCATACACGCACGCGATTTTTGGGGCCATTTATGCGGATCATCAGTGTGAACGTCAATGGTATTCAGGCTGCAGTCGAGCGTGGTTTGCTCAGTTGGCTGCAAGCACAGAATGCCGACGTCATCTGCCTGCAGGACACCCGCGCCTCCGCCTTTGAACTGGACGATCCAGCCTTCCAACTGGATGGCTACTTCCTTTATGCCTGCGAAGCCGAAGTTCCTGCCCAGGGTGGCGTGGCTTTGTATTCGCGGTTGCAACCGAAGGCAGTCATCAGCGGTCTCGGCTTCGAGACGGCCGACCGCTACGGGCGTTACCTGCAAGCCGATTTCGACAAGGTCAGCATCGCGACCTTGCTGCTCCCTTCGGGGCAGAATGGCGATGAAGACTTGAACCAGAAGTTCAAGCTAATGGACGACTTCGCCCGTTATCTGGATAAACAGCGACGCAAACGTCGCGAGTACATTTACTGTGGCTCGCTGTACGTGGCGCAACAGAAGCTGGATATCAAGAACTGGCGCGACAGCCAGCAATCCCCGGGCTTCCTGGCACCTGAACGTGCCTGGATGGACGAGATTGTCGGCAACATGGGGTATGTAGATGCCCTGCGCGAAGTCAGCCGTGAAGGTGACCAGTACAGCTGGTGGCCGGATAACGAACAGGCTGAGATGCTCAATCTGGGCTGGCGTTTCGACTACCAGTTGCTGACCCCGGGCCTGCGCCGCTTTGTTCGCAGTGCGCGCCTGCCACGTCAGCCACGGTTCTCGCAGCATGCACCGCTGATCGTGGACTACGACTGGACGCTGACTATCTAAGCGTCGTTTCGCAGATGCAAAAAAGCCGACATCACTGTCGGCTTTTTTGTGGGTGACGATTTGTGTGGGGGCTTACTTGATCAACCGCCAGGTGAATGGGTAACGATAAGGGAACCCTTCGTTAGCCTTCACGCCAGCAATGATCGTCAGCACCAATGCGCCAATCGCCACCAGGCCAAACATGAAGAACCCGATAATCACCACCATCAGCAAGAAGCAGATGGTGGAGGCAATGGCGACGGTGATCTGAAAGTTCAGCGCTTCCTTGCCCTGTGCATCAACAAACGGGTCCATCTCGCGCTTCATCTGCCAGAGAATCAGCGGGCCGATCAGCGTGCCGAACGGAATCCAGATCCCCAGCAAGGCGGACAAGTGACAAAACATCGCCCACTGCCGAGCCTCTTTGCTCGGGATGGGAAGCAGCTCTTGCTCATCACTCATAACGTCCTCCTTGGTTGAAGCGGGTCCGATCAGTCGGCCAGTGCAGCTTTTTGCAGCTCGAAGATTTCGGTCATGCCTTTTTTCGCCAGTTCCAGCATGGCGTTCAGCTCTTCCGGCTGGAACGGTGCGCCTTCGGCAGTGCCCTGAACTTCGATGAAGCCGCCAGTGCTGGTCATCACTACGTTCAGGTCGGTCTCGGCAGCCGAGTCTTCCAGGTAGTCGAGGTCGAGCACAGGTTCGCCCTGGTACATGCCCACGGAAACGGCCGCGATCATTTGCTTCAACGGGTCGCCGCCTTTCAGGCCGCCGCGCTTCTTGATCACTTTCAAGGCATCGACCAGTGCAACCATGGCGCCGGTGATGGACGCGGTGCGGGTGCCGCCGTCAGCCTGGATTACGTCGCAGTCGACGTACAGAGTTACGTCGCCGAGCTTGGACATGTCCAGCGAAGCGCGCAGGGAACGACCGATCAGACGCTGGATTTCCAGGGTACGGCCGCCTTGCTTGCCACGGCTCGCTTCACGCTGGTTACGCTCGCCGGTGGCGCGCGGCAGCATGCCGTATTCGGCGGTCAACCAGCCCTGGCCCTGGCCTTTGAGGAAACGCGGCACGCCGTTTTCGACGCTGACGGTGCAGATGACTTTGGTGTCACCGAACTCGACCAGTACAGAACCCTCGGCGTGTTTGGTGTAGTTGCGGGTAATGCGGATCGAGCGGAGCTGATCGGCAGCGCGACCACTTGGACGTTTCATAGGGAATACCTGTACGGGGGACGGAAAACTGCGGAGCATTATAGAGCCGCTGGCCACGACTGGGCACTTCTAAAAAATCCGCCCGACGACCGAAGGCCCTGAACAGCGCTTTACCGACGGCCTGCAGCCCTTTTGTCACACCGTGTGTTTGGGCGCATCCGCCCCACTGCGCTACAATCCTGCGCCTTTGCTGCCTGTCGGCTTTAATTCACAGATATCGGGCCCGCGAAACCTTTGGTAACGCAAACCCGACTTGCGAGGTACCTCCATGGTGCACAGCATGACCGCCTTCGCCCGCGTAGAAAAAGCCGGCACCCAAGGCACCCTGAGCTGGGAACTGCGCTCGGTCAACAGCCGCTACCTGGAGCCGCACTTGCGCCTGCCGGAGTCCTTTCGGGATCTCGAAGGCGCGGTCCGCGAAGCCCTTCGCCAGGGCATCTCACGGGGCAAGCTTGAATGCACCCTGCGCTTTACCGAAGAAAACACCGACAAACCACTGCAAGTGGACCGCGAGCGCGCCGCGCAATTGGTCGCCGCCGCCGAGACGATTGCCAGCCTGATAAAGAACCCTGCGGCGCTCAACCCGCTGGAAGTGCTGGCCTGGCCCGGCGTACTGGTAGGCGACGCCACCGACCCGCAAGCCTTGAATGCCGAGGCGTTGGCGCTGTTCAACGAAGGCCTGAAAGAACTCAAGGCCGGCCGCGAGCGCGAAGGCGCGGAGCTGGCGCGATTGATCAACGATCGCCTGACCTCCATTGAGGAAGACGTCGTCACCCTGCGTGAACTGGTCCCGCAGATGCTCGCCACCCAGCGCCAGAAAGTCCTCGACCGCTTCACCGACATGAAGGCCGACCTCGACCCGCAGCGTCTGGAGCAGGAAATGGTCATGCTCGCGCAAAAGAGCGACGTCGCCGAAGAACTGGATCGCCTGAGCACTCATATCATCGAAGTTCGCCGGGTGCTCAAATCCGGCGGCGCTGCTGGTCGGCGCCTGGACTTCCTGATGCAGGAGCTCAACCGCGAAGCCAACACACTGGGCTCCAAAGCTTTCGACCCGCGCAGCACCCAGGCGGCGGTCAACCTCAAAGTGTTGATCGAGCAGATGCGTGAACAAGTGCAGAATATTGAGTAAGGCAAACCCGACATGACCCACAGCACCGGCACCCTGTACATCATTTCCGCCCCTTCGGGCGCGGGCAAGAGCAGCCTGGTCAAGGCCCTGACCGACGCTGATCAGGAGATCCGCGTCTCGGTCTCCCACACCACCCGCGCCATGCGCCCCGGTGAAGTGAATGGCGTGAACTATCACTTCGTCGACCGCAGCGACTTCGTGAAGATGATCGAGCACGGCGATTTCCTCGAGCGCGCCGAAGTATTCGGCAATCTCTACGGCACCTCGCAAAGCCACCTGCAACAGACGCTGGACGAAGGTCACGACCTGATTCTGGAAATTGACTGGCAGGGTGCCGAGCAAGTGCGCAAGTTGATGCCCCAGGCGCGTTCGATCTTCATTCTGCCGCCGTCCCTGGAAGCCTTGCACCAGCGCCTGAACAATCGCGGCCAGGACAGCAACGAGGTCATTGAAGGCCGGATGCGCGAAGCCGTCAGCGAAATGAGCCACTACGTCGACTACGATTACCTGATCATCAACGACGATTTCGCCCACGCGCTGCGCGATTTGCAGGCAATTTTCCGCGCTAATCAGCTGCATCAGAAGCGCCAGCAGCAGCGTAACGGAAAACTTTTGGCCGAATTGCTCAGCTAAACAGCACTTCCCAAAACCGCTGCAAGGGCTTTACATTGGCACTTGCAGCGCGTTGAAGGGCTTGGTCAAAAAATCAGCGCTTCCCTAAACGCTGGTGATTTTTTAAACTGTTCAGTCCGCTCGCCCACCCGGGCAGCGCGCATATTGCATTCGCTCCGAGGAATACCATGGCCCGCGTAACCGTTGAAGACTGCCTGAACCACGTGGAAAACCGTTTTGAACTGGTCATGCTGTCCACCAAGCGTGCCCGTCAACTGGCCACCGGCGGCAAAGAGCCCCTGGTTCAGTGGGAAAACGACAAGCCTACCGTTGTAGCCCTGCGCGAAATCGCGGAAGGCCTGATGAGCTACGAGTTCATCGCCAACGCTGAAATCGTCGAAGACGAACCGCTGTTCGCAGCGTTCGAGGACGAGTCCAACGAGGCCGTCTAAGCCTATGCCTGGTCGACGTAGCACGGCGCGGGGTCACAGCGAACGGCAGGAGTTATCATGCCGAGCATAGACGCCCTCGCCGATCGCTTATCGACCTACCTCGGCAAGGACCAGGTCAACCTGGTTCGCCGAGCGTACTTCTACGCCGAACAAGCTCACGACGGTCAACGCCGCCGTAGCGGTGAGGCGTACGTCACGCACCCTCTAGCCGTGGCGAATATTCTTGCCGACATGCACATGGACCATCAGAGCCTGATGGCTGCGATGCTGCATGACGTGATCGAAGACACCGGTATTGCCAAGGAAGCGCTGCAAGCGCAGTTCGGTGAAACCGTGGCCGAACTGGTCGACGGGGTCAGCAAACTGACCCAGATGAACTTCGAGACCAAAGCCGAAGCCCAGGCCGAAAACTTCCAGAAAATGGCCATGGCCATGGCGCGCGACATTCGCGTGATCCTGGTCAAGCTTGCCGACCGCCTGCACAACATGCGCACGCTGGAAGTCCTGTCCGGTGAAAAGCGCCGGCGGATCGCCAAGGAAACGCTGGAAATCTATGCGCCCATCGCCAACCGGCTGGGCATGCACGCCATCCGCATAGAATTCGAAGACCTCGGCTTCAAGGCCATGCACCCGATGCGTTCCGCGCGGATCAACCAGGCGGTCAAACGCGCCCGGGGCAACCGCAAGGAAATCGTCAACAAGATCGAAGAGTCCCTCAGCCACTGCCTGGCCGTCGACGGCATTCAAGGCGAGGTCAGCGGTCGCCAGAAACACCTCTACGGCATCTACAAGAAAATGCGCGGCAAGCGTCGGGCCTTCAACGAGATCATGGACGTTTATGCGTTCCGGATCATCGTCGACAAGGTCGACACCTGCTACCGCGTGCTGGGTGCCGTGCATAATTTGTACAAACCGTTGCCGGGGCGTTTCAAGGATTACATCGCGATCCCCAAGGCCAACGGCTATCAGTCGCTGCACACCACGTTGTTCGGCATGCACGGCGTTCCGATCGAGATCCAGATCCGCACCCGTGAAATGGAAGAGATGGCCAACAACGGCATCGCCGCCCATTGGCTGTACAAGTCCAGCGGCGACGAGCAGCCAAAAGGCACGCATGCCCGCGCCCGCCAGTGGGTCAAAGGCGTGCTGGAAATGCAGCAACGCGCCGGCAACTCGCTGGAATTCATCGAAAGCGTGAAGATCGACCTGTTCCCGGACGAGGTCTACGTGTTCACGCCCAAAGGCCGGATCATGGAGCTGCCCAAAGGCTCCACGGCGGTCGACTTCGCTTACGCGGTGCACACCGACGTCGGCAACAGTTGCATTGCCTGCCGGATCAATCGTCGTCTCGCACCGCTGTCCGAACCGCTGCAAAGCGGCTCCACGGTCGAGATCGTCAGCGCTCCCGGCGCGCGGCCGAACCCGGCGTGGCTCAACTTCGTGGTCACGGGCAAGGCGCGGACACACATCCGCCATGCGCTGAAACTGCAACGCCGCTCCGAATCCATCAGCTTGGGCGAACGCTTGCTGAACAAGGTACTGAACGGCTTCGACAGTTCGCTGGAAAAAATCCAGCCCGAACGCGTCACGGCGATGCTGGCCGAGTACCGCCTCGAACTGATCGAAGACCTGCTGGAAGACATCGGCCTGGGCAATCGCATGGCTTACGTGGTCGCCCGCCGCCTGCTTGGCGAAGGCGAACAGCTGCCAAGCCCGGAAGGCCCGCTGGCGATTCGCGGCACCGAAGGCCTGGTCCTCAGTTACGCCAAGTGCTGCACACCGATCCCGGGCGACCCGATTGTCGGTCACCTGTCCGCGGGCAAAGGCATGGTGGTGCACCTGGACAACTGCCGCAACATCAGCGAAATCCGCCACAACCCGGAAAAATGCATCCAGCTCTCGTGGGCCAAGGATGTCACCGGCGAATTCAACGTCGAGCTGCGCGTCGAGCTGGAACACCAGCGCGGCCTGATCGCCCTGCTGGCCAGCAGCGTCAACGCGGCCGACGGCAATATCGAAAAAATCAGCATGGACGAACGCGATGGTCGCATCAGCGTGGTCCAACTGGTGGTCAGCGTGCACGACCGTGTGCACCTGGCTCGCGTGATCAAGAAACTGCGTGCCTTGACCGGTGTGATTCGCATCACCCGCATGCGTGCGTAAAGCCCACTCTTACAAGGAGTCATTCATGACCAAGACTGTTATCACCAGCGACAAGGCCCCGGCCGCCATCGGTACTTACTCCCAGGCGATCAAGGCTGGCAACACTGTTTACATGTCGGGTCAGATTCCTCTGGACCCAAAAACCATGGAACTGGTTGAAGGCTTCGAAGCCCAGACCGTCCAGGTGTTCGAGAACCTCAAAGCCGTGGCCGAAGCTGCCGGTGGTTCGTTCAAAGACATCGTCAAACTGAACATCTTCCTCACCGACCTGAGCCACTTCGCCAAGGTCAACGAGATCATGGGCAAGTACTTTGACCAGCCTTACCCTGCCCGCGCCGCCATCGGCGTGGCTGCCCTGCCAAAGGGTTCGCAGGTTGAGATGGATGCCATTCTGGTCATCGAGTAAACGTGCGGCGCAGCCTTCCAAAGGCTGCGCCGATCTTGTCTTGAAAGGATTCCACCATGCGCCATGCGCTAGCCCTCTCGCTGGTCGCCCTACTCTTGGGCGGTTGTGCCAGCAACCCTGCCGATCGTGACATCAGCGGCACCTGGATCAATCAGGTGGCGATTGACGCTGCAGCCAAAGGCGCCCCCCTGCGCGAAGCGCTCCAGGCCTATGGCCCGAACCTGGAATGGGACGTCAATACCAAGGCCGGTCAGGCCCGCTACACCAACGGTTTTGAAAACGTCGACGGCAAGCTGCTGGGCGAAGAGTCCGGCGCCTGGAAGATCGAGTTTTATGGCAGTTCCGCTAGTGAGTTGAAACGCGACGGCAAGCAACTGCGCCAGGCCGCGCTCGATAGCGAACCGGCCCAGGTCTTCGACCGCGCGCAGATCCAGGTACCGGAAGGTGCACCGGTGGGTGCGAGCTTCGAACGCGCGCTGTATACGGAATACATGGGTGGCAGCTGGAATATTGTCAGCGGCCCGGGCGAAGGCAATACCGTGCAATTCCAGGCTGACGGCCAGGTTGCCGGCCTGCCCGGTGCAGACCGCTATGCCTTGTGCCTGGCGGGCGATTGCGCGTCGATGAGCGGCGGCAACGACAACATGTGGCTGCAACTGAACGGCCAAGGCAACACCTGGATCTTTGCGCGCAAGGGCAAGGAACTGGAAATTTTCCAGGCGGTGAACACCGCACAGGCTGACGAAATGCCGCAGTTCAGCCCGGGCGACCGCAAATGGTTGCTGGAAAAACAGTGATACAGAATAAAGGAGCCCACGGGCTCCTTTTTCTTTAGCCTGCACCGTCGAATTCTCTGACCGCCCTTCAAGGATTGATCATGCGCCCACTGCTTTTCCTTGGCCTGTTGCTGCTCGGCGGCTGCACCTCCATGCCCGCAGAAACGGACATCAGCGGCCTCTGGATCAATCAGGCGGCCATCGATGCGGCGGCCCAAGGCCAGTCCTTACATGAATCCTTGAACACCCATGGCCGCGATCTGGAATGGGACATCAACACCCGCACCGGCCAGGCGCAAGTGAGCAGCGGTTTTGAGCGGGGTGAAGGCCAGCTGCTGCAAAAGTCAGCCAATGCCTGGACCGTCGACTACAACGGCTATGGCACTGACGAGCTGCGCCTGGATGGCAAGCGACTGACTCAACTGGCCAAGGAGCACGTCCTCCAGCAGGTGTTCAGTCGCCCCACCAAGACCGCCACACCGCATGCAAAGTGGGCGGGCACTTTCAGGAGCGCCCTGAACGCGGCTTACATGGGCGGACAGTGGAAAATCATCGACAGTCATGGAACAGGTCAATTGGTCGTGTTTACCGAAGATGGCCATGTCTCAGGGTTACCGGGAACCGACCGATACGAGTTATGCCTTGACGGTGATTGCGCCAGCCAAGGCGCAGGCAATGACACCTTGTACCTGGGCACGGGTGCCCGTAGTGACACATGGATTTTCGTCCGCAAAGGCAAGCAACTGGAGATTTTCCAGGCGCTGAACACCGCACAGGCTGACGAAATACCGCAGTTCACCCCCGGCCCGCGCCAATGGCTGCTGGTAAAACAATGACCCAACAACAAAGGCGCCCGCAGGCGCCTGTTGTTTAGCGGCTCACTCAGCTCGACTCCCCTGGGCAAGTATCGCGGCATAACCTTCGCGGTAACTTGGATACTTTGGCGTCCAGCCCAACGCTTTGGCCCGCGCATTACTGCAACGCTTGCTCCCCGTACGCCGCACGCTTGAGTCTTCATCCCATTCCGTCACGCCCAGATACTCGCGCAACCAGCCCACCACTTCGGCCAGCGGTGCAGGCGCATCGTCGACGCCGATATAAACGTCATCCAGTGCCACACCGCGACGATCCGCTTCCAGCAGGTACGCCATCAACCCCGCCGCATCGTCCGCGTGAATACGGTTGGCGTACAACGGTGGATCGACGGCCACGCGATAGCCGCGACGAACCTGCGTCAGCAGCCATTCGCGGCCCGGGCCGTAAATGCCGGTCAAGCGCAGAATGCTCGCCGGGATGCCGCTTTGCAGTGCCACCTGCTCAGCCTCCAGCATCAAGCGACCTGAATAGCCCGTGGCAATAGTCGGCGAGGACTCGTCGACCCATTCACCCTCCTGCTGGCCATACACACTGCTGCTGGACACAAACAGCAGCCGTTCCGGCACTTGCCCATAGTCGCTCAGCCACTCCAGCACATGCTGTAAGCCCTGCACATAAGCAGCGCGATAACCGGCCTCGTCGTGATCGGTAGCCGCCGCGCAATACACCAGGTAATCCACTGCACCGATGGGCCAGGTCTCGGGGCAGTCCTCTTTGAACAAGTCGCCGGCAACGCCAATGACGCCCTCGGGCAGGCGTGAAACGTCACGCCTCAGGCCATGGACCTCCCACCCGCCAGCCACCAATTGCGTGGCCAGACGACTGCCGACATCACCGCAACCGGCGATCAAAACTGAGGGTGTGGACATCGAAAAACTCCCATCGCAAAGCCACAGACTAGCGTCGGCACAGGACGAGCGGCTAGTAATGCAGGAAAAAAAGAGACTCTATTACTTTTGTTAACAAGAATTACTTGCAATAATGCACGCCACTTTTGTTCTCGGCCTCACGAGGCCTGGAAGAACATTAACCGTCTTTTCCTCTCAGGTCCGGCCAGCATGACACGCAATCAATTCTCCGCTTCGCCAACCAAACGCCCTCGCGCCTGGAGCGCAGTGGCCGCTCTGCTGCTGAGCCTGATGCTCGCGCCGACCGCCGCGTTCGCTGACGCACAAGCACCCGCCACGCCGGCTGCCGCCGCGGCACCAGCACCTGCCGATCACGCGACCCCTGCCGCTGCGCCAACCGCGACCGATCCGGCTCAGGCTCAGGCTCAGGCTCAGGCTCAGGCTGTTGACGCTGCAGACGTGCCTGAAGTGCTCGAACCCGACAACACCCTGGGCATGGCCCACGACCTGTCGCCGTGGGGCATGTACCAGAACGCCGATATTATCGTGAAAATCGTGATGATCGGCCTGGCCATTGCTTCGATCATCACCTGGACCATCTGGATCGCCAAAGGCCTTGAGCTGATGGGCGCCAAGCGTCGCCTGCGCAGCGAAATCGTCCACCTGAAAAAAGCCACCACCCTTAAAGAAGCCAGCGCGACCGCCACCAAGGAAGGCACCCTCGCCAACCTGTTGGTGCATGACGCCCTGGAAGAAATGCGCCTGTCGGTCAACAGCCGCGAGAAAGAAGGCATCAAGGAACGCGTTGCCTTCCGTCTCGAGCGCCTGGTGGCAGCTTGCGGTCGCAACATGAGCAGCGGCACCGGCGTCCTCGCCACCATCGGCTCCACCGCGCCGTTCGTGGGTCTGTTCGGTACCGTGTGGGGCATCATGAACAGCTTCATCGGCATCGCCAAAACCCAGACCACCAACCTCGCCGTTGTCGCACCCGGCATTGCCGAAGCCCTGCTGGCGACCGCGCTGGGTCTGGTTGCAGCGATCCCGGCCGTGGTGATCTACAACGTCTTCGCCCGCTCCATCGCCGGCTACAAGGCTCAAGTGTCCGACGCTTCGGCTGAAGTCCTGCTGCTGGTCAGCCGTGACCTCGATCACCTGCCGACCGCCGAGCGCTCCACGCAACCGCACATGGTCAAAGTAGGGTAATCAGCCATGGGCTTGCATTTGAAAGAAGGCGCAGACGACGATCTGGCCGAGAACCACGAAATCAACGTCACGCCGTTCATCGACGTGATGCTGGTGCTGTTGATCATCTTCATGGTGGCCGCCCCGCTGGCCACCGTGGACATCAAGGTCGACCTGCCCGCTTCCACCGCCAAACCGGCGCCACGTCCGGAAAAACCGGTGTTCCTCAGCGTCAAGGCTGACCAGCGCCTGTTCCTCGGTGAAGACGAAGTGAAGGCCGAAGCCCTCGGCGCCACGCTGGACGCCAAGACCCAGGGCAAGAAAGACACCACGATCTTCTTCCAGGCCGATAAAGGCGTGGATTACGGCGACCTGATGAGCGTGATGGACAACCTGCGCTCCGCCGGATACCTGAAGGTGGGTCTGGTCGGTCTCGAGTCAGTCAAGAAATGATCACGACGCGCCATAAGCTGACGCGTTACAGCGGGAGCCTGGCCGTGGTGCTGGGCGTCCATGCACTGGCCATCGCGCTGGCGCTGAACTGGACGTCGCGCCCGCCGATCGAGCTGCCGCCGCAAGCCATGTTGGTCGAGTTGGCACCCGTCCCGGCACCGCCACCGCCTGCACCGCCGAAGGTCATCACGCCGCCGCAACCACCGGCGCCGGTGGAAGAGCTGCCGATCCCGAAACTGGCTGAAGCGCCGAAGGCCGAGATTGCCGTGCCCAAGCCGGTCAAACCCAAGCCGAAGCCGCAACCGCCCAAGCCTGTGGAGAAAAAGCCGGAGCCGCCGAAGGAAAAGCCGTCCGAGGCTAAACCGAGCGACGCGCAACCGACCCAGGCACCCACGGAGAAATCCGCACAACCGGTACAAGGCCCATCCGCTGCACAGCAAGCTGCCAAGGCCAGTTGGGAAGGCACCTTGCTCGCTCACCTGGGCAAGTACAAAAAGTACCCGGCCAGTGCGCAGAATCGGGGCAAGGAAGGCACCAACCGCCTGCGTTTCGTCGTCGATGGTCAAGGTAATGTGTTGTCGTTCGAACTGGTGGGCCAGTCAGGCGTTGCCGATCTGGACCGGGCCACTCTGGAAATGATCCGCCGCGCCCAGCCGCTGCCCAAGCCACCGGCCGACATGCTCACCAACGGCACCATCGAAATCACGGCACCGTTCCTGTATTCCCTGGAAAAACGCCGCCGCTAAAAGCAACACCGACCCAATGTGGGAGCGAGCCTGCTCGCGAAAGCGGTGTAACTGTCACGAAGATGTTGAAGGCAATGGCCTCTTCGCGAGCAGGTTCGCTCCCACAGGGTTAAGTGCAAAGCCATGGAGGCACCCGAAAGGTGCCTTTTGCGTATCTGCCAGCGGCAAACACGCATTACCCGGTGTCACTCAACACACTCACTCTGATAACGTGCGTCTATCGATTGCAGCCGTTATGCTTGGCGCGCAACTTCATGGACGCTTGCTATGACTCTCACAGAATTACGCTACATCGTTACCCTCGCCCAAGAGCAGCATTTCGGCCACGCGGCCGAGCGTTGCCACGTCAGCCAGCCGACCCTGTCGGTGGGCGTGAAAAAGCTTGAAGACGAACTCGGTGTGCTGATTTTCGAGCGCAGCAAGAGCGCCGTGCGCCTGACCCCGGTCGGCGAAGGCATCGTGGCCCAGGCGCAAAAAGTCCTGGAACAAGCCCAAGGCATCCGCGAACTGGCCCAGGCCGGCAAGAATCAGCTGACCGCCCCGCTGAAAGTCGGCGCCATCTACACCGTCGGCCCGTACCTGTTCCCGCACCTGATTCCGCAACTGCACCGGGTCGCCCCGCAGATGCCGTTGTACATCGAAGAAAACTTCACCCACGTGCTGCGCGACAAACTGCGCAACGGCGAGCTCGACGCGATCATCATCGCCCTGCCGTTCAACGAAGCCGACGTCCTGACCCTGCAGCTCTACGACGAGCCGTTCTACGTCCTGATGCCGGCCCAGCACCCGTGGACCCAAAAAGAATCCATCGACGCCAGCCTGCTCAACGACAAGAGCTTGCTGCTGCTCGGCGAAGGCCACTGCTTCCGCGATCAAGTGCTGGAAGCCTGCCCGACCCTGACCAAAGGCAACGACGGCGCCAAGCACACCACGGTGGAATCCAGCTCCCTGGAAACCATCCGCCACATGGTCGCCTCCGGCCTGGGCATCTCGATCCTGCCGCTCTCGGCTGTCGACAGCCATCACTACGCCCCCGGCGTAATCGAAGTGCGCCCACTGACGCCGCCGGTGCCGTTCCGCACCGTGGCCATCGCCTGGCGCGCCAGCTTCCCGCGGCCGAAGGCAATTGAAATCCTCGCTGACTCCATTCGCCTGTGCTCGGTGGCCAAGCCGTCCGTGCCGGTGGTGGCGGCGTAAGTTGCTGTCATGACCGAGTTGTCGCAAGTGTCGGTGACGGCACTCAAGGGTGTCGGCGAGGCCATGGCCGAGAAGCTGGCCAAGGTCGGCCTGGAGAATCTTCAGGACGTGCTGTTTCACCTGCCGCTGCGCTATCAGGACCGCACTCGCGTGGTCCCGATTGGCCATTTGCGACCGGGGCAAGACGCCGTGATCGAAGGCACCGTCAGCGGCGCCGACGTGGTCATGGGCCGTCGCCGCAGCCTCGTCGTGCGCCTGCAAGACGGCACCGGCGGGCTCAGCCTGCGCTTCTACCATTTCAGTAACGCGCAGAAAGAAGGCCTCAAACGCGGCACGCGGATTCGCTGCTACGGCGAAGCGCGGCCCGGTGCCTCGGGGCTGGAAATCTACCACCCGGAATACCGCGCCATTACCGGTGACGAACCACCGCCGGTGGATGAAACCCTGACCCCGGTGTACCCGCTCACCGAAGGCCTGACCCAGCAGCGTTTGCGCCAACTGTGCATGCAGACCCTGACGATGCTCGGCCCGACCAGCCTGCCCGACTGGCTGCCGACCGAACTGGCGCGGGACTATCAACTTGCGCCGCTGGCCGATGCGATCCGCTACCTGCATCACCCGCCCGCCGATGCCGACGTCGACGAACTCGCCCTCGGTCATCACTGGGCGCAGCACCGTCTGGCTTTCGAAGAACTGCTGACCCATCAACTGTCCCAGCAGCGGTTGCGCGAGAGCATGCGTTCCCTGCGCGCACCGGCCATGCCCAAAGCCACCCAACTTCCGGCCAAGTACCTGGCCAATCTGGGTTTCGCACCGACCGGCGCACAGCAACGAGTCGGCAACGAAATCGCTTACGACCTGAGCCAGCACGAACCGATGCTGCGCCTGATTCAGGGCGACGTCGGCGCGGGCAAAACCGTGGTCGCCGCCCTCGCCGCGCTGCAGGCGTTAGAGGCCGGTTATCAGGTCGCGCTGATGGCGCCCACCGAGATCCTCGCCGAACAGCACTTCATCACCTTCAAGCGCTGGCTCGAACCGCTGGGCATTGAAGTCGCGTGGCTGGCCGGCAAGCTCAAGGGCAAGAACCGCGTCGCCGCGCTGGAACAGATCGCCAGCGGCACGCCGATGGTGGTCGGCACCCACGCGCTGTTCCAGGACGAAGTGCAGTTCAAGAACCTCGCGCTGGTGATCATCGACGAACAGCACCGCTTCGGCGTGCAGCAGCGTCTGGCGTTGCGGCAGAAAGGTGTCGGCGGACGCATGTGTCCACATCAGCTGATCATGACCGCGACGCCGATTCCACGAACGCTGGCCATGAGCGCCTACGCCGACCTCGACACCTCGATCCTCGACGAACTGCCGCCCGGTCGAACGCCGGTCAACACCGTGTTGATCACCGACACCCGGCGCGTTGAAGTCATCGAACGGGTGCGCGGCGCGTGCGCGGAAGGGCGTCAGGCCTATTGGGTGTGCACGCTGATTGAGGAGTCGGAAGAGCTGACGTGTCAGGCCGCCGAAACCACTTACGAAGACCTCACCGCCGCCCTCGGCGAGTTGAAGGTCGGGCTGATCCACGGCCGCATGAAGCCGGTGGAAAAAGCCGCCGTGATGGCCGAATTCAAGGCCGGCAACCTGCAACTGCTGGTCGCCACCACCGTGATCGAGGTCGGCGTCGACGTCCCGAACGCCAGCCTGATGATCATCGAAAACCCCGAGCGCCTCGGCCTCGCGCAATTACACCAATTGCGCGGCCGTGTCGGTCGAGGCAGCGCCGCCAGCCATTGCGTGCTGCTCTACCATCCGCCGCTGTCGCAAATCGGTCGTCAGCGCCTCGGTATCATGCGTGAAACCAACGACGGTTTTGTCATCGCCGAAAAAGACCTCGAACTGCGCGGCCCCGGCGAAATGCTCGGCACGCGCCAGACCGGCCTGCTGCAATTCAAGGTCGCCGACCTGATGCGCGACGCCGATCTATTGCCCGCCGTGCGCGACGCCGCCCAGGCATTGCTGGAGCGCTGGCCGGACCACGTCAGCCCGCTGCTCGACCGCTGGCTGCGCCATGGGCAGCAATACGGCCAAGTGTGAGCACCGTCGCAGTTTGTGGACGATGCTTTTAAACAAGCTGGTTATACTCCTGCGATTGTTTGAATACGGATACAGACCATGACTGAAGCTGCCCTCGCCCCAGAACCCCTGCACGCTCCGTCTGTTATTCGGTTGCTGCTGGGCAAATTGGGGATTGCCTACGAAGAAGTGCTGGACCACCACGGCCTGAACGCCTCGCGCAAAGTACAAGCCGTGTTGCTGGATGACGCCGTTGGCGCGCTGATGGTGCTGTTCCCGCAAAGCCAATTGCTGGACCTCAATCGCCTCGCCGAACTGACCGGCCGCCGCCTCACTGCCGTGCCCACCGAACGCCTGGTGAAGATGCTCGGCAAACACAGCCTCAGCCTGCTGCCCGGTCTGCCGGCGCTGACCAGTTCGCCGTGCCTGTACGAAGAAAGCCTGCTGCGCGAACCGAAGTTGCTGATCAACTCGGGCGAGCCGGGCCTGCTGCTGGAAATCACCAGCGAAGATTTCAAGACCATGCTGACCAAGGCCAGCGCCGCCAACTTCGGCGAGAACCTGACCAGCATCCGCCCCAACCTCGACCGCCCCGACGATGACCGCAAGGAAATCACCCAGGCTGTTCAAGTGTTCACCGCACGACGCATCCAGCAACGCCTGGAAGAGACCATCGAGATTCCGCCGCTGGCCGAGACCGCGCAGAAAATCATCAAGCTGCGCGTCGACCCCAACGCCACCATCGACGACATCACCGGCGTCGTCGAAACCGACCCGGCGCTGGCGGCACAAGTCGTTAGCTGGGCCGCGTCGCCGTACTACGCCTCGCCGGGCAAGATTCGTTCGGTGGAAGATGCGATCGTGCGGGTCCTGGGTTTCGACCTGGTGATCAACCTCGCGCTGGGCCTGGCCCTGGGCAAAACCCTGAGCCTGCCCAAAGACCACCCGCAACACGCCACGCCGTACTGGCAGCAGTCGATCTACACCGCCGCCGTCATCGAAGGCCTGACCCGCGCCATGCCGCGCGCCCAGCGCCCGGAAGCCGGCCTGACCTACCTCGCCGGCCTGCTGCATAACTTCGGCTACTTGCTGCTAGCCCACGTCTTCCCGCCGCACTTCTCGCTGATCTGCCGCCACCTGGAAGTCAACCAGCACCTGTGCCACAGCTATGTCGAGCAACACCTGCTGGGCATCAGCCGCGAACAGATCGGCTCATGGCTGATGCGCTACTGGGACATGCCCGAAGAACTCGCCACCGCCCTGCGCTTCCAACACGACCCGCACTACGACGGCGACTACGCCGAATACCCGAACCTCGTCTGCCTGGCCGTGCGCCTGCTCCGCGGCCGCGGCATCGGCTCCGGCCCGGATGAAGACATCCCCGAAGCATTGCTCGAACGCGTCGGCCTGACCCGCGAAAAAGCCAACGACGTCGTCACCAAAGTCCTCGAAGCCGAAGTCCTGCTGCGCGAACTGGCTTCGCAATTCAGCCAGGCCTAAAAAAACCCGCTCCCACAGGATCACAAAGATCCCTGTGGGAGCGAGCCTGCTCGCGAAGAATCCACCGCCGATCTACCTGCACCACCACAACCCCCTGTAGCAGTGAGCCTGCTCGCGATGAATCCAACTCGGTATCTCTGAATCACCACACCCACTGTGGCGAGGGAGCTTGCTCCCGCTCGGCTGCGCAGCAGTCGCAACCCAGCCAACGCAATGTGTCAGATACAACCGAGGTCTCAGGCTTTAGGGCCGCTTCGCAGCCCAACGGGACGGTGCGGCGTTCCGACAAGCCCCCTCACCACAGGGTCAGTCACTCGACTCAAGCCTTTGCCTTAGCCTTCGCCTTCCGCGGCTTCAAATACTTGGTCAGCCCCTGAAACCAGATCACCAACGCCGGATTCCCTTTGATCTGAATCGACTTGTCCTGAATCCCCTGCATAAACGCCAACTGCTTGTTCTTCGCCTGCATCGTGGCAAAGCCATACGCCGCATCTTTAAACGCAATCGCAAACGCCGGCTCGGCATACACACCCGATTTGCTGGTAATCCGTTGGTCCTTCACAAAGAAATGCCGCGCCACCTTCCCGTCCTGGGTCTGTAGCTGAAACACCAATTCCTTGTCACCCAACTGCTGCTGAAACGCAGGATTAGTCCGACTGGCCTTACCCATCAACAAACCCAGCATCCACAGAAGAAAACGAAATTTCATGCGCACAGCCTCAAGAGAAAAATGAACGGCCGGCGCAGTGTAGCGGCTTCGGACGATAACGACAGCATCGCGATGCGTTAGAAGAAGATGACGCGCTTTTTGACGCTGATGACTACCAAGTCATTGACGAAACGTGTGTGTTTAAAAGCGTGAAAGATTTGGTGTTTCTACGCTCGACGCTATCGGAAGTTTCCTTCAACACGTAGGGGTGTTCGTGAACTAGGCAGCGTTGCGCTCGGCCGATAGTCTTTGTTGGTCGCCGCAAAATCGGTGACACGGACGTGCAAGTCCGCCTCCAGGTACACAATTGCTTATGGCTATTCGTCGAGCGTTTTCCTATGCTCGCGGATCGTTATGGCAGCTGTGCGTCGGAGACCTTCGGGTCTGCCGGTTCCTGGATCGGTCTTGCACACCAACGCACAGCTGCCACCACTTTCGAAGTGCAAAGCGAAACGGTGTCAGTCTCTTAATTCCAGGAGCTACATCAATGATCAAGCCAACACCGAATCCACCAGAACACGAAGACACATCCCCCTACGAATCCCTCGATTCGAAGAAACTCCACGAAGCCGCCGAACGCGCCCTCAACCACCATTTCGCCCCGCCGCCCAGCGAGAAGCCCAAGCCGCGCAAAGGCAACCTCTTCACCGTCTCCCCCGACATCGACACCGAAGCCCTCCTGGCCAACGCCTCGGAAGACCTGCTGTCCATCAGCGCCATCGCTGCCAACCTGGCCGACGATGTGGAAGGTACGCTGCGCTCCGTAGCCCTGGCGATCAGCAGAATGTCGGATGGGGTTCGGCTGTTGGTGGAGCGAGCGCTGGATCATATTGATTCGTCGAATCCGGCGGTGCATCGGGCGAAGGTGTAACGAAACCGCGAATAGAAAAAGGGGACGTTGAGTCCCCTTTCTGCGTTCCTTTGCCAAGCTATCTTAACTAGCGAAAGTCTTCAGCACTTTTAGGCTGCGCTTCTATTCCTTGCCTTGCGGACCGACTTACGAAGGCATAGCTGCTCGCGCCACAGGACTGCCGGAATATAACCTTGTCATCCTTGAGAACTGTCAGATTACTCACGAAGGCTTGGTTAACGAGGTAGGTATAGGGCCCCTTTTTGAACTTGATGATGTCCAGGTTGACGCTACCTTCCGACGCATTCACCACGAAAAACTTGCCCTTGGGAGGTGCACTTTTCTGCGGGAAGAGCATTTCTATTTTTCCCGGAACGCCGTAACGGTACTGAACAGAACCGGCAGCGGGCTTGTTGTTTCCCTGCGCACAAACGGAAACCGTCTTTCCTCCCGTCAATGGACAACTGAAATAAATATCTTCGTCTGCGGAGCACAACGTTTCATTCTGCTCGTCATTCAAGGACGGACTCTTTACCGGAACTTGCTCTTGCAGTTGTGCGCCGGAGACACAATTGGTTAGACAAGCCAACTTCGAAAGATCCGGTTCCTCGCTTCCAACAAACAGGTAAGTCGCGAAACCATCACGGTTACGAGCGTTGTAAACGGGAACACTGACAGTCAACCCTTTGGTGGGCACGGTCACGCCAGAGTCCTGCCCAGAGACAACCAAACCCTCCGCATCACCGCATAACTCCTGCAAAGCGGCATCACTGAACGAATCAACTGAAGGTCGGGCAAACAGCTTGGCATCGGCGCGGCAGTCGTAGCCGTGCCAATACGGCCCCGTACTCGGATTGATATCTATCGAGAAAACATATGCGCCCTCAAGCGCTACTCTTCCACTGTCATAGTCAAAAACCACCCAGCGACGAGACTTCGCTTGGGAGAAATTCTCGTTTTCCAAAATGTACCGATCACCATCGCGATACAGCTCGAAAGAATTCATGGCCCCGACCGACTCTGCCGTGTCGGATAGCTTGTCACCGGAATCGGCATCCACCAGATAGTTGTTAGCATCCAACACCAATGCGCAATTGCTACCGGCTTGCGTGCAGGACTTGAGTGACGGGAACATCGGCTCTGCAACCGCAGGCAAAGAAACCAACAATAACGCCGCCAAGAAAAGTCTTTTCAACATAGCTTCCCTGTTTATGAGTACAGCCCTGACAGAACAATCGGAATCGCTATCTGCTTTCTTAAAGCGAAAAATCCAAAACCGCTTTAAGCCGCCAACATTGCCCACGAACAAACCGATACTCGAGAACATAGTCGGTATCCGGCTTTTGCAGGATCGCCGTGGCGCTATTGCCCTGCTCTTCCTTGACGGTCAACGTCAACCCGTCGGCCTCTCGTTTCACGCGATCCGGAATGAGCGGAAACTTGATCTGGTCGCCGCTGACGCTGCGCTTTTCCATCTCAGGCTCAGGATCTCCCGCCACGGTAGTGCCCAATTTCAGCGGCTGTTGGACGAATGCTTTTTGCACGTCTACTCGCTCGGAAAAGGTTTCAAGAAAAGCGGCAAAATCACTCGAGGGACAAGCAACACTGGCTACTTCGCCGCTATCGGTCGAGTGGCCCGTTGCCGACGGCGCGATCTTGTCTAACTCGACCGAACGCTCCTGACTCATCCGGGTGATGCAGTTATTCACGACCGTCACATGAGCGGGCCTGTCTGTTTCAATTTCAAAAGCTTCCACGGCGCAGTTCGCGTCCCGCAGCTTGACCCACGCGCGCTGTGCTTCCTTTACCTTCGCCAGATAGGCCGCACCCAACTCCGACTGGCTCTGATACTGAGTTTCGAGCCGCGCCATCAATTGGTGATAGTGGCTGTTCAATTGGGAATCCGCTTCCTTCATCGCCATCTCAGCGCACTGGTCAACTTGCGCACTGATGCTGACTTCTTTGCAATTAACCCCGGCAAACGACTTTGAAATCGACAACAGCCCCAGCAAAAACACGGCAATAGGTTTAATCACGCTCACTTCTTCATTCCTTGAATGACAGATCGCTCAACTGCGCGTTGCGGAATCTTTTGCGCCTTGCCCTCTCCGGACATGAGCGAGGTGTACTGCTTGTAAGCCTGCGCCGCCCGCGCTTTATCATTCACACCCCAGTAACTGTCCGCGAGATTCAGATAGGCAACGGTTCTGGTGGGATTTCGGGCAATAACCGCGTTCAACAGCTCAATGGACTCATCGTAATAGCCGGACTCACCCAATAGAAAACCGACATCGTTAGACCAGGCTGGCGTTTGAGCGAAGTAATACTTTTGCGCGATGTAGCTGTGCGGATAGCAGTGGCCTTCGCCCCCATCCATCAGAAAGTTCGCCATCACCTTCGAAACGGCCTCAATCTGCCCTTTTCGATACAGCGCCAGAGCCTGATCCAACTGGTACGCGATATCCGACATCATCAGTTTTTGGTAGCCCTCGGCCGGTCGCTGAACGTGCAGATCATGCAGCTGATCAAATACCTTGCGCCCATTGAAAGACGCCAACGCCGTTTCACCGATCAAGCTTTTGGGGGTTTCTTCAACACTGACAACGGAGCGATCACAGGCATCGTTGTTCGTTACCTGCAACACGTTTTTCAACTCAAACTGTTTTGAGTTTTTGTTGTAGCGAAAGACCAGATTGAAGTTGTAAACGCCGTTATCTTCTTCGTTGCTGACCAGCACAAGCGCGTCCCCGGCTTCAGCGGAAGGCTGCTTGACTGATACGGTTTCCCCCTGCACATCAACAACCTTAAGGACACCCGCCGGACTATTGATCACATTGACGCTGAAACCTTCACTCATGACCGCCGAGTATTGGCTCTTGATCAACGGCAAAGCCGTGGATGTGTCCAACAGAATGTCATCACTGGCTCCTTGCTCAGGCGAGATCAGCAGTCGGTGATACGCCTCGCCAGCATCCCCGGTTAGCACAAAAACGTTTTGACGGGATGCATCACCCAATAATTTGGCCGGAATCTTCTTGATGACCTGAGGCGCGGCACCCGCACTAGAACAACAAATCACCCACAAGAAAATCGAAAATTTCAATTTATTGACTGTAAATATCTTCACCACTGACAACCCATCTCAGGAGACGGATCCATATTCATATCGTACTGAAACGAATACACCGCTTTAGTTTTATAATTGGTATAGGTCATCCCATAGATACGGGCACCTTGGCTGACCATTTCATAATACCCTGTCACCACGCCGTTAGAGACTTCTACCCAAGTGGTCGTAAATTGAGACGGCCGATCCGGGTCCATTACTTCCTCCTCAGAGCCTCGGTAGGCGAGAGTAATAGCCTCCTTTGACTTGCTGTACTTAACGCTCGCACCGCTCCATTTAGCGACCGAATCGTAATAGCTTCTGAACTCAAATTTGATGCTGTTGCCTCCCAGAGATTGGAAACAATAGATCTCCGTGGAAACCTCGCTGTAAGCTGTCAGCGGGCAGGCGAGTAACAGCGCTAAAAAAAACTTCTTCACAAACACCTCTGATTTCATTCCGTTGAAGGCTTCGCACAACTCAACTCCTTGGTTTCCGGAGGATTATTATTTACTACTTTTTAAATACACCCAAAGAAATAAGCCTTGGCGCATCGAGGCGCTTTTTTATAAAAATAGATTCGCCCCCATATCGCTTAATATCTATTTCACCAAGCAAGTCTTAAATAAATCGGTCCTATTTTCTTTTCTAGTCGATTAACCGTCTATCGATAGGAGAACTTTTTTTAGCTTGGATATATCATCCTCATAAAAATTATTGCACTGAGATACAAAAATAACCTCTTCACTTCTGTCGCGCTCAAGCGTGCTACAAACGAGAATATATCCATCATTGTCCTGCGGTCCCTTATATACAACGACCTTCATATCTAACAGACTCCATCCATTTTGTGCCATTTTTGACCTAGCTGATGCAGGCGCATCAGAAATTTCAATTATCGACTCAGGATCCGGGAGTTTAATCAAACCATTGTATGGCGGATGACTACCAACAGCCAACTTACTTAAAACATTTCCCCTATCACGCCCACGAGCAAAAACAGTAGGAAGACTATCGAAAGCCGTAGCGGTGGAAGACAAACTGGAAGAAACTAGCTTTACTACGTCCACACCATTATCTTTATAGCATTCGGCAATCTCGAAGTCCGCTGGCAAATCATTGAATCCGCATTTTTGTTCTTCAGCAGTAACACCTCCAAAAAACAATGCGGAGCACATCAGACTCAAAATAACACAAGACAATTTAAACTTTCTCATTAAGCACACCCCAAATTTGTTCAAACGCAGCCTTCCTTTCAGTATCATGCAAAGGAACTTTGTTGGGGCTTCCCCTGTTAATGATAGACCCAACCACTTTGCAGTTTTCTGGGGCCGCCCCTTCGTCTGCACGTTTATTTATCTTTTCTCTAGACCAAAAAAATCCAGATGCGTCGCAAGCATTGTAATCGTCCGAAGAGAGAAGTGAGGGATTAGGATCCACTGTAAAATTTTTCCCCCGATACATTTCATAACTTTTGTAATTACGTCTTCCTGTAATTTGCAAAAAACCTCGACCATGAAATCTGAAACCATCGCCAACTGCCCCACCATTCGACGAATTAGCGACTCCGTTATCCATACCAGCAGCCTTTGTTGCTATCTTGCTTGGCCGTGTAGCCATGTAATTTGGTCGATTTATTGTAGGCTTTGGATTCGGTCCAGGGTTAGGAAGCTCAACCGGTCGTTGACCTGATGGCAGATCACGATTCAGGCTTACCGCCCTATCATATTCAGTTCCAGCTTCACTCGGGGTCATAATTTCGTACATCTTTCTGAAGTAGGGCTCCTCACCATTTTCTTCCCGATATTGCCACCAGCCTGTCTCTATTCCAACTTGAGCAAAGAAGTGCCCCACTCTGAGCTTAGAGCTACTGAGCAAATACTTATTCAACATTTTATTCGTTGGAACTCTTAAAGCAGCAGCTCTCTGCTTTCCGACAGACGGGGCCTGCTTCAAAACTCTCATAAGTTCATCACTACTAAACCAACCGCACCTCCTAAAAACCCGAATAAACTCTGCGGGCGGAAAATGCCAATGCTTGCTCTCGATACCAGCCAGGTTTGCCTGTTCCCAGAACGCCAACTCTTTCTGATGAATTTTTATTTTGTCAAATTGATCCTGAGGCATCGGGCCACCATCCGCCACTTTAAGCAACCACCCATAGCGGGTATCGAAATCACTCGAAGTCCACTCACTCGGAAACTTACAAACCAAGCGCTTAATACGTTGCTGTGTTTCCGCTGAGCGCAAGCGGGACATACTCAGTTCATGCTCGTTTGTATAGCGTTCCGAAAGATTCTGTTTTTCTTCCTCTGAAAGAACTGCGTAGCCAGGTGAATTTGCCATGCTCACAGCATCACCATTTCCAGGCTGAATTGAACCTGAGCTAAACCCCAGCAAGCTCCTGATGAAATCAGACTGGCAATGACTGTCCGTATCCGTATCGTCATCTACAAGGTGCCAACCCTGCCAATGCGGGAAATCCGCATCGCTGAATTTCGTAACGCTGGCTGCGTTCAGATTGACCCAACCAACCTTGCTCTGTTCACCGGCCTTGCCAGGAAACTTGATCTGGCGCCAGTGTGCAGCATCGAGAGGCTGAAGCACGTCTGGACCTAGCACTCTGCCGAAACGCAACAGTTCATAACCAGCGCTTGGGGACTGCGGGTAATATTGCTTGGCTTTGTCGTACAGCTTGTACTCGTATTCAGCCTCCTCGTGCTGCGCGCCTATTTCTACTCCACTAATGTAAAAAGACGTTAGCGTGCATTGGCCTTTTTCAAAGTGCATACGTACGAAGATGCCTTCCTGAAGCTGCGAAGCTACAGCCGGCTCATACCCGTCTATTGTCGCAGGGGTACCTGTGGAAGATGCTGAGCTACCACCTTCTTGGATCGGTGGATTAGAGGGCATCGCTGGGGGACGGTAAACTACCGGGCCGTTGTTCAGCGGTTGGCGACGATCAGGAGGAGCGGCGCCGTAAAAAAGAACCTCAGGGGGGACAAAAAAATACATATCGCCCCAACAGCTGTCCGTCCGCCCGTTATTGGACTGGTAGCTAAGGTCCCGAGTCGCTCTACCCGTCAGGTTGGCTATCTGGCTCGGATCCGCAATGATCTCGAAATGGATTCGCCCCTCTTTACCGTAGATGCTTCCCGCTTCGCCAATAGCGTCTTTTCGGAGGACAGTTGCTCCTATTTGTAGCGGGGTCAAATTGATCTTCGACAGGTGCATGTAGATTGAATAGAAAACGACTTTCGACTGAGCTCCCTCGCCAACCTCTGTTTCGTGGCGTAGAACGATACAACCGTTGTCGGTCCAGCCACCCCGAAAGTTAAGCGCATGATCCGGCGCGGGATTCACGGGGGCAGGACTGCGAAAATACGCCAGTGTCCCATCGGAGATAGCGCGAACGGGAATAGCTTTCCCTCCCTCTTGAGGAGCAGTGAGATGCATACCACCGTGCCAATTAAGATCAAAACTAAGTGGATAACCACCGTCACCAGGAACACCACCAACCATGGCGCGCGCCAGATAAGCATCGTCGGTTTCTCCCGCAACTGGAGCAGGAATAAAGGGAGGGCTAATGATCATTTTGAAAATTCCTTGTCCATGTTGGCGCTTGTTATTCCGTTCATAACGAGAAAGGGTAATCGACTGTAGGTTTGAGTTTCTCCTGCGGAGCATTCCCCAACGCCTGATCCATCAAACTCCCCGCTTTATCCTTATCCGCCGCCCCCGGCAGCACCGGCGGCTTAATCCCGATCCCAGTCCCGCTCCCCGCCGACCCACCCGCATTAATCTTCACCACCGGCCCAACCACCGTCACCCCACCGGCATCCAGCTTGATAAAGCTCCCTCCCCCCAAAATGGTGAGTTCGCTGCCAGCCTCGATAACAATCTTCGCCCCCGCCTTCACATGAATCTCTTTCCCAACGCTAGTCAGCTGCGCAGTCCCCAACTTCACATGCTGGTTCTGCCCAATCGTCAGGTGATCATCCAGCCGCGTTTCAACCTTGCGGTCGGCAACCGTGGTGCGATGTTCTTCGGCCTTGAGTTCGGTGTAGGTGTTCTTCACCACGGTGTCGTGGCGCTCATTTCCCACGCGAATCTTCTGATCATGCTCAATGTTTTCATCCCAATCCCGCTGGGCATGGATGAAGATCTGCTCGGCACCTTTCTTGTCTTCAATGCGCAGTTCATTGAACCCACCGCCCCCCGGTGAACTGAGGGTTTTGAACACGGTGCGGGTTTTGTTCGCCGGCAGTTCGTAGGGGACCTGGTTTTCCTTGTGGTACAGGCAACCGGTCACCAGTGGTTGGTCGGGGTCGCCTTCGAGGAAGGTGACGAGCACTTCCATGCCGATGCGCGGGATGACGATGGCGCCGTAGCGGTCGCCGGCCCAGCTCGATGAAACGCGCATCCAGCAGCTGGTTTTGTCATCGGCCAACCCTTCGCGGTCCCAGTGGAATTGCACTTTGATGCGGCCGTATTGGTCGCAGTGGATTTCTTCGCCTTTGGGACCGGTGACCATGGCGGTCTGGCTGCCGAGGACGCGAGGTTTCGGGTGTTCCAGCGCGGGGCGGTAGAAGACGTTCCACGGGGTGGCGAGGAAGCGGTTGCGGTAGCCCTGGTGGAAGTCGTCTTTGTTGTCGGTGGTGTCGCTGGTCACCGATTCTTCGAGGACTTGCGGTTGTTTGCCTTCGTGGACGATTTCGGTGAGCAGCCAGAGGTCGTTCCACTCGGTGCGCGGGTGGTCGGACATTTCCAGGAAGTGACCGCTGATGAGCCGGGTCTGGTCGCCGTGGCCTTCGGCTTGCTGGTAGTCGGCGCGGTGGCGTTCCAGTGCTCGCTGGCTGAGGAACTTGCCGCGTGCGCGGTCTAGGAAGCGGCCGGGGTAGTCGTAGTCTTCGAGGTCTGGCTCGGTGCTTTCGCCGTCGGGTTTGTACGCCGCTTCGAGTTGCAGGCGTGGTTTTTCGAAGTCGTAGTCGCGGCGGGTGGTGCGGCTGGTACGGGTTTCCAGGCGCAGTTTGAAGCCTTTGATCACCGGTTCGTCAGCGACCATGCCGCTGCCTTGCACATAAGCCGTTGGCTGCCCGAGTTTCGGGAACACGGTCTGGTCGTCGCCGAATACCAGCAGATGACCTTTGGCACTGTGCTGGAAGTGGTAGTGAATGCCTTCCTCTTCGCACAGGCGCTGGACGAAGTGCAGGTCGGTTTCGTCGTACTGCACGCAGTAGTCGCGGTCCGGGCACGGTTGGCTGAGCTGGAAGCGGTAGGCGTTACCTTTGATGCCGTGTTCTTCGAGGATCAGCGCGATGATTTTCGGTGCCGACATCTGCTGGTAGATGCGCTGGTTGGTGCGGTGATGCAGGTATTGCAGGTGCGGCACCAGGGAAATTTTGTAGCGGGTCAGTCGTTTGCCGGCGTCACCTTGGGCGACGCGGTAGATCTGGCCGTGGATGCCCGAACCCTGTGGATCGAACGCGAGGAATGCCTGTTTGTGCAGCAGCTGTTCCAGGTCCAGATCAGGGTTTTCGCTGACCAGTTCGAGGTCGAAGCAATACGGCTGGCTGATGCCTTCGGTGCCGGTGAACGACAGCACTTGCAGGTCGCCCACATAGTCTTCAACGGTCAGGCTGAAATGCGTTTCGTTAGACGGGTTGAACATTGCTTGCTCCCTGTTCGGTGGTCATCCGTTACGCCCCAAATCGCAGGCGTTGCAGCAAAGACGAAGTGGCGCCCAGGGCGTCACGCAGTTGGGCGGCGGTGATGGTGCGCTTGGCGGCATCGAAAGCCAGCGCCGTTCGCAGGGCTGGCCAGCAGTGTTTGGGCAGGTTGCGCGGCGGGTGCAGCTCGCGTTCGAGCTGGCCGTCGCGGGCCTCGGTCGAGGGCAAGCGGCGGAACGGGTGTTTGCCGCCGGCCAGTTCGTAGAGCACGCAGGCCACGCCATACACGTCGGCGCTGGCGGTCAGCGGTTGGCCTTCGAGCAGTTCCGGGGCGGCGTAGCCGGGGGTCCAGGCGTTAAAGCGGTCGCGGCTCAGGTGCGGCAGGCCGGGGAGGATGCCTTCCACAGCCTGGCCGAGGCCGAAGTCGAACAGGCGCACGCCTTCTTCGCTGAGCATCACGTTGCTCGGTTTCATGTCGCCGTGCAGCACGCCGCGCGAGTGGGCGTAGGCCAGCGCGTCGAGCAGCGGCAGCGCGATGTCTCGCAGTTCTTTCCACGGCAGGCCCAGGGGCCGCTCGCAGAGTAATTTGTCCAGGGTCAGCCCACGCATGAGTTCCATGGTGATGAAGGCGCGCTGGCAGTCGGTGTCCACGTCAAAGCTGTGCAAACGCAGCACGTTGTCGTGGCGCAGGCGCCGGGTCAGGGCGAACTCGCTGTAGAGCAAGGCGCTGGCGTCCGGCGATTCGGCAAATTCTTCGCTGAGGATTTTCAGCGCAATGTAAGGGTCGGGGTCGCCGAACTGCTCGCTCAGCAGATCCCGTGCGCGGTAAACCGCGCCCATGCCACCAGCACCGAGCAGGCGCTCGATGCGGTAACGGCCTGCGAGTACGTCCGGCATTTCGCCAATGCTGGCCTTGGTCGGCGCCAGCGCGGGCTCAGCTTTATGCGGCTTGGCGAACGCGAAATAAGTCAGGTTGCTGACTTCTTCGTCGCTCACCAGCAGGTCGTCGAGCGGCGGCATGAGTTGGGTCATTGGCGGATCACCACGGCAGTCAGGTTGTCCCGCGCCGAGCCACGCAGGGCGCCATCGAACAGACGCTCCAGCGCAACGTGCGGCGCGGTCAGGCTCAGGGCGTTGCCCAAGGCATCGCTGCTGAGCCCGTTGTACAAACCATCGCTGCACAACAGAAACGCATCGCCGGGATAGACCTCGAGTTCGAGCACGTCCAGGGTCAACTGCTCGGCCGCCCCGACCGCACGGGTCAGGGCATGGGCGGCAGGATGAGCCTTGGCGTCTTCGATGCTCATGTTTTGCTCGTCGATGAGTTGCTGTTGCAGCGAATGGTCCTTGGACAGTTGATACAAACGCTGGCCGCGCCACAGGTAGCAACGGCTGTCGCCGGCCCAGATACAGGCCGCGCGATTGCCGTCCACCAGCAGCGCCACCACGGTGCTGCCCATGATGCTGTCGTGGCGCCCGGCGGTGACGGTCAACTCCTGACCCAAGCGGCGGTTCAACCAGTGCAGGCACTGGCGAATGCCTTTGAGGCGTTCGTCGAAATCATCCTGCACCGGCAATTCCGCCAGGCTGGCGACGATCAACTGGCTGGCGATGTCGCCACCCTGATGACCGCCCATGCCATCCGCGACCACCCACAGCCCCTGCTGTGGACAGTCGAGGAAAGCATCTTCGTTGCGCGCCCGAACCTTGCCGGCGTCGGTACGCGCAGCGCTGCGCCAGGGACTGGCAACCAGCATCAGAGCTGCACCGGCATACGGAAGGTGCGCAGCACGCCCATGTCGAACGGGTTCGGCGTGCGTTGGCTGCTGAGCAGGTAATTGGCGCGCAGGCCACCGACGTCAGCCTTCAACACCAGCACGTCACGACCGCTCAGGTACTCGGTCTGCATCAGGTCGAACAGACGGAACAGCGACCATGGGCCAGTGTTCTTTTCGATACCGATCGGGCGGCCAGCCATTTTGTCGAGGACCAGGCTGGTGCGACCGTCTTCAGCGTCGGTCGGCCATTTGAACGACACCGGCACAATCGGGCCATGGCGGTACTCGATGGTCTTGTCGCCAAACTTGAACTCGGAACGGCTGACGGCCGGGTCGAGGGTGTACGGCTCCAGTTTGAACTGCACTTGGGGCTCGGCCGGGTTGATCGAGAAGAAGCTCTGGCGGATCACTTGTGCCGCGGCCATCTGGTCGAGGTAGACCTTGGAGATCGGCAGGCTGTGACCGTCGATGACGCGCAGACGGAAGTTGCCCGGATCGCCACTCACGAACGGACGCATGTAGGTGTCGAAGAAGCGGTCGTTGATGCCCTGGGCCTTGAAGAACTCGCGGAAGTCGCTGATCGCCACGTCGCTGGTGCTGTGGGCGCTGAACGGATAACGCTTGTTGATCGCCTTGCCATAGAAGCTGTACAGCTCGCTTTGATAGCGCTGGTTCAGGTACTGGTAGGAATCGTTGAGCACCAGACGCCAGGTGTCTTCGGCCAGCACGTTGAACCACACGCTGACCGGACGCGGCAGACGATTCGACGCATTGCGCAGGGCGCTCAGCGCATCACGCTGGCCGCTCATGCGGGTCTTGGCCATTTCAAACGCAGCCTGCTCCGGGGAACTGGCACGCGCCAGGCTCGCCAGCTGCATTTGCAAGTCGTTGAGCGCCGTCAGGGCCGGGGTCAAATCAGCGGCCGGGCCGTTGTTGTCATCCAGCAAACGGTGCAGCGGTTCGAAGCGACGTTGCAGGGATTTTTTCGCGGTGTCTGGCAGGTTCTTGGTCATGTCCGCAGCTTTATCCGCCGCAGCTGCCGCGAGTTTGCCGAGCTTGCCGCCCTTCTCTGCCAGTTTTCCGGCCGCATCGGCGGCGTCTTCGGCGTTGTCGGCGGCCGCCGGGAAGCGCGTGTTCTCGCGCACTTCCACCAGCAGTTGCAGCACCGGCGAGTTGGCCGAGGTCAGGCCCGCCAGTTGCTCGGCGCCTTCACTGAAGTCGCTGATCGGTGGCAACGCTACCTGGCCGACCGCTTCACTCCAGAAGTTGGCGTAGTCGCGGAAGTACAGTTGCTCCAGTTCGACCATCAGGCGACGCAAGTCCATGCCGCTGATGCCCGAGCCTTCGCCCAGTACCCAGTTGTCACGCAGGATATCGGTGACCAGTGCAGAACCCTGGACCGAGAGATACTGCTGATAACCCTGCTGGGTGTAGAAGCCCGGGATCACGTAATCGGTGCCGACAAACAGCGAACCCTGTGGGCCCAGGTGTTGGCTGAGACGGTATTCCGGCAGGTTGCGGGCCTGCTCGCGCAGCATCCGGTAAACCACGTTGGCCAGCGATTCGCTGCGCAGGACCTGACGGGCCTGAGCCACCAGTTGATCGTTCAACGGGTAGATAAACGGCTGCTGCAGCAAACGCTCGAAGTGCGTGTTCAAGCCGTTCTGCACGGCGGTGTTGCCGGCATAGCGCTGGGACCATTCGGTGGCGACCCAGTCCTTGAGCCACGGGCCGTCGCGACGGTCTTTCATGTTCAGCATCAGGTACGCGCGCAGGCTGTTGAGCAGGCGTTCGCGGTCGTGCATGTTGGCGCGGATCTGCCCTTCCAGCAGTGTCGCGACCTTCGGCAGCAGTTGCGCTTCAAGCTCATGCTCGTAGGCGTTCCTGATCACTGGATTGACGTCTTCGCCCTGGTACAGGCCGCCACGTTCGTGGTAACTCACGGCACCTTTTTTCGGGAAGACCTGAGTCGCCGCGTAGGCCGTGTCGAGCGGCTTGAGCACCGCCATGGAATCATCGCGTGCGGTCAGGGCCGAGCGCTGTTGAGTCCAATTGGCGGCGAGGTTACGCAGGTTTTCCAGACGCTCGTAGTTGGCGGAGAAACCGCCCGCCCACAGCATGCCGAACAGCGCCAATGCCGCCAGCGCGCCCACATACAGCGCACGTTGGCCCCAATGGATGCGGCTGCGTTCGCGCTTGTCCAGACCGGCCAGATCGGCCTCGGGGAAAATCACCCGGCTGAGCAAGTGGTGAATGAACCGTGAACGGCCGCTGCGCAACGTCGGCAGCACGCCCGCGTTGATGCCCAGATTGGCGCCGATGCCGGCGGTGGTCTGGTCCATTTCCTGGGTCAGGTGCGGTGCGCTGGTCAGGTAGAAACCGCGCAACTGGCTGACACGCTGGTAGCGGTTGCCGGTGAACGCCATGTCGACGAACAGGCACAGGCGCTCGCCGATCTGCCCCAGCTGATGCGGGAAGTCGAGGATGCGGCCACGGCGCTGGGTGTCACGCTCCTGGTGCATGCGCATGATCACTTGGCTGTTGAGGCGACGCAGCAGCTCTTCGAACTCGGTGCGCAGCACGGTCACATCGGTGCCGCTCTGCTCTTTGCGGAAGCTCGTGCCGAGCACCTGATCGCTTTCTTCGCGGGTCAGTTGATCGAAGAACTCGTCGAAACCGAGCAGCTTGTCGGCCTTGCTCAGTACCAGGTAAACCGGCACGTCGACGTGGAGTTTTTGATGCACGTCCTGCAAGCGCGCACGCACCTGGCGGGCCAGGGTCTCGAGGTCTTTCTCGTCAGGGCACAGCAGGGTTTCCACCGGAATGGTCACCAGCACACCGTTCAATGGACGGTTGCGGCGACGCTTGCGCAGCAGGTCGAGCAAGGTGCTCCAGGCGCTGCCGTCGACTTCGCCATCCGCCTGGGTCAGGTAACGTCCGGCGGTGTCGATCAGTACACCGTGGTCGGCAAAGTACCAGTCGCAATGACGGGTGCCTTGGGTGTCGCGGGTCAGTTTGCGGTCGATCTTGTTGATCGGAAACTCAAGGCCCGAGAAGTCCAGCAGGCTGGTCTTGCCGCTGCCCTGTGGGCCGATCAGCAAGTACCACGGCAAATCACTGCGCCAGCGCTCACTGCGACCGCGATACAGGCTCGACGTCTTGAGGGTTTTCAGGGCGTCCTTGAAACGCACCTTCAACTCTTTCTGTTCTTCGTCGATCAGCTCTTCGCGGCGGATGCGATCCTGGCCGTCTTCGGTGTCTTCGACGGCTTTTTTACGCACACCGGCGCGCCAGCTGACGAAGACCATGGTCAGGCCCCAGATCAGGAACAGCACGCTGATGGTCAGCAAGCGGGAGGTCGAACCTTCCCAGAACTTGTAGTCATCCACCGCCAGCAGCGGCCCGACGAACCACACCAGCAGCGCGACAAACAGCACCACCAGCAAGGTCCAGACCCAGGTCTTGCGCAAGAATGCGCCGACTTTCTTGAAAAACTTTTTCATGACACGTCCCTGTTTACGGCTGCGACTGCGGCTGGACCGCGGCCGGATCTAGCGGCTGGAAAGGTTGCAGAACGGTGTCGCGCTGCTCGCCGAGCACCCAGGCGAAACCGGAATACATCACCACCAGGCAGACGACGGTGAAGAGCACCACCATCCACGCCGGCACGATGCGCACCAGGCTGCGGCGCTGATCGTTCAGGCCTTCCCAGTGCGGCGACAGCTCACGTGGCACGTCGCCACGCAGTTGGCGGATCTGCCGGTACAAGGCGTCGCGGATGCCTTCGAGTTCGAGCATGCCGCGTGCTTGCACGCGGTACTTGCCTTCGAAACCGAGGGACAGGCACAGGTACATCAGCTCCAGCATCGGCAGGTGCTTGACCGGGTTTTTCGACAGGCGGTCCAGCAGCTGGAAGAATTTCTCGCCCCCGAAAGTTTCGTTGTGGAAGCTGCTGAGCAGGCTCATCTGCGACCACTCGCTTTCGTTGCCCCACGGCGTGGTCACGACGGCTTCGTCGACCACGGTGCACAGCACGTAACGCGCGGCCATCACCTGACTGCTTTCGGCACCGTTGTGCAGTGCGCGCACTTCAAACAGCTTGAGCCCGGCGGTCAGTCGCTCGTTGAGCGCATACATGTCTTCGCGGGTGTCGCTGTGCTTGAGTCGCACCACTTCCGAGAGCAGCTCGGAGGCGGCGGCCACCAGCGAATTGAGGCTGATGTTGAACGCTTCCGCCGGGCGCAGGCGCGCGGCGTAGATCATGCGTTCTTCGAGCTGTTCGAAACGCGGCGGTGCAGCGAAATCGGTCAGCGGACTTTGCGCCGGGCCGTGGCCCTGGCGGTCGAGCAAGACGGTTTTATCGTCCTGATGGTGTTCCATGTCCTTAATCATTTCAGTCAGTTCCTGATGGCCCAGAATTTCAGTTCGAGCTCGGCAAATTCACCGGAAACGTGGAACGCGAAGCCGCCGGAGCGCTCCAGGTCTGCCAGGTCTCCCGAACTGAGTTCGAGGATGAAATAGGTTTTGTTGGAGTGGAACGCGATCTGCCGCGGGGCCACCGGCAACGGTTTGACCTTGATGCCCGGCAGGTGCAGGTTGACCAGTTGGCGGATGCGCTCGACCGGGCCGACCTTGAGGTGCGCTGGCAAGCGGTGGCGCAGTTCTTCGGAGTCGCAGTTGGCACTGGCCGCCAGCACGAACGACGCCGAGCCCAGCAGTTTGTGGTCGTGCAACGGCGAGACGATGATCCCGTACTGACGCTCCTGCAGGATCAGTTCGATGGCGTGTTGTTCCAGCACCATCGACAGCACCTGACGGATCGCTTCCATCAGCTTGCGAAAGCTCGCGCCCTGATCGCTGTGCTGGTAACGGCTGTCCAGGCGCGGGCGTTTGCTGTCGCTGGAGAAGGTCGCCAGTTCACCGAGCATGGTCAGCAGCGTGCGGTACAACTCTTCCGGGTGAACCTGCTCAAGTCCCAGATAGTGACGCAGCAGCATTTCGGTGCGGTTGATCAGTTGCAGCATCATGAAGTCACCGACTTCCGCGCCACCGACCTTGCCGTTGGAGCGGATTCGGTCGGCGATGGTGTCGCCGCGGTGACCGAGCATGCTGATCACTTCTTTGAGGCACGACAGCAGGTAGCTGGAGGAATGCGCCTGGATGTAGGTCGGCACGAAATCCGGGTCGAGGCTGATCACGCCGTCGGGCGTGGTGTCGAGCACGTCGCAGATCTTCAGCTTCACGTAGGCCTGATCGCTCTGCTGTTCGCCGAGCAGCAATTTGAAGTCCGGGCGACCGCAGCGCACCTGGCTCGCGGAATCATCACCGGCGTTGGAATCGGCGACTTCGGCTTCGTACGCGGTGTAGCGCGCCAGCACGTCGGATTGCTCCGGACGGCGCGCCTCGATGTGGTTACCGGTGACCAGCGGCAGCGCCAGGTAGATCGGCGTGTTGCCGGTGTTCGGCGGTACGTCCAGCGCCAGCGGTTCGGTGTTGCCACCGAGCTCGAACAGGCTGCCGTCCGGCAGAATCCCCGAGGCCTGGCTGACCACCAGTTTGCCCATGTTGAGGAACTGCAAATCGATGTCCAGATTGAGGAAGCCCCAGGTATAACCACCCAACAACTGGGTGCGGGTCTTCATCTGGTGATCGTAGTAGCGATCGTTGTGCTGGAAGTGCTGCGGGCGCAGCAGCATGCCTTCCTGCCAAATGACTTTATGGGTATTCATGATCAGTCATCCGCCTTGGCGAGCGTTTCGAAGCTGTTGCGGATACCGGCCTGATCGAGCGTCAGGTCAGCGTCGGTGACTTCCACCGGAGTGATTTGCACGGTGTAGCGCCATTTGGTTTCCGGCAGGTCGCGGTAGGCGGCGAGCACGCCAACGTAGCGGCTGCCCTCCTCCACGCTGAGTTTCAACTCAACGGTTTCGCCGGGGCGCAGTTCGAGTTCTTCGCTGGCCACCAGGTCTGGGGCCAGGGATTCCTTGGCGCGTTCATACAGGCTGAAGAAGTCGGCGTTTTCAAAGGTCACCGGGTGCTTGAGCTCGAACAGGCGCACGACAATCGGCGACGGACGCCCGTTGAGGTCCGGGTTCAACTGATCGCTGGCGGTCAGTTTCAGGTTGAGCTTGGTGACTGTCGAATACGGCGACAGCGACGAGCAGCCGGCCAACAGCACCAGGGCCATGAGCGCCGTCAGCGTCTTGAAAAAAGCGGTCGAGCAGCGAGACATGCGCATCATCCTTGGTGGTCGGTGTGTAGGGTGGAAATCAGGCGGATCTGCTCTTCGTAGGCCTGAGCGAAGTCACGGGCCAGCAGGCGTTCGCTCCAGTCATCGTCCTGACGCAGGGCCTGGTGATAACGACCGTAGGCTCTCCAGCGACTGCCGGAAGTGGCGAGCAACGGCTTGTTGTCGCGCTCGAAACGCAGGGTCAATTGCTGCGGCGAGAAGTGCTCCAGCGTGCCGCGAACAGCGGCGCGGCTGGCGGTGAGCAGCGCGACTTGATGCGCCTGCAAATCGCGGAACGCGCGGGAGATCGCTTGCTCGGCCGGCAACTGGCCCGGCTTGTTCGGCTGCAACAAAATGCCCAGCGCTTCCCCGGCATCGACGGCGAATTTCAGCGGGTTCTTTTGCGAGCCTTGCACGGTGGTCTGGGCCAGCCGCAGTTCGTTTTTCAGTTCGCTGCGGGTGCGCAGGCTCTGCTGCAAACCGCCGACGCTTTGCTTGAGCAAGCGCGCCGCGTTCAGCGCCAGGGCTTCGCGGGCATCATGGTCGAGGCCTTTGAGGTCCACGCCCAGCGCTGCGCCGAAATGCTCCCAGAAGCCTTCGCTCTGACGTTCGACCGCTTTCGGCACAGGGGCCGGGACGGGTTCGGCCGGGGCGTTGATCAGCTCCGGGACCATCAGGCTTTCCATGTCGATACGCGCATAGTCGGCGCGCTGACGGCTGTCTTCGATCGTGGTGCTCGGGGAGATCAATTGCTCGATTTCCGAATACACGCGTTCTTGCTGATCCAGTGCATTGAGCGGGTCGAGATCGAGGAACGCGTCATCCGGAATGATGCTGCCTGCCGCTTGCGGACGGCCGACTTCGACGTCGAAGGTCGCCGGGTCACGCACCAGCCGCGCGCGGATCTCGAAATCACCCAGCACATAGACGCTGCCGTGCTCGATACGCATGGCTTCGCCCTTGCGCAGGCGCGCGCCGCTTTCGCTGTTCTGGATACCGTTGCTGCTGGTATCGGTCAGGAAAAACGTGCCTTCGCGGTAGCTGATCAACGCGTGGTGGTTGGACAGGTGGCGCTTGCGGTCCGGAATGATCCAGTCGCAATCCTCGCCCCGGCCGATGACGCCACCGGCCTGTTTAAAGGTCTTTTGGCACAAGTCCGTGGGCACGAATTGCTTGGTGTTGAGCATTTCGAAAACCAGTTCCATGGTGATACTCCTTGCGGTCACTTGCCGCGATTGACCGCCTGCGGATCACCCAATGGGCGATAGGTGTTGTCGTTGTATTTGTAATTGCCGCTACAGCCGCCGAGGCCGCATAGAACGACGAGGGTCAGCAGGACGGCTTGCCAGTGACGAACAGGCATCAGAGGGTCTCCAGGGATAGACAAAGCACAAAGTGGCGGCCCGATTGGGCGGCGCTATCGAAATTGATTGGGGTGAAGCCGGGTGCTCTAACCCGGCATCTGGACGCAACCCCCTGTGGCGAGGGAGCTTGCTCCCGTTGGGCTGCGAAGCAGCCCCAAAACCAGCTACCGAGTTTATTCAGGCAAACCGCGGCTACCGGATTGCGACTGCTGCGCAATCGAGCGGGAGCAAGCTCCCTCGCCACAAGTCGTGCGTGGCTCAGCATTGGGTTAACCATCGAAGTCACCCAGATTGATATTCAGGCGCCCGAGGCGGTACAGCAGCGTGCGCCGTGGCAGGCCGAGTTCGCGGGCGGCGAGGGTCTGGTTGCCGTCGTTTTTGCGCAGGCAATCGAGCAGCAGGCTGCGTTCGACCTGTTCCAGGCGTTCGCGCAGGTTCAGGCTGTTGTCTTCCGGCATGGCTTCCATGCGCAGGGAGAAATGCTCGGCCAGCAATTCGCCGCCCTCGCACAACAGAACAGCACGTTCGACCAGGCCTTTAAGTTCGCGCACGTTGCCGGGGAAGGCATACCCGGACAGGTGATCCAGCGCCGCGTCGGACCAACGCACCGCATCGCGTTGCAAGAACGAGCAGGCCTTTTCAGCAAAGTGCCGGGCCAGGTCGAGGATGTCGCCTTCGCGCTGACGCAGGGCCGGCAACTCGATCGGGAATTGCGCGAGGCGGTAGTACAAGTCCTCGCGGAACTTGCCTTCGCTGACCAGCACCGACAAATCCCGGTGCGTCGCGGCAATGATGCGCACGTCGATCTTGTGGGTGTCGTTGGAACCCAGTGGACGGATCTCGCCTTCCTGCAACACGCGCAGCAATTTGGCTTGCAGCGACAGCGGCATGTCGCCGATTTCATCGAGCAGCAAGGTGCCGCCGTTGGCCGCGTCGAACAGCCCGGCGCGGTCGCGGTCAGCGCCGGTGAAGGCGCCTTTGCGGTAGCCGAAGAGTTCGCTTTCCAGCAGGTTCTCGGGGAACGCCGCGCAGTTCTGCACGATGAACGCCTGGGAGCGGCGCGGTCCGCAATCGTGAATGGCCCGGGCGACCACTTCCTTGCCGGTCCCGGTCTCACCGCGCAACAGCACGGTGTAAGGGCTGTGCAGGACTTTGCTGATCAGCGAATAGGTCTGGCGCATGGCCGAGCTCTTGCCGATCAAGCCATAACCGCTGGCACTCGGCACACTGACCGGCGCTGGCCGCGAAACACCGCTCGGCTGACGCAAACGTTGCAGCAGGTGCAGTTGGCCGAGCACGAACGAGCCGAGCTGACCGAGGGAATCGGCAAAACCTTGCAGGTCGATGTGCCGGCGACTGGCGCACAGCAGCAAGCCTTCAACCGACTTCTGCTGATTGACCAACGGCACGCATAGCAACGACTGCCAAGGCGTGGCCTGGGGCGGCAGGAAACTGGTTTCGTGCAGGCTGCCGCTAAGTTCGCTGAGGCTCACCACGCGGTTCTGGCACAAGGCGAATTGCAGCAGTTGTTCACCGTTGTAATCCGCCGGCAGGCTCGCCGCTTCCCGGGGTTGCAGGATGCCGTTCAGGCACTCGGCGTTCATTCCCAGGCAAGTGTGGGTCGCGTCCAGCAGGTACAGCTGCGTCAGTTCGCAACCGCTGAGCTCGGCCAGACCGCGCACGAAGTCACCCAGCAGCGCAGCACCGTCCGCCGCGCGCGACAGGCTGGCAAACTGCGCCAGCAAGGCTTCGGCATAGACCAGCGGTTGCGGCACTCGAGTGAACATCACACCCACCTCAGGCGAACTCGCAGGTCACGCTGGCGTCACCGTCGAGCGTGGCATGCACACGCTTGAGGCTTTCACCGGTGGCCATTGCGTCGAGCAAGCGGTCGGCCACCAGCGGCAGCACGTGCAGGTCGAGCAAGTGGTCGATCAGGCGCGCGCCGCTGTCGCTTTGGGTGCAGCGCTCGGCCAAGTGATCGACGAGGTTCTGGCAGTAAGTGAAATCCAGCTGACGACGGTTCAGGCGCTCGCCCAAACGGCCGAGTTTGATTTCGATCAGCTCGCGCAACACCGGGCCGCCGACCGGGTAGTAAGGCACCACACGCATGCGCGCCAACAGCGCCGGTTTGAAGTGTTTGCTGAGGACCGGGCGGATGGTTTCTTCGAGTACTTCGGCGGTCGGTCGTGCGCCGTTTTCACAGAGCTCGCTGATGCGGTCGCTGCCCAGGTTCGAGGTCATCAGGATCAACGTGTTGCGGAAATCGATCTCGCGCCCTTCGCCGTCGTTGGCCACGCCTTTGTCGAAGATTTGGTAGAACAGGTTGAGCACGTCCGGGTCAGCTTTTTCCACTTCATCGAGCAGCACGACGGAGTACGGCTTCTGGCGCACGGCTTCGGTGAGCATGCCGCCCTCGCCATAACCGACGTAACCCGGTGGCGCACCGATCA
Organism: Pseudomonas oplopanacis; assembly: GCF_057128725.1. Classification (NCBI taxonomy): domain Bacteria; kingdom Pseudomonadati; phylum Pseudomonadota; class Gammaproteobacteria; order Pseudomonadales; family Pseudomonadaceae; genus Pseudomonas; species Pseudomonas oplopanacis. The sequence continues at coordinate 269,261 of NZ_JBSKHV010000005.1, read as the reverse complement.
GGCGCGAGACGGTGTGCTTCTCCTGGAACTCGGACATGTTGATGGTGGTGATGAAACGATCACCGCCGTAGAGCAAATCAGCCAGGGCCAGCGCGGTTTCGGTTTTGCCGACGCCGCTCGGGCCGACCAGCAGGAAAACGCCCACTGGCGCGTCCGGTTTGTTCAGGCCGGCAGCAGTGGCGCGCATCGAGCGGTCCAGTGCGTGAACGGCTTGCTCCTGACCACGGATGCGCGTGCGCAGGTCGGTGGCGAAGCTCGCGACCTTGGCGTTGTGCTCGCGGGCCAGTTGCGCCAAGGGCACGCCGGTCCAGGCGCTGATCACTTCGGCGACCAGACGCGGGCACACTTCGAAGCTCACCAGACGTTCTTTGACCTGCGCCTCGGTCAGGGCTTTGTGAGTGTCGTTCAACGCGGCTTCCAGCGATGCGACGCTTTGCGCTTCGTCGACCGGCAGGGTTTCGATCACGGTACCTTCGGCGTCTTCTTCAACGCTGATGGTCGGTTCGACGGCAGCGGCTTCACGCGCCTTGGCCAGTTGCTGGCGCAGGTCCAGCAGGCGTTCGGCCAATGCCTTCTGTTCGGTCCACAGGGTTTCCAGCGCAGCCCTCTCGTCTTCAGCTTCTTCCAGCCGCGCTTCCAGTGCGTCCAGCGCTTCGTGATCGATCAGCAAACCGGCTTCGGCATCGCGGCGCAGGGCCTGACGTTGGCGACCGCCTTCAGCCAGTTCGCCACGCAGGCGTTCAAGGCTTTCCGGAGCGGCAGCGAGGCTGATGCGCACGCGGGCGCACGCGGTGTCGAGTACGTCGACGGCTTTGTCCGGCAGTTGGCGACCGGCGAGGTAACGGGCAGACAGTTCGGCAGCGGAGACGACGGCGTCATCGCGCAGGTAAATGCCGTGACTCTTCTCATACACCTGAGCCAGACCACGAAGGATGGTCACCGCTTCGCTGACGGTCGGTTCGTGCAGTTGCACCGGTTGGAAACGACGGGCCAGCGCCGGGTCTTTCTCGAAGTATTTTTTGTACTCCGCCCAAGTGGTCGCCGCGATGGTGCGCAGTTCCCCACGGGCCAGCGCCGGTTTCAGCAGGTTGGCCGCGTCGGAACCGCCGGCATTGCCGCCTGCGCCGATCAGCGTGTGGGCTTCGTCGATGAACAGGATGATCGGTTTCGGCGAGGCTTTGACTTCGTCGATCACGCCCTTGAGGCGACGTTCGAATTCACCTTTGACGCTGGCGCCGGCCTGCAACAGGCCCATGTCCAGCGACAGCAATTCGACGCCTTTCAGGACTTGCGGCACTTCCCCGGCGGCGATGCGCGAGGCCAGACCTTCGACGATCGCGGTTTTACCCACACCGGCTTCACCGACCACAATCGGGTTGTTCTTGCGGCGACGGGCGAGGATGTCGACCATCTGCCGGATCGCGCCATCGCGGCACAGCACCGGGTCGAGTTTGCCGTCGCGGGCCTGTTGGGTCAGGTTGTGCGTGAAGCGTTGCAGCAGCGATTCGCCCGGCACGGCGGGTTTGCCGGTGGCCGGTTGTTCTTTCTGCGACAGGGCAAATTCTTTCAGGCGATCAATGTTCAGCTTGGCCAGCAACGCCTGGTAGCGGCTGCCGGCGTAACGCATCGGGTTGCGCAGCAGGGCGAGGATCAGCGCAGCCTGTTCGACCTGGGTCTGGCCCAGTTCGAGGTTGGCCACCAGCAAGGCATCCTGCAGCCATTGCACCAGCTCCGGGGCAAACACCGGGTTGCGCGACGCGCTGTGTTCGACCCGCGATTGCAGGGCGGCGCTCAGTTCACCGGCATCCACTTCGGCATCTTGCAGCGCGCGTGCGAGCAGGCCTTGCGGACGCTCCAGCAGGCCCAGCAGCAAGTCTTCGACGAGGATCTTGCTGCCGCCACGGGCGACGCAGCGTTCGGCAGAACTTTCCAGGTCACGACGGGTTTCGGCGTCCAGCGCCTGGATAAGTTGTTGCAGGTCTACGTTGATCATTGGTCATCTGTCCTTAATGAATTTTGCTGCCCAGGGTCACCACGCCGTCCGCTTTTTCGCGGCCGAGCCAACTGGTCCATCCCAGGCGACAGGCGTTCTGCTCACCGATGCGCAGTTCGCGGATTTCTTCCTGGCGCAACACCAGGCGAATGTCGTAATCGAGCGGGTCACGCAGGGTGAAACGCACCAGTGCGCACAACGGCTGGTAGCCGAAACCGATGGGCAGGAATTCGTGAAAGCGTTGCCAGTCGAGTTCGCGGATGTGAATGCGGAATTTGCCGCTGCGGTCGCGCACGTGTTCGCCCAGCACCAGGTCTTCGCCGAGCAGGCTGTTGGCGCGGCCCAAACGATTGCGCTGCTCGTCGAGGATTTCCACGCGGCGCTCGATGCACTGCTCGATGGTCAGCTCGGCGTGCTTGAAGTAGTAGCGCAGCACCGCTTCGATCAACGCCGCCGAGTGCGCCCGCAAACTGAGCAAGCCGAGGTACGGCAGCAGGCGTTTCCAATTCAGTTCGCCGGCCTTGCGGATCTCTTCGCCACCCAGGCCAATCAACGCAAACAATTGCGAAGAAAACGGGTCGAGCGCACCGCTCTCGAAGCTTGCGCGGTAGCGGTATTTGCGCCAGATCGGCAGCATCAGCCGTTGCAGGCGATGGTGGAACAGGTCGAGGAAGTTGCGGGTCGGGTTGCCGTCTTCGCTGTCGCCCAAGGCCTGTTCGCCGTAGAACGCCGGCAGCGGCGAACCGGAACCGACCAGGCCAATCAGGTTGAAACGCAGGCGCGCGCGCATCTGCCCGTGCTCGTGGAAAAACTCCACGCGATCGACATCGCTGCCAGGGAAACCCAGGCTCGGGTTGGCCTGGAATTCCAGCTGGTCGTACAGATCGTCCTGACTCAGATGCGGGTGGGCCTCGCGCAGCCGGTCAACCACCAGCAGCACGGCCTGAAACAGCGAGTACTCGCGTATTCCTCGGGTCAGACCGCTTAAAGCAGCGGCTGAAGGCCCATACGTGGTGTCCATTGGTACACCTCTCCCTGTGTGCTTTTTACCCGCAGCTCGTGGTACGAATTGAGACTGGCGTAAAGCGCGAAAAACTCGTTAAGAACCGAAGCGAACACGAACAGGTCGCCTTCGCCGATGTAGCCTTCCGGGTCGATGGTCAGCTCGGTGCGCAATCCGCGCACCGGCAAGCCGCGATGCAGGCGGTCGACGTGTTGGTGTTTGATCGATTTGAGGCCGCCGAGCAGGCGTTTGCTGACCTTCTCCGCGTGCTGGTCGTAGTAGCGCGGCAGGTCGTAGGTTTCGAGAATCACCTTCAACGCATTGACGTCGGCCAACGACAGGTAGTTAAGCGACATGTTGCTGATCAGCTTCCACAGGAAGTCGCGATTCAGCGGCGGCGCATAACTCGGGGTCGCCGGGGTGATGTTGCGGAAACTGAGGAACTCCGGCGTCTCTTCACAGGCCTGGCTGATGTCGCCAAGCTTGAGTTTCTTCGGCAGGTTCTGGTTGGTGCACATCAGCTCGATCGACAGGGTTTCATGGGCTTCGGTGTGGCGGATGCCGAAGCTCAAGTAAGTGTCGAGGCCGTCGTGCAGCAGCGATGAACGCTGACGAATGCTGTAGTGCGGACGGCTGGTGGGCACGTCGAAACTCGGGTCGTGCTCGAAGGATTCGAACGGCACGTATTCCTGATAGCCGAGACCGCCGGGCTTCCAGCCGGTGACGCTTTCCACGGAAAACACACCGCAGTTTTCCAGGTCGTACTCGGCGGGCAACAGCAGGTATTCGTCCTGCTTGCCGTCGAGGCGAATCGGCAACGCATCGTGCTTGAACAGGTTGACGATGGGCGTGCAATACAGCTTCACGTTGTCCAGGGTCGGACGCATGCGCATGATGCCGCTCTTGCGAATATCGAAGCGCAACTCCAGGCCGCGCATCTGCTTCAGCGTGTCTTCCGGCAGCGCCTTGAGCAGGTCCAGACCATTGACGTCGACGAACAGGAACTTGTCCTGGAAGGCGAAATACTCTTGCAGGTAGCGGTAGCCACGGAAGGTGTTCAGCGGGTACGGAATCAACGCTTCTTCTTCGGCAAAACCCACCGGTTGCACCCGGTCGCCGGGCATCTTGAACGCCATCGGTGTGCCGTTGACGCCATTGATTGGCTTGCCGGCGCCATCCAGCGGAATCAACTCGATACCTTCCAGATTGCGCAACAGGCTCAAGTACAGCATCTGGCTGATGTAACGCTCGCCGGCGAAGTGCAGCCGCAGGCGACTCAATTCCAGCTCACCGAGATGACCGTCGGCGCTCATCTCCAGGCGCAGGCTCAGCAACGATCCGTCGCCCTTCACCGAGTACGTCAGCGCGGCCAGATCCAGCGCCTGGACTTCGGTCGGGTAGCACGTGCGGAAACGGCAACGCACGTCTTCAATCGGAACGCTTTCAATCGGTGTATCACGATCGACCTTCAGCGCCGGGCCGGAACGCTTGAGCGGGTCGAACTGCAAAATGCTGAACGCCGGCAGCGGCCGCATGTAGTTGGGCCACAGCAGTTGCATCAGCGAATGGCTGAGCTCAGGGAGTTCGTCGTCGAGCTTCTGCCGCAGGCGACCGGTCAGGAATGCAAAACCTTCCAGCAACCGCTCCACGTCCGGATCCCGCCCGGCCTGGCCGAGGAAAGGCGCCAACGCTGGACTACGTTCGGCGAAACGGCGGCCTAACTGGCGCAGTGCGGTGAGTTCGCTTTGGTAGTAGTGGTTAAAGGACACTGGGTACCTTCCTGGTGGTGGATCTCATGAATAAAACGTCCTGTAGAGCGCTACCGTCAGACCCGCACAGACGTAGCCGGCGATCAGGAGGTACGGCACGATCAGGATCCAGCCGTAGGCCATGTAAGAGTCACTTAGCTGCCCGGCGACCAGACTGAACAAGCCATAAAGCATCCATGGCACGGCGTAGAACGGAATGAACTTCAACGGCGCCAACCAGACCATCCGCAGCGCTTGTTGCTCGCTACGGTTCTTGGCGGATCGAGAAGTCCACAGCGAAAACATCAACAGACCGGGGATGCCCCACCACAACAGGCACACCCAATGGGTCTCGGATGAATCGAACGTGGAGTACTCGCCAATCCACAGGCCATAGGAAAAAATCGCCAGCACCGCCAGCAATGGCCACCACAAGGCAACCATGAAGAAACTCAGTTGCGCTCGGCTAAGCATGGTCGGCCCCCGACGCGAGCTTCGAGGCGTTTGCGCCAACTACTTTGCGCTTGTACCAGCCATCCAGCCCGGTGCTGAGAAGGATCGCCGTCAAGGTGAATATTCCTTGGCCGATGCCATAGAGCAGCGCCCGTAGCGGATGATGCGGCAGCATCCACAGGAGAATTAGTCCTACCCAGATCGCCCACAGGATCAACTTCACACGTAGCACAGGAATCAGCGCCAGCACCGCGTTGAAGACAAGGAAAAACTCGTAGAGGAATTTGCTGGTAAGACGAATGTTCACGCCACGGGAGGTCAAGCCGCCGTAGGTCGAGATGTACCAGTCGGCCGCGAAGTTATTCAGGAACGCGTAACCCACACAGAAAACACTGTGGATCAACAGGCAGCAGACGATGCGGGCCAGCATGTTCATGCGGGACGCACCGAGGAGTAACAGCTGCCCACGATTTCGATGGCCACCAATGAAATCAGGACCATGAACGTCAGCGAGCGATGCAGCCATGACTGACGCAGTCGCTTGCTGATCACCGTGACAATCAGCAGAAAACTCAAGATCGCGATGCCGCCGAACAGATTGCTGTCGGCGATGTACATCAGATACATGCGCATCTCGTCCGATACGTCGATCATGGGCAAAAGGCTCCATCCTCGAGGGTCCAGCTGCGCTGATAACCATCACGTTCACGTTTGACGGATTGCAGGGCGCAGAAATGGAGATGAGGCCCGACCTCTTTTTGCTGTTCTTTTTGCTCGTCCATGATTACCGGTCTCTCGCTTTTTCAGGCGTCATCGCCGTGCTGGTGTGTAGATAAAGTTGTTCGCCGTCAAACCCTGTAATACCGGCAGCATCGCCAGCAGCCCAATGGAGCTCAGGAAAGCGATAAGCAAAGTAATGGACAGGCGCTTTTTATCCGTGCACCGGCACAACTCCCCCTCCCTAGTGAGCCTGGACATCAGATCTCCAGAACCTTGTGTGGGGTGTTGCTGATAAATATGCTCAATACACTTCCCCTCCAATCCGACAGTTTGCTTATTCTTTTCCGTCATCTAACGGCGCGCACGCTGTAATACTCCACCCTTCGTACCCGGTTGAAGTTGGATAAATCGCATGACCATTAACCCATTGCGAGCGCTCATCTGTCGTGAATTCATTCTGCCAAAGCAGCCACTCAGACGACTTCAGCAACTCACCGTCAACGCTATACACTCGAAAAAACGCTTCACTAGTGAAAAGCTTTACAAATTTCCCAGCGACGCCAAAATTAGAATACTTCGGTATATACGAATTAATATAACAAGTTTTAGCTTCATTCCAAGTCGTGGAATAAACTTCCGCCGTAACGGCAGCCCCATGCTTAATGTATAGCCAAACGGAAACAGGCGCGCCTACAAGCAATATCAGCACCAACAAATACGACATTTTTTTCATAATCACTTAGACCCAGAGCGAGATAGGTACTCTTCAAAATCGATAGGACCAAGATGAATTATAAAAGACACGTCATACAACTTGACCGTCGTATAAATCATCATATCACCACCCTTCCCGTTCACTTGCCGATATTTATTAAAGTGCCCATTCGTCACTTTGTGATATTCGACTCCGGCTTTTTCAATCAATGCAGGCTCGGCAAAATAGTCAATCGGACCGGGCCGGGTTACCCCTTCAGGCGCCCAATAGCCCAATAATTGATCGTCCCCGGCATTGAGAAAGTCGTAAGTATCCCGAACGTAAAGGCCAACCTGCTCTATTTCTATTGCCGGAAAGCCATGATCGTTTTGAATAGTGCGAAATTTAGTTGCCGCGACTTTTACGACGAAAGTCCCTAAAGCGCCGTATACGTCATCCAACGCATCCGTAGCCTTTTCCCAATCTTTAGCCCCGAACCTAATCAAATTAAATTGGGATATATCCTCCAACTCAATAGCTGTTTTATCACTGTAATCCAAGTATGAGCTTTTTAGCTTCTTTGACTTTGCATCCAGCAAGCCAAGTCGCTGGAGTCGCGTCATCAATACGATCAGCCCTTTAGAAAGCTCGTCGAGCGAACCTTTTACTCTACCGGCACTTCCGTTAAATTCTGATGTTGATGATAGCTCAGCAATATACTCATCAACTTTTGGCTTTACACGCTTCGACCCAGTAAACAACCACTCAAACGGTATATCAGTTATAAGCTTATCCGCACTCAAGGTACTCGCTGCTATGTCACCTTGCTTAACAGATTTTGGCAACTCATAGGGCTCACCAGCGAACCACTTCCGCATGACACGAGCGGCCACCGTCCAACCCAACTTATCCATAACTTTAGGAATTGAAGAAAGCTGAAAAACCTTAGCTTGAACGCTTTGACCTTCTTTATTCTGAGCTGGAGTCAGAGGAGCTTTGATCGGCGCGGGCATGGAATAAACCTCAGCAAATGGCAATAGAGTTTTGAGGTTCTAAAAGCAACGTAACCCCTTCAGCAATTGAGGAGCCAATTACCGAAGTTTTTCCTTCACTATCCGTGACACCTGTTATTTCTTTTCCTGAGTCCGTGCGGATTGTGTATCCGCGATCCGCTATCGGCGCGCCTGTCTCGGGATCAGTCACAACGAAGTGTTCGGTAAACGGCCACTGAATTTCCACCGGCAACGGAGGAACAAACGGAACCGGCGAATGCGAATTCCCGATAATCACCGTCCCGGACCCGGCCGTAACCTTGTTGCCATGAGTCCCGACGGAATCCACCGTGGCGGCCGGTTTTCCGTTAATCAAAACCGTCGTCGCCAACCCGCCCGACATCGCACCACCACACGCCGAGGCATCGCCTTGGCGGGCGGCCGCGAGGCCGTCGAAGAACACGTCGCCGGAACCGGCGACGATCGGGTTGGTGCCGTGGCCGGGGAGCGGGCAAGCGGTGGGGTCGGATACACGTGCTGCGGGTTTGCCGGACATACGAATCTCCTTAGTTGACCTTCACTTGACCGCTGCCATCCAGGCGCGCGGCGAAACTGACCTGACGCTTGAAACCATCAACTTCCAGCAGGCCTTCGATGCTGAAGGACAGGCGAAGCTGATCGTGGTCACGCGGCAGGGAGATGACATGCACATTGCTCAGGCGTGGCTCGTAGGCCTCGATGAAATTTTCGATGGCCAGACGGGCCTGACTCAGGGAGTCGTGCAGGCTCAGACGCATGTCATTGAGATCGGGTAGCCCGTAATCGGACAGCGTTTGCACGCTGCCCGCACGGGTGCTGAGCATCTTGGCCAGATGGGCAGCCACGGACGCCATGGCGGAAACCTCGCGGCTCCAGCCGACGCGTTTGTCCGCGTCGCCACCCAGGCGTTCGAAAAGGCTGCCGTATCCAGTCATGAATTAGGCTCCGCTTACTCTTTGTCCAGCTTGCCAACCAACGACAGGGTGAAATCGGCACCCATGTACTTGAAGTGCGGGCGCACGTTCAGGCTGACGCGGTACCAGCCAGGCTCGCCTTCGACATCGCTGACGATGATCTGGGCAGCGCGCAGTGGACGACGGCCACGGACTTCGGCGCTCGGGTTTTCCTGGTCGGCCACGTACTGGCGGATCCACTTGTTGAGTTCCAGCTCGAGGTCGGTACGTTCTTTCCACGAACCGAGTTGCTCGCGCTGCAGCACTTTCAAGTAGTGAGCCAGGCGGTTGACGATCATCATGTACGGCAGTTGGGTGCCGAGTTTGTAGTTCAGCTCTGCAGCCTTGCCTTCTGCGCTGATGCCGAAGAACTTCGGCTTCTGCACCGAGCTTGCGGAGAAGAACGCCGCGTTGTCGGAGCCTTTGCGCATGGTCAGGGAGATGAAGCCTTCCTCGGCCAGTTCGTATTCACGACGGTCGCTAACCAATACTTCCGTAGGAATCTTGGTTTCGATTTCGCCCATGCTTTCGAAGTGGTGCAACGGCAGGTCTTCCACCGCGCCACCGCTTTGCGGGCCGATGATGTTCGGGCACCAGCGGAACTTGGCGAAGCTGTCGGTCAGCTTGGTGCCGAACGCGTAGGCCGTGTTGCCCCACAGGTAGTGCTCGTGGCTGTTGGCGACGGTTTCTTTGTACACGAACGATTTGACCGGGTTGTCTTCCGGGTCGTACGGGTTACGCAGCAGGAAACGCGGCACGGTCAGGCCAACGTAACGGGAGTCTTCCGACTGGCGGAAGCTCTGCCATTTGGCGAATTGCGGGCCTTCGAAGTGATCTTTCAGATCCTTCAGGTCCGGCAGGCCGGTGAAGCTTTCCAGGCCGAAGAATTTCGGGCCGGCCGCGGCAATGAACGGCGCGTGGGACATGCAGGCAACGCTGGACACGTACTGCATCAGTTTCACGTCCGGCGAGCTAGGGGACATGAAGTAGTTGGCGATGATCGCGCCCACAGGCTGACCACCGAACTGGCCGTATTCAGCGGTGTAGATGTGCTTGTACAGGCCCGATTGCATCACTTCCGGCGAATCTTCGAAGTCGTCCAGCAGGTCGTCCTTGGAGACGTTGAGGATTTCGATCTTGATGTTTTCGCGGAAGTTGGTGCGGTCGACCAGCAACTGCAGGCCACGCCACGACGATTCCAGGGACTGGAAGTCCGGGTGGTGCAGGATTTCGTCCATCTGACGGCTGAGCTTGGCATCGATCTCGGCGATCATGCGGTCAACCATGGCTTTCTTGACCGGCTCACCGTTGTTCTGCGGCTTGAGCAGCTCTTCGATGAAGGCCGACACACCGCGCTTGGCGATGTCGTAGGCTTCGTCGTCCGGGGTCAGGCGGGTTTCGGCGATGATGCTGTCGAGAATGCTGTATTCGCCGTTCTCGTTGCTCTTTTGCTGTGCTGCGCTAGTGCTCATTGTCTTGGCTTCCTTGGCTGATGGGGGCTCAGGCGTCCTGGGCGGCGGCGTTCAAGCCCAGCTCACCCAATACGCGACCGCGGGATTCGTCGTCGGCGAGCACGCCTTCGATGGCTTTGCGGAACGCAGGTGCGTTACCCAGCGGGCCTTTGAGGGCCACCAGCGCGTCGCGCAGTTCCATCAGTTTTTTCAGCTCAGGCACTTGCTCGACCAGGCTGGCCGGGTTGAAGTCCTTCATCGAGTTGACGCGCAGTTTCACGGCCAGTTCTTCAGTGTCGCTTTCTTCCTGAAGACGGTTCGGTACGCTCAGTGTCAGGCTCAGCTCTTGCTTGGCCAGCACTTCGTCGAAGGTCATCTTGTCGATGCTGATCGGCTTGCGATCTTCGACTTTGCGTTCGTCCTTGCGGTGGGTGTAGTCACCGATTGCCAGTAGTTTCAACGGCAGTTCGATCTCTTCCTGTGCACCACCGGTGGCAGGTTTGAAAGTGACGTTGATGCGTTCCTTGGGGGCTACCGAGCCTTCTTTGGCCATGGCTTTTCTCCTTGCGGTTGTGGCCCGGGGGCCTATTCGAGTACCACTTCGAGATCGAGGTGGCACAGCCTGCGATAAATCTCTTCCTTGCGTTCACGTACGGCATGGTTCTGCGGCAACAACTCGCAGCAGCTATGCAGTAAATGCAGCACTTCCAGCGCAAGATCGGGCTCCCAGGCGTTCAGGCCTGAGTCCTGTAATGTTTGGTCCAGTGTTTCGAGTTGGGTCTTGGCCAGTTCGTATTTCTTCGCCATGAAGCACAGCCGCGCGAGGGCGAACTGCCAGAAGAATCGAACGCGCCCGCCCTGGGCACTTTGCAGGCCCTGCTTGAGGATTTGCACGGCGGCCTTGAGGCCGTCCTTGCGCAAAATCGGCAGGACTTCTTCGAGGGCCAGCTCCCACGCCGGCTGCGTGTCAGCGACTTCGACCTTGCGCGGCGCGCTGGCGCTTTGCAGGTGCGGCATGACGTTGGCGCTGATCCAGGCACGCGTGGCCGGATCGGCGAATGGCGCGCCATCGTGGTAACGCAATTCGATGATGCCGGGCAGGCGCTGAATCAAAAGCGCGAAGTGGATTTCCACTTCGCGCATCGCCATTTCGGCGTTCAAGGACTGAAGGCATTCCCAGGCCATTCGCTGGCCATCGAACCAGAACGGCGCCTTCGCCAGGCTCGCCTCCAGTTCCACCAGCAGGTCGGCGTACTTGGCTTGGTCGAAACGGTCCTGATAGGCCTTGAGCTTGTCCGCCGGCAAGCCGCGCAGCACGGTGATTTGCTCGGCGTTGCGCTCGGGGACGGCATCGATGGGCAGCCACAGCAACGTGCGATTGAGGCGCAAGGCACGCAGGTCGGTGGCCTTCTGCTTGAGCCACCAGGCACACAACGGCCGCGCGCTCTCTTGCTGGGCACGCAGGGCCTTGTGGGCTTCTTTTTCGTTATCGATCGGTGCGCCGGGGGTGAACAACTGCGTGGCAGCTTGTTTGACCTGGGCGACTGCGGCGCCGACCACACCGGGTTCCGGCTGGTTGTCAGCGGCGCGCTGGACCATGTTTTTCAGGCGGCGGGAGATCGGCAGCAGCAGCGGCGCATCGTCGCCCAAGTGCTCGGTGCAAGCGGCATCGAGGCCTTCAAGGTGTTCGACCAGCCGCCGGAACATCGGCAACTGCTCTTTGATCGCGATGTTTTCGGTCAGCACCTGCTCAAGACGCGGCACCAGCCAACTGATCGCGGCGGAGCGGGTTCGGGCCTTGATCGGGTGGACTTCGGCCCAGTGATGTTCTGATAAATGGTGCAGCAAACCGAGGCCGGCCAGCAGACCTTGAAACGATTCACGCTGGTACAAGGCCCAGGTCAGCCAGGCGCCAACACGCAAATCCTTGGATTGGGTACGCAGCAGGTTTTCGCTGGTTTCACGGATTTTCAGCCAATCGATCTGACCGCTTTCGTGCATGGACGAGGCTTTTGCCAGCTCGCTTTCCAGGGCTTCATATTCGCTTGAAAAGCGAACGTCCTCGCCCGCGAAATTCTCTTTGGAAACAGAGACTTTTGCGAGTTCGAGATAATGCGCGGAAAGTTTGCTTGAGTAGGACATCCATGGCCTTTATTTAGGATTACGGTCATACGCCAAAAGGATATTCCAGCGGCGCGGGACAGTATCAAAGAGCTGCGATGAGTCTCATCCAATTGAGTTCGTGCTCTTTCAAGTGCGCGCATCGTAATCACAATGATGGCCACTAGCAAGCATCTGATTAAACAACAAGACGAACAGTTGTTTATTGCCCATCGGAGATATCCCTATATGCGTAAGGGGATCCCCTGATGTCGTTTTAATATTCAAGCCTTCATGTGACACCCCTGAAACCATTGAGGTAGAGCGGCTGGCTGACCATGGCGCAGATTATGGGTTGCTAGCGCCTCGCAGAAGGTGTGCAGCATGCCAACAATTAGCCAGGAAGAATGTAGGAAACCTCCGAAATGTTTCCGAAATTTAAAAAAACCGCGATCAGACAATGGAAATGCAAAAAAGTGCCATCGAACCGATAGCACTTTCAATTGGAGCAGATACTCAAGTTCGTCAATACGCCGAGCAATTGCACGAACTTCGCTGGCAACTGCAACGCAATATTTTGAAATACGGAAGTTTCGGACAGCGCTTCCGGCTGCGTCCTACATCTACCCTTTTGATCCGTTGTTAGCGTGCAGGGGCCTACGCAGACCAAACATGGCTCTGACAGAAAAGTTGCTCCGTTCTCAGCTCAAGGATGAGCTATCAAAGCAAAAGGATAAGCGCATGTTCGCACCCGCCAATGCCCCTCAATTCACCCTTGTGATCCCAACGGTTCGCAACGATTTCAAAGTGCTGGCCTTCGAAGGCACTGAAACCATCAGCGCCTTGTATTCGATTAGCGTTGATCTGGTCAGCGAGGACCCGGATATCGATCTGGAGAGCCTGCTCAACCAACCCGCGTTTCTGCAATTCGGCCATAACGGCGAAGGTATTCATGGTCATATCGAAAATGTGGTCGGGGGCGAATCTGGAAAACGTCTGACCCACTATCACCTGACACTGGTCCCCGCCCTCCACTATTTGAAACTCAGCCACAACCAACGGATTTTCCAGAATCTGACCGTGCCGCAAATCATCACTCAGGTGCTCCAACAGCATGGCATCCAGACTGATGTGTTTACTTTCCATGTCCGCACCAGCGTCGAGCGCGAATTTTGCACCCAATATGGGGAAAGTGACTTCGAGTTCGTCCAGCGTCTGTGCGCCGAAGACGGTATCGCATGGCATCACCAGCATTCGCTTGAAAATCATTTACTGGTATTCACCGACGACTCGGTCTTTTTACCGGCGTTAGGCACAACTCCCTATCGGCAAGATGCCGGCATGGTCGCGGAGCATCCTGTCGTCAACCGGTTCGCCATGGGCTTCAGCACTCGCACCAGCACTGTCACACGCCGCGACTATGACTTGAAACGCCCCAGTTTGCTGCTCGAAAATCGCTACACGGCCGAGTTCAACCCAACGCTTGAAGACTACCGTTATCCGCTACTGATGAAGACCGAGAAACAGGGCAAGCACCTCGTGCGCCTTGCTCTGGAACGACACCGTCGCGACTACCAGGTCGTCGAGGGTGAAAGCAACCAGCCGACGCTGCGCAGCGGTTACTTGTTTGACCTGACCAAACACCCGCGCACAGCCTGCAACGATATGTGGTTGCTGGTGAGCCTTCGTCACGAGGGGAAACAACCGCAATCCCTGGAAGAAGCATTCAGCAGCGACGATAAATCCGCCGATGGGTTCACCCAAGGCTACCGAAATAGCTTCAGCGCGATTCCGTCGTACGTGCTTTACCGGCCGCCGCTGCCTCCCCGAAAACCTGTACTTGTCTGCCAGACCGCTCGTGTAACGGGACCGCCCGGCGAGGAGATTTTTTGCGATGAGTACGGCAGGGTTTGCGTCGAATTCCCTTGGGATCGAGCAGAACTCAACAGCGAAAAAAGCAGCTGCTGGCTAAGGGTTGCGTCCAGTTGGGCGGGCGAGGGATTTGGTGCGGTGACGATCCCGCGCGTCGGGATGGAAGTGGTCGTGACCTTTCAGGAAGGCGATCCGGATCAGCCGTTGATCACCGGTTGCGTGGCCAACAAGGTGATGTCCGTCGCGCATCAACTGCCCGAGAACAAGACTAAAACGGTGCTGCGCAGCCAAAGCTCGCCGCGCAGTGGCGGCTACAACGAACTGTCGATTGAAGACCGCGCCGGGCGTGAAAAAATCTACCTGCGCGCACAACGCGATATCGAGCAACTGATCCTCAACGACAGCCACAGCCTGATCAGCAATGACCGCTTCGAACAGGTGGACAACAACAGCACCAGCCTGATCAAGGGCAAGGAATGGCACACCACCCAAGGCGCGCGCAGCACGGTGATCGGCGGTGACGAGCTGATCACCATCAGCGGCAATAGCAGCACGACGTCTGCAGGTTCGCTGGTCATTCAGGCCGGTCAACAGGCTCATGTCACCGCCAGCAACGTGGTAATCGATGCGGGCATGAGCCTGACGCTCACGGCGGGCGGACATCACATCGTCATCAACACAGGCGGGATCTTCAGCAGCGTGGCCATCGTCGAGGGAGGTGCGCCACTGGCGGGTATTCAGCCGCTGCAGGCTGTGGGCAGCACTCCCAATGCCGTCATCGCCAACCCATTGTCGATTGTCGCCGGCGCCCACCAACAGGCGGTGGATTACTGCCCGCTTTGCGAGGCGTGTCTCGATGGCCAGTGCAATATTGGAGAAGCCGCATGAATCCACTTGAACAATGGCTGCTCGAACAATCCCGGGCCGGACGGGACCTCTACCTGATGCTCGACAGTTACGGCCAGAACGATGAACGCATGGCGTTAGCCAAGGAATTGGGAGCCGACCAGTACCGCAGTTTGTATGTGGGTACGGCGGCTAACTCAATGGCGTCATCGGGTCCTTTTCTTTTTCAGATTGATTCCGTTAACCATCCGGTCATCCAGGCACTGCTCAAGACGCCTGAGCGTCACTGGGGTTGGCTGGCGAGCGCCATTTACTTTGAACTAGATGCCTTGGCTGCTCACTGGCGCAACCGGCTGGTAGTCGGTGAGCGACCGAGTCAAGCGGTGTATCGCTTCCACGATAATCGCGTGCTGGGACGCGCCCTGACTCATCTGCAACCTGAGCAGCGCGCCGATTTGCTCGGGCCGATCGCCAGCGTCTGTTACTGGCACTCGGAGCAATGGACAGTCACTGACAACCCTGACCCCGGCGAACATCCGCTGCCGCTTGACCCTGCCTGGTTGAACACCCCAACACCGGACATCGTCTACGCAAACGTTCAGTTCGATAACACACGCCGCTACCTGATCCGTGAGCACACCGAGGCCCTGGCTCGGCTCGCCGCAGACAGGAACGTGGATGACTGGTTGTGGAGCCTGATTCAACTGGCCCATTTATGGAATTGGCAGCAGCCCGAGCAGGTGCATTTTTTGTTGACCCAATGCTTGAAGGCGCCGGGATACCTGCCTCCCAAGTCGTGGGAACCGAAGCCCGACGAGGCACCAGCGGCGCATTTTGAGCGGGTGTATCAGCAGGTGCGTTATTGACAGGGAGATGCACTCGCATGAAACGGATTTTTCAAAGCCTGACCCTCGGCAGTTGCCTGTCTCTGACATTGGGTTGTGCCGCGCTCGGCAAGTCGGACAGCTTCACCTTCGCCCCCGAACTCCCGCCGGACTTCAAGTACGAACTTAAGGCGATCTATCTGCCAGCCAAAGGACAAACGTGCACCCTGGCGGGAGGCAGAAATGCTCAGCTCGGCTTCAACAAACTTGATATGAAATACGAAGCAACTTCTGAGATTGAGCTGTACAGGACAGTTGAAGACTGCCGGGTGGCATTGAATCTAGTGGAAATCAGGGTCACGGGGATCTTTGGCCCGGAACTCAGTGATAGAAGCTCTGACTATGCCGTAATTGCCGTGCGCTCAGAGTTGTCGGATCGGAATAAGCGCACGTTCAACGCTGCTGGCGAAAGTCAATTCTCCGGCGAATGCCAATGGTTTTTCCGCACTGTTGGCCCTGAGCGTTATGTCATAAAGCTACTCAGATGCAAAAAGATTGATGCACAGGGGAGTCCCACCATAGGTCGTCCTTTTACTGCTTACACGCTGGATCAACTGCCGGGAAAAACCGTGAGGCTGAAGATCAAGTTGGCCGAGGAAGAACTACCTGCGATTGGTGATACCTGGGTGAAAGTGCCCGATGGATGGAAACGCTGCATGGGCGACAACTTCGAAGACCAGTACGCGTTTTGCTTCGGTAATCACAAGGATTTCAGCACCTTCAAGTTGGTGGACGAACGGACTTGCACCATTTACCCAGGCTGTACAGAAACCAAGGACGAAACCCCATGACGTGTCAAAAACCTTGGTATTCGCGGGAAATTGTCCCGCCAAAGAAACGAATCATTCAAAGTCTGACCCTCGGCAGTTGCCTGTCTCTGACATTGGGTTGTGCCGCGCTCGGCAAGTCGGACAGCTTCACTTTTGTTCCCGATTTTCCGCCTGACTTCAAGTACGAACTGACCGCCAACTACGTGCCCGCCCAAGGGCAGACGTGCACCGTGCCGGGTGGGAAAGGTACTCAGCTCGGTTTCAACAAGGTCTACATGGAATACGAAGAGACTTCTGAGATTCCGCTTTACCGAACCGTGAGCGGCTGCCCGCTGGCGTTGAATCGTGTGGAGGTCGAGGTCATGGGCATCTTTGGCCCTGGACAGGGCAACCGCAGTTATGACGATGCCGCTATTGCCGTGCGCCCAGAGTTGTTAGAGCGACAAATGGGCACTTTCAACACTGACGGCGTAGGTGAGTTCTTTGGTGAATGCCAGTGGGCTTTTCGCACAGTCGGCCCCAAGCGCTACCTGATAAAACTGCTTACCTGCCAAAAAATGGATGAACAGGGAAATGTCGCCCGAGGTCGTCCTTTCACGGCCTACACACTGACTCAGCTGCCGGGAAAAACAGTAAGACTGAAAATAAAGCTAAGCAATGAAGAGCTGCCAGGTTGGGGCGACACTTGGGTCCAGGTTGCCGGTGGCTGGAAGCGTTGCATGGGTAAAGGCTACGAAGACCAGCGTGGTTATTGCAATGGAAACTACACGGATTTCAGCACCTTCAGGATGGTGGACGAACGGGTTTGCACCATCTACCCAGGCTGCACCGAAAATAAGGACGAAACCCCATGAGCATTGAAACTTTAGCCGTGAGCGACAGGCCTTTTATGGGGGGCAACATCCACGCCTGCCCGTTACGCGGTCATTCGACGAGCTTTCAGTTAGTAGACGAATTCGGCGACGGCAAACCGTATGCAGGTTTGACCTATGAAGTCATCGATTACGAAGACACTGTCTACACCGGAAAGTTGAACGCTATAGGCGCCGGAAAGGTGGATAACCACTACTGCGGCCCGGTAATGCTCAAAGTCGATCAGCGCTTCCAAGGCGCAGAAGAGCTCTACAAGGATCTAAGGGATAGACCGAACTACCCTCTCCCCATCACCGAACTGCAGGTACGCGCTGAAAAAACCCGCTTTTTCGACAAATCAGGCGTACGCACTCTGGCAAATCCCGCGAAGGATCTCGCTGATACCGATACTTATTACCAGGTTGAAGTAAGCGAACTGGTCAAGCACGTAGCGCATTTGCCGCCCTTGGCCTCACGCAGCGCCCCACCCAACACGGTGTTGCATACGCTGTTCCGCCAGCCGGCAAAAACCAGAGCATTAACGCCCCAGAATAAAGCTGCCTCCGATGGAGAAATGGGCGCTGTCATGACTCCGGCGGACATTGGCATGTTCGAACTAGGTTTCGCCCCGCCGCCGCCCAAGTCAAAAGGCATTGCCTTATTACCGAACAAACATCATGTGCTGGAAGTGCGGCCGATGAGGGCGCTGCGGCCGATGTTGTCGACCGGCAGCGAGTTTTGCGCACTCAACCTCTATCAACTGGCGCTGATGTCGACGTTGAGTTACACCGACTTTGGTCAAGACCCGAACACCCATCCCGTAGAAACGAACAGCGTGACATTTCCACTGCGGCCCAGCAGTGGCAACTGGTTCGGGCATGCCTTGCCGCAATTTGATGAGCTATGGCAAGTCGATGGTTTACAGACTGCGAAGTTCTACCCCTTGTATGAAGAGGTGCCTTATTCCAAACGCCTGGAAGTGGCGCCGTTCGACCCGCAGTTGTACCCAGAGGTTAACGACCCTGAACTGGGTGCTGAGCAGGAAAACCCGGCCAAACTGCACTTTCTTGATGATCGCAAACTAGAGAAAAGCACGGACACACAGGCCTTCATCACTCATTCCGATGAGTTGATATTGATCAGTGTCAGGGGAACCAGTGAGAAAGGACCCGATGCCTGGCTCGATGCGGATGCACATCAAGTACCCTTCGCGGAAGGGGATGGCAAAGTGCACAACGGCTTTTATCGGGCAGCAAAAGTGGCCTACACGTTTGCCGTGAAGTATTTGGAAAAATTCTACAGTGGGCAAAAGTTGGTGATTTGCGGGCACAGTCTTGGCGGTGCGGTGGCGCTGATACTGGCTGAGATGTTACGACGCGATAAACAATACGCCCCTGACATCGTCCTTTACACCTACGGTGCCCCCCGCGCCGCGGACTCAACTTTTATCGAAGCCGCAAAGCCGCTGAACCACCATCGCATCGTTTTCCACAACGACCCCGTACCGAGCGTTCCTTCCACCTGGATGAACACGCCGTCCAACCGCGTTCCGATGTACGCCACCCATGGGGCGGTACTTGCCCTTCACCCGGTGGGTGGCTTGGCGTTCTTTATAGGCGGGATCACTAATTTCCTCGGTGACCCTTATGGGCATCACGGCCAATTGCGTCACTTCATGCCGGTGGAATTCGGTGAAGGTCACAGGTCGTCCATCCTCTGGGAACCGGGTTGCAGCACGATCAACGATCATGGTTACGCCGAAGCGCTGCGACAGACGGATGGCCTGCCCAAGCGCGACCACTTTCTGCGGCAGGTGATAGATAGAGGCCATCACTCGATGGTCGGCAGCTACATTCCCGGCTGCTGGGCCAGCCTGCGCCGCTGGCAGGAAGCGTTGGAAAAAAGACGCTCGCTGGTGACTTTGAGGGAATTCCAATGGGTCAGCGATACCCTGACAAATGTCTCAGGACAACTGAGTGCACTCAAAGCGAAAATCGAAAAGCTCTCCCGTGCCCATGCCAATCCCCAGCGAGATGCCCAAGCGATAAGGGATCTTGAAAAAGAAGTCGAACAAATAGGCCAAACCAAGGCCCGCTTGCTAGCGCTGCACAAGCAGACAGTCATCGACACTGATGTTTATGGCAGCTACGCAGACCAGCCCGAGTGGGTGCAGGAGAGTCTGCTTCGGTGGAAGGCTCATCCGGAAAATATCGCCAAGGAACAACTGGCGATGATTCCCTCACCACCCGTAGACAATGAAGCCGCGATTGCGGCAATCACGGGAGGGCATGCGGTGGGTAACCCGTTCCATTTGGATATTGATTCGATTGTGTAGCGCTTGCCCGAATCAACAAAGTGCCCGTGTCGCCGCTACTTAAACATCGCTTGACCGTGTTTGTTTAAAAGCCCTGTAGGTTACGTCCTGCAAGCTACAACACCTTGCGCCGTTGCCTACGGCTACGCCAGAATCCGCCGGCTTGTGCGCCTTAAGGCCGGCCGGTAACTTGGTTCCTGTCACTGATCCTCAGTGGACGGGTTTAGTCGCCCGCTGGTAATTGAAGTTGCACAAGCTTCCGTCAGACAGGTATCTCTTACCTGCATTTGATGGTGGCTGTGCGCAGGGCACCTTCGGGTGCGCCGGCTTCTTCAATTCCCCGGTCCGACTAACCTGCGTACAGCCGCCACCCCTTCGTTTAGTCGGCGAAGTGGTGTCAGCATCACTCATGGAATTGAAGATCATGTTCAAGGTCACACCCAACCCACCGGACACCGATCCGGTCTCACCCTACGAAAGCCCCGATTCAAACAAACTCAACGACGCCGCCGAGCGCGCCCTCGACCACCATTTCCCACCAACCAAACCGAAACAATCCAAACGCAACGGCCAGCTCTTCAGCGTTTGCCCCGACATCAACACGGATGCACTGCTCGCCAACGCTTCAGAAGACTCTCGGTCCATCAGCGCCATCGCCGCCGACCTCGCCGACAATGTGGAAGGCCCACAACGCTCCGTAGCCCTGGCGCTCAGCCGCATGGCCGATGGCGTGCATCTGCTGATAGATCGGGCGCTGGATGACCTCGACGAGCCGGAAATGGCGGCGATTCTCGCCAGGAAACACAGCCGGGCCAGCTGATCTGCAGCCATAAAAAAATGGGCACCCAACCTCGTTGGCGTGCCCATTTTTTATCCCGCTCACCCGCTACGCGGGCAGTCGGTGCGTGTTACGGATTAACGCTGTCTTTCAACGATTTGCCAGGCTTGAACGCAACAGTGTTGCTGGCCTTGATTTTGACGGGCTCACCGGTTTGCGGGTTTTTGCCGGTGCGGGCACCGCGGTGGCGTTGCAGGAAGGTGCCGAAGCCCACCAGCGTGACGCTGTCCTTGCGATGCAGAGCGCCGGTGATTTCTTCGAGAACGGCGTTGAGAACGCGGTTGGCCTGCTCTTTGGTGAGATCTGCTTTTTCAGCAATTGCTGCGGCGAGTTCTGGTTTACGCATTAGTGAAGCCCCTTTGACGGTTTTTTGTTGTTATGTCCGTGCTGCTCTCTGTGGAGCAGCGCCCAAAGCGCCGCAGGTGCTCTACTCTGCGGCAGACGGGAGTGAGAATGGCACGCACGGAGGAGCCGCGCCAGTCTCGGCGCGAGCTTTGTAGGGGCAAAACAGGGGTGATTCCGACAGAACGACCGGTATTTACGCCAGCAGTGCCGGAAGCTCTTTGTTGAGGGCCAGTTTTTCCATCACGGCCGTGCCTGTCAGGGCATAACCGAGCAGTTTTCCGCTGGCATCGCGGCATAACACCTTGATGTCGCCGCCCTGCCCTTCGACCGTCCAGACGCCCTCGCTGCCCCGTGGTGGTGGCGATACCACCAACGGACACACCGGGGTTTTCACGGTGATCGGCATCGGACCGTAGTTCACGGGGGTAGGGTTTCCGGCCAAGGTCTGGGCCAGCGCTCTCGCACAGCTCATCAGGGGCATGACGTACAGCAAATTCAGGCCATCGACCTCGGCACAGTCGCCCAGCGCGTAGATGTTGGCATGGGAGGTCTTCAGGTGACGGTCGACCACCACCCCTCGGTTGACTTGCACACCGGCCGCCGCTGCCAGATCGATACGCGGACGCAGGCCAATGGCCGAAACGACGACGTCGCACGGAATCACCTGGCCATCGGACAGATGCGCTTCCAGGCCATCCGCCACGCGCTGCAAGCGATTGAGCACCGGACCGAGATGGAATCGCGCGCCGAGGCTTTCCAGACCGGCTTGGACGGCAGCCGCCGCAGCCGGGTGCAGCAAGGTCGGCATGACCTGCTCGCACGGCGCAACCAGTTGCACCTCGTAGCCGCCCAGGCTCAGGTCATTGGCGAACTCGCAGCCAATCAGGCCGGCGCCGAGCAACAGCACCCGCCGCTTGCCGGCCGCCGCCGCACGAAAGCGCGCGTAATCTTCCAGATCGTTGATCGGGAATACGCAATCTGCCGCGTCACCTTCGATGGGTACACGCACGGTTTCCGCGCCCCAGGCCAGAATCAGGTCACGGTAAATCACCGCTTCTTCACCGATCCACAGGCGTTTGTGGCCCGGATCGATGCCGCTGATGCGTGTGTGGGTGCGCACTTCGGCTTTCAGCTGTTCAGCCATCGCGCCGGGTTCGGCCATGCTCAGGCCATCGGCGTCTTTGTTTTTGCCGAAACCGGTGGAGAGCATCGGCTTGGAGTAGGAACGTCCGTCATCGGCAGTAATCAACAGCAACGGGGTTTCGCTATCGAGTTTGCGAAACTCCCGGGCCAGGTTATAGCCAGCCAGCCCGGTACCGACGATGACGACAGGTGCGTTCATTCCTTACTCCTCTGGTGTCTTGTTAGTTGATTTCAATCATTTCGAAATCCATCTTGCCTACGCCGCAGTCCGGGCAGAGCCAGTCTTCCGGCACGTCTTGCCACAGTGTGCCCGGCGCAATGCCGTCGTCCGGCCAGCCGTCGGCTTCGTTATAAATCAGGCCGCAGACCACACATTGCCACTTTTTCATTCAGTTACTTCCTCAGGATTCAGGCGTATTGCCGGCACGAACGGTCGATGGTTGCAGCGTTGCCGTCCGGCTCAGGGCGTTTTGTACTGATCGGGCCCGACAGATGCAAGCGTGTTCGGCGCAACGGCGGCCCGGATCAATCAAAATCGCCGGCTGACATGGTAAGCTCGCCGCCTCATTTGCTGCCAATAATGACTCACTGTGCCGCACTCAAACGCCCCGCTGTGGCTTCCCAAAAGCCAACTCTCGCCCCTCCCCGACGCGTCTACCCTCGACTGGCTGTTCGATGAAGGCTCGCTGACACGACGGTTGATCCGTTTGTCGAATGATCGCTTCAGCGTCACGCCACTGTTTGAAGGCTGGCAACCGCTGCGCGCCGACGAATGTGTCGCACTGGATCTGGCCGAGGGCAGCGAAGGCTGGGTGCGCGAGGTGTATTTGCGCGGTCACGGCGAGGCGTGGGTGTTTGCCCGCAGCGTCGCGGCTCGCAGCGCGTTGCAGGGCGACGGATTGCACATGGACGAGTTGGGCAGCCGTTCCCTGGGGGAGTTGCTGTTTTGCGATCACGCGTTCCAGCGTCGCGCAATCGAGGTGTGTCACTACCCTCAAACATGGTTGCCGATGGAGTGCCGGACACCGGAGCTGTGGGGCCGGCGCTCGCGTTTCGACCGTGGCGCCCTGAGCGTGCTGGTGGCCGAAATCTTCCTGCCGACCTTGTGGAACGCCACCCGCGCCCATCCGGAGAACCGCTGATGTACCAGAGCCTGCTCAAGTCCTTGAACCGCTTGAACCCTCGGGCCTGGGACTTCATTCAACTGACGCGCATGGACAAGCCAATCGGCATCTATCTGCTGTTGTGGCCGACGCTGTGGGCGCTGTGGATTGCCGGGAAAGGCTCGCCGTCGCTGGCTAACGTGGTGATTTTTGTCCTGGGCGTGATTCTGACCCGCGCCGGTGGTTGCGTGATCAACGACTGGGCGGACCGCAAGGTCGATGGCCATGTTAAGCGCACGGAACAGCGCCCCTTGGTCAGCGGCAAGATCAGTTCCAAAGAAGCCCTGGTGTTCTTCGCGCTGTTGATGGGCGTGAGTTTTCTGCTGGTGTTGTGCACCAACGCGGCAACGGTCTGGCTGTCGTTTGGCGGCTTGGCGCTGGCGCTCAGTTACCCGTTCATGAAGCGCTACACCTATTACCCGCAAGTGGTGCTGGGCGCGGCGTTTTCCTGGGGGATGCCGATGGCGTTCACCGCCGAAACCGGTGAACTGCCGGCGGTGGCGTGGTTGCTATGGATCGCCAACCTGCTGTGGACCGTGGGTTATGACACGTATTACGCGATGACTGACCGTGACGATGACCTGAAGATCGGGGTGAAATCCACGGCGATTCTGTTTGGCGAAGCGGACCGGGTGATCATCCTGACGTTGCAGGGGCTGGCGCTGGGTTGCCTGTTGCTGGCTGGGTCGAAATTCGAGCTCGGTGGCTGGTTCCACTTGGGGCTTCTGGCGGCGGCGGGCTGTTTTGCATGGGAATTCTGGTACACCCGAGGCAAGGACCGGATGCGTTGCTTCAAGGCGTTCTTGCACAACCACTGGGCCGGGTTGGCGATTTTTGTCGGGATTGTGCTGGATTACGCGACCCGCTGAAGAAACACATAACCCTGTGGCGAGGGAGCTTGCTCCCGCTGGGCCGCAAAGCGGACCCACTATCTGCGAGTGCTTCGCACTCGAGCGGGAGCAAGCTCCCTCGCCACAAAAGCCTGCCCTCATCAATGTGAGCAGGCTTGTGGTTTCTGTACTCGCTTACATCTTCGGCCCGTTGTTGGTGATGACGTGCCAGACGTCCTTCATCTTGTCGCCTTCCTTCTGGCCCGGGGCCTTGTCCTTGACGAAGTAGTACAGCGGTTTGCCATCGTAAGCCCACTGCATCGTTCCATCGTCACGCTTGATGATGCTCCACTTGCCTTCAGCCTTGGCGCCCGCCTCTGCTTTCAACGGCGGCCAGTTTTCCGCACATTGGCCTGTGCACACTGATTTGCCGCCGGTGTCCTTGTCGAACGTGTACAAGGTCATGCCCTTATGGTCGACCATCACACCGTCTTTCATCATCGCAGGCTCAGCCGCGAAGGCCATGGCCGGCAACGAAAACGCCGCGACCAGCAGCAGGGCCTTGAAGGATTGCGAGATTTGCTTCATGGAAACCTTCCTTTTGTGGTTGTCAGGATTCGGACTTAGAGCTTAGTTCAGGATCATGACAATCGCCGGGCAGCTAAAATACTGTCACACGACTGCAATAATTCCGTTATCTAATGCGGCGCAAGACAGTTAAATGACAAGAGGATTAAGGCATGGTTGGCAGGAGCATTCTGATCGTCGACGACGAAGCGCCCATTCGCGAAATGATCGCCGTTGCGTTGGAAATGGCCGGCTATGACTGCCTGGAGGCCGAGAACTCCCAGCAGGCCCATGCCATCATCGTCGACCGCAAGCCGGACCTGATCCTGCTCGACTGGATGCTGCCCGGCACCTCCGGTATCGAGTTGGCCCGCCGTCTCAAGCGCGATGAGCTGACCGGGGACATCCCGATCATCATGCTCACCGCCAAGGGTGAAGAGGACAACAAGATCCAGGGCCTGGAAGTCGGCGCCGACGACTACATCACCAAACCGTTTTCCCCTCGCGAACTGGTCGCACGCCTGAAAGCCGTGCTGCGCCGTGCCGGTCCGACCGATGGCGAGGCACCGATTGAGGTCGGCGGCCTGCTGCTGGACCCGATCAGCCACCGCGTGACCATCGACGGCAAACCCGCCGAAATGGGCCCGACCGAATACCGCCTGCTGCAATTTTTCATGACCCACCAGGAACGTGCCTACACCCGTGGTCAGTTGCTGGACCAGGTCTGGGGCGGCAATGTGTACGTCGAGGAACGCACCGTCGATGTGCACATCCGTCGCCTGCGCAAGGCCCTCGGCGATGCCTACGAAAATCTGGTACAAACCGTGCGTGGCACGGGTTACCGGTTTTCCACCAAAGCCTGACCCTGCCCTTACCCGCCCGACAAGCTGACAAGGACGCACGTTTCCGTGAACCAAAACTGGCATGGCACCCTGATTCGCCACATGCTGTTACTGGTCACCGGTTGCCTGGTGATCGGCCTGATTACCGGCTACTACGGCTGGAGCCTCGCCGCAGGCCTGGGCATTTATCTGGCATGGACCCTCAAGCAACTGCTGCGCCTGCACGAATGGCTACGCCTGCACTCAGCCGATGAAGCACCCCCCGATGGCTATGGCCTGTGGGGCGAGGTGTTCGACAGCATCTATCACCTGCAACGCCGCGACCAAAGGGTTCGCGGGCGCCTGCAAGCGGTGATCGACCGAATCCAGGAGTCCACTGCCGCACTGAAGGACGCGGTGGTCATGCTCGACAGCGACGGCAACCTGGAATGGTGGAACATCGCCGCCGAAACCCTGCTCGGTCTCAAGACCCCGCAAGACAGCGGTCAGCCGGTGACCAACCTGGTGCGCCACCCGCGTTTCAAGGAATATTTCGAGCAGGACAGCTACGCCGAACCGCTGGAGATCCCCTCGCCGACCAATGATCGCGTGCGCATTCAGCTGTACATCACCCGCTACGGCAACAACGAACACTTGATGCTGGTGCGCGACGTCACGCGCATTCATCAGCTGGAACAGATGCGCAAAGACTTCATCGCCAACGTTTCCCATGAGCTGCGCACACCGCTGACGGTGATCTGCGGTTATCTGGAAACCCTGCTCGACAACGTCGATGAAGTGAACCCGCGCTGGACCCGCGCCTTGCAGCAGATGCAGCAACAGGGCGGGCGCATGCAGACGTTGCTCAATGACTTGCTGTTGCTGGCCAAGCTGGAAGCCACCGATTACCCGTCGGACAACCAGCCGGTGGTGATTGACGCCTTGTTGCAGTCGATCAAGAGCGACGCCCAGCAGCTGTCCGGGCAGAAAAACCAGCGCATCACCCTGGAAGCCGACCCGACGATCATGCTCAAGGGCAGCGAAGCGGAACTGCGCAGTGCGTTTTCCAACCTGGTGTTCAACGCGGTGAAATACACCCCGGCCGAAGGCAACATTCGCATTCGCTGGTGGGCCGATGAGCAAGGCGCGCACCTGAGCGTGCAGGATTCCGGGATCGGCATCGACAGCAAACACCTGCCGCGCCTGACCGAACGCTTCTACCGCGTCGACTCCAGCCGCAATTCCAATACCGGCGGCACCGGCCTGGGCCTGGCCATCGTCAAACACGTGTTGCTGCGCCACCGCGCGCGGATGGAAATCAGCAGCGTGCCGGGCCACGGCAGCACCTTTACCTGCCACTTTGCCCCGGCCCAGGTGGCCAGATCGCAAGTCCTGAGGACCGCTGACTGATACCGGTCAGCACGCGCCACTAGGCAATCACCGAGTCAGCCGCTACATTGGCTGACTTGTGCCTGCCCTTCAGGCACCGCATTACTCCCCTTTTTCGAATATACGGAACCCGCAAAACTCCATCATGGACCCTTCCCCTGGCTTGACCCTCGCAACAATATTTGCCGACTTCGGCATGATTCTCTTTGCTCTGATCCTGGTTTTGCTCAACGGATTTTTCGTTGCGGCCGAATTTGCCATGGTCAAACTGCGCTCGACCCGAGTCGAGGCCATCGCCGATAAAAACGGCTGGCGCGGGCATATCCTGCGCACCGTTCACAGTCAGCTCGATGCGTACCTCTCGGCGTGCCAGTTGGGTATTACCCTCGCCTCCCTGGGCCTTGGCTGGGTCGGTGAACCGGCGTTCGCGCACATCCTCGAGCCGATGCTTGAAGCGGTCGGCGTGCAGTCGGCCGAAGTGATCAAAGGCGTATCGTTCTTCGCCGCGTTCTTCGTCATTTCGTACCTGCACATCGTGGTCGGCGAGCTGGCCCCGAAATCCTGGGCGATCCGCAAACCGGAACTGCTGTCGCTGTGGACCGCCGTGCCGCTTTACCTGTTCTACTGGGCCATGTACCCGGCGATCTACCTGCTGAACGCCAGCGCCAACACCATCCTGCGCATCGCCGGCCAGGGTGAACCCGGCCCGCATCACGAGCACCATTACAGCCGTGAAGAACTGAAACTGATCCTGCACTCCAGCCGTGGCCAGGACCCGAGCGACCAAGGCATGCGTGTGCTGGCCTCGGCCGTGGAGATGGGCGAGCTGGAAGTGGTCGACTGGGCCAACTCCCGAGAAGACCTGGTGACGCTGGAGTTCAACGCGCCGCTCAAGGAAATCCTGGCGATGTTCCGTCGCCACAAGTTCAGCCGTTACCCGGTGTACGACAGCGACCGTCAGGAGTTCGTCGGCCTGCTGCACATCAAGGACCTGCTGCTGGAACTGGCGGCACTGGATCACATTCCCGAGTCGTTCAACCTGGCCGAGCTGACCCGTCCGCTGGAACGCGTTTCGCGGCACCTGCCGCTGTCGCAGCTACTGGAACAGTTCCGCAAGGGTGGCTCGCACTTCGCCGTGGTTGAAGAGGCCGATGGCAACATCATCGGCTACCTGACCATGGAAGACGTGCTGGAAGTATTGGTCGGCGACATTCAGGACGAACACCGCAAGGCCGAGCGCGGGATCCTCGCGTATCAGCCGGGCAAGCTGCTGGTACGGGGTGATACGCCGCTGTTCAAGGTTGAACGCCTGTTGGGCATCGACCTGGATCACGTCGAAGCCGAAACCCTCGCCGGGCTGGTCTACGAAAGCCTGAAGCGGGTGCCGGAAGAGGAAGAAGTGCTGGAAGTCGAAGGCTTGCGGATCATCATCAAGAAGATGAAAGGGCCGAAGATCATTCTGGCCAAGGTGTTGATGCTGGATTAAGTCGTCCCTGATCTAAACCGCGTCGCCTCCTTCGCGAGCAGGCTCGCTCCCACATTTGAAATGCATTTCAACTGTGGGAGCGAGCCTGCTCGCGAAGGCACCAGTACAGGCAACACATCACTGCTTGCCCAACACAAAGTTGGGCAACACCCCCATCGGTTGTTTGAACTGGTACGGAATCGACACCAGCCCCAGTCCCGTATTGCGCTGCACCACAAAGTGCAGATGCGGCCCGGTGCTGTTGCCGGTATTGCCCGACAGCGCCAGTGCACTGCCCACCGACACCCGCTGCCCTTCTCGAACACAGACCGAACCTCGCTTGAGGTGCAGATACACGCCCATGGTCCCGTCATCGTGCAGCACCCGCACGAAATTGCCCGACGGGTTGGTGCCACGCCCCGTTTGCCCGCTCTCGGTTTTCACCACCACCCCGCCACGCGCCGCGATGATCGGCGTGCCTTCAGGCATGGCAATGTCTATGGCGTAGCGACTCTTGGGCCCGAAGTGGCTGTAGGCGCCTTCGGCACCCTGGCTCACATGAAACGGACCACCTCGCCAGGGGAACGGGTATCGGTAGGCCATGGCGGACCCTGAAGGGTTGCCCAAGGCGTATTTGAACTTCGGGGTGTACACGAGCGGCCTTGCGGCCTGAGTCGCAGTGAGCACCGCCACACGGACGCTACTGCGTGCCGGCACAACCTTGCGGATCGGTTTGCCGGGTGCACCACTGACGTTTTTCAACCCGGCGAAACTCAAGCCGATCTCCACCGGCGCGTACAGGTTATTACGCACGTACACGCTGTGTTCGCCGCCCTTCTTCAGGAAAACCAGGTACACCTGACGCTCAAGGTGCTCATCCATCCGATCTCGAAAAACGAACACCTCTGAGCCTTTGCTGGGGCGGTCACTGTAGGAGACCACGCCATTGGCGTCGGTGGACTTGTAGACCGTCACGGCCATCGCCGACGTGGCGGCCATGAACAGACCACAGAAAAACAGCAGGCGCGCGAGCATGGGCAGGATTCTGTCGAGTAAGGCCTTGAGGTGAGCCTAGCAGCTGCAATGGACCCAAGGAGTCGGCAGATGTTTCAAAAGGGGCGGTTCAGCGGATGTGTGGTGTTTCTGAGGGCCCCATCGCGAGCAGGCTCGCTCCCACATTTGAAATGCATTCCAAGGTGGGAGCGAGCCTGCTCGCGATGGCGGACTGTCAGGCGACGAGGATTACGCGCCAGGAATGAAGTGCTTCTGCGCAGTACCACGCGCAATCAGGCGGGAGATGTAGTCGAGCTTCTGCGCGTCCTGATCCACGAAACGGAAGGTCAGTTGCAACCAGTCGCTGTCAGGTTTCGGCTCGTGGGCGACGACAGCGTGCAGGTAACCGTTGAGGCGGGCGACTTCAGCGTTCTCGCCCTGCTCCAGGTCGAGCACAGCGCTGTCGAGGATTTGTGGCAGCGTGTCGGTGCGCTTAACCACCAGCAGCGCTTCCTTGATGCTCAAGGCCTTGATCACGCATTGCTGGATGCCGCTCGGCAAGCGCAACTGGCCTTGACCACGACCGCTGGCAGGCGCTGCGGCGGCCGCAGTCCTGACGGGTGGGCTGTTGAGCAAACCGCGAGACGGTGCGGCAGCCGGCGTCGGTGCGACCACGGTTGGTTTGCCGCCGGTCAAGGCGCTGAGGGTATCGTTGCCGAAGGCCGAGTTCATTTTCGCCGGCGCGCCACTCATCAGGGCGTCCAGTTTGCCGACCTTGTTCAGCGCCTGCTTGACCTTGGTCAGCAGCTGTTCGTTGGTGAAAGGCTTGCTGACATAGCCGGAAACGCCGGCCTGAATCGCCTGGACCACGTTCTCCTTGTCGCCACGGCTGGTCACCATCACGAAAGGCATGGTCTTGAGGTGGTCCTGCTCGCGACACCAGGTCAGCAGTTCCAGGCCAGACATCTCGGGCATTTCCCAATCGCACAGGACCAGGTCGAAGGTCTCCTTCGCCAGCATGGCCTGAGCCTTTTTGCCGTTGATGGCATCTTCCGTGCGAATGCCCGGGAAGTAGTTGCGCAGGGCTTTCTTTACCAGGTCACGAATGAACGCTGCATCGTCCACCACCAACACGCTGATCTTGCTCATCCATCACCCCTCGAAAAAATCCCGGCAAGCATACCGTTTTGCTGATGGCACATTGCCAAAAACCTTCAGTCACGCCGGGACTTTTAGTTCGCGGGTGCTGCTAGTAACGTCGAAAACCACACACAAAAACGCCCGGCCAAAGGACCGGGCGTTTTTCTTGGGCAGTCTTACTTATCGTCAGCTTTGCCCGGAACATTAGCGGTTTCACCGCTTGTTCCTTCAACTTCTTCTTTCATGCGCTTGAGGCCCAGGTGACGCACGTCGGTGCCGCGCACCAGGTAGATCACCAGTTCCGAGATATTGCGCGCGTGGTCGCCGATCCTTTCCAGCGAACGCAGCACCCAGATAATGCTCAAGACCCGCGAGATAGAGCGTGGGTCTTCCATCATGTAGGTCGCCAGCTCACGCAGGGCGGTCTTGTATTCGCGGTCGATGATCTTGTCGTACTGCGCCACCGACAACGCCAGGTCGGCGTCGAAGCGGGCAAACGCGTCCAGTGCGTCACGCACCATGTTGCGCACCTGGTCGCCGATGTGGCGAACCTCGACGTAACCGCGCGGCGCTTCGCCTTCTTCGCACAGCTGAATGGCGCGGCGGGCAATCTTGGTCGCTTCGTCACCGATGCGCTCCAGGTCGATGACCGACTTGGAGATGCTGATGATCAGGCGCAAGTCAGAAGCCGCCGGCTGACGACGGGCCAGAATGCGCAGGCATTCTTCGTCGATGTTGCGTTCCATCTGGTTGATCTGGTCGTCGATCTCGCGAACCTGCTGGGCCAGACCGGAGTCGGCTTCGATCAGCGCGGTCACCGCGTCGTTGACCTGCTTTTCCACCAGCCCGCCCATGGCCAGGAGGTGGCTGCGTACTTCCTCCAGTTCGGCGTTGAACTGCGCGGAAATGTGGTGGGTAAGGCCTTCTTTACTAATCATGTTGGCGTCCTTGGAGCGTCCGGTAAGGTGCGGTGGGCCGCAGCGTCAGTTCAGTGAGCAACCACAGGCTTCCTAGCCGTAACGACCGGTGATGTAGTCTTCGGTCTGCTTCTTCGCCGGATTGGTGAACAGAGTGTCGGTGTCGCCGAATTCCACCAGTTTGCCCATGTACATGAACGCCGTGTAGTCGGAAACTCGCGCGGCCTGTTGCATGTTGTGGGTCACGATGACGATGGTGAATTTCGATTTCAGTTCGTAGATCAGCTCTTCGACTTTCAGCGTGGAGATCGGGTCGAGTGCCGAGCAGGGTTCGTCGAGCAGCAGCACTTCCGGTTCCACGGCGATGGTGCGCGCGATGACCAGACGTTGTTGCTGACCACCGGACAGGCCCAGTGCCGATTCGTGCAGACGGTCTTTGACCTCGTCCCACAGCGCCGCGCCTTTCAAGGCCCATTCAACGGCTTCGTCGAGGATGCGTTTTTTGTTGATGCCCTGGATGCGCAGGCCATACACAACGTTTTCGTAGATGGTCTTCGGGAACGGGTTCGGCTTCTGGAACACCATGCCCACGCGACGACGCAGTTCGGCAACGTCTTCGCCCTTGCGGTAGATGTTGTTGCCGTAGAGGTTGATCGCACCTTCGACACGGCAGCCATCCACCAGGTCGTTCATGCGGTTGAAGGTGCGCAGCAGCGTGGATTTACCGCAGCCGGACGGACCGATAAACGCGGTTACGCGTTGTTTCGGGATGTTCATGCTGACGTCGTACAGCGCTTGTTTCTCGCCGTAGAACAGGCTCAGGCCCGGCACTTCAATGGCCACGGTTTCCTGTTCGAGACTCAGGCTCTGTTTGTCGCGACCCAGCGCCGACATGTTGATGCCGTGGGTATGTGTTTCGTGCTGCATGGGAGGCTCCCTGTGCTAACAAATTCGGTTCGGTTGCCACAGGCCGAGCCTGCGGGTTACACAATTCTTTTCTTGTAGGAGCCGGCTTGCTGGCGATGCAGGCAACTCGGTCATCAGGTTCACCGCGGTGATGCCACCGCCAGCAAGCCGGCTCCTACAGGGTTATCAGCTGTCTAGCGCTTTGTATTTCTCGCGCAGGTGGTTCCGGATGTAGACCGCCGACAGGTTGAGCGTGGCGATCACCAGCACCAGCAGCAGTGCCGTGGCGTACACCAGCGGCCGCGCGGCTTCGACGTTCGGGCTCTGGAAGCCGACGTCATAAATATGGAAGCCCAGGTGCATGATTTTCTGGTCAAGGTGAAGGTACGGGTAGTTACCATCCAGTGGCAGCGACGGTGCCAGTTTCACCACACCGACCAACATCAGCGGCGCCACTTCACCGGCGGCGCGCGCCACGGCGAGGATCATGCCGGTCATCATCGCCGGGCTGGCCATCGGCAGCACGATCTTCCACAAGGTTTCTGCCTTGGTCGCGCCGAGGGCCAACGAGCCTTCACGCACGGTGCGAGGAATCCGCGCCAGGCCTTCTTCAGTGGCCACGATCACCACCGGAACGGCCAGCAATGCCAGGGTCAACGAGGCCCAGAGCAGGCCCGGTGTACCGAAGGTCGGTGCCGGCAAAGCTTCAGGGAAGAACAAACGGTCAACCGAGCCGCCCAGTACATAGACGAAGAAGCCCAGGCCGAACACGCCGTAAACAATGGCCGGAACGCCCGCCAGGTTGTTCACCGCAATGCGGATGATGCGGGTCAAGACGTTCTGCTTGGCGTATTCACGCAGGTAAACCGCTGCCAGCACGCCGAATGGCGTCACGATCATCGCCATGATCAACGTCATCATCACGGTGCCGAAAATCGCCGGGAAGATCCCGCCTTCGGTGTTCGCTTCACGCGGGTCGTCGGACAGGAATTCCCAGACCTTGCTGAAGTAGAAGCCGACCTTGGTCATCGTGCCCATGGCGTTCGGCTGGTAAGCGTGAACCACCTTGCCGATGCTGATTTCGATTTCCTTGCCGTTCGCATCGCGGGCCGTGAGGCTGTCGCGGTTGAACTGGGCGTGCAGGTCATTCAGACGGGCTTCGATGTCTTGATAACGAGCATTCAGTTCGGCGCGCTCGGCATCCATGTCCGCTTGCGCGGCGGCGTCGAGCTTGCCGGCCAGTTCCAGTTTGCGACCGTGCAGGCGAATGCGTTCCAGACCCGAGTTGATCGCACCGATGTCGACTTTTTCCAGGGTCTTGAGCTGTGCCGCAAGCTTGTTCACGCGATCAACGCGCGCCTGCAGTTCCGGCCAGGCCGCTTCGCCTTCAGCGATGACTTTGCCGTCCTGTTTGACGTTGACCAGGTAGCCGTAGAAGTTGCCCCACTCGCGACGCTCGATGGTCATCAGCTCAGGCGGGGTTTTCTGGTTGGTCAGCCACTCGCCGACGATCCAGGTGAAGTCGTTGCCGTTCAAGTCACGGTTGCCGACCTTGATCAGCTCGCGGGTCATGAACTCCGGGCCCTGATCGGGCACCGGCAGGCCAGCGCTTTTCAGGCGCTCACGTGGCACTTCTTCCTTCTGTACCACTTCGCCGATGACCAGGTGATTGGCCTGGCCCGGCACGTCGTAGCTGGCGTGAATCAAATCCGCCGGCCAGAAGTGACCCAGGCCGCGCACGGCAATCACGGCCAGCAGGCCAATGGTCATGATGACCGCGATGGACACCGCGCCACCGCTGATCCAGACGCCCGGGGCGCCGCTCTTGAACCATCCATTCAGGGAGTTCTGTTTCACAGACTTCTACCTTTCTTAAAGCGACGAGTATTTCTTGCGCAGACGCTGACGAATCAGTTCTGCGAGGGTGTTCATGACGAAGGTGAACAGCAGCAGCACCAGCGCCGAGAGGAACAGCACGCGGTAGTGGCTGCCGCCGACTTCCGATTCGGGCATTTCCACCGCAACGTTGGCCGCCAGGGTGCGCAGGCCTTCGAACAGGTTCATTTCCATGACCGGGGTGTTACCGGTGGCCATCAACACGATCATGGTTTCACCGACCGCACGGCCCATGCCGATCATCAGTGCCGAGAAGATGCCCGGGCTGGCGGTGAGGATCACCACGCGGGTCATGGTCTGCCACGGCGTAGCGCCGAGGGCCAGGGAACCGAGGGTCAAGCCACGCGGCACACTGAACACGGCGTCTTCGGCGATGGAGTAGATGTTCGGGATGACCGCGAAGCCCATGGCCAGGCCGACTACCAGTGCGTTGCGCTGGTCGTAGGTAATGCCCAGGTCGTGGGAGATCCACATGCGCATGTCGCCGCCGAAGAACCAGGTTTCCATGTACGGGCTCATGTACAGCGAGAGCCAGCCCACAAACAGGATCACCGGGATCAGGATCGCGCTTTCCCAGCCGTCCGGCACTTTCAGGCGGATCGACTCAGGCAGGCGACTGAAGGTGAAACCGGCCACCAGGATGCCGATCGGCAGGAGCATCAGCAGGCTGAAGATACCCGGCAAATGCCCTTCTACATAGGGTGCGAGGAACAGGCCAGCGAAGAAACCAAGGATCACCGTCGGCATCGCTTCCATCAGCTCGATCACCGGCTTGACCTTGCGGCGCAGGCTCGGGGCCATGAAGTAAGCGGTGTAGATTGCCGCAGCAACGGCCAGCGGTGCCGCCAGCAGCATGGCGTAGAACGCAGCTTTCAAGGTACCGAAGGTCAGCGGAGACAAGCTCATCTTCGGTTCGAAGTCAGTGTTGGCAGCGGTCGATTGCCAGACGTATTTAGGTTCGTCGTAGTTCTCGTACCAGACCTTGCTCCACAACGCGCTCCACGACACTTCCGGGTGCGGGTTGTCCAGCAGCAGCGGCTGAATCTTGCCGCCCGCTTCGACGATGATGCGGTTGGCGCGTGGCGACAGACCGAACAGGCCCTGGCCTTCCACGACCTGATCCACCAGCAAGGTGCGGTGAGCGGTACTGTGGAACACGCCGAGCTTGCCGGAAGCGTCGAGGGCAACGAAGCCTTTGCGACGTTCTTCAGCACTGATTTCAACAATCGGCGTGGTGCCCATCTGGAAGGTACGAATCTGCTTCAGGCGCAGCTCGCCATCGGGATCGCGCGCCATGAACCACTGGGCCAGACCACCTTTGGAGTCGCCGAGGATCAGCGAGATACCGCCCACCAGTTGGGTACTGGCAGTGATTTGCGCTTCGCCGTCTTCAAGCAGTTTGTAGCGACCGTTGAGGCTCTTGTCGCGCAGGCTGAACACATCGGCCTGAGCACGACCGTTAATGACGTACAGCCACTGCTGACGCGGGTCGACGAAGATGTTCTTCACCGGCTCGTTCATCTGCGGCAGGTCGATACGCTTCTGCTCGTTGGTGACTTCACCGGTCATCATGTTTTCTTCGCTGGTCAGCGACAAAACATTGAGTTGCGAACCGGTCGCGCCCACCAGCATCAGCGTCGAATCGTTGGCGTTGAGGCTGACGTGTTCCAGCGCGCCACCGGCTTCGTTCAGTGCAATCGGCGTCTCGCCGTACGGGTATTCAACCGCTGGCGTGATGGTTTTCTTGCCGTCCGGGTAGCTGACTTTATAGGTGTGACGGAACACCAGTGCCTGGCCGTTGGACAGACCCACAGCCACCAATGGATGGCCCGGCTGGTCTTCACCAATGGAGGTCACGCTGACACCGGCCGGAAGCGGCAGATCGACGCGCTTGAGTTCAGCGCCACTGTCGATATCAAAGAACAGCGCCTGGCCCTTGTCGGAAACCCGCATGGCGACCTGGTTCTGTTCTTCGAGGGAGATCATCAACGGCTTGCCGGCATCTTGCATCCAGGCGGGCGTGATGGAGTCTTTGGCGGTCAGGTCGGCACCCTGGAACAGGGGCAAGACGACGTAAGCAAGGAAGAAGAAAATCAGTGTGATCGCGCCGAGGACAGCGAGGCCGCCAATAAGGACGTACCAACGAGTCAGACGATCTTTGAGCGCGCGAATGCGGCGCTTGCGTTGCAGCTCAGGCGTATTGAAATCAATTCGCTTGGGGGGATTCGTAGTCATGGTGGAATTGGCCAGATCATTCATGCGCACACCCTAGCGATCCTGTATGACAGAAAGATGACAATGCAGTGACGCAACAAGTCCGCCGCCAGCGGGAACTGGCAGAGGACCGGAAATTTGGGGGTGTGGGAGCAAGAGCCTTGGCTTGCCGGGACACCGGGTTACGGCCATCGCGGGCAAGCCACGCTCCCACAGGATCCGAGGTTAACCTCGAATCAGTTTGTTACTTTTTTGCGACTTCAGCGCCGCCTTCCGCCAGACCCAGGTCAGCCAGTGCTTTGGCTGCGACTTTGGCTGGCAGTGGGATGTAGCCGTCTTTCACGACAACTTCCTGGCCCTGTTTGGACAGAACCAGCTTCACGAACTCGGCTTCCAGCGGGGCCAGAGGCTTGTTCGGGGCTTTGTTGACGTAAACGTAGAGGAAACGCGACAGCGGGTATTTGCCGTTCAGTGCGTTTTCTTCGCTGTCTTCGATGAACTCAGTGGTGCCTTTCTTGGCCAGAGCCACAGTCTTCACGGAAGCGGTTTTGTAGCCGATGCCCGAGTAACCGATGCCGTTCAGCGAGGAGCTGATCGACTGTACGACCGAAGCCGAACCCGGTTGTTCGTTGACGTTTGGCTTGTAGTCGCCTTTGCACAGGGCTTCTTCTTTGAAGTAGCCGTAGGTGCCGGATACCGAGTTACGACCGAACAGTTGAACCGGCTTGTTGGCCAGGTCACCGGTCACACCCAGGTCACCCCAGGTTTTGACGTCGGTTTTAGCGCCGCACAGACGAGTGGACGAGAAGATCGCGTCGACTTGTTCCATGGTCAGGTGCTGGATCGGGTTGTCTTTGTGAACGAAGACAGCCAGGGCGTCCACGGCAACCGGGATAGCGGTTGGCTTGTAGCCGTACTTCTGCTCGAAGGCAGCCAGTTCGGTGTCCTTCATTTTGCGGCTCATCGGGCCCAGGTTAGAGGTGCCTTCAGTCAGCGCAGGTGGCGCAGTGGCGGAGCCAGCGGCCTGAATCTGGATGTTTACGTTCGGGTATTCTTTTTTGTAGTTCTCAGCCCAGAGGGTCATGAGGTTGGCCAGGGTATCGGAGCCGACGCTGGACAGGTTGCCCGACACACCAGTGGTCTTGGTGTAGCTCGGGATCGACGGGTCAACAGCGGCGAACGCGTTGGCAGTCGCAACGCCAGCAGCGACAAAAGTCATTGCCGCCATCAAACGCTTCAGTTTCATGCCTTACTCCTAGCAGATAGGGTGTGTTAAGTCGGGGCCAAGTATCAGCAGGCCGTGTGAACACTCTATGGCTGAAATATGACAATTGGATGAAAGGCCAGCATTCTGCTTTTTTGCAGGATATTTCGAGTCGCCCCCATCGCGAGCAAGCTCGCTCCCACAAGGAAATGCATTCCACTGTGGAAGCGAGCCTGCTCGCGATGAGGCCAGTCCAGTCGATAAAAAAGTCGACTTAACGACCCTTCTTCCAAAGATACCCACCCACCACAATCCCGACCCCGCAAATGATCGCCACATAGTAAGCAGGCCCCATCGGGCTTTCCTTCAGCAGCAACGTCACCACCATCGGCGTCAAGCCACCGAAAATCGCGTAGGCCAGGTTGTACGAGAACGACAACCCGCTGAACCGCACCACCGCCGGGAAGGCCTTCACCATCACGTACGGCACCGCGCCGATGGTGCCCACCAGCAAACCGGTCAAGGCATACATCGGGAACAGCCAGTCCGGGTGATTGAACAGGCTGTGATAGAACGTCCACGAGCTGATCAGCAACGCCGCGCTGCCAAACACGAACACCCGCCCGGCACCAAAACGATCCGCCAGCGCACCGCTAGCCACACACCCAAGGCTCAGGAACACAATCGCCACGCTGTTGGCCTGCAACGCCGTGGTCGGTGAGAAGTGGTAAACGGTCTGCAGCACGGTCGGGGTCATCAGGATGACCACGATGATGCCGGCGGACAGCAGCCAGGTCAGCAGCATGGAAATCAGGATCGCGCCGCGATGGTCACGCAGTACGGCACGCAGCGGCACTTCTTCGGCCAGGGCTTTGCGCAGTTGCAGTTCGGCGAACACCGGGGTTTCGTGCAGCCAGCGGCGCAGGTACACGGAGAACAGGCCGAACACGCCACCCAGCAGGAACGGGATCCGCCAGGCGTAATCGGCCACTTCTCCCGAGGTATAAATACTGTTGATTGCCGTAGCGACCAAGGAGCCCAGCAGAATGCCCGCCGTCAGACCGCTGGTCAGGGTGCCGCAGGCGTAGCCGATATGCCGTTGCGGCACGTGTTCGGAAACGAAGACCCATGCGCCCGGCACTTCACCGCCAATCGCCGCGCCTTGAATCACCCGCATCAGCAGCAGGAGGATTGGTGCCCACATGCCAATCTGCGCATAAGTCGGCAGCAAACCCATGATCAGGGTCGGCACCGCCATCATGAAAATGCTCAGGGTGAACATCTTCTTGCGTCCCAGCAGGTCGCCGAAGTGCGCCATGACGATGCCGCCCAATGGCCGCGCCAGGTAGCCGGCAGCGAAAATGCCGAAGGTCTGCATCAGCCGCAGCCACTCGGGCATGTCCGCGGGGAAGAACAGTTTGCCCACCACCGTGGCGAAGAACACAAAGATGATGAAGTCGTAAAACTCCAGCGCGCCGCCCAGG
This sequence comes from Pseudomonas oplopanacis, assembly GCF_057128725.1. Lineage (NCBI taxonomy): Bacteria > Pseudomonadati > Pseudomonadota > Gammaproteobacteria > Pseudomonadales > Pseudomonadaceae > Pseudomonas > Pseudomonas oplopanacis. The sequence continues at coordinate 230,262 of NZ_JBSKHV010000005.1, read as the reverse complement.
GCAGACAGCGATAAAGTCTTGTAGTCGTTGCGGGTCAACGGGCGTGTGGGTTGAGTCGGCTGCGCGATGCTCGAGGGCGCTGTGGTCATGGCAAGGGCTTCTCTTATAGTCGAATCTGCAACCTCAACAACGCTGGCGGAGGCTTGGGCAGGTCCGGCACCATAGCAAATTGTTCGAAAAAGCACATAGAGGCGCGTTTTTGACGGTCAAAATGAGAACCCGGCGGTCGTCTCGGAGTCTACCGACCGATATACTCGGGATCTTGCAACAGTTTGAAAGGGTTGCTGTGCGAAGACGCTGCTGGCTCTACCAGTCGATTTCGCAGAGTTTCCCTTTAGGCGCCTTACGAAAAACGTGACGAACGTAGTATGTTCGGGGCTGAATCGTTTTTCTTGAAAGCGGCTATTCACCTGAAGTACCAACGAAGAGTCACGGGTCAGAGGCACCCCCGGCATGATAGAGCTCGAACAAGAAGATCCAATCCCGCAAGGCGACCTGGCCCTGCAAATCACCGCGCTTCCTCGCGAAACCAACGGCTTCGGCGATATTTTCGGCGGCTGGCTGGTGGCGCAGATGGATTTGGCCGGCACCGCCATGGCCAGCAAGGTTGCTGGCGGACGCGTTGCCACCGTTGCGATTGATCGCATGGCGTTCCTGGTTCCAGTGGCGGTGGGCGCCCAGCTCTCCTTTTATACCCAGGCCCTGGAAATCGGCCGCAGCTCGATCAAGATGATGGTCGAGGTCTGGAGCGACGACCCGCTGTCCAGCGAGTGGCGTAAAGTGACAGAAGCGGTGTTTGTGTTCGTCGCCATCGACGGCAGCGGCCGTACTCGCTCGGTTCCGCCTCGCGCACGTTAAACGCTACGGCGGTTTTGCGGTCCATTGCAGTCATTGTTCCCGATCGAGAGTTGTCCCATGAACACGCCCAACGTTGAAGCCGTGAAACTGGATGAACTGAACTGCTGGCGCATCCGCCACGGCCAGGCTGAATTGCTGGTCGCCCAGCAAGGCGCGCACATCCTCAGTTATCAATTGGCCGGCCAACCGCCGCTGATCTGGCTCAACGATGAGGCGGTGTTCAAGACCGGCAAGAGCATCCGCGCCGGCGTGCCGGTGTGCTGGCCGTGGTTCGGCAACTTTGCACGCAACCCGCAGAGCGTCCAGGCGATGCGCGTCAGCCATGAAGCGCCGAGCGCCCACGGTTTTGTCCGGGCGATGGACTGGGAGCTGGGCGGCATCGAGGCCGAAGGCGAAAGCCTCAAGGTGGAGTTTGTCCTGCCCTACCCTGAAGGTGGCTTTGCGCAGTGGCCTCATCAGGTGGATTTGAAGCTGAGCATTCGTCTGGATGAGCAACTGCACATCAGCCTGACCAGCCATAACCAGGGCACGGATACCGTCACCCTCAGCCAGGCGCTGCACAGCTATTTCGCGGTCAGCGATGTACGCAACGTGCACGTTGAAGGGCTGGATGGCTTGAGCTACATCGAGACGCTGGATGACTGGAAAACCGTCACTCAGTCTGGTGATTTGCATTTTACCGGCGAGACCGATCGCATCTACCTCGACGCCCCGCCACTACTAAGCATCGTCGACCCGGCCTGGGAACGACGCATCGAGCTGACCAGCCAAAATTCGCGCAACGCAGTGATCTGGAATCCATGGATCGAGCGCGCAGCGGCCTTCAGCGACATGGCCGACGATGGCTGGCAGCGCATGTTGTGCATCGAGACGGCGAATGTGATGGATGATGTGGTGACACTGGCGCCAGGTGCCAGCCATACCCTCGGCGTAAGCATCGCCAGCAAACCTCTCTAAGCAACACCCCAAAACAACTGTGGGAGCGAGCCTGCTCGCGAATGCGGTGTGTCAGTCGACATTGATCCCGACTGACACTCCCTCTTCGCGAGCAGGCTCGCTCCCACATATTGGATCTTTGTCAGGCTTACTGGCGCGTTACAGATCCGATTCCTTCACTACCCGAACCTTCGCCGCATCCAGCGCATACGCCGCATCAGCCAGATCATTGTTGACCTTCTCGATCTTCAACGTGCCGGTCACCCACAGCGGCGTGTAGATATCATCCAGCTTCAACCCCTTCGGATAACGCACCAGCACCAACTGGTTTGGCGGCGGTGGCGGCACGTGGATGCAGGCGCCCGGGTACGGCACGAGGAAGAACAGCGTGCTGCGACCCTTGGCGTCGGACTCCAGTGGCACCGGGTAACCCCCGATGCGGATGTTCTTGTCGTTCATCGACGGCACGGTCTTGGTCGAATACATCACCGCCGGCAAGCCTTTGCTCTGCTTCATGCCACCTTTCGCAGTAAAGGTGCCATCGCCTTCGGGAGTGTTGTGATCGATTTCGGGCATGGCCTCGAGGGCTTTCTGGTCCGACTTGGGCATCAATTCCAGCCAGTCGGTTTCCGGCAGTTCGCCGGCATGGGCCAAACCACTGCCCAGAAAAAGGAGAGTCAACAGAAGACGGCGCATTGAGGTGCTCGGTAAAGGAAGGGCGATAAGTCGCCGAGCATTCTAGCCCTCTCTGCGTGCGGCGCAGAGGGGGCTTTGTCGCTTTGGATCAGTTCTTTTTGATCAAACCGTAGATCACCAACAACACCACCGCGCCAACCAGCGCACCGATGAAACCAGCGCCTTCGCCCGCATGGTAGATGCCCAGAGCCTGGCCGCCGTAAGTGGCCGCCAGCGAACCGCCGATACCGAGCAGGATGGTCATGATCCAACCCATGCTGTCATCGCCCGGTTTCAGGAACCGAGCCAGCAGGCCGACGATCAAGCCGATAAAGATGGTTCCGATAATTCCCATGGCATTTCCCTCTGAATGATTTGGATATGCCCAAAGCCTAGTCAGACTTTGGCATCCTGCCATGAGAGAACGGCGGTGCCTGAATGGTTCCGCCGCGGCCACATGAAACTATCTTATTCGGCGATGAGCGCTTCGACCTTGAGGATCTGCGCCGCCAGCGTCTCGCGGTCCGCACAGCGCAGGTTGGCGTGACCGACCTTGCGACCGGCCTTGAACGCCTTGCCGTAGTGGTGCAGATGGCAATCGGCAATCGCGATCACTTTCTCAACCGGCGGTACAACGCCGATGAAGTTGAGCATTGCGCTCTCACCGATTTTGGCCGTCGAGCCCAGCGGCAGACCGGCAACGGCCCGCAGGTGGTTTTCGAACTGGCTGCACTCGGCGCCTTCAGTGGTCCAGTGCCCGGAGTTGTGTACGCGCGGGGCGATTTCGTTGGCCTTGAGGCCACCGTCGACTTCAAAGAATTCGAACGCCATCACGCCGACGTAATCCAGCTGCTTGAGCACGCGGCTGGAATAGTCTTCCGCCAGGGCTTGCAGCGGATGATCGGTGCTGGCCACGGACAGCTTGAGGATGCCGCTGTCGTGGGTGTTATGAACCAGTGGATAGAAGCGGGTTTCGCCATCGCGAGCACGCACGGCGATCAGCGACACTTCGCCAGTGAACGGCACGAAGCCTTCCAGCAGGCAAGCGACGCTGCCCAACTCGGCGAAGGTGCCGACCACGTCTTCCGGTTTGCGCAGGACTTTCTGGCCCTTGCCGTCGTAACCCAGGGTGCGGGTTTTCAGCACGGCCGGCAGACCGATGGACGCCACGGCGGCGTCCAGATCGGCTTGCGACTGAATGTCGGCGAACGCCGGGGTCGGAATCCCCAGGTCCTTGAACATGCTCTTCTCGAACCAGCGATCACGGGCGATGCGCAGGGCTTCGGCGCTCGGGTAGACCGGCACGAATTGCGAGAGGAACGCCACGGTTTCGGCCGGCACGCTTTCGAATTCGAAGGTCACCAGATCGACTTCATCGGCGAGCTGACGCAGGTGATCCTGATCGCCGTAATCGGCCCGCAGGTGTTCGCCCAACGCGGCTGCGCAAGCATCCGGCGCAGGGTCCAGGAAAGCGAAGTTCATACCCAGCGGGGTGCCCGCCAGCGCCAACATGCGACCCAACTGGCCGCCACCGATTACACCGATCTTCATCGTCAACAACCTCAGGCGATGCGTGGGTCTGGATTGTCCAGGACGCTGTCTGTCTGCTCAGCGCGGAAAGTTTTCAGCACTTCGTGGAACTGCGGATGCTTGGCGCCCAGGATGCTCGCCGACAGCAGCGCGGCGTTGATCGCGCCAGCCTTGCCGATGGCCAGGGTCGCAACCGGAATGCCGGCCGGCATCTGCACGATGGACAGCAGCGAATCGACGCCGGACAGCATCGCCGACTGCACCGGTACGCCCAGCACAGGCAGGTGGGTCTTGGCCGCACACATGCCTGGCAAGTGGGCCGCGCCACCGGCACCGGCGATAATCACCTCAATGCCACGGGCCTCAGCCTCTTCGGCGTACTGGAACAGCAGGTCCGGGGTGCGGTGGGCAGAGACCACTTTCACCTCGTAAGGGATGCCGAGCTTTTCCAGCATATCGGCGGTGTGGCTAAGGGTGGACCAATCGGACTTGGAGCCCATGATCACGCCAACCAGTGCACTCATCGTCGTGCCTCTTCTCTCTGGGCGCCCGCAGGCGCGTCAAAAAACAACAAGCCACGCAGGATGCGTGGCTTGATTGTACGAATTATGGCCGGGCGAACCGGCCGAAGGCCGCGCAGTATACCGTAATGACACAGATAAACAGCCCCCGAAACGACCATCTGTCATACGGCGCAAAGGGCCGGTTTTATTGACTTGCGAGTCAGCCAACTACACCACAAATCCCTTGTGGGAGCGAGCCTGCTCGCGAAGGCGGTGTGACAGTCAACTTAGATGTTGAACATGAGTGCGCTTTCGCGAGCAGGCTCGCTCCCACAGGGATGGTCGGTGTGTTCAAGTGCCTTGCGCGGCGCCGCCTTCAAGTTTGCGCCACAGCAACCGCACGTTGGCCTTGCGCACCAGCGCGCAGCGGTACAGCCGAATCTCCAGCGGCACATGCCATTGCGGGCCGCCACACACCACCAGTTCGCCGCGAGCCAGTTCGGCGCGCACGCTGAGTTGCGGCACCCAGGCAATGCCCAAGCCTTCCAGCGCCATGCTTTTCAGGCTGTCGGCCATGGCGGTTTCATAAATAGTTGTGAAACGCAGCGCCCGCTGGCGCAACAGCATGTTGACCGAGCGACCGAGAAACGCGCCGGCGCTGTAGGCCAACAGCGGCACACTGCCCTCGCCTTCCAGATCGAACAACGGTTTGCCGTCCGCATCCGCCGCGCACACCGGGAGCATTTCGGTATGGCCGAGGTGCAGCGAAGGGAAGATTTCCGGGTCCATCTGCAACGCCGCATCCGGGTCATAGAACGCCAACATCAAATCGCAGCCGCCTTCGCGCAACGCGTGCACCGCGTCACCGACGTTGGTTGCGACCAGGCGCGTCGCGATGTTCAAACCTTCGTTACGCAGTTGCGCGATCCAACGCGGAAAGAAACCCAGCGCCAAAGAGTGAGCGGCGGCGACTTGCATCACTTCGCCCTGCCCGCCTTCGAGGTGATGAAGATGGCGCAGTACTTCGCCCAACTGCTCGACCACGGTCCGCGCCGTCACCAGAAACAACTGCCCCGCCGCCGTCAGCTCGATGGGCGTGCGCGAGCGATTGACCAGTTGCAGCCCCAGCGCGGCTTCAAGGCTGCGGATCCGCCGGCTGAACGCCGGTTGTGTCACGAAGCGGCGTTCCGCAGCCTGGGAGAAGCTGCGGGTGGCGGCCAGGGCGCTGAAGTCCTCAAGCCATTTACTTTCCAGATTCATCACGCCCTCCCGGACACGCACCAATTTAGGTCACACGCTTGCCGCACACGCGGCGTCACATGGGCATTATGCCGAATGTGCATAGGCCAGTGTTTAACAGCATTGGCCGAAAATTCTCCACAAGCCTAGCATTTGCGGTGTTCCGGCACAGACCGGGTCCATATCGAGATGATTTCTATCATGTCCTCCGCTGCATCTTTCCGCACAGAAAAAGACCTGCTTGGCGTACTCGAAGTACCTGCTCAAGCGTATTACGGCATCCAGACCCTGCGAGCGGTGAATAACTTCCGCCTCTCCGGCGTTCCGATTTCGCATTACCCGAAGCTGGTTGTCGGTCTGGCGATGGTCAAACAGGCCGCCGCTGACGCCAACCGCGAACTGGGTCACCTGAGCGAAGCCAAGCACGCTGCCATCAGCGAAGCCTGCGCACGTTTGATCCGCGGCGATTTCCACGAAGAGTTCGTGGTGGACATGATTCAAGGCGGCGCTGGCACTTCAACCAACATGAATGCCAACGAAGTCATCGCCAACATTGCTCTGGAGGCCATGGGTCACCAGAAAGGCGAATACCAATACCTGCACCCGAACAACGACGTGAACATGGCGCAGTCCACCAACGACGCCTACCCGACCGCGATCCGCCTGGGTCTGCTGCTGGGTCACGACGCACTGCTGGCCAGCCTCGACAGCCTGATCCAGTCGTTCGCCGCCAAAGGTGAAGAATTCAGCCACGTCCTGAAGATGGGTCGTACCCAGCTGCAAGACGCCGTGCCGATGACCCTGGGCCAGGAATTCCGTGCATTCGCCACGACCCTGGGCGAAGACCTGGCGCGTCTGAAAACACTGGCTCCTGAACTGCTGACCGAAGTGAACCTGGGCGGTACTGCGATCGGTACCGGCATCAATGCCGACCCGCGTTACCAGCACCTGGCCGTTCAGCGCCTGGCACTGATCAGCGGTCAACCGCTGGTGCCGGCCGCCGACCTGATCGAAGCCACGTCCGACATGGGCGCCTTCGTACTGTTCTCCGGCATGCTCAAGCGTACCGCGGTCAAACTGTCGAAGATCTGCAACGACTTGCGCCTGCTGTCCAGCGGCCCACGCACCGGCATCAACGAAATCAACCTGCCAGCGCGTCAGCCAGGCAGCTCGATCATGCCAGGCAAGGTCAACCCGGTTATTCCGGAAGCCGTTAACCAGGTGGCATTCCAGATCATCGGTAACGACCTGGCCCTGACCATCGCGGCCGAAGGCGGCCAGCTGCAACTGAACGTGATGGAGCCGCTGATCGCGTTCAAGATCTTCGACTCGATCCGTCTGCTGCAACGCGCCATGGACATGTTGCGCGAGCACTGCATCACCGGCATCACCGCCAACGAAGAGCGCTGCCGCGAACTGGTCGAGCACTCGATCGGCCTGGTCACCGCACTGAACCCGTACATCGGCTATGAAAACGCCACCCGCATCGCCCGTATCGCCCTCGAAAGCGGCCGCGGCGTGCTGGAACTGGTGCGCGAAGAAGGCTTGCTCGACGACGCCATGCTCGCCGACATCCTGCGCCCGGAAAACATGATTGCTCCACGTCTGGTTCCGCTTAAAGCCTGAACCGACGCGTTACTTGTAGCACCGCTCACCAGGTCGAGGGACTAGACACCTCTCACCTTTTGAGGGCTTGGGGATTTATCCCCAAGCCCTTTTTTTTAACTTTTTGGCAGCAAATGAATGTCTGGAGACTGAGAAATGTGGGAGCGAGTTCGCTCCCACAGAAAAGCAGTTCCCACATAACCTGGCGCAAAAATGTCAGGTGTTTCAAAGGCTTCGCGTTATCGCTTGCACCACAACTGTGCAGACGGACGGCACTCTCCTAGGTATAGTGCCGCCCCTCTTCGCATGAGCGGTCGTCGGTAACGAGGCCCAAACCCATGCGAAACCCGAACTAATAACAAACCTGCGAAATGGGACCGGGACGAACACGCGCCTCACCTGTCGTGCCACGCGCACAGCGGTGTAACGCGATGTTGCTGCCTGCCCAACATTTGCCTAAACAAAAAACAGCGAGGAATAATCCATGCTCGAAGTCATTAACGACTTCCTCTCAGGGAAAGTACTGATCGTGCTCATTGTCGGGCTCGGTAGCTACTTCACGATCCGCTCGCGTTTCGTTCAATTGCGCCACTTCTTCCACATGTTCTCGGTCTTCGGCGACAGCCTCAAAAGCAGCGCCGGTCAACTCAGTTCGTTCCAGGCCCTGATGCTCAGCCTCGCCGGCCGCGTCGGTGCAGGCAACATCGCCGGTGTCGGTATTGCCGTGACCCTCGGCGGGCCAGGTGCGGTGTTCTGGATGTGGGTGACCGCGCTGGTCGGCATGTCCAGCAGCTTCTTCGAATGTTCCCTCGGCCAGCTCTACAAGCGCTGCGATTCCGACGGCACCTACCGTGGCGGCCCGTCCTACTACATTCAGCACGGCCTGCAGAAACGCTGGCTGGGCATGATCATGGCGTTCCTGTTGCTGGTGACCTTCGGGTTTGCCTTCAACGGCCTGCAATCCCACGCCGTGACTCACTCGCTGAACAACGCCTTCGGCCTCGACACCACCTACACCGGCATCGCGCTGGCAGTATTGCTGGGCCTGGTGTTCATCGGCGGGATCAAGCGCATCGCCAAGGTCGCCGACCTGTTGGTGCCGGTGAAAACCCTGGTGTACATCGGCGTGACCATCTACGTGATCGTGCTGCAATTCGATCACGTCCCGGCGATGTTGATGACCATCGTTAAAAGCGCGTTCGGTCTCGACCAGGCGTTCGGCGGCCTGATCGGCAGCGCGATTGTGATGGGCGTGAAGCGTGGCGTGTTTGCCAACGAAGCGGGCCTGGGCAGTGCGCCCAACGTGGCAGCAGTCGCGTCGGTCGAACACCCGGTGGCACAAGGCGTGGTTCAAGCATTCAGCGTGTTCCTCGACACCTTCGTGATCTGCACCTGCACCGCGCTGCTGATCCTGCTCTCGGGCTTCTACACCCCGGGCTTCGAAGGCGACGGTATTGCCCTGACCCAGAACTCGCTGGCGGCGGTCGTTGGTGACTGGGGCCGGATGTTCATTTCCGTGGCCCTGTCGTTGTTCGTGTTCACCTCGATTCTCTACAACTATTACCTGGGCGAGAGCAACCTGCGCTTCCTGATCGGTGAAAACCGCAAGGCGCTGATCGGCTACCGCGCACTGGTGTTGGTGTTGATCTTCTGGGGTGCCATCGAAAATCTGAGCACCGTGTTCGCCTTTGCCGACATCACCATGACCATGCTCGCGTTCGTGAACCTGATCGCGCTGTTCCTGCTGTTCAAGGTCGGCATGCGCATCCTGCGTGACTACGATGACCAGCGTGCTGCCGGGATCAAGACCCCGGTGTTCGATTCGAGCAAATTCCCGGATCTGGACCTGGACCTGCAAGCCTGGCCGGCCAACCCGCCAGCGGCGGTCGCCAAGGCAGAAGCCGAGCCACAAGGCGTACCCGCAGCGCAACGCTGATCGGTTAAAGTGCGGTATCCCATGTGGGAGCAAGCTTGCTTGCTCCCACAGGAACTCATTGTTCTCGGAGAACCTCCATGAATTCCTCGACCTACCCTGCCGCCCAGCACGTCATGGTGCTCTACACCGGTGGCACCATCGGCATGCAAGCCAGCGCCCACGGCCTGGCCCCGGCGTCCGGTTTCGAAGCGCGGATGCGTGAATACCTGCACAGCCAGCCTGAACTGGTGGTGCCGCAGTGGCGCTTTCGCGAGATGTCGCCGCTGATCGACAGCGCCAACATGACCCCCACGTACTGGCAGCAACTGCGCGAAGCCGTGGTCGACGCAGTTGATGTGCAGGGCTGCGACAGCGTGCTGATCCTGCACGGCACCGACACCCTCGCCTACAGCGCGGCGGCCATGAGTTTTCAATTGCTCGGCCTGCATGCCCGCGTGTGTTTCACCGGCTCGATGCTGCCGGCCGGCGTGACCGACAGCGATGCCTGGGAAAACCTCAGCGGTGCGCTGGTCGCCCTCGGCCATGGCCTGGCACCGGGGGTTCATCTGTACTTCCACGGCGAACTGCTGGACCCGACCCGTTGCGCGAAAGTGCGCAGTTTCGGTCGTCATCCGTTCAAGCGGCTTGAGCGCCAGGGTGGCGGTGTGAAGGCTTCTTCCTTGCCGGCATCGCTGACCTACAACCAGCCCAAGCAATTGGCGAAAGTCGCCGTACTGCCGCTGTTCCCTGGTATCGGTGCCGAGATTCTGGATGGCCTGCTCGCCAGCGGCATTCAAGGTCTGGTGCTGGAGTGCTACGGCAGTGGCACCGGGCCGAGTGATAACCCCGAGTTTCTCGCCAGCCTGGAACGGGCGCGGGACAAAGGTGTTGTGGTGGTCGCCGTGACGCAGTGCCATGAAGGGGGTGTTGAACTGGACGTGTACGAGGCCGGCAGCCGTTTGCGTGGCGTTGGCGTACTGTCGGGTGGCGGCATGACCCGTGAGGCGGCGTTCGGCAAGTTGCATGCTTTGTTGGGTGCAGGACTGGATAACGCAGAAGTGCGTCGCCTGGTAGAACTCGACCTCTGCGGCGAACTCGTCTGATCTTAAGGCACGACACAAAACCCTGTGGGAGCGAGCCTGCTCGCGAATGCGATATATCAGTCACATCATTGTTGGATGTGCCGCCACCTTCGCGAGCAGGCTCGCTCCCACAGGGATCTCCATCAGGCATATAACTTGCTGCGTTCCAGCCATTCCACGGCTGGAAGCCACCCATGCTCCACTCCCACCTCACCACCCTCAACGCCGTCTCCCTGGTGCTCAACACCTTCAAGGACCAAGGCCTGTCCAGCGAGGACTTGCTCGCCGGAAGCGGCATCAGCGCGGCGGACCTGAACCGGGCGGACACGCGCATCACCACCAATCAGGAGATGCAGGTCTGCGCCAACGCGGTCGCGCTCAAGCGTGACATCGGCCTGGAACTGGGCCGGCGAATGCACGTTTCGTGCTACGGCATGCTCGGGTACGCGTTGCTCACCAGTGCCACCTTCGGTGACGCTTTGCGCTTGGCGATGCGCTATCCGGCGCTGTTGGGAACACTTTTCGAACTGAGCCTGGAAGACGACGGCGAGCGTGTCTGGTTCGTCGCGGCGGATTACCGGGAGAGCCCGGCAATGGCGGTGTTCAATGCCGAATTCTGCCTGGTGTCGTTGAAAGTGATCTGCGACGACCTGCTCGGTCACCCGCTACCGCTGCTGGCCGCACGCTTCGAACACACCGCACCGGACTATCAGGCCACGTACGCAGAGCACTTCGCTTGCGAGCTGAATTTCGAAGCGCGGGACAACGCGTTTGCGTTCGATCGCAACTGGCTCGACCAGCCATTGCCGCTCGCCGATGTCATCACCCATCAAGCCATGGCCGAACGCTGCCGCAAACAGAACACCGAGTTCACCGGGCGCCAGGCGTGGCTGGGGCGAATTCGGCAGTTGCTCAGCGCGCAGTTGAATGCAGCGCCGGGGCTTGAGGGACTGGCGGAGCAGATGAATTGTTCGGCGCGGACCTTGCGTCGGCACCTCAAGGATTCGGGGTGCAGCTATCAGGAATTGCTCGATGAACTGCGTTTCGAGCAGGCCAAGCAAATGCTCTGTGAAGACCAGACGCCGATCTACCGGATCGCCGAGGCGCTGGGCTTCAGCGAGACCGCGAGTTTTCGTCATGCATTTGTGCGCTGGAGTGGTGTGGCGCCGAGTCAGTTCAGGCCCCACCGGTAACCCCCTGTGGGAGCGAGCCTGCTCGCGAAGACGGCGGCACAGCCAACACTGGAATCGTCTGACACGCCGCTTTCGCGAGCAGGCTCGCTCCCACACTGTCCGCATTAGATATCCAACAATGGGCACAGCCGCACCATCAAGGGGCGAATTTCGGTCAAACCTTTTGGCCATATCAATCCCCTTTTGGCCTTTCCTGCCGTTCTCCCAAACGCCGCCTGCCGCAAGACTGTGTTCAACCGAATCAGCCTGCGGAGAACAAGAAAATGCTGACGATCTACTCGGACGATCACCACCTGCACCATGGCCGTTGCGAATTGATAGACGGGCAACTCAAGCCCTGCTTCGAAATGCCGTCGCGTGCTGACCATGTGTTGCAACGCGTAAAGAACCAGAACCTCGGCCCGGTCGAAGCACCGCAGGATTTCGGCCTCGACCCGATCGCGCGCATCCACAGCCGTGACTACCTCGACTTCTTCAAAGGTGCCTGGGCACGCTGGACCGAATTCAATACCGACGGCGACTTGCTGCCCTACACCTGGCCGGCCCGAACCTTGCGCGCCATCAAGCCCGCCAGCCTGCACGGCCAACTCGGCTATTACAGCTTCGACGGCGGCGCACCGATCACCGCCGGCACCTGGCAAGCAGCGTACAGCGCGGCGCAAGTGGCGCTGACCGCCCAAGCACAAATCCAGCGCGGTGCGCGCAGTGCCTTCGCCCTGTGCCGTCCACCGGGACACCACGCCGCCAGCGATTTGATGGGCGGTTATTGCTACCTCAACAATGCCGCCATCGCCGCCCAGGCATTCCTCGATCAGGGCCACAAAAAGGTCGCGATCCTCGACGTCGACTACCACCACGGCAACGGCACCCAATCGATTTTCTACGAACGCAGCGACGTGCTGTTCACCTCGATCCACGGCCACCCAGAAGCCGAGTTCCCGTTCTTCCTCGGCTATGAAGACGAGCTCGGCGAAGGCGCGGGTGAAGGCTTCAACTTCAACTACCCTCTGCCCGCCGGCAGCGGTTGGGACACATGGAGTGCAGCGCTGGATCAGGCCTGCAAAGAGATCGAAAACTACGGCGCCGACATTGTCGTCGTTTCCCTGGGCGTCGATACGTTCAAGGACGATCCCATCTCCCAATTCAAGCTCGACAGCCCCGATTACCTGGCCATGGGCGAGCGCATCGCGCGTCTCGGCAAGCCGACGCTGTTCGTGATGGAAGGCGGTTACGCGGTAGAAGAAATCGGCATCAATGCCGTGAACGTTCTCGAAGGTTTTGAAAGCGCCCAATGAGGAATTAGAACAATGAACAGACTCAAGCGTTTTATCATCCCCACCCTGTGCGCCACGGTGCTCAGTGGTGCGGTTCATGCTGAAGAGCGAACGTTGCGCGTCTACAACTGGTTCGACTACATCACGCCCAAGGCGCTGGAAGACTTCAAGGCCCAGAACACCCAGACCAAACTGGTCTACGACATTTTCGACACCAACGAAGCGCTGGAGGCCAAGTTGCTGACCGGAAACTCCGGTTATGACGTGGTGGTGCCGTCCAACGTGTTCCTCGCCAAGCAAATCGAAGCCGGTGTGTTCCAGCCGCTGGACCGCAGCAAGCTGCCGAACTGGAATCACCTCGATCCGAAGCTGATGAAGCTGATCGAGGCCAACGACCCGGGCAACAAATTCGCCGTGCCCTACATGTACGGCACCATCCTGATCGGCTTCAACCCGGACAAGGTCAAAGCGGTACTGGGTGCCGATGCGCCGGTGGACAGCTGGGACCTGATCTTCAAGGAAGAGAACATCAGCAAGCTCAAGCAGTGCGGCGTCGCCCTGCTCGACTCGCCGTCGGAGATCCTGCCGCTGGCCCTGCAACACCTTGGCCTCGACCCGAACAGCAAGAAGCCTGCGGACTACGACAAGGCTGAAGCGCTGCTGATGAAGATCCGCCCGTACATCACCTACTTCCACTCCTCGAAGTACATGGCCGATATCGCCAACGGTGACATCTGCGTCGCGGTCGGTTATTCCGGCAGCTTCTCCCAGGCGGCCAACCGCGCCAAGGAAGCCAAGAACGGCGTGATCGTCGACATGCGCCTGCCAAAAGAAGGCGCGCCGATCTGGTTCGACATGCTCGCGATTCCCAAAGGTGCGAAGAACCCGGAAGACGCCTACACCTTCATCAACTACTTGCTGCAACCTCAAGTCATCGCGCCGGTCAGCGACTTTGTCGGCTACCCGAACCCGAACAAGGACGCCACCGAATTGGTCGACCCGGCGATCCGCAACAACCCGAACCTGTACCCGACCGAAACGGCGATGAGCACGCTGTACACCCTGCAACCACTGCCGCGCGATGCCGAACGTGCGCGCACCCGGGCCTGGACCAAGATCAAGTCAGGCACCTGAACCGTGTTGGAAGAGGAGACCCGCCAATGAGCGGGTCTTTTTTTGCCTGCGATAACTATCTACCACCTTCGGCCTTCGACAGCCCTCTACCTTGCCCTGATCCAGCGCGGCCCCGTGGCCAGCGTTCTTATCGGCACAAAGGAAATGGCCATGCCCGACACCTCGTCCACCCGCTCCGAAGATGTATTGACCCAACTGGTCACTGGCCCCTCGCTCTGGGAGGTGGCGTCGAACGCGCTGCGCACGGCACTCGACAGCGCCTACCCGAACCTGGGTATCGATCCGGTCAAGGCCATGGTCGTGACGCCGACCTGGACCGTCACCGAGAGCGAGGTCATGCCCGGCCCACGCCGGTTCGAATCGTTGACCGATGTGTTGGTGCGGCTCACGCTGTCGGCGCAGACCGCGACCTACATTGACGGGGAACACTTCCTGACCTTGCAACCGGGGGTGAAGCCTGCGATCCAGTTGCCCGTCAAGATCGACGACATAGGTCGGTTGATCAATCAACTGATCCCGCTGCTGTTCGTGTCCTATCAAGAGCAGCAACTGGATTACTGGAACCAGCAGACAGAGGGCGAAACACCGCGCTGGCATCAACTCTCGGACTCACTGCACAACCTCTGGAACATCGAGCAGGCTTCAGGCTGGGATGAGGATCAAAAGGCCATGGCACTGGCCTTGTTCAACCACCCGGATAAAACCACCCGACACCGTAACGATCCCTACACATCAAGGGCCTGCCTGATCGACATCGATGAACCGGACAAGCATCTGTGGGTGCTGGACGTGGCCGTACTGGTGGGCACGCTGGGCAAACGCACGCTGGTGATCAGCCACTCGATCACGGAGGGCTTCAAACGGTACGACTCGCTGGAATCATTCGGTGAAACACTGCCTGCACGCGTTGCAACCACATCGGCGCCGCATACTTTGCGGTGGCGTTTATATGAGCCCACCGGCAATTTTTTCGACCATCAAGCCACTGCGCTAATTGCGCTCGAAGTCGCAGCGATCGGCCAGCTTCAAGACACCGTTACGAAAGGTGGTCTTGCCCGCCGAGCCATCGACGCTATCAGAAACCGAAAGGACTCTGACGAAGGGCGCTTCAGCCAGATCGAACACTTGCTGCCCGACTGGCTGCTCAATGCTCAACCGGCGGACCTGACCAGCTACAGCCGACACTTGATGGACCTGGCGCAGCTTCGGGAGCAACAGGCGGGCAAATCCTTTCTGGATGACATTCCACCGCTCCCGGCGTTTACGCTGCAAGCACTGAAAGACCAAGTGCTGAAAGATCACCCGGAGGCGACGGACGCCAGGCTCGAAACGCTTGAACTCAGTATCACCAGCCCGGTGATCCTGGGCGCCATTGCCGTACCGGGTAAAACCGAAACCGTCACACTGTCGCTGATCGACCTGGCCCTGCAGAATCTGATAGCCCTGCCGTTGGGTAACAAGACCGTTCACCGCACCGACGGCAACGCCGTTGAGACCTGGATGACACCGGCCTACCTGGAAAAGCTGGTCACCGAGGTCAACATCGGTGAAGCCTATCCCGCGCTGATCAAGCAGAAACTGCTCGGTGACACGAAGGAAACACAACGTCGGCAACACCTGTTCGCCAGCCACCTGCGCATCCAGCTGCCACTTCAGACGCTGCAGCACAAAATTCGTGGCGAGGCCGGTATCGATGATCAGGGGTGCCGGTACGTGGTTGCGGCGATGCAGGAAAAGCCTGCCGAGCGTTTTGTGGACGGCCAGGAAATCATCATTCGTCCGCTCGCGTTCATTCCCGGGGGCCGCATAAGCAACAAGGCCGACGAGGTTGCAAACATGTTTGTCATCGGGCCACGTCTCGCCGACAGGGGTCCGTGCCTGCTTTTTCGTCCGCTGCTTGATCCGCCGCTGTTGCAATATCCCGGCGAAACCAACCTGCTGTATGCGATAAAACATAACCAGACGCTTCGCCAATCGGTGTTGGCCTGGTTGCCGGACGATGTGCGCTTCAACTACTCACAGTACGTATTTCCCGGCCAACTGCCGTCGGTCTGGACACTGTCGCAATGGCTGGTCGATCCAACGTCGGCCCTCGGCATGATGGGCACCGTCAGGCTAGCGGCCACACCTCTGGAGGAACCTGCACTGGCGACACTGTTCACCGCCAATGCCAACGCAATGATCACCCTGGCGGACCGGCAGTCGGTCTCCAATGCCCAAAGTCGTTGGCAGACCCTCAAGCATGGGGCATGGGCGCTGTTCAACATTGCACTGCCATTCCTGGGTAAAACGGCAGCCAGCGCGGCCTGGGTCTGGCAAATCATGAGCGACCTGGAAGATGCGAATCAAGCCAGCGAGAAAGGCGACAGTGACGATGCATGGACGGCATTGACCGACCTGTTCCTGTCACTCGGCATGGTCCTGGCCCATTACGCAGCGACGCGCCACACCGCCAGCCGCGTGGTTGAAAAGACGGTGTTGACGCTGGAGCAACAGCCCACGCCGAGGCCGACAATCGCCGTGACCCAGCTTCGCGATATCACCGGTCAACGGCTGCCAGCGAATCACAAGACCCATTTGTATGCCCACGGTGCCCTCGCGCGAACAAGCCTGGGGACTCTGCTGGACGGGTTGGCTATTGCAAAACCTGCAGGCCTGGCAAGCCCCTCAAACGAAGTCGGCCCCCATCGTTTTTTGAGCCCGCTCAACAATAAATGGTACGCCCAGGTTGGCCAGCGCTGGTTCGAAGTCATGATCAACGACAACGAGTTCGTGCAAATCATCGATAGCCGTCAGTCCCCACCAGGCACTGGCCCCCTGCTGACTCATTCCGCAAACGGACAATGGGTCGTCGACACACGCCTGAGGTTGCGCGGCGGTGGCCGTAGCCGAAAAGAATTGGTGCGGGAAAATGCACAGCGTAAAGAGACGCTGCGTAAGCAACTGGAGACCTTCGATACGAACAAAATGGCGCTGAAGACCGCACTCGAATCCGCCGAGAAAGCAGCTGCCTCGTCCGCATCAGGCGTTGATGATCCCAATGGTCGCAGACTGATCGAAACGCTGGATAAACAGCTGGCCGTTTACGACGTCTACATTGATCAGCTCAAGGCATTCAACGTGCTTGAGTCCATCATCAATTACCGCGCCGTCCTGGTCAGTTGTCTGGATCAACAGCTGTTGCTGACGGAGATGTGGTTCAACCGGCAAAACGCTGTATTTGGCACTTGCATGCGTCGCTCGCTGGCTCTGTTTGACGGAGAGCCGAACGAATCCACCCAGACACGACGGCAGGTTCATCAACAGACCAGCGATATAACCCAGGGCTTTATCGACAAAATCGAGTTTGCCCAGGCCCGGATCGAGGAGTTGAACCGACTGGGCAGAGAAGGTGCCGAAACCGCCAGGGAATACACGAAAGGACTGCCAATCTTTGACCTGCACGACCTGAAGCTGTTTCAGATCAGCCTCGCTCAGGAGCTCTGCCTTAATGACACCGGCACGGTCGCCACCGAGCCTGCCCATAAGGCGCTGGTAACCCTTGTCGAAGACGCGGGCCTCACCATCCAGTCGTCACTGGACCTCGCCAAGGACAATCCCCTGGCGCTACCCGAACGGATTGAAGGATTCAGCGATCTGGTGGAGCAGTTCACAACCATCGACCAACGTATTCTCGACTTGCCCGATGAGTACCCTGGACAGTTGCTGCAACCGTCACTGGACTTGATGCGTCAACGTATCGAAGCGTTCAATGAGCGCGCCGTGAAACACCTGTCGGGGTTGCTGCATGAACGCAAGACCCTCGAACCGGTTCCGGGACCGTCGCGACCGGTAATGGCCCCGCATCGCCTCATCAAAACGCGGTTCAAAGGCTCCGTCGTCGGCAAGCCGCGAACGCGCGCGAACTCTACCGACTCCGATCTGGTCGACGTGACCTCCCCCCTCACCGGGAAGGTGATCGCTACGTTCCATGAGAAAACACCCGGCGTCTGGTTCGAACATGTGCCTGTCAAAACGGCCGTACCCGTCATCATTCCTCCAACGCTGGCGGTCAGCGTGCAAAACGGTGAAGCATTACTGGAACAGCAGGAATCTTTCGTGCGACGTACCGAGGCCCACTCAAAAGGTGATCGCCGTATTCCGCTGGAAATCGAGGAGATGTTTCATCAGCACGCCCGCCGAATGGAAACAGCGTCGGGCGCTATCGAGGAAGGCCTGACCGATAACAATGCCACCGAAAGCGGCCCGGGGTCGGCTGTCACCGTCAAAAAAACACTAGACGATGAAGCGGCTGCGCTTTACAAAAAAGGCACCGATATCCGTATCAGCATGACCAAGCGACAGCTGCCCACTGCTGGGCGTGTTGAATGGCTGCACAGCAAGGGCGAGGTAACCATCCACAGGATCGGCAAACCACTGCCGGAGCATCGACGCTTGAAGGGACCGCGCAAAGACTATCTGGATGAGTATGAGATTCGCGATCACGAAACCCGCAAAGTCCTTTGGTATGCGCACTTTCATTACCCGGCATCCGACAGCCCGAGAACAGCCTTCACCGCAGCGCACTTGAAGACCGTCGAACAACGCGGGTCAGGCGGGGCCTATGAAAAGCACACCCGCTTGAACGCACTTCAATCCATTGCCATTTATCGTGCGGAAATCAACCATCGCCTGGCCGATGCACTGTTCTTCTTGTAGGTAGATCAGCGCCAGACTTTTTCCAGACGCCCGAGTGCAGCACTGATCGCCGCCTCGGGTACCGCCGCAAAACCCAGGACCAGCCCGGCCCGCTGGTCCACCGGTGTCTGTGTGTCCGGCAACCAATAACTGCTTAATGCGTTGATCTCGACATCGACGCTGGCGGCTTTTTCCACCAGTTCGCGCTCACGGGCTTGAGAGTCGACCGCGACCGTCAAATGCAGTCCTGCCGCAACACTCGGCAGGTTGCCGATACCGGGGATGTCCTTCGGCCAACCGGCCAGCAATGTATTGCGTCGACTCAGGGCGGCGCGACGCATGCGGCGAATATGCCGCTGAAAATGTCCGGCGGCCATGAACTCGGCCATCACCGCTTGAGTACTCACTTCGGAGTGCCGGACGTCCACCGCCCGCCGTTGAGAGAACGCCTGCACCAACGCCGGCGGCAACACCAGGTAACCCAGGCGCAGAGCCGGGAAGGCGACTTTGCCAAAGGTCCCGACGTACAAAACCCGTCCTTGTCGATCGAGTGCCGCCAACGGCGCCAGTGGCGCGCCGCTGTAACGGTATTCGCCATCGTAGTCATCCTCGACAATCCAGCCTTGGGTGCGCTCAGCCCAGGCCAGTAATTCCAGACGCCGCGCCAGGCTCATCACCACCCCGGTCGGGTATTGATGCGACGGCGTGACATACGCCAGGCGACAATCCTCGAGCACAGCCAATTCGCGACAGTCGATGCCCTCGCTGTCCACCGCCACACCGTGCAATCGCGCACCCGCCACGGCGAACGCATGACCCGCCGCCCGATACCCCGGATTCTCAATCGCCACCCCATCACCCGGTTCCACCAGCAGCTGTGCACAAAGGCTAATCCCTTGCTGCGCGCCACTGGTGATCACTATTTGCTCAGCCGAACACTGCATGCCGCGTGAACTGCGCAAATAGGCGGCAATCATTCCACGCAGGCGCTCATCGCCCGCCGGATCGCCATAACACAACTGCTGCAAATCCGGCTTGCGCCAGAAAGCCGCGTTCAGCTTGGCCCAGACCTCGAAAGGAAACAGATCAAATGCCGGCACGCCGACCCTAAAGGCACGCGGTGGGCCACTCGGCGGCAAGGCCAAATGGTTCTTTTCAACGCGACCCAATGCGCCGCTGTGGATAACTTTACTGGATGAAATCACAGGTAAATCCAGCCAATTTGTGGATAAGGCTGTGGATAACCCTGTTGACAACCCTGTGGATACTTTTGTGGATAATTTTTTGGTGGGTATCGCGGTTTGGGGCAGCTGAGCGACGTAAGTCCCGTCACCCACACGCCCTTCGATAAAGCCTTCGGCATAGAGCTGATCGTAGGCTCGCACCACGCTGTTGCGAGAGATCGCCAGCGCCGCCGCCAAGTCCCGGCTGGCCGGTAATCGCGTACCGCTGGCCAGTCGTCCATCCAGTACTCGCAGGCGCAAGGCTTGGTAGAGCTGAAGACTCAGGCCCTGACGGCGATCAAGTTCGATACCGGCAGGATTGAACGACAAGGAAAGCAGCACATCGGTCATGACAATGGACCTATGAAATTGGTCATTAATGGCTCTTACAACAGACCAATAGCCTGCCTAGGATGGAGGCATTCGCCAAGGGATATTTCCATGTACAACCCCAGCAGCTTTGCCATCAAAGATTTCGATGAACTGCGCCAGCAGATCCTCGGCACCCGCCTCGCCATGGTGGTTACCCACGGCGAGCAAGGTCTGCAAGCCAGTCATCTGCCGCTGTTGTTCAAACCTGACGAAGGTCCGAATGGCACCCTCTACGGCCACTTCGCCCGGGCCAATCCGCAGTGGAAGGAATTGCAGAACGGCGCGCAAGCGCTGGTGATCTTTGCCGGTGCCGATGCCTACGTCAGTCCCGGTTTTTATCCGAGCAAAGCCGAGCACGGCAAAGTCGTGCCGACCTGGAACTATGTCGCGGTACACGCCTACGGCACCGCCGATGTATTCACCGATGCCGAGCGCCTGCTCAACCTGGTCAGCGCGTTGACTGATCGTCACGAAGCCGGCCGCGCCCAGCCGTGGAAGGTCGCCGACGCTCCTGCTGATTACATCGACGGCATGCTCAAGGCAATTGTCGGGTTTGCCCTGCCGATCCAGCGCCTGGAAGGTAAACGCAAACTCAGTCAGAACCGCAGCGCCGAAGACATCGCCGGTGTGCGCGAAGGGCTCGCCGCCAGCCCCGATGTGCACGATCAGGCCCTCGCCCACTTGATGCGTTAAGGAAATAGACATGAGTCAGATTGAAATCCGCCAGGTCAGCGCCGACGATCACGCCGCGTGGCTGCCGCTGTGGCAAGCCTACCTGCGTTTCTACAACACCGAGTTGCCCGAGGCGGTCACTGACAGCACCTGGCAACGCATGCTCGACCCGACAGAAACGACGCATTCGGCGTTGGCGTGGCTCGAGGGCAAAGCGGTCGGCATGGTGAACTTCATCTACCATCGCTCGAACTGGAGCATCGAAAATTCCTGCTACCTTCAAGACCTGTTGGTAACGCCGGAAACCCGCGGTACCGGCGTTGGCCGCAAACTGATCGAATTTGTCTACGCCACCGCCAAAACGGACGGGTGCTGCAAAGTCCACTGGCTGACCCATGAAACCAACGCCACCGCGATCCAGCTCTACGAGCGCATCGCCGAACGTCCCGGTTTCATCCAGTTTCGCAAAGCCCTTTAAGGTTCAAGGAGAACAGCATGTCGACATCACTCGCGGATTGGAAAGGCGTCCCGGCGCCCACCGTTCAAACCCTCGAAGGGCGTTTCATTCGCCTGGAAAAACTCGACCCGGCGCGTCATGCCGAAGGTCTGTTCAAGGCCTTGCAAGGCCCCGGTGCCGATCCAAAACTCTGGGACTATTTGCCTTATGGACCTTTCCCGGAACGTAGCGTGTTCAACGATTGGCTGAACAACCATGCGGCCAACAGCGACCCGTATTTCTTCAGCGTGATCGACCGTGCCAGCGGTGAGGTACAGGGCATTCTCAGCCTGATGTCGATCGTGCCGGCTCAGGGCCGAATCGAAATCGGTCACGTCACGTTCGGCGCGCCAATGCAGCGCTCACCGAAAAGTACCGAGGCGGTTTATCTGCTGGCCAAGGAGTCGTTTGCCCTGGGCTATCGACGCCTGGAGTGGAAGTGCAACAACGGCAACGCTCGCTCCAAATACGCGGCCGAGCGCTTGGGCTTCAGTTTTGAAGGGGTTTTCCGCCAGCACATGGTGGTGAAGGGACAGAACCGCGATACCGCGTGGTATTCGATTCTGGACTCGGAATGGCCGGCGATTGGCGCAGGGTTTGAGCGCTGGTTGAGCGATGAGAATCAGACGGGATCGGGGCAGGTGAAAACGTTGGTGGAGTGCCGCGGGTAAGCGACTACAGTTTTTCTTCCCCTGTGGCGAGGGAGCAACCTCTCTCGCCACAAATTTTGCGCTGTAGCTTCAACTAATGTCGCGCCGAATCCGCACTACCCCCATCTTCAAGCCAAACGGCCTGAACACGGCATTCAGCGATTTCAGCGTCTGATTGCCTTCGCCATGTTCGATATGTACCAGCGTGCGCACCGAGATTTTGCACATTTTTGCAAATTGAGTCTGGTGCAGGCCGGTGACCTCTACGCGTAATCGACGAACCGCTTCGCCAACCTCAAGAGTGCCTTGAGCCAGCGCCTCTTGAATGCTTTCGATCAACAAAGCCCGCGCATCAATGGAAATGGTCATTTCAGCCCCCTGGTGCGTAACAACATCCAAATGTGATGCGATACATGCAATATAGTGCAGTTGCTGGCTGCCTGCGCAATCAATTTACGCATTAAAATGCATTTCAACTGCATTGCACGTCGCAGGATCCGCATCAAATTGCACATGGCTCTCACTGCGACATCATTCTGTAAAAACCATCCGCTATACAACACAGCCCGCTTATAACAAAAAGGCTGTCCACTCATGCCCTTCTCGCCCCAGCGTCTCGCGTTCAGCATCGCATTGCTGATCAGCACCGGCACCCTCGCCGCCCCCTTCAAAAACGTGCAGATCGATACGCCCACCACGGCGGCGCAAACCCTGGGCGGCAGCGACACGTTGAAGATTTCGGCACCGGGCAGCATCACCAACGCGGGCAAGACGGTGAGTCTGAAGGACAGCACCAGCGGCGTCGGCGTGGTGATCGATAACGCGGGCAAGATTATTTCCACTGGCGGCCGGGCGATCGACAGCAGCGGCGACCTGACGCAAGCGCGCAACTACAGCATTTACAACCGCGCCGGCGGGCAAATCCTTGGCTTCAACGATGCGTTGCGCATCGACAGCAACTTCGCCAGCGGCAGCCTGCTGATCGACAACAGCGGCATCATCCGCTCCACCACCGGGCAAGGGCTGGATCTGGATGCGTTGCGCAGCGCAGGCGTCAAAACGACGATCATCAACCGCGCGGGCGGATTGATTCGCGGGGACGCCAGCGACGGCATGAAGACCGGCGCCAACGCGACGATCACCAACTACGGCGAGATTTCTACCGGCGACTCGCACAATGCTGACGAGAAATTCGACGGTATCGACATCGACACTGCAACCGGCGTGACGGTGACCAACTACGGCAACATTTCCGGTGGCCGTCACGGCATCACCACCGACCTCGGCGCCACGCTCGTCAACTACGGGACAGTCACCGGTCGCAACGGCTCGGGTTATGGCTCCGACGGCGACGGCACAGTGATCAACCACGGCACCATCACCGGTGCTTATTCGGGCCTGCAACCCAACGGTGACGGCGATGGCGTGGACATCGACAAACTCGCGCACATCGAAAACTACGGCACCATTCAAGGTGTCGGCGCGGGCGGTGTGGACAAGGGTGGTTTCGCCAACGGCAGTGAAGGCATCGCCTTGGGCGGCGGTTACGTATTGAACGCCAACGGCGCGCTGATCAGCGGCGCCAACAGCGCAATTCTGGTGGACGATGGCAGCGGTGGTTCAGGCGTGGCGGCGACCACACTGGAAAACTTCGGCACGATTCAGGGCCTCAATGGGTTCGGCGTGAAATTTGTCGGTGAGTTCGATGACAACGTGATCAACGGCGGCACGATCAGCGGCAGCAACGGCCTCGCGCTGGACCTGGGCAGCGGTAGCGACAGCCTTTCCTTGCGCAATGGCAGCCGCTTTGTCGGCGTGGTCGATGGCGGCAGCGGTTACGACCGCGTGCTGATGGACGACGCGCGGGGAGGCAGTTTCGGCACCAGTCGCAACTTCGAATGGCTGGAGGTCAAGCAAGGTGTCTGGACCCTGACCGGCAACGGTGATTTCAGCGACGGCGGCGCGATACGCGACGGCGCCACGCTGATCAACCAGGGTGAGATCGCCGGGACCGTGACCGTCGACGCAGGTGGCGTGTATGCCGGCGGCGGTTCGGTGAGTAATTTGCGGGTAAACGGGACCTTGCGCACCAATACTCAGCTCGGCATCGCGAGCATCACCCATGACCTGACCATGGGCAGCGGCTCAACCCTGGCCTACGGCGTCAACGCCGATGGCAGCAGCGCGCCGATCAAGGTCGGTGGCGTGGCCAATCTGAACGGCGCCACCCTGGCAGTGAACCCCGGCAGCGGCACGTATCCGTGGCAGAGCCGATACACCGTGCTGCAAGCCGCAAGCATCAACGGCAACTTCGGCAAGGTCACCAGCGACTACGCATTCCTCACACCGACGCTCGCTTACACGCCGACCCAAGTCGACCTGACCTACACCCGCAACGATGTCGCCTTCAACGAATTCGCGGTGACCAGCAACGGCAGCAGCGCTGCCAACAGTCTGGCGTCGATGGGCAAAAACAACGCGCTCTACAACGCCTTGCTCAACACCACCAACGCCACGGCTGGCAACGCGATCGAGCAACTGTCCGGCGCCAGCAACGCCAACCTGACCAGCGCAACGCTCGGTGCCAGCAGCCAGATCGGCAGCAGCATGCTGTCGGCGATGCAACAAATGGGTGGCGGTTCGGGGTTGCTGGTCGGCCTCGATCAACGTGACACGCCGGTGCTCGCCGCCAACGGTGTCCCACTCGAAGCCCGCAACCTCAATGACCCCAACGCTCAGGGTCGACTCTGGCTGCAAGCCATCGGTGGCTACGGCAAGCTCGATGGCGAACACGGCAGCAGCGGTCTGGAGCAACGCACCAAAGGCAGCGTGATCGGTGCCGATTGGGCGCTCAATCCGCAATGGCGCCTGGGGGTGCTTGGCGGTTACTCGAAGACGGATCTGGACGCCACGGGTGTTGATGGCAATGTCGAAAGCTGGCACGCCGGTGTCTATGCGTCACGTCAAAGCGGCCCATTCGCCTTGCGCCTCGGCGCGGCGTATAGCGGTCACCAAGGTGAAAGCAAACGCACTGTCGCCTTCAACGGCTTCAGCGACCGTCCGAAAGGCGATTACGATGCCGACAGCCAACAGGCCTTCGCCGAACTCGGCTACGCAATAGGCAGCGGCCGGCTCAGCGCAGAACCCTTCGCCAATCTTGGCTACCAGCGTTATCACCGTGACAGCTACCAGGAAAAAGGCGGTTCCGCCGCCCTTCAAGTCGAGGAGCAAACCCAGGACAACTTCAGCAGTACCTTTGGCCTGCATCTGGCGCACTTGAATGCGTTGGACAATGGCATGAGCCTGACCCCACGCATGACCGCCGGCTGGAAGCACACCTATGGCGATGTCAGCAGCTCGACGCGTCAGGCGTTTGTGGCGGGTGGCACGGCGTTCAGTGTGGATGGCAGCTCACTGGATCGAGACAGCCTGGTGCTGGAGGTTGGTCTGGATCTAGGCATTTCGGCTCGGCATTCGGTGGGCATTGGCTACAGCGGCGAGATCGGCAACAACAGCCGTAACCACGGGTTGATCGGGCAGTGGCAGATGAGTTTCTGAGAGGGTGATTGCAGGCAGCGTCTCGATTTAGTGTAAGAAAAGGTCATCGGTCCGAAGCGTTAAAAACCGCTGTGTTTAATCAGCGGTGGATTTTCTGCATCGAGCTTCTGACACCGCCTGCAAACACGCCGGAACGGGCTGACATCGGTATCGAAGCGCTCTCCATAGAGTTTGGTCTCCTTTCAATTGAGGCCAAATTTAATGTCTGTTCAACACAACTATCGACCACATCATCTGGCGCTGGCCATTGCGCTTGCGTTGGGTTGCACCGGATTTTCAAACGCTCAAGAGCCGCCGGAACTCACTGAGTCAACGAGCCTCGCGGAGGTTATCCAGCAACCTGATTCTGCCTCGGTAGATCCGTATGACAGGCTTCAAGCCTTTATCCGCTCGCCAGACACCTTCACCCGGGAGTTCAACTCACCACAGCCCGCGTTGAAGGACGTTTCCGTGAAGCCGGACGGCAGAGATGACCTCTTCATCATCAACAATGGCGCCAGCTTCGAAGGTCGGATCGATGGCGGTAAAGGAACCAACGTCATACATCTGATCGGTACTGACGGCGGCCACTTGGGGAACACCCGTAACATCAATGGCCTGTACGTTTCGCAGGGAGCGTGGACGCTGACCAGTGAAGGAGACTTCAAAGAGGGCGTGGCCGTGCTGAATGACGGTAGCCTGACTAACAACGGGACAATCAATGGTGGGGCAAGTACCGCCGGGATACTCCTCAACAATGGCGTAATCAAGGGAGCTGTCACCGTAGAGAGCATCGGCACGTTTGCAGGCAAAGGCACTGTCGGTGGGCTGGATGTCTTGGGTCAGCTCAATGTCAATAAATTGCAAGGCGCCCCAACGGTCAAAGGAAACCTGGGCCTTTCCAGCGCCGCTGTACTTGCCTACGAGGTCTCCCCCGATGGCCATGGAGAAACCATCAAGGTCAGCGGCACCGCCAGCCTCGGTGAAGCCACACTGAAAATTGTTTCTGCGCCGGGTGAATATCCGCAAAGCAGTCAGTACACGATCATCGAAGCCAAAGAGGTGAAAGGCGAGTTTGGCAAAATCGTCAACGACTTGGCCTTCATGACAGTGACGCCTGATTACGGCAAAAAGAGGGTCGGGCTGACTTACGCACGTAACGACGTACCTTTCGCCGACGTTGCAAAATCCGATAACGGACGAGAGTTTGGCGCAAGCATTCAGGAGCCGAGGGGTGCTGAGCCCGCTCAGGCGCCACCGGACAATACCGCTCCCATTGCTGCGGCCCTGAATCCCGCTGAGAACATCGGTACTTCTGTTGTGGCCACCACACCAGTTGCCACCCCCGAGACCTCAACACCATCCAGCCCTGCAAACGCCGCAGTCGTGGCGCTGCTCGGCAGCGACAAAACAACCGCCGCTCATGCCATCGAACAACTGGCCGGCGACAGTACCGCCAACCTCGCCAAGGCAACGCTCGCCAGCGCCAACCCCGTGGGCACTACCGTGCTCTCGGCCATGCGCCAGCTGGACAGCGCCAGCACCTACAACAAAGGCAGCAACCGCAGGAACGCACCACGCCTGGCATCGGGCAGCGACGACAATGGCAGGGTCTGGCTCCAAGCGTTAGGTCATGGCGGCACACTGGACCGTGACTTTGAGCCACTGAAACACTCCACTCAAGGCTTGGTCCTCGGCGCGGATTGGGGCATCGATGATGAATGGCGTATCGGCGTGATGGGCGGTAAAGCCGAAACACGCCTCGACAGTAGCGACCTCGATGGCGGTCTCGACAGCTGGTATCTGGGCGCTTATGCCCTGCGCCAGAACGGCCCCATGTC
This sequence comes from Pseudomonas oplopanacis, assembly GCF_057128725.1. Taxonomy (NCBI): domain Bacteria; kingdom Pseudomonadati; phylum Pseudomonadota; class Gammaproteobacteria; order Pseudomonadales; family Pseudomonadaceae; genus Pseudomonas; species Pseudomonas oplopanacis. The sequence continues at coordinate 202,850 of NZ_JBSKHV010000005.1, read as the reverse complement.
GCTGCGATTGGGTGCGACCTATGGCAATCACGACGGCAATACCAAGCGCCGAGTGGCCTTCAATGGTTTCAGCGACCGCCCCGAAGGCCGTTACGATGCCAACACCCAACAGGCCTTCGCTGAAGCGGGTTACAACCTGGGGCGTGCCAATGTCAGCATCGAGCCGTTCGCCAGCCTTGGCTACGAACGCTATCAGCGCGACACCTACACGGAAAAAGGTGGCGCAGCGGCCTTGAAAGTTCACGGCCAGACCCAGAACAACCTGAGCAGCACGGTCGGCCTGCGCCTGGCGAAACGCAATTCCCTGAACAACGGCATGCAACTGACGCCGCGATTGAGTGCCAGTTGGAAACACACCTACGGCGATGTCACCAGCGACACTCGCCAACAACTGGCAACGGGCGGTAGAAACTACACCGTTTCCGGTGCGCTGCTGGACCGTGACATCTATAGCGTCGATGCAGGGCTGGACCTGGGATTGTCGGCCAGACATACCTTGGGCGTCAGTCTTAACGGGGAGGTCGGCACGGAAAGCCGAAGCCATGGTGTCACCGGCCAATGGCGGATGAATTTCTGACCGTCACAAATACGCGGCGAAAAAAAAGGGGAGCACATGCCCCCCCGAGGTTTAAAGCGTTGTATCGAGGCTGTTAAATCAGCCTTCGATCTCGATCAGGATTTCGCCCGGATTCACCCGGTCGCCCTTGGCCACGTGGATGGCGGTGACTTTGCCGGCGATGGCCGATTGGACTTCGGTTTCCATCTTCATCGCTTCGGTGATCAGCACGGCTTGCCCTGCTTTCACGGTGTCGCCTTCCTTGACCAGCACATCGACGATGTTGCCCGGCATGGTGGTGCTGACGTGGCCCGGCGCGCTGGCTTGCTTGCGCTTGCTGCTGCCGCCGCTGACGAATTCGTTGAGCGGTTCGAACACCACTTCTTCCGGCATGCCGTCGATGGACAGGTAGAAGTGGCGCTTGCCTTCGGCCTTGACGCCGACACCGGTGATGTCGACGCGGTAGGTTTCGCCGTGGACGTCGATGACGAACTCGGTCGGTACGCCTTCGCCACCGGCCGAGGCGACGCCGCCGGCTTCAGGAATCGGCAGGAGTACTTCAGGTGTCAGGGTGCCGGCAGCGCGTTCTTCGAGGAACTTGCGGCCGATGTCCGGGAACATGGCGTAGGTCAGCACGTCTTCTTCGGACTTGGCCACGGCGCCGATTTCAGCACGCAGTTTGGTCATTTCCGGTTTGAGCAGATCGGCTGGACGCACGTCGATCACTTCTTCGCTGCCGATGGCCTGGCGACGCAGTTGTTCATTCACGGTACCCGGCGCCTTACCGTAGCCGCCTTGCAGGTAGAGCTTCACTTCGTTGGTGATGGTCTTGTAGCGCTCGCCAGCCAACACGTTGAAGAACGCCTGGGTGCCAACGATTTGCGAGGTCGGCGTTACCAGCGGCGGGAAGCCTAGGTCTTCACGAACGCGCGGGATTTCAGCCAGCACTTCGCTCATGCGGTTCAGTGCGCCCTGCTCTTTCAACTGGTTGGCCAGGTTGGAAATCATCCCGCCCGGTACCTGATTGACTTGTACACGGGTGTCGACGGCGGTGAATTCGCTTTCGAACTGGTGGTACTTCTTGCGCACGGCGTAGAAGTACAGGCCGATCTCTTGCAGCAGTTCCAGGTTCAGGCCAGTGTCGAACTCGGTGCCTTTAAGGGCAGCAACCATCGACTCGGTACCCGGGTGGCTGGTGCCCGAGGCGAAGCTGGAGATCGCGGTGTCGATGTGGTCGGCGCCGTTTTCGATTGCCTTGAGCTGACACATGGTCGCCAGACCAGCGGTGTCGTGCGAGTGAATGAACACTGGCAGCGACTGTTCTGCTTTCAACGCCCGTACCAGTTCGCCGGTAGCGTATGGAGTCAGCAGACCGGCCATGTCCTTGATCGCCACCGAGTCGCAACCCATGGCTTCCATCTGTTTGGCTTGTGCCACGAACGCGTCGATGGTGTGCACCGGGCTGGTGGTATAAGCGATGGTGCCTTGGGCATGTTTGCCCGCTGCCTTCACCGCTTCGATAGCCACGCGCAGGTTACGCACGTCGTTCATGGCGTCGAAGATGCGGAACACGTCGATGCCGTTGACCGCGGCCTTGGCGACGAAGGCTCTGACCACGTCGTCGCTGTAATGGCGGTAGCCCAGCAGGTTCTGGCCACGCAGGAGCATTTGCAGGCGAGTGTTAGGCAGCGCCGCGCGCAGTTGGCGCAGACGCTCCCACGGGTCTTCTTTCAGGAAACGTACACAGGCGTCGAACGTCGCGCCGCCCCAGCATTCCAGCGACCAGTAGCCAACTTTGTCGAGCTTGTCGCAGATCGGCAGCATGTCTTCGGTGCGCATGCGGGTGGCGAGCAGCGATTGGTGGGCGTCGCGCAGGATGGTGTCGGTTACGTGAATCTTCTTGGTCATTGTTATATTCCTCACAGGCCTGCGTGGGCGGCGATGGCGGCGGCGATGGCCAGGGCCAGCTCTTCGGGTTTGCGCTTGATCGAGTAGTTGGTCAGTTCAGGGTGGCTTTCAACGAAGCTGGTGTTGAACTGGCCGCTGCGGAATTCCGGGTTACGCAGGATTTCCTGGTAGTACGCGGCGGTGGTCTTGACCCCTTGCAGACGCATGTCGTCCAGGGCTCGCAAGCCACGGTCCATCGCCTCTTCCCAAGTCAGCGCCCACACCACCAGTTTCAGGCACATCGAATCGTAGAACGGTGGAATGGTGTAACCGGTGTAGATCGCCGTGTCGGTGCGCACGCCGGGACCGCCGGGTGCGTAATAACGGGTGATCTTGCCGAAGCTCGGCAGGAAGTTGTTTTTCGGGTCTTCGGCGTTGATCCGGAACTGCAGCGCGAAACCGCGGTGCTGGATGTCTTCCTGTTTCACCGAGAGCGGCAGGCCGGACGCGATGCGGATCTGCTCACGCACAATGTCGATGCCGGTGATTTCTTCGGTGATGGTGTGTTCCACCTGCACCCGGGTGTTCATCTCCATGAAGTACACCTCGCCCTCGGCGAGCAGGAACTCCACGGTACCGGCGTTCTCGTATCCCACGGCCTTGGCTGCACGCACCGACAGGTCGCCGATATAGGCGCGCTGTTCCGGGGTCAGTTGCGGGCTCGGGGCGATCTCGATCAGTTTCTGGTTGCGACGCTGGATCGAGCAATCACGCTCGAACAGGTGCACCACGTTGCCAAAGCTGTCGCCGAGAATCTGCGCTTCGATGTGCTTTGGATTGACGATGCATTTTTCCAGGAACACTTCCGCCGAACCGAACGCCTTGGTGGCTTCCGAGATCACGCGAGGGAAAGCTTGTTCGAGTTCTTCGCGGCTGTCGCAGCGACGGATACCACGACCACCACCACCGGAGGTTGCCTTGAGCATCACCGGGTAACCAATACGGTCGCCTTCAACCAAGGCTTCGGCGATGTCCGCAACGTTGCCTTCGGTGCCCGGCGTGACCGGCACGCCGGCCTTGATCATGCTGCGGCGGGCTTCAGTCTTGTCGCCCATGCGGCGGATGACTTCAGCCGATGGACCAATGAACTTGATGCCGCGCTCGGCGCAGATATCGGCCAGTTCAGCATTTTCCGAGAGGAAGCCGTAGCCGGGATGCAACGCATCACAACCGGTTTCCACGGCCAGGTTCACCAGTTTTCGCGCATTCAGATAACCGGCCAGTGGCTCGGCACCAATGCTGTGGGCCTCGTCCGCGCGCTTCACATGCAAGGCATGACGGTCGGCGTCGGAATAGATCGCGACCGAGCGAATGCCCATCTCGGCGCAGGCACGCACGATTCGTACGGCAATCTCACCACGGTTGGCGATCAGGATCTTTTTTATCACTTTTGGAGGTTCCCTTGAGCCGGTGGTAACCACGACCTGCTAGACCAGGTCGACGCGTGACCAAATGTTTCAATTCAGTCGCAGGCCCACACTAGCCCCCGCAAGGGATTAACAAAAATGAATAATTATTGGGTTAGGCATAAGTAAAGACTTATAGTCGTGGCATCAGCCTGTGCCGAGAGCGACTAGATAATGCGTAAGTCATTGATGCGTATGACATTGCGTCAATTGCAGATTTTCAATGAAGTCTGTGATCTGCGGTCCTACAGTCGGGCAGCCGACGAAATGTCGCTCACACAACCGGCCGTCAGCCTACAGATCAGGCAACTTGAAGAGCTGATTGGTCAGCCCTTGTTCGATTACGTTGGCAAAAAACTCTACATGACTGAGGCCGCCGAAGCACTCCAACGTGCCAGCCGGGATATTTTCGGGCGTCTGGAAAACCTCGACATGCAGCTTTCGGACATGCAGGGCTCACTGCAAGGGCAGCTGAAACTGGCCGTGGAGTCCAGCGCCAAGTATTTCGTCCCGCACCTGTTTGCCGCATTCAAGCGCCAGCATCCCGAGGTCAATCTGCAACTGACGGTCGTCAATCGGGGCCAAGTGATTCGTCGCCTGTCTGATAACCGCGATGACCTGGTGATCATGTCGATGGTGCCGCAGGACATGGGGCTGGAGTTCCTGCCTTTCCTCAACAACCCGATTGTGGCGGTGGCGCCACCGGATCATCCGCTGTGCCACATGGGGCCGCTGCGCCTGCAAGACCTCGAGCCCTACACCCTGCTGATGCGCGAATCCGGTTCCGGGACGCGACTGGCCTGCGAAGAGTATTTCAAGGAAAAGCGCGTGCACTTCAACCAGACCCAAGAGGTCTCGTCAGCCGAAGCTCAGCGTGAATGTGTGCTGGCGGGTCTGGGCGTAGCGCTGTTGACGCGGCACGCCCTGAACCTTGAGTTGGCGACCGGCGGCTTGATTGAATTGCCGGTCGAAGAGTTGCCGCTCTACCGCAGCTGGTGTCTGGTGCAAGCCAAGGCCAAACGGCTGTCACCGGTGGCGCACGCGTTCCTTGCGTTTATCCGCAGTGAGCGGGTGCAGATCAGCGCGCTGGTTGAGCGTTTCGACGGGAAGTTGTCGGTGCCGCCTGCCAGTAATTGAGTTCCAGCTCCGGGAAATCACCGATCTCGGCCAGCAGTTGGCGGCGTTCGCAGCGATCTTCGATGGCGCGACGGAATTCCATGCGGCGTTGATCTTCTTGCTGACGGCGAGTCTTGGCGGCGCTGTTGCGTTCTTCGTAGGGCTGGGCCATTTCGAGTCTCCCAAGGCGATTACGGGAGTTTCAAGATAGGCGCGGGGGATGACGGTTTGGCGGCTCGAAGGTTACAGACTAGTGAATATTAGTGAGCTGGCGCCGCACCTGTGGCGAGGGAGCTTGCTCCCGCTCGGCTGCGCAGCAGTCGCAACATTTTGGGGCCGCTTCGCGACCCAGCGGGAGCAAGCTCCCTCGCCACAATTCAAGCAGAATCAATCGTCCAGCGCTTTCACCGACTTGGGCGACAGCCGCAAGCTGCGAAGGCTGCGTTTGACGCTCTTGAGGTGATTGACCAGGCTCGGTCCGCGCGCCATGGCCACGCCCATCGCCAACACATCGATCACCACCAGGTGAGCAATACGCGAGGTCAGCGGCGTGTAGATTTCGGTGTCTTCGTGCACATCGATCGCCAGGTTGACGGTCGACAGCTCAGCCAATGGCGTCTGGCTCGGGCACAAGGTGATCAGCGAAGCGCCACTTTCACGCACCAGGTTGGCCGTGATCAGCAGATCCTTGGAGCGCCCGGACTGGGAAATACAGATCGCCACGTCGGTTGGCTTCAACGTCACGGCCGACATCGCTTGCATGTGCGGGTCGGAGTACGCCGCCGCGGTCAGCAGCAAACGGAAGAATTTGTGCTGGGCGTCGGCCGCCACGGCGCCCGATGCGCCAAAGCCATAGAACTCGACGCGCTGAGCCTGGGACATGAGCGAGACCGCCCGCTGCAATTCCACCGGATCGAGCTTCTCGCGAACTTCCATCAAGGTGTGCAGGGTGGTATCGAAGATTTTCAGGCTGTAGTCGGCAACGGAATCGTCTTCATGGATCGCAAACTGGCCGAAGCTCGCACCGGCCGCCAGGCTCTGCGCCAGCTTCAGTTTCAGATCCTGAAAACCGGAGCAACCGATGGCGCGGCAAAAGCGCACGATGGTTGGCTCGCTGATTCCGACGCTGTGGGCCAGGTCGGCCATGGAGCTGTGCATCACCGCCGCAGGATCAAGCAGCACGTGGTCGGCGACCTTGAGCTCCGACTTGCGTAAGAGATGGCGTGACTGGGCGATGTGTTGCAGCAGATTCAAAGGGCTGGACTCTTTGTTATTGGCAGTTGCCGGAGATGTAGCAAGCTTGTAGTTATACTACAAGAATTGGCTTTTTGCCTGCTCAATGCGTAACTCCATGTCCCCATTCCACGCCACATGCGCTCCATGTAGCACTTACGAGGGGTTCGCGTCCTTATGTAACAGCTTGGCCAGTTCATCAGCCTCAACGGGGCGACTGATCAAATAGCCTTGCACTTCATCGCAGCGCTCGGCTTTCAAAAACTCCAGCTGCTCTTGCCGCTCCACGCCTTCGGCCACTACTTTCAGCGACAAACCATGCGCCATCGCAATGATCGCCCGAGTAATGGCCGCATCCACAGTGCCCTCCCCCAGCCCGCGGATAAACGCCTGATCGATCTTCACGTAGTCCACCGGAATGCGCTTGAGGTAGCTCAGGGACGAATACCCGGTACCAAAATCGTCGATAGCCAGCTTAACCCCCAGATCCCGCAGTTGCTGGAAGGTCGCGATGATGTGCTCGACGCTGTCCAGCAACTGACTTTCGGTGAGCTCCAGCTCCAGGTAGTGCGGTGCCAGGCCGGTTTCTTCCAGCACTTGGCGCACCAGGCTGACCAGCTTGCCCTGACGCAATTGATGCACTGACAGGTTGACCGACACGCGGATCGGTTCCAGCCCCTGCCGCTGCCATTCGCAGGCTTGCCAACAGGCCTGGCGCAAGACGAACTCGCCAATCGGGCCGATCAGCCCGGTTTCCTCGGCCAGACCGATAAAATCCGCCGGCGGCACCCGGCCCATGGTCGGGTGATCCCAGCGCACCAGCGCTTCGGCGGCATTCAAGCGGCCCGTGGCGAGGCAGAGTTTGGGTTGGTAAAAGACTTTCAACTGCTTTTCTTCGATGGCTTTGCGCAGCTGGTTTTCCAGCTGCAAACGCTCGAGGGTGCTGGCTTGCAGGCTTTCGGTATAAAACTGGAAGTTGTCGCCGCCCAAGTGTTTGGCATGCTGCATGGCCATGTTCGACTGACTGACCAACGCGGAAATTTCCCGCGCGTTGTCGGGCAACATGCTGATGCCCATGGACGCACTGACCACCAGCTCATGGCCATCGACGGAGACTGGCAATCGCAGTTTGGTCGACAACCGCGTCGCCACCCGCGCCAGGCTCGACAGGTTGCCGTAGGTATCAAACAGTACTGCAAACTCGTCGCCCGAAAGCCTGGCAATCGTGTCGGCCTCTGGCAGCGCGTTGACCAGGCGCCGGGACATTTTCTGCAGCAGTTGGTCGGCGACGTCATGGCCCAGGCTGTCATTGAGCAGTTTGAAGCGGTCCAGATTGATGTGCAGCAACGCCAGGCTGCGTCCACCCTGGCGCACCCGCTGATGGGCCTCGCGCAACCGTTCCCGGAACAACGAGCGATTCGCCAGGCCCGTCAGTTCGTCATAGTGGGTCAAGTAGCGCATGCGCTCTTCGGATTCGCGGCGAGCCGATAGATCGGCGAAGAAGCCGACAATATGACTGACATTTCCTCGAGTATCGCGAACGGCGTTCAGTTGCAGCCATTGCGGGTAGAGCTCGCCGTTTTTACGGGTCTCGACCAATTCGCCTTGCCACGTCCCGTGCTGCTCCAGCGCCTGATGAATAGCGCCGTAATGGCGGCGAGCATCGCGACTGCACGGTAGCTCGACGACATTGCGCCCCAGCATGTCATCGATGTCATAACCGGTGACTCGACTGAAGGCCTGATTGACCGCGATCAGCGCGTAATCAGGGTCGAAAATCACGATACCTTCGCTGGCGGCTTCGAACACAGTGGCGGCCAGTTGGCGCTGTTCTTCCTGAACCTTGGTGGCGCTGATGTCGCGACGGGTGCCGACCATGCGGATCACCCGACCCGTTTTGCTGCGCTCGACGGCCCGGCCTCGGTCCTCGATCCAGACCCAGTGGCCGTCGCCATGCCGCACGCGGTATTCGATCTGGTAATCCTCGCTGCGGCCTTTCAAATGCTCGATCAACGCGCGCTTCAGCGCCGGCAGGTCTTCGGGGTGCAACCGCGGGCGAAGGTGGCGGAGCATGGCCGTCACATACTCCGGCGCGAGGCCGAACAACTCCTGGATCTGCGTGTGATGGACTTCGTCGGTTTGCAGGTTCCAGTCCCACAGCCCCAATTCGCTGGCCTTCAATGCCAACGCCAGCCGAGCTTCACTCTTGCTCAGGGCCTGGTTGGCGACGTCGAGCTCCAGGCTGCGCTGGGCGACACGGTTTTCCAGCTCGACCTGGGCTTCACGCAGCTTTTCTTCGGCAGCACGGCGTTGATCAATTTCCTTGGCCAGTTCGTGATTGAGCTGATCGCTGCGGGTTTGTGCTTGCTGCAAATGCTCGATCAACGCCTGATTCTGGAAACGACGCAGCATTCCGCTGTCGATCAGTCGATTGACCTGCCAGGCAATCACGCTGAGCGCGCCCAACAAAATCAAGCCGAACCAGCCCCAGCCATGATCCTGTGCGTCGCCGCCCCAGAATAAATAGGCGATGGCCGGCAACAGGCAGGGCAAGGTAAAGGACAGGAACGCCGGCAGGCTGACCGCGTACGCCACGCTGGCAGAAAGAGCGGCGGCACCCATCAGGCCGAACACCCATGCCTGCTGCATGAAGTTGTCGGCAGGCACCAAGGCAATACTGGCACCGGCCAGGGTCAGGCCGGTGAGGCCAGAGCCGAGCAAAAACATGCGACGCCAGATCGGATGCGCCTGGCGGTTGGGAATCGCCGAATCGAAGGCCGCGACTTGAATCACCCGCAACGCCACCAGCGACAACAGCCACACCAGCCAGACGCTGACCAGGAAGTAGCGCTGCGGGCTCCAGAGCAAACCGGCGCAGACCAGACCATTGATCAACATGAATAACGTGGGCAGCAATGACCCCTGATAAAGCAGGCGCGTGCGTTCGACCGCCATTTCCATGGCGTACTGCTTGCGGATAACCCGCGGCTCCACCGTGGGGCCCGACAGGTCGGTGCTGAGGGTCATAGGCAATGTTCTTGTTCTTATAATGATGAGCATGAGCCCGAAACGTCGACGGAGCATACACAAGCCAATGCACTTGCCAAACTGCCCCAGATCATAAATTCAACAATATTTACGCAGCCCGAGACCCTGTCAAAACCCTTGGAGCGCGGCCCGCCAACGCCTGCAGCCAGTGACTGACCGGTCGTCCTCCGTGGATCTTTCATCGGCTAATGCAAAGCTCGGTTTGCCCGGTGTGGCGGCGCACCCTAGAATGCCCCGATGCGCGATGATCTCTCCCTTCTGCTGAACTCCCTCAACGATGCCCAACGCCAGGCCGTAGCTGCCCGCGTGGGTCGTCAGTTGGTCCTGGCCGGTGCTGGTTCCGGTAAAACCCGAGTGCTGGTGCACCGTATCGCCTGGTTGATCCAGGTCGAAAACGCCTCGCCGCACTCCATCCTGTCGGTGACCTTCACCAACAAGGCCGCGGCCGAGATGCGTCAGCGCATCGAGCAGCTGATGGGGCTCAACCCCGCCGGCATGTGGGTCGGCACCTTCCACGGCCTGGCGCACCGCTTGCTGCGGGCGCACTGGCAGGAAGCCGGGCTGAGCCAGACCTTCCAGATTCTCGACAGCGACGACCAGCAACGCTTGGTCAAGCGGGTGATCCGCGAGCTGGGCCTGGACGAACAACGCTGGCCGGCCCGTCAGGCCCAGTGGTTCATCAACGGGCAGAAAGACGAAGGTCTGCGTCCGCAACATATTCAAGCCAGTGGCGACATGTTCCTGGCGACCATGCGCAGTATTTATGAGGCTTACGAGGCTGCCTGCCTGCGCGCCGGCGTGATCGACTTCTCCGAATTGCTGCTGCGCGCCCTCGATTTGTGGCGCGACCACCCGGGTTTGCTGGCTCATTATCAGAAACGTTTCCGCCACATTCTGGTGGACGAGTTCCAGGACACCAACGCCGTGCAGTACGCCTGGTTGCGTCTGCTGGCCAAGGGCGGCGACAGCCTGATGGTGGTGGGCGACGACGATCAGTCGATCTACGGCTGGCGCGGCGCGAAAATCGAGAACATCTATCAGTACTCCGATGATTTCCCGGATGCCGAGACCATTCGTCTGGAGCAGAACTACCGCTCCACCGCCGGTATCCTCAAAGCGGCAAACGCCCTGATCGCCAACAACACCGGGCGCATGGGCAAAGAGCTGTGGACCGATGGCGGCGAAGGCGAAGCGATCAACCTGTACGCTGCGTTCAACGAACACGACGAAGCACGTTACGTGGTGGAAACCATCGAAAGCGCGCTGAAAACCGGCTTGGCTCGCAGCGATATCGCGATTTTGTACCGCTCCAACGCCCAATCGCGCGTTTTGGAAGAAGCCTTGCTGCGCGAGCGCATTCCGTACCGCATCTATGGCGGTCAGCGCTTCTTCGAGCGGGCAGAAATCAAGAACGCCATGGCTTATCTGCGCTTGCTGGAAGGCCGAGGCAACGATGCGGCACTGGAGCGGGTGATCAACGTTCCGGCCCGAGGCATCGGCGAGAAGACCGTCGAAGCCATTCGCGACCATGCCCGTCACAGCGATGTGTCGATGTGGGAAGCCATGCGCCTGCTGGTCGCCAATAAAGGCCTGACCGGTCGTGCTGCCGGCGCGCTCGGTGCCTTTATCGAGTTGATCGAGAACCTCGCTGCCAAGTGCATGGAAATGCCCCTGCACCTGATGACCCAGACGGTCATCGAGCAATCCGGGCTGATTGCCTATCACCAGGCGGAAAAAGGCGAGAAAGGCCAGGCTCGGGTAGAAAACCTTGAGGAACTGGTCAGCGCCGCGCGCAACTTCGAAAACGCCGAAGAAGACGAAGACCTGACGCCGCTGGCGGCGTTCCTTGGCCATGCATCGCTGGAAGCCGGCGATACTCAGGCCGAGGAGCACGAAGACAGCATTCAGCTGATGACCTTGCACAGCGCCAAGGGCCTGGAATTCCCTTACGTGTTCCTGGTGGGCATGGAGGAAGGTCTGTTCCCGCACAAGATGAGCCTGGAAGAGCCCGGCCGTCTTGAGGAAGAACGCCGCCTGGCCTACGTCGGCATCACCCGGGCCATGCAGAATCTGGTGATGACCTATGCTGAAACCCGACGCCTGTATGGCAGCGAAACCTACAACAAGGTCTCGCGTTTCGTACGGGAAGTGCCGAAAGGCCTGATCCAGGAAGTGCGCTTGTCGAACAGTGTCAGCCGTCCGTTCGGTGGCAATCAATCGATGAGTGGCAGCAACCTGTTCAGCGGCAGCGAGATCCCGGAAACCGGCTTCAGCCTGGGTCAGACTGTACGGCACTCGATCTTTGGTGACGGCGTGATCCTCAACTTCGAGGGTTCCGGCGCGCAGGCGCGGGTGCAGGTGAACTTCAGCGAAGGCAGCAAGTGGCTGATGCTGGGTTACGCGAAGCTGGAAGCTGTTTAGGGCTATCTAATAGCTTTTCTGTGGGAGCGAGCCTGCTCGCGAATGAAAGCGCCGCGGTATATCTGATAAACCGTGGTGCATCCTTCGCGAGCAGGCTCGCTCCCACAGGGTTTGTGCTCAACCCCACCCCGGCAGGTTGATCTTTTAAGGCGCGAAATAATGGGCTCAGGCTTCTTTTCTTCCTGGACATTCTGGGCCCTGATGTCGGCGGCGTTTGCCGCCCTGACCGCGATCTTCGCCAAAATCGGCATCGAAAACGTCAATTCCGACTTCGCCACCCTGCTACGCACCGTAGTGGTACTGGTCAGCCTGGCCTTGATTTTGTACGCCACGGGCCAATATCAATCATTAGGATCGATCTCGGCGAAGAGCTACCTGTTCTTGCTGCTGTCGGGACTGGCCACCGGCGCCTCGTGGATCTGCTACTTCCGCGCGCTGAAACTGGGGCCGGCCTCGCTGGTTGCTCCTGTGGACAAGCTCAGCGTGGTGCTGGTGGCGGTGCTCGGCGTGATTCTGCTGGGCGAAAAACTCGACCTGCGCCAATGGGGCGGAATCGGCCTGATTACGGCCGGTGTGGTCATGCTGGCGCTGCGACGCTAGGCATCCTTCCTACATAAGCTATCCACTCGTCCTACGGACGAAAGTCAAAAGGCCTTATTGCGCTGACTGAAGCTGAACGCAACCTGTCAGGCAAAAGCCCGAAACACTCTGCCGCTAGCCAGTAACACTTCAGCTGTGCAACATGGCGCGCGTGCCATCCACAAATGGGATTACCCTTTATGAAACGTTTTCTTAGCATCGCCATGGCGTTGTGCATCGGCCTGACGATGAGCCTCGACGCCAACGCCAAGCGCTTTGGTGGCGGCAAAAGCGTCGGCGCTGCGCCGACCCACCAGACCAGCCAAATGGCGCCTTCTTCTCCAGGCATGGGCGGCGCTGCGGCGACCGCTGGTGCTGCCGGTGCCGCAGGCGCTGCCGCCAAGGCTGGCGGTGCTTCGCGCTGGCTCGGCCCTCTGGCCGGCATCGCTGCCGGTGGCCTGCTGGCCTCCATGTTCATGGGCGGTGGCTTCCAGGGCATGCAGATCTTCGACATCCTGATCATGGCGGTCATCGCCTTCCTGATCTTCCGCTTCATCGCCGCTCGTCGTCGCAAGCAACAGGAGCACATGGCTCCAGCTGGCCACGCACCGATGCAGCGTGAAGTGTTCGACCAGCAGCCTGCTGGCGGTTCGATCTTCGGTGGTTCGGCTGCTCCGGTTGCCGCTCGTCCGGTTATCAATGCGCCAGCCTGGTTCAATGAAAAGAACTTCATTGAAGCGGCCCGCAACCACTTCCAGTCCCTGCAGCAGCATTGGGACGCCAACGAAATGGACAAGATCGCCGAGTTCGTGACCCCGCAAATGCTCGAGTTCCTCAAGCGCGAACGTGCTGACCTGGGCGACGGCTTCCAGTCCACCTACATTGATAACCTCAATGTTCAACTGGACGGCGTGGATGATCGTGCCGACAAGACCATCGCCACCCTGACTTTCAGCGGCGTGTCGAAGACTTCACGTTTCGATCAGGGCGAAGTGTTCAGCGAAAGCTGGAACATGGAACGTCCGCAGGGCGAAAACCAGCCTTGGCTGGTGGCCGGTATCCGCCAGAACGGCTGATACGACCCGGTTCTGTTTGGAAGGTGCCGAGCTAAGATCAGACAAGGCAAAAACAGGTGAGAAACGGCTGGGGTCGCACCCGACTTGACGTTAGTCAATGAGCATTTCGAACCTGTTTTTAACGCAGTATGATCGACGCGCAGGCACGTTCCAGACAGAACCTAGCGTGCTGTAATGAAAACCCCAGCCTTGGCTGGGGTTTTCTATTTCGCGGTTGCATCTATAGCGAGCTACTGTATAAACCGCCCCAACTAAACCGCGCCATCAAGCAAGAGGATCCCGGACGTGGAAGAAATCATCGAACAACTGCGTGAAGCCAACGAACCGGTACCGGTCCCCTTGGAGCTGCCCGACGAAGACCAGATCGTGGAAATCGAAGAACAACTGTTCATCGATATTCCGTTCGTCTTCAGAGAATTTTTGCTGACCGTCAGCGACGTGGTCTACGGCAGCCTGGAGCCGGTGACTGTCACCGACCCGCAATCCCACACCTACCTGCCAGACGTTGCTGCCAACGCCTGGGACGCTGGCGTTGACCGCAGTATGATCCCGATCTGCCAGGACGGTGACGACTACTACCTCGTCGAAGAAGACGGCACCGTGGTGCTGTGGCAGGCCGAAGAAGAACTGATCGCCGAAGAAACCTGGGAATCAGTGTGGCACTGGGCGCGGGACGTCTGGCTGGAAAGCTGAGACGTCTCGGCTTTGTAGCAGGTGCGATGTCAGTGACCGGGGGCATCATTGTGGTTGTCCAGGGTTTCGAGCAACGCCACCTGCATCCGCGTGTGCACGCGGATGAACCAGCGCCAGAGTAATGCTGCCACGGCGGCGGCGACCACGATGATCAGTACCAGCAACTTGTTGGTCGGCAGAATACTGGCGGACAAGGCTGCCAGTAGCAGGAAAATCACCAGCAGCGAGAGGATCGGAATCACTTCGGCGATCACCCGACGTACTCGCTGTGTGTGACGCCCGGCCATTTCCGGCTTCACGCCCATCTCGGCCAACAGCAGCGACAGCGCCTTGAGCTTGCGATAGGCGGCGATCAGGAACGGCAACGACAACAGCAGCGCCCCACCCCAGATCAATGCTTTCTGCCAGCTCGGGTCGCTGATCCAGCCTTGCAGATACGCGGACATGCGTTCGGCGAAGAACGCCCCCGAGAAGAAAATCGCAATCACCAGCGCCAGATTGACCCCCACCTGCAACAAAATCCGCCGAATCATCGACGCCAGCAGCGCGCCCTCGCCCTGCGGCTGAATACTGCGCAGCCATTCGCCGTACATCCCCAACACCCGGCCCAGCCGTTGCGGCATCACCGCGGCGAGCTTGATCGACAGCGGATCGGCCGCTCGGATCAGGTACGGAGTCAGCAGCGTAGTGATCACCGAAACCGCCACGGCGACCGGGTAGAGGAAGTTGCTGGTGACCTGCAGCGTCATGCCCAACGCGGCGATGATGAAAGAAAATTCGCCGATCTGCGAAAGGCCCATCCCCACGCGTAGTGAGGTGCGTCCGTCATTGCCGGCGATAAACGCCCCGAGGCCGCAGGACAGCATCTTGCCAAGCACCACCGCCACGGTGATCACCGCGATTGGCCAGGCGTATTGCAGGAGGATCATCGGATCCAGCATCAGGCCGATGGCGACAAAGAAAATGGCGCTGAACAAGTCGCGAACCGGCTCGATCAGACGCTCTATTTTCAACAGTTGCCGAGACTCGGCCATGATCGCGCCAATCAGGAATGCACCGAGCACCATGCTGTATTCCAGTTTCACCACCAGCAGGCAGAAACCGAAACACAGCCCCAGCACGGTGATCAGCAGCATCTCGTTACTTTCGAATTTAGCTACGTACGCCAATAGTCGTGGCACCAGCAAAATCCCGATGACCAGCGCGACAATCATGAACAGCGAAAGCTTGCCGACCGTGGAAAACACTTCGCCGGAGCTGACCGTGCCGCTGACGGCGATGCTCGACAGCAACGCAATGATGCCGATGCCCAGGATGTCTTCGACGATCAGCACTCCGAAGATCAACTGCGCGAAACGCTCGTTCTTCATCTTCAGGTCGTTGAGTGCCTTGACGATGATGGTGGTCGAGGAAATCGCCAGAATCGCGCCGAGGAACAGCGAATCCATGGTGTTCCAGTCAAACCAGCGACCGATCTCGTAGCCGATCCAGATCATCAGCACGATTTCGAGGAACGCCGCGATGAACGCCGTCGCACCGACCTTGAACAACTTGCGCAGGCTGAATTCGAGGCCGAGGCAGAACATCAGGAAAATCACCCCGAGCTCCGCGAGGGTCTTGATGGTTTCTTCGTCGTGGATCAGCCCGAACGGCGGCGTGTGCGGGCCGATGATGAAACCGGCGACGATGTAGCCCAGCACCACCGGCTGCTTGAAGCGATGGAACAGCACGGTCACCACGCCCGCGATCAACATGATCACTGCCAAATCCTGAATGAAACTGATGGCATGCATGGCGTGGGCTCCTTAAGGGGGACTTTTGGAGGTTAACACCGGGACTTGCGCCGCAAAGGCGGTGCAATATATGGAAACAGATCGAAACGGGCGTGACGGCAGCCACCTGCCCGGCGTCACGATAACTGTTGGTTTTGAAAAGCTGACAAGGCACCCGCAGAGGTGCGCCCCTGAAATTCTGCCTTGAACCGTGAGAACGCTATGGAACCCGGAAACGCACAACTGTCGATGACGGTATTGATGACCCCCGACATGGCCAACTTCTCTGGCAATGTCCACGGCGGTACCTTGCTCAAGTACCTCGACGAAGTCGCGTATGCATGCGCCAGCCGTTATGCCGGTCGCTACGTGGTGACGCTGTCGGTGGACCAGGTGATTTTCCGCGAGCCGATTCATGTCGGCGAACTGGTGACCTTCCTGGCTTCGGTCAATTACACCGGCAACACCTCCATGGAGGTGGGCATCAAGGTGGTGACCGAGAACATCCGCGAGCGCTCGGTACGCCACACCAATAGCTGCTTTTTCACCATGGTCGCGGTGGATGACGACCGCAAACCGGCTGTTGTCCCACCACTGCAACCGCAGAACAGCGAAGACAAACGCCGCTTCATGCAGGCCCAGCAGCGTCGGCAGATTCGTCAGGAGCTGGAAAAGCGCTATCAGGAAATCAAGGGTGATGCCTGAGACCTGTGGTCGACTTTAGATAGTCATCGTCGGAACGCCGCCCGGAGCAAGCTCGCTCCTACAGGGAATCCATGTGGGAGCGAGCCTGCTCGCGAATGGCGTCGACGCAAATTCAGAGGCTGATCGCCGTCGCTTCGAACCGCACACGGGGATGAGCAATCCGGTCCTGCGCCCGCACCAATTCCAGCTCATAGCTGGCACAGGCCTGAGTCTCCAGCAGCACTTCATGCACCGCTGCCGCCGTAAATTCGAACGCAGCGACCAGACTGTCACCCAACAACACCCGCGCCAGGAACAGCCCGGACGTCAGGTCGCCCACGCCCACCGGCTGACGCGGAAACGCCAGCAGCGGACGACGCAGGTGCCAGCTGCCCTCGGCAGTCACCAGCAACATCTCGAAGCCATCCGCCGGCTTACCGGGATAGTCCAGATGCTTGACCAATACCGCCTTCGGCCCACGCGCCAACAGCGCTCGCGCCATGGCCAGGCAATCGAAAAGTGACTGCGGTTTGCGTCCCGAGAAGCTGTCCAGTTCCAACTGGTTCGGGCACATGAAGTCAGCCACCGACGCCGCTTCTTCCAGCAGGAAGTCGCTGACTTCGGCCGGAACGCTACAACCTTTCTCAGGATGGCCCATCACCGGGTCGCACAAATACAGTGCCTTGGGATTCATCGACTTGATGCGCGCCACGCCGGTCAGGATCGCCCGGCCCTGAGCAGCACTGCCCAAGTAACCCGACAGCACCGCATCGCAGTTGCCCAGCTCGCCAATCGCGGCAATGCCTTCGACCAGCTCAGGGATCTGGTGCGGCGCGAGCACTTCACCGGTCCACTGGCCGTACTGGGTGTGGTTGGAGAACTGCACGGTGTTGAGCGGCCAGACATTCACCCCGACCCGCTGCATCGGGAAAACCGCAGCGCTGTTGCCAGCGTGGCCAAACACAACATGGGACTGAATGGCGAGCAGATGGGGCGTACGTTTCATGCGGTGAGTTTTCCGTAAAACGATTGAAATTCGAGCCGCGCAGTATGCGACGAAACGCAGCCTGTACGACAGACCGGCGACGCAGTTAAGCTGACACTATCTAGTTGGAGCAACCTGTTGATGCTGACCCTCGGAAATATCTTCGTGCTGATGCTGCTCGCTACCGGTGGCGCGTGGTTGTGGCACAACCATGGCTTGCGCGAGCGCGCGCTGGAGCGGGTCAAGCAGCATTGTGCCAAGCTTGGCATCGAGTTGCTGGACGGCAACGTGGCCTTGAAAAAGATCGCGTTCATCAAAGACGCCAACGGCCGGCGCCGCCTGGCTCGCGTGTACAACTTTGAGTTCACCGTGACCGGCGAAACCCGTCACAACGGCACCATCACCCAATTCGGCGCCCACAGCGCGCAAATCGAACTGGCGCCCTACCCGATGCCTTTCGACGACACGCCGGCGGTCGTCGATGTAGTGAAGCCCCGCGCCGAGGTGATCGAGTTGAGCCAGTGGCGGCAAGAACACACCAAGTGGCGCCCTTAACCCGATCGGCAGCCCGCCAAAGCGGCTTGGAGTAAATCAGCCTCCTGCGGCTCGCTGAAAATCAGTTCTATCCGCGAATCCTGGCGCCATTCGCTGGGCTTCCAGTCCAGTTGCGAGTTATCCAGCGCATTGGCCGAGACCCAACCGTCAACGCTGTGGATAACCAACTTCGCCCGCCGCCAGGGCAGGCTTTCAAGCCATAGGCCCATGCGCGCCACGTCGAACCTCTGGCTCGGATGCCAACGCCAGCCGATGCTCCAGCCCCCCTCCTGTTCCTGACTCAAGCAAATCGGTAGCGAGGGATCGGTCCAGATGGCCGGCAGCTGCGCCAGCCCCTTGGGCACGACGAAGTTATCCACACCCGTTTCAGCCCGAGCCTGGAGCCCCGGCAAGTGGCTCAAGGGCAACTGAGCTTGCTGCGTCCAGTACAGGGGACGAGGCAGTAACTGCGCGGCGATTCGCTGACGATCATCAACGTCGAGATTTTCTGCCTTGTTCAACACCAACAAGCCGGCGCTGTTCAATGTCTCCTGTTGAGCCGCCGGCAGCGGTTTGCCAGCCGCGAGCGCTTGGGCATCCAGCACCAGTACACAGGGTTGTACCGCCAGTACACCGACCCACGGCGCCTCACTCAGCTGTTCAAGCAGCCGGGCCGGATGCCCGAGACCGGAGGGTTCGATGAACAGCCGATCCGGTTTCGCCTTGCGCAGCAACCGTCCGAGCCCGATCTGAAACGGCGCGCCATTGACGCAACACAAACAGCCGCCGGCCACTTCACCCAGTGCGATACCATCGGCATCCGAGGTCAGCAACGTAGCGTCGAGGCCAATCTGCCCGAATTCGTTGATCAGCACCGCCCAACGCTCGCCGACCGGCCGCTGCGCCAACAGGTGCTTGATCAGGCTGGTTTTGCCAGCCCCTAATGGACCGGCAATGACGTGCGTGGGAATGTTCTGCAACATGGTCGGTGTTTTCTGAGGAAGTAAAAGATGCGATTGATGGGATTGTCGTTATTGCTGGCGCTGTGTTCCGGCGAAGTGTTTGCCCAAGCCTGCGTGGTACATACCACATCCGCAAGATTGGACGTGAAAGTCTGCCAGCAAAACCGCAACATCCCGGAAAAGCTCTTCGCCGACGGCTTCTGCCAGCCCAATCTGGCCGGGCAGACCGTCGACGTGCAGTACGTTGACCAATGCCCAACCGGCGCATTCGGGGTGTGCAGCAATGCTCAAGTCGCCAATATGCCTTACCGGCAGGACATTCACTATTACGGCGTGGCCACCGATGCGGCCTATCTGAAGCCGTTTTGCGAAGCGCAAAGCCAGGGCAACTGGCTCACGCCTTGAGGCGTCAGCCGAGCCAATCGAGGGTCAGGATCAAACGACGCTCGCCCGATGCCAGTTGCGGCGAGCGGTGAATCAGCCCAAAACCTTCGTTGCCATGCCACTTTTCGCCCTTCAACAGCGCCACGTCCCCACTGGCGATCTGCTCGATCAACGAATCCTGTACAGGCTCGGCCTCGGGTTTTCCCAACTGGCGACGGTCCATAACGCCCTCTCGCAGCCACTGACTGCCGATGCCGGAATACGTAGTGATCAACCGCACCGGCACATGATCGACGTGGAAACGCGGGCACATGGCCTTGTCCAGCACCCGCAAACGCAGACCGATACGCTTGGCGCCGAACAAACAGGCAAACGCGCTGACCAACCACGACACGTCGGCAATGAAGCCCTCATACCCTTGCAGATCGCTGAAACCTGAGGCCAGTCCTTGCAGATTGGGTTCGGCGTCATCGCTCGCGAGCTCCAAGACCAGCGACTCGGCCAACGGCGCGTTCAGCGACAGCAGCAACTGACCGAAGTCGACAATATGCACGGGAAGCTGACGCTGCCAAATGGCGAGGTTTACCTCGTCATCGAGAATTCTGGCGAGCGTTTGCGGCGTTTCGCCCTGGACAGGATGAACCACCGAACGCCGCTTCAGACTCGGCGCCAACATCAGGCGGCTGCCTCTTCGTGCCACGGTCCAAACGGGTCTGGCAGCAATCGCCAACCCTCGACACCCAAGGCCATTTCAGCCTCCGTCAGCAGGCAATCGTCGAGCTCGGCGGTGAGCTCAGCAAAGTCGATGTTCTGCCCGATGAACACCAATTCCTGACGGCAATCGCCGGTGGCGGCAGTCCAGTTCTGCATGATCCCGGCCGTGCTTTCGTCGTCCTGCGGCCACTGGGTTTTCGGCACAAACCGCCACCAGCGCCCGGCGAAACCATGACGCATCAAGCCACCTGCCTGGGACCAGCTGCCGGCGTCCATGGGCTTGCTGGCCAGCCAGAAAAAACCTTTGGAGCGCAGCAGTTTTCCATTCACCCAAGGGCGGTCGATGAAGCTGAAAAAGCGCTGTGGATGAAAGGGTCGGCGGGCCCGGTAAGCGGTCGAAGCGATGCCGTATTCCTCGGTTTCCGGCACGTGCTCGCCACGCAATTCCTGCAACCAGCCCGGCGCCTGAGCAGCTTTTTCGAAATCGAAGCGACCGGTATTGAGGATTTTTTCCAGGGGCACTTCGCCCATGACCATGGGGATGATGTCTGCCTGTGCGTTGAGGCGTTGAAGAATCGCGATCAGTTCCTCGCGTTCGCGGCGGCTGATCAGGTCGATCTTGCTGATCAGGATGACGTCGGCGAATTCGATCTGCTCGATCAACAGATCAGTGATCGAGCGCTCGTCCTCCTCACCCAGCGTTTCGCCACGGGAAGCGAGGCTTTCGGCGGCCTGATAGTCGAGCAGGAAGTTCATGCCATCCACCACCGTGACCATGGTGTCGAGCCGCGCGATGTCGGCCAGGCTTTGCCCTTCTTCATCGCGGAAGGTAAAAGTTTCCGCCACGGGCAGCGGTTCGGAGATGCCGGTGGATTCGATCAACAGGTAGTCGAAACGCCCGTCCCTGGCGAGTTTGCTGACTTCTTCGAGCAGGTCTTCGCGCAAGGTGCAGCAAATGCAGCCGTTGCTCATTTCGATGAGTTTCTCTTCGGCGCGGTTCAGGCTGACGTCACGCTGGACTTCGCTGCCATCGATATTGATCTCGCTCATATCGTTGACGATGACGGCGACTCGCAGGTTGTCGCGATTGCGCAGGACGTAGTTGAGCAGCGTACTTTTTCCGGCACCGAGAAAGCCCGAGAGCACGGTCACAGGGAGACGATTGGGCATCAGGTATTCCTCACAAGGATGCCCGGTCGCAGTGTCGGGCTTGATTCAATGTTATAGTATAACAATGCAATCAAGCCACTCTCCTCTTGCCCATGACGACAAAGCGACCGATGCTAAAGGCCGTCCAATCCCCGAGAAACCCCATGCGTATTGCCCTGAAACTGGCGCTTATGAGTGTTTCGCTACTGGTGGCTACACAGGCCTGGGCGCAGGTTCCGAGCCTGGCCCAATGCACCCGTAGCGCCAATCTGCTGGCCTGTGTGGATGTCGACGGCAATGCCTATAGCGTCAACACCGTCGGCAGCACGATCTATCTGCGCGGCTTCGAAATGGCGGGCAAGCGCTACTGGGCACAGACCAACAGCCGCTACGGGCAACTGACCTTTTTCACCGGCATCGCTTCCGACGGCGAAGCCTGGGTTGGCTACAACCGTCGGGTGGGCTGGACCACCATCAATCGCTTCTCCAGTTCGGGTGGCAGCAGCGCCAAATTCACCTGCAGCCGGATCAGCGGCTGCTAGACCTGCGCTTTTTTCTGCGCTTGTTGCCAGGCGATGTAGCTGTTGGCGGGCGGATTTTTCTGGAAATAGCGCTGCAACCCTTCGAATAAACCGTCCGCCACGGCCTGCTGATGACGAGTAGTGACCAGTCGCTGGCTGTCGCGAGCATTGGAAATGAAGCCGGTTTCCACCAGGATCGACGGCACGTCCGGCGACTTCAACACCGCAAATCCAGCTTGTTCCACACGCTTTTGATGCAGCGTGGTGATCCCCGCCAAGCTGCCGAGAACCGTGCTGCCCAACTGCAAACTGGCGGCCAGGGTGGCGTTCATCGACATGTCGAGAATCACCCCGGCGAGCATCGGGTCCTTGTCCTTGAGATTGAGCAAACGAGTGGCGCCCAGCAGGTCCGCGCCGTTCTCACGCTGCGCCATGAAGCGTGCCGTGGCTGAGGTCGCGCCGCCTTCAGACAGGCAATACACCGAGGCACCGGAAGCCGTAAGACGCGGCGCGGCGTCCGCGTGCACCGAGATGAACATGTCGGCGTTGTGCTTGCGCGCTATCTCTACCCGTTTGCGCAGCGGAACAAAGAAGTCGTCGTTACGCACCAGCTTCACGTCAAAGCCCTTCTCGCGCTTCAGACGCTTGGCCAGCAGCTGAGCAATGGATAACACCACGTCTTTCTCTCGCTCCCCTTTGGCGCCGACCGCACCAGGGTCTTTCCCGCCGTGACCAGGGTCGACCACCACGATGATGTCGCGCTTGAGGTGCGCCGGCTCCTGAATCGCCTCAGAGGGCACCGTAACGGGCAATGACGCAGCGGACTTCAGATCGAGCACCAGCCGATGGCCTTGGCCATCCTGCGGCGGGAGCAAGAAGCTGTTGAGCTGCACCGGGCCGTTGAGGTCGAGGACGATTCGCGTATCCCCCAGACCAAAATGCCCGGAGCGGATCGAGCGGATCACCGTATCGGCGAGGGATAGCTGACTGAAATCGCCACTCACGTTGGCGCCATTCAGATCAATGATCAACCGCTCGGGCGCACTGAGTGAAAAGGTTTTGTAGTGCACCGGCCCGCTCAGATCAAACACCAGTCGCAGCTTGTCATCCGACCGCCACAACCGTGCGTTGCGAATTTGCGTGGCCGAGACACCAAAGGGCAACGCGAAGGCTGCGCTGGCCAGAATCAGGTTGAGCAAGTGACGTCTGTGCATGAAGAGAACCGCTCGAGAAAAAGACGTGGTCGAATTTAATGTAATAACATAACATGCCGAATCGATTCCCACGATGGACCTGCTCATGAATGCGCTGACTCTGCCGGATATCGCCGCGCAAGCCTCTCGCCAAGCCCTGCCGCTCGACTGGGTGGGCATGTGCGGCATTGCTCTTCCTGTTCTGTTCGATGGCCAGCGTCTGAGCGCAACAGCTGATGCGGGCGTGAGCCTTGATGATGGAGAGGCACGCGGGATTCATATGTCGCGGTTGTATCTGGCGCTGGAAATGCTCGAGCAGGAAAACCTGACACCGACCTTGTTGCGACGAATCCTGCAAAGTTTTCTCGACAGTCATCAAGGACTGTCCCGCAACGCCTACTTGAAAATTCACGCTGATTTGCTGCTCAAAAGGCCAGCGCTAATCAGCCCGCTGGCCGGTTGGAAACGCTATCCGGTGAGCATCGAAGCGCGATTGAAAAACGCGATGTTCCACGTGGAACTAAAAATCGACGTTGCTTATTCCTCGACTTGCCCGTGTTCAGCGGCACTGTCACGGCAGTTGATTCAGCAGCAATTCGTCGATGACTTCGCGAACCGATCGCTGCAACACGCCGATGTGTTGGCGTGGCTCGGTTCCACAAAAGGCATCGTTGCGACGCCCCACAGTCAACGCAGCACAGCGCACCTAAACGTACGCCTGGACGATTATCTGGACGACTTACCACTGATGGCCCTCATCAACGACGCCGAAGCCACGCTCGGCACCGCCGTGCAAACCGCGGTCAAGCGCGCCGATGAACAAGCTTTCGCCTTGGCCAATGGTCAGAACCTGATGTTCTGCGAAGACGCCGCGCGACGTTTGAACCTCGCCCTGAAACGCTCACCCGGCATCCACGCCTTTCACATCCGGGTCGTCCACGCCGAAAGCCTGCATGCCCATGATGCCGTTGCCGAAAGCCGCTGGAATTGGGAGGCTGCATGATCCGTTGCCAGGCATTGCGCTGGGGCGCCCCCGGCCAGCCACTCACCCCTCCCGTGGATTTCGAACTGCCCAAGGGAAGCCTGACCGCCGTGATCGGTGCAAACGGGTCGGGGAAAAGCAGCTTGCTGAAAGTCATCGCTGGATTACAAAAACCCCTCACAGGCAAAGTCATCCTCGATGTTCCACGCAAAGGCTCGCTGTCCTTCCTCCCCCAGCAACAACACCTGGACCGGCAATTTCCCATCAGTCTCCAAGAGCTGGTGGCCGCCGGATTTTGGGGCAACAAGCAATCGCCAGAACAGCGCAGCCAACGCCTGAAAAACGTGCTGGAAGATTGGTGCCTCAGCGGTCTGGAGCACCGCCCGTTGATGGCCTTGTCCGGAGGAGAACTCCAACGCGCCCTGCTCGCCCGATTGAGCCTTGCGCAAACGCCATTGTTGTTGCTCGACGAACCGCACGCGGCGCTCGACGAGCTCGGTCAATCGCTGCTCTGGAAACACATCCACCAATGGCAGGCCGAGGGTCGAACCCTGGTTGTGGTGTGCCATGACCTGGCCGCCGTGCGCCAACACATTCCACACACGCTGCTGATCAAAAGTAGCGGTTGCCTACTTGGACCAAGTACCGAACTGATCCACCAACAACCACAATCGCAGGTGGCCTGATGCTCGCCGCTGCTCAACTCTGGCAGCCCTTCCACGAGTTTGTGTTCATGCGTCGGGCACTGCTCGGCGGACTCGTCCTGGCGTGTAGCACGGCACCGCTGGGGGTGTTTTTGATCTTGCGGCGCATGAGCCTGATCGGCGATGCGGTCGCTCACGGCATCCTGCCCGGCGCCGCACTTGGCTTCTGGTTCGCGGGTTTGAGTTTGCCCGCACTGACCTTCGGTGGCCTGGGCGCCGGTCTGAGCATGGCCGGACTGGCCGCATGGATCACCCGCCGTACTGGCTTGCGAGAAGACGCCAGCCTGGCAGCGATCTATCCAATTTCCCTCGCCAGCGGAGTGCTGATCCTGGGCATCGCCGGCAAACGCCTGGACCTTTTGCACCTGTTGTTTGGCTCCGCTCTGGCGGTCGATGGCCCGACGTTGACCGGCATGTTGTGGGTCTCGGGCTTCAGCCTGATCGCCATGGGCCTGATCTATAAACCGCTGTTGCTGGACACCCTCGACCCGCTCTTCCTGCAAACCGTCAGCCGCCTCGGACCGTTGGCCCATGGTGTGTTCCTGACGCTCGTGGTGCTGAATCTGGTGATCGGTTTCCAGGCCATCGGCGCGCTGATGGTGGTCGGTCTGATGATGTTGCCCGCCGCCGCGTCGCGTTTCTGGAGCCGCCGCTTGCCGGTGTTGATTGTCATCGCCGCCATGCTCGGCTGCCTCTCGGTGTGGCTCGGATTACTGCTGTCGTTCTACTACTCGCTACCCAGCGGTCCGGCGATTGTGCTGGTTGCCGGCGGTCTTTATCTGCTGTCCGTGGTGTTCGGTCCGGTGCACGGTTTGTTGCGCCGCCCGCCTTTGCTCACATCCCAATGAGGTGTTGCCCGATGCGCGCTCTACTTGTGCTGTTCAGTTTGATGCTGTCGATGTCGCTGTCTGCGGCGGAAAAACTTCAGGTGGTCACCAGCTTCAGCATCCTCGCCGACATGACCCATCAGGTCGGCGGCGAGCATATCCAGATCACCAACATGGTCGGTCCGGACGCCGACGCCCACACCTACGAGCCTACGCCGGACGACGCCAAGGCGCTGCTCAGGGCCAAGCTGATCATCAAGAATGGATTGGGTTTTGAGCCATGGCTGGACCGTCTGGTGACCAGCACCGAAACCAAAGCACCGGTGATCAGTGCGAGTCACGGCGTCATCCCGCGCTCTCTGGATGAAGACGGCGAGACCATTCCCGACCCTCACGCCTGGCACAACCTGGCGAACACTGAGTTGTACATCGCCAACATCACCAAGGCGCTCATCGCAGCCGACCCGGCGAACACGGCGGACTACCAACGCAACAGCCAGGCCTACCTGAAAAAGATCTACGCCCTGCTTGCCGAAGCCAAGGCCAAGCTCGGTTCGCTGCCACCGGGCAATCGCAAAATAGTCACCTCCCATGACGCCTTCGGCTATCTCGGTCAGGCCTACGGGATCGACTTCATGGCACCGCAAGGACTGTCCACGGAACGTGAACCTTCGGCTGCCGAAGTGGCTGCGCTGATCACCCAGATACGCCAGGCCAAGGTCAAAGCGGTGTTCATGGAAAACATCAAGGACGCCCGACTGCTCAAACAGATTGCCGATGAAAGCGGCGCGCAGATCGGTGGCACGTTGTACTCCGACGCGCTCGCTGCCACCGGGCCGGCCAGCACCTTTGCCGGGCTGTTCGAATACAACCTCAACACTCTCTACCAAGCGTTGAGCAAGCAATGATCCGCAAGAACCCTTCAGGGGATTTACCGCAAATTGCGCAGTCCGCCTATGTGGATAAGACCGCCATCATCTGCGGCAAAGTGCTGATTGGAGAGAACGTCTTCGTCGGCCCTTACGCGGTGATTCGTGCCGACGAAGTAGACGCCAGTGGTGAGATGGAGCCAATCACCATCGGCGCCAACTCGAACATCCAGGACGGCGTGGTGATTCATTCCAAGTCTGGCGCAGCCGTCACCATCGGCGAGTTCAGTTCGATCGCCCACCGCTCCATTGTGCATGGCCCTTGCTCCGTCGGTGACCGGGTGTTCATCGGCTTCAACAGCGTGCTGTTCAATTGCGCGGTGGGTGATGGTTGCGTGGTGCGGCATAACTCGGTGGTCGACGGTCGCGACTTGCCCGATGACTTTTACGTACCCTCCACCACCCGCATCGGACCGAACACCGACCTGTCGCAGTTTCCACCGGTGAGTGTCAGCGCCTCGGAGTTTTCCGAGGACGTGGCGCGCACCAACGTCGACCTGGTGCGCGGTTACAAAGCGCTGCAAAACGAGTTCTGATCATGAGCAGTGTGCTGATTCGCAATGCCCGGCTGGTGAACGAGGGCCGTGAGTTCGAGGGAGATCTGCTGGTCAGCAATGGTCGGATCGTGAAGATCGCCAGCAGCATCCAGGATGAAAATGCCGACGTGGAAATCGATGCCGACGGCCAATGGCTGCTACCCGGAATGATCGACGACCAAGTGCACTTTCGCGATCCCGGCGCACCGCACAAGGGCAGTTTCTACACGGAATCGAGGGCAGCAGTGGCCGGTGGAATCACCAGTTTCATGGACATGCCCAACACCCGTCCGGCGACCCTGACCCTCGCAGACCTGGCGGACAAGAAGCGCCGCGCAGCGATCAGTTCAGTGGCCAATTACGGGTTCCATTTCGGCGTCAGCAATGACAACCTCGACACCATCGCTGCGCTCAATCCTTGCGAAGTCGCCGGCGTCAAAGTGTTCATGGGCGCCTCCACCGGCAACATGCTGGTCGATGATCCTCGGATTCTGGAGCGGCTATTCGCACAAGTGCCGACGATTTTGTTGGCCCACTGCGAGCACACGCCCAGCATCAATGCCAACGACGCAAACCTTCGAGACCTGTTCGGCGAACATATTCCTGCGGCCGCCCACCCACTCATCCGCAACGCCGAGGCGTGCTTTCGCTCCTCCTCGATGGCCGTGGACCTGGCCAAGCGGCATGGCACCCGGTTGCATGTGCTGCACCTGACCACCGCCCGCGAACTGGCGCTGTTTGAAGACAAGCCGCTGGCGCAGAAACGCATTACCGCCGAAGTGTGCCTGCACCACTTGCTGTTCGATGATCGGGACTACTCGAGCCTCGGTAATCTGATCAAGTGCAACCCGGCCATCAAGTCTCAAGCCGACCGCGATGCATTGCGCCACGCATTGCTGAGCAATCGACTCGATGTGATCGGCAGCGACCACGCGCCGCACACCTGGGCGGAGAAACAACAGCCTTATCGTCAGGCACCTTCCGGCCTGCCGCTGGTGCAACACGCCCTGCCCGCGTTGCTGGAATTAATGGCTGACGAAGTCCTGCCGATAACCACCCTCGTGGCCAAGACCAGTCACCGCGTAGCCGATTTGTTCGCCATCCCCGACCGCGGTTATCTGCGCGAAGGCTATTGGGCCGACCTCGTTCTGATCAAATCCGAACCTGATGGCGTTGCCGTTTCCCAGCAACCCATCCTGTCTCAATGCGGCTGGACGCCCTTCGCCCGGCAGCGTTTTCGTCATAGCGTCAATACCACGCTGGTGTCCGGGCAAATTGCCTGGCACGACAAACGTCTTAATGACAACTGTCAGGGATTACCTCTACGGTTTATGCGCTAGCGCGCAATACAGAAGCACTCGAGAGCATCACCATGATTCAGATCCGCCTGCCCGATGGTTCATTGCGTGAATACAGCCAGCCTTTGTCCGTGTATGAACTCGCCGCGAGTATCAGCACCGGACTGGCCAAAGCGGCGGTGGCCGGTCGGGTGGACGGCGTGTTGGTGGACTGCGAACACGTGATCCGGGGCGATGCACGGGTCAGCATCGTCACGCCTCAAGAGCCCGACGGCCTGGAGATTCTTCGACGCTCCTGCGCGTTGATACTGGCAATGGCGGTCAAGCAACTTTATCCCCATGTGCAGTTGCAGTCTGGATCGTCTCTGGGTGACGGGTTCTTTTATGGATTTACCGTCAAGCAGTCGCTGACCCGGTCCGACCTGCCCCTCATCGAAGCCCGGATGCAATTGCTGGCCGCGACCAACCATTCGATCCGCCGACAGACAATGAAGCCAGCAGAGCATTTGTCGCTATACCGCCTGGGAGACTTCGAACAGTTGACGACAGGCCCGCACGTTCCAGCCACGAAGGTGTTGCAGGCATTCTCCCTCGACCACATCAACGGTAAATCTGAGCAACGGATCTACGGCACGTGTTGGTCTTGCCAACAGGAACTGGACAGCTGGCGAGCACCGCCCCTGGTCATGATTGTCAGCATGGCGGAGCGTCAGGCGGGTTATGTCCAGTCGGTGACCGAGGCATTGCGCCGAAGCGGTGTGCACGTCCATGTGGATCTGCGGCATGAAAAGGTCCGCCACAAGATTCGCGAGCACGGTCAAAAAGTGCCGTACCTGATGGTTGTGGGCGAGAAGGAACAGGAAGGTGAGTTCGTCAGTTTGCGCAGCGGTGCCGGTGAGGATTTCGGCAGGATGGATGTTGAGGCGGCGTGTCAGTGGCTCAATCACGCCCGCTCCCACACGAGCGTGTAGGGAACGGGTGTAACGGCGAAGGTCTTAAGCGCGAGGTTTGACCGTCCCGCAATCCTGCCCCAGCCACACGGCGCGACTTTCCAGGCTACCCTTTTGCTGGATGCCGGTGGCATTGAAGGTGCCGTTGACCTTGGTGGTGAACTCACGGTCGCTGAGGAAAGTAGCCACACCGGCGCCTTGCGCTTTCGGACAGCTGAAACGGAATTTCCACTGGTTACCAGTACGGTCGGTGATTTCCTGTTTGCAGCCCGATTGCGGGTCGGTCAGAGGAATATTGTCGGTCTTCACCTGCTCCGGCGTCAGGCACGCCCGAATCCCTTTGCCGCCCATGGTGATGCCCTGTTTCTCCAGTTGCGCGCGCTGTTCCGGGGTCATCTGGCTCTGCAACTGCCCGAGGATCAGCTGCAAGTCCGGCAGGTTCTGGTTATCGACCTGCATGTTGCTGGTGGTCAATTCCCACAACCCGGGTTGCAGCATTTGCGCCTGCGCTGCCAAAGGAAGTGACAAACCAATAGCCATGGCCAAACCCAGCAGACGAACGTTCATCGAGTAACTCCTGATCAGTTGTGGCCGTTAGACGCCGGGCATCGGCTTCGGTTCATGGGCCAATTAAATAGCGACATTCTGCACGGAACATGGTCTGTTAAGCACTGAATCTTCAGGAGCAAGGCTGCCCCATGGATTACTTTGGACCGCACATTTTCGGCTACACCATTGCACTGCTTCACACGCTGGGCCTGATCGCTGCCATTCACGCGGTGCTCACCGTCCGCACCGCCCAGGGATCGATCGCCTGGGCGCTTTCGCTGGTGTTCATGCCTTACCTCACGCTCATCCCCTATCTGGTTTTCGGCCGCAGTACCTTTGATGGCTACATCAAGGCGCGGCGCCAGGCCAACGAAGAGATGCGCAAGGCCATCTCCGAGCTCAACTGGCGCCCCTGGGTCGAGGAGGCGCTGACCGCTCGTGCTTCCAATGCCTATGCGTCGCTGCGGGCGATGCCGAAGCTGGGCCGCATGCCGTGCCTGGCGAACAACGAAGTGCATTTGTTGATCAATGGCCAAGCCACGTTTGATTCGATTTTCGACGCCATCAGCCAGGCGAAAGAAGCCGTGCTGATTCAATTTTTCATCATCCACGATGATCGTCTCGGCCAACGCCTGCAAAACCTGCTGCTGAAGAAAGCGGCCGAAGGCGTCGCGATTTACCTGCTGTACGACCGAATTGGCAGCCACTCCCTGCCCCACAGCTACGTGCAACCGTTGCGCGATGCTGGCGTCGAGGTCAAAGCGTTCGCCACTCGCAGTGGCTGGCTCAATCGCTTCCAGGTCAACTTCCGCAACCACCGCAAGATTGTAGTGGTCGATGGTGTGCTGGGCTTCGTCGGCGGGCACAACGTGGGCGACGAGTACATGGGCGAGAAACCACCACTGGCACCTTGGCGCGATACCCATGTTCGAGTGCGCGGGCCGGTAGTCGCCTGTATGCAGGAGTCTTTTGCCGAAGACTGGTTCTGGGCTGCACGCTCGCTGCCACCGCTGATCCTGCCGGACGTGTATCCAGACGACGGCGTACTGTGCCAATTGCTGGCAAGCGGTCCGGCGGATTCCTACGAAACCTGTTCATTGTTCTTCGTCGAAGCCATCCATGCCGCGACTGAACGGGTGTGGATCACCAGCCCCTACTTCATCCCCGACGAAGCGGTGTTCGCCGCACTCAGGCTGGCGGTACTTCGTGGTGTCGATGTGCGACTGCTGCTGCCCTCGCGTCCGGACCACCGCATCGTCTACGCCGCCTCCAGCCTTTATGCCTTCGAAGCCGTACGCGCCGGCGTGCGGGTGTTCCGCTACGAGCCCGGTTTCCTGCATCAGAAAGTGGTGTTGATCGACAGTGAAATCAGCGCCATCGGCAGTGCCAATCTGGACAACCGCTCGTTCCGGCTTAACTTCGAAGTGATGTTGTTGACGGTCGACAGCGCGTTTGCTGCCGAGGTGGAACAGATGCTTAACGATGACTTCGATCAGGCCCATGAAATCGCCAAAGACGAAGGCCGGGAGACCCACCGCCTGCAACAAGTCGGCATGCGGGTCGCCCGGCTTATTTCACCGATTCTCTAAGGGTTGTAGATGTCGTCGCGGGTCCATGGCAATTCATGGCTGCCATCGGGGTGGGCTTTGACCGCGAGGATCTGGTGCAGGTTGATCCAGCCCCGGGCAAACGCATAAGCGCATCCCGCCAGGTACAGCCGCCAGATCCGCAAGGCTTGTTCTGGCACTTGCCTGGACGCCGCCTCCAGATTGTCTTCCAGACGTTCGCTCCAATGGTCCAGAGTGCGCGCGTAGTGCAGGCGCAAGCTCTCGACGTCGACGATCTCCAGCCCCACTTCACTGATCTCTGCCGATATCATCGACAAGTGCGGCAGCTCGCCGTTGGGGAACACGTATTTCTCAATGAAGTCGCCGGCACCGCGTCCCACCGGACGGCCGTCGGTGTGTTTGGCGGTGATCCCGTGGTTCATCACCAGGCCGCCCTCTTTCACCGCGCCGAACAGGGTTTTGCAGTACTCAGCCAGGTTGGCGTGGCCGACGTGTTCGAACATGCCGACGCTGACTACTTTGTCGAAGCGCCCGTCTTGAGGCAGGTCGCGGTAGTCGAGCAGTTGCAGTTCGACCAGATCCTCCAGGCCTTCCTCTTTCACGCGTTCACGGGCCAGGGCGAGTTGCTCTTTACTGAGCGTAATGCCGAACACTTTCGCGCCGAACTCCCGCGCCGCGTACCGCGCCAGTCCGCCCCAACCGCAACCGACGTCCAGCAAATATTCACCCGGCTGTAACCGCAACTTGCGGCACAAATGACGGAATTTGGCTTGTTGTGCCTGCTCCAGGGTTTCACTGCCGGTCTCGAAATACGCGCAGGAATACGCCATGTCACTGTCGAGCCACAGCTGGTAAAACGCGTTGGAAAGGTCGTAGTGATAGGAGATGGCTTTGGCGTCGGTTTCTTTGTCGTGGACGGTACGCACCGGCTGATTGTCGTCGTTTTCGTCCAGCATCGCCTGACTCCACTCATCGCAGACGCGGATAACGTCGCTGATGGAGCCTTCAAGCTCAAGCTTGCCCTCGACAAACGCCGCTCCGAGCGCGTCCAGGCTTGGATGGGTGAACTGGGTAACCATTTGTGGGTCCTTGACCACAATCGTGACGCTGGGCGTTGGCCCCAGATTAAATTCATGGCCGTCCCAGAGTCGCAGGCGTAACGGTAGCTGCAGATTCTGTAAGGCCGGTGGAAGATGCGCGAGCATGGAGTGTTCCCCTGGTTTCAGACGTCTGATGTGAGGGTAGACCATCCTAGAAAATTAGCTGGCTATCGAATTAATAGCCGTTTTCTATGATGCGTTACGCTGTAACCAACCCTCGTGAATCCACTGCTTGAACCAGGTCACAGCTTGAAGTGGTGCGCCCTCTCCATAGATGACTGTCAATTCAGAGCACAGTTCAGCAAAATTCCAGCCCTGCTCAAACAGTCCTTTTAGCGCGTTGGCCTCTTCGAGCTCCAGGCTTCGATATTGGCAAACAAGATCATTTCGACAGATCACCACAACGCTGGAAGCGTCGAGTCTCGTACTGCCAGGGAACGGCGTTTCATCCTTGGCCGATCGCCAAAGCGCCACACTGTTGAAAGCACATTCAAACCATTGCAGCGAAGGGCTGGGACGCACTTGCAGCGTCGGCCAGTCTTGCGGTGCCAGTTCCGCCATGTCCTGCACCGTCAACGGCGTTCCCGGTGGCGCATCGAATGCCAGCGTAAAAGCCCACTCAAGGGCGGCGAGTTCGGCCAGAGGCGCACTTTGCTCAGGCACCAGGTGCTGGCGAATAAACGTTTCGAAGCCTTTGCCGAGCCAGCGAAGGCTGTAATGAGTCGAGGGATTCTGGCGGATATACGTTGCGGCGAGCTGTTCGAACTCGTCGTCACCCAGCCAGTTGAGGACTGCGGGATAGTCGCCGCGCAGCACTTCCTGCAGCCGGGCTTGATAAGCATTGTGATAAATCGCCAGCCCCGTGCGGACGTCCAGCGTCGGTCCACCGATAAGGCTTGAGCCAAGCGCCACATCCGCCGCTGAAGACTCTCCCGACAGGTAACGTTCAAAGGACTGTTGCCATTCGTTCAGGCGCATTTTCGTCTCCGGGCCAGCGAACTCTCGCCGAGCTCCCGGGCTTTTTGCAGTTCTGTTAGCAGTTCTTCAAACGGCGGGAAATGGTCATCGCGCTCCAGCAGCGTGGCGACCGGGCCGAGGTAATCGAAGGTTCGTTGGTAAAGTGCCCAGACCGGATCGCTGACGGGATGGTCATGGGTGTCGATGACGTAATCGCCGTAGTCGCTGTGGCCCGCCAAGTGAAGTTGGCGAATCTTGTTTGCCGGTAAACCTTGAATGAAGGTCCACGGGTCGAAGCCATGATTGCGTGAGCTGACATAGACATTGTTGACGTCCAGCAACAGCTCGCAATCGCTCAGCTGACTCAGGGCATGAAGAAATTCCCACTCGCTGAAATCATCGCCTGCACTGCGCACATAGCTGGAGACGTTCTCCAGTACCAGTGGCTGCTGCAATACGTCTTGCACCTGGCGCACTCGGCCTGCCACGTAATAGAGACTTTCTTCGGTGTACGGTAACGGCAACAAATCATGCAGCTGATGGGCGTTGCCTCGGCTCCAGCACAAGTGATCAGAGATCCACGCCGGTTTGACGCGATCAGCCAGGCGTCTGAGTTGTTGCAAGTAGTCGGGATCGAGGGCATGCGGCCCGCCGATGGACAACGACACACCATGCATCACCAGCGGATATCGCTCGGCAATGGCGTCAAGGTAGTAGAGGGCTTTGCCGCCCTGCACCATGAAGTTTTCGGAGACGACTTCGAACCAGTCCACGGCCGGCGACTGATCAAGAATCTGTTGATAGTAAGCACTGCGCAAACCCAGGCCGTAACCCAGACAAGGAAGGGATGCAGACATTTGCGGACTCCTCGCAAAAAAAACCGCAGTGGCCATGGGGAAACCACTGCGGCGCAAAGCGGTAGCCGGTTATTCGCCGACCTTGCCACCTTCCTTCATGCATTGAGCTTGAGTCATCGCCTTGAAGCCGTGACCTTTGCAAACGCCCTGCCCCTTACAGGCGTTTTCTGCGGTTTTGCAATCGTTCATGCCTTTGCACGACGTCACGCCGTAGCAGTGAACCTGAGCCGCGTCGGCAGCTTGAGCCTGAGTCGCAACACCGGCAAACAGGGTGGCAGCGGCGAAAGCGAGAGCGGCACCAGCGGTAGCGGATTTGAAGTTCATTTTTGTATCCTCGGTGATCGTCAGGGTTGTCGGCTGGAACGTTGTTCAGTCCCGACACAGCACTAGAGAGCGCTGCCCCAACGGCGTTACAGAGGCCTGCAAAAAAGTTTTCGATCCCCTCAACTGTCTTCCTTGAGCTTGAGCAAAGGCTCCTGAAACCGCAGCAAACGCCCGGCGTTGCCAAGGACCAGCAATGTGCTCAAGTTATGCAGCAACGCTGCAATCATCGCCCCTGCCGCACCGAGCCAGCCAAAAGCGGCGAAGGCCACAATCGCCAGGGTCCAGCCCAGACCGATGATCACATTGACCTGCAAGGTCTGGCGGCATTGACGGCTCAAGCGCACACAGGTGCCGAGCCGACGCAGGTCGCTGCCGATCAACACGATGTCAGCCGAGGCCAGTGCAATGTCTGCCCCGCCCGCGCCCATCGCCACACCGACGACACCGGCCTTGAGCGCCAGGGAGTCGTTGATCCCGTCCCCGACCACCATCGGCCGAAAGCCGCTACCGATCTCCTTGAGCACGCGATTGAGTTTGTCCTCCGGCAACGCCTGCGCTTCGACATCGCTGATGCCAACGTCGCGAGCCAGCGTGTGCGCGACGCTCTGCCGATCCCCAGTGAGCAGCAACTGCCGACCCAGGCCCAGCTCACGCAACTCACTCAAGGCAAATCGCGCCTCGGGTTTGACACTGTCGGCCAGCAACAGCCAGGCGAGGAATTCACCGTTAAGCGCCAGCCCGGCAATCGGACCGTCGTGCTCAGGAACCGCCGACGTAGCAATGCCCAACTGCGCGAACAACTCCGGACGACCGAGGGCGGCCTCGCCCTGTTCAGTCATTGCCACCACGCCCAAGCCCTGGCGCTCGTGGATGTCCGACAGCAATAGAAAATGCTCCTGCGTGACCAACCCGGCGAGCGCACGACTGACCGGATGACTGCTGGCTGACCCGAGGCTGGCGGCCAGTTTCAGGACGTGACTGCGGTCTTCCAGCGGACTGTCGATCGACTGCAGGCGCAGAGTGCCAAACGTCAGCGTGCCCGTCTTATCAACCACCAGCGACGTCAGGTCCGCCAGTTCTTCAAGGAACGCCGAACTGCGGATCAGAATGCCGTGCCGCGCTGCCACCGCCACCCCGGCAATGGCCGTCGCCGGTGCCGACAACACCAGCGCACAGGGACACGCAGCGACCAGCACCGCGAGCATGGCCTGCGCATCATTGGTGACAAACCAGGTCACCGCCGCCAGCAGTAAAACCAACACCATGTAGCTGCCGGCGTAACGCTCCAGCAAACGAGTAATCGGCGGCTTGGAGCGCTCGGCGCTTTGCATCAGCGCGATGACTTTACCCAGGGTCGATTCGTTGCCGGTGCGGGTCACTTCAATGCGAAGCAAACCATCGAGGTTGATCGCCCCACCGAACACCGGCATGCCTACGCCAGCTTCAATCGGCACCGACTCACCGGTAATCGAAGCGGTATCGAGGCTCGCCTGACCAGACAACACCCGACCGTCCGCCGGCACACGATCACCGGCGCGCACCTCGACCAGGTCGCCAGCCTTGAGGGTGCTGTTGTCGACTTCGAGGATCGAGCCATCCGCCTGCACTTTGCGCGCATGGCTACGAGTCAGTTTGCCAAGGGCATGAATCGCTTCCTGAGAACCGATCACGCTGCGCTCTTCCAGCACGTGGCCGAAGATCATGATGATCGGCAATAACGCAGCGGTCAGCAGATCACCCGTGGCCCAGGCGCCGAGCATGGCGAGCGCGATCAACTGATCGGTGATCCCGTGCAAGCTGGGGTAACGCAGGCTGTACCACGCCGAACGCATCACCGGCACGGCCACCAACAGCGAAGCAAACCCGAGCAGTAATTGACTGACGCCAGTCTGCTCCGGTGACAACCAGCGCCAGATCAGGCCGAGCCCGAGCAGTCCCAGTGCAAGCATGGCCAGCGTCAGTTGGCGAGCGGCGCTGCGTTGTTCGGCCGAGGACAACATGCTCGGTGCAGCGGCGGATTGCGCGGTCATTGTGCAGCTCCCTGAATGATCAGGCGGGAATCATCTTTCGGATCAACCGTGGTCACGGAACCGGCCTGGCCGAGGATCTTCGGCATTCGTTCGCGGTAAATGCGCAGCAGCATTTGCGGGTCGGTGCCCTGCTGTTGCGCCTTTGCCAGGCTCAGGACGGTGGCGGTGTCGGCAGACGCTTTTGCCAGTCGTTCGCTGGCTTGGGCATGGGCCACTTGCAACGCTCGATCCGCTTGCTCGTTGGCAGCCTGGGTTGCTTTCTCGGCTTCGGTGCGCGCGTTCGCCACGGCTTTGTCGGCCTGCTGACTCGCGGTCAGGACCGCGTTGAAAGCATTCACCGCAGGGCCGGGCAAACTTGATTGCACGTCGACTCGCGCGACTTCGATACCCAACCCCTG
This sequence comes from Pseudomonas oplopanacis, assembly GCF_057128725.1. Lineage (NCBI taxonomy): Bacteria > Pseudomonadati > Pseudomonadota > Gammaproteobacteria > Pseudomonadales > Pseudomonadaceae > Pseudomonas > Pseudomonas oplopanacis. The sequence continues at coordinate 165,868 of NZ_JBSKHV010000005.1, read as the reverse complement.
CCCTGTTGCTTTCAGCTCGGCCAGCCGTTGATTGATGCCCTGCACCAAATCGCCACGCAGACGTTCACGGCGTTCGGCCGCCTGATTGTCGGCGCCGATCAGTTCCGGACGAGCCACCAGAATGGTGTCCAAATCTCGCGCGGCAGTCAGGGCCACGGCACTGCGGGTGACCAGTCGATCCAGCGCCGGCAGCACATGCTCACCTTGCAGCACGAACGCATACGGCTCGGTGACTTTGTAGAACACGCGCACATCGAGTTGCACCACGCCGGCGTCACCCGTCAGCAAATAGCCGGAACCGGCGAGTGCATCACTGAGCGGTGTGGCGAACGTGGCGACGCGGTCCGCTTGCAAGGCGACATCACTGCGCAACAGGTTTTCCACCCGACGCTCAATGACCCGATCGGCCGCTGGCAATAGAACCACCTGCTCAAACGGCCTCGGCCATGCCAGTAACAAACCGGCATTCTGGATGCGATCCAGCGCTCCGAAATGCAGGACCACTGCGCGATTCTGCGGATCAATCTGCCGCACATTGGAGAACGCCCAGGCTAACGCAGCCAGAACCGTTACGGCATACAGCGCCAAAAAAGCCAGGCGTCCGGCCTGAATCCACGGACTGCTTAACTCATGTGTTCCACGTGGAACTATATTCATGGTTGCGACCCGGACTTGTTTTCGAGGGTCGGTGGTCCATCAACCAACACCCGAAATGGCGCGGCATCGGTGCGCAATATCAGTTTAGTGCCCGGCGAAACGATGGTGCCCAAGGTGTCGAGGGAGCGCAGCAAGTTATACAGCTGCGGAGAGCCGGCATAAGCACGGCCGTAAATCTGCGCTGCTTCAACCCGCGATTGAGCTTCGATGTCAGCCGCTTTCACTGTCGCATCGGCCTGGACTATTCGCGCATCTCGCTCGGCGGCGGATCGGATTTGCGCTGCTTCGCGTTTGCCGATTGCAGTGCGTTCGGTCGCAATTGTTTCACGCTCGGCGCGCATGCGATCAACCGTAGCGGTCAAGGTTACCGACGGCAGGGTCAAACGCTCGATGCCAACTTGCAACACGCGCACGCCATAAGTGGTGAGCAATTGCTGATCGATTTGCTGCCGCAGTTGTGCCTCAAAGTCGGCAATGTGCACTTGATTGGCGTCGGTGTTGACCAGGTTGGCCAAGTCAAAACTGCTGGCCGTGGTTTCCAGTGCAGAGCCGACAAACGTGCGGATCTGCCGTGCCGCTTCATCCGGCTGGTTCTGCACCGCGCGCATGAAGCGCTGCACGTTGTCCGGATCGCCCTGCACCTGCCACGCCACGTAGGCCTGAACGATGATACGCAAACCGTCGCGGGTACCCACATCCTGCAAACCACTGGAAGTGGTGCGCAGCCGCAAGTCGACAGGAATGGCCGCTTCAAACGGTGCCGGCCAACGCCAGCCAAGACCCGGCTCCAGCAACACCCGCGACGGATTGCCGAAGCGGGTGATCACGGTGGCCTCCCCCGATCGCACTTGCACCAGGCTTGCGGCAGCGATGGCGAAGGCCACGAGCAACGCCGCCCAGCTCATGCGCCGCCAGGGAAACGGACCGGCTTCTTGTGGATCGCCGTGGTGATGATGGTGATGACCGTGGTGATGCCCATGTCCGCCATGGCCGTGATCGTGGCCGGCGTGGTCATCGTGATCGTGTGTGTGCGACTGGCTCAATGGGTAGCTCCTGGCTGGGCGCTCGTACGCGGCGACGCAGGATCAGCCGGCAGCGTGAAAGTACGAAGGTCGATGGTCGGCGCATTGCTGCTGCCACCCAGACGATGATCAAGAATCAGCAGCTTGGCGTTGGCCAGGCCCTGGCTCAACTGGCTGAGGTATTGCTCCAGCACAAAGGCTTGGCCGGCGCTGGCATAGGCTTTCTGTTCGGCGCTGAATTTCAGGTCTGCGGCCTGGGCCGTGGCGTTGATTTCATGGGCGCTGGCGGTCGCTTGGTCGCGGGCAATGCTCGCCTGCAGTTGCGCCTGGTTGGTCGCCTCCGCAGCCGCACCGCGTTCCCGCGAGATCAATGCTTGCGCACCAATCTGAGCAGCCTGAACACCGTGATAGGCGTTGGCGGCGCCGGCCGGTGGATGAATCGCTTCGACCACCGTGGCGAGAATTTCCACACCGCTGTTGAGTTTCTGCAAGTCGGCCTGCACTGCTCGGCCGATCTCTTCAGCGAGCCCTACCCTGTCCTCGCCGAGCAAACCGTCAAGGGTTCGCGAGGCAAAGTCATGCACCAGAATCCGGCTGGCGGTGCTGCGAATCAGCGTCGGCACGTCCGCGCTGTTGTAGGTGGCCGCCAGCGCCGCTTGGTCGGTCAGGCCGATACGGTAGACGAAACGCACGTCCATGTTGACGATCTGGAAGCTCTGTTTGTCGGCGCGACTGCTGGCAATGACCTGGGATTTATCGTTCACGTGGCTGGCGTCCCATAGCCGATTGGCAATCGCCGGTGCCGGGCCTTCGGCAGGTTCGGGTACGACCGCTGCAGACGCTTCGCCAACACTGGTGGCCAACTCGTGAACCACGCCGTTTTCAACATTCAGCACACGGCCCAACGGCCACGGCAATCCAGCGTGCAAACCAGGACCAAACACCTCCACCGGTTTGCCGAATCGTTCGTAGATGCCCCGCCCTTGCAGGGGTATTTCGTGAATGCCAGTGAGTGACCAGCCGACCAGAACAACCACCGCCAACACCGGCAGAAATGCGCGACGCATGTAAGTGAAGGCCCAGATCTGCCGCAAGTCGATGCCAAAACGGTTGTGCAGTTCGTGCTGCAACGCGAGCAGCGGTTGTGGCGGCCAGCGCAGCATGTCGGCGACAAAACTGCGCGCCAGCAACGTAGGTTCAAGTTGTTCACGCTGTGGACTGAACAGCGACAACAGCGCCCGCAGCAGCAACTCGACTGCGACCAGGCCCGGCAGCAGACCGATCAGCACCGCCAATCGCACCGGCCAGACCGAGGTTTCACTGGCGAACAACAGACACAATGCGCCGATCACCAGGCAAATGATCGCCACCCGCGTCAGTTGCGCCAGTGCCCCGGCTTCCGGCCATTGAGCGACGTTTTCCTGGGCCAGTTGCCGCTCGACCACCAGCAGACCGAATGCCAGCAGCAACGCCAGCGCCGCACCGACACTGGCCGATAACCCAAGCGCGGCAGGCGGTAACGCAAGGTTCCAGAACTGACTGATGCTGAACAACGTCAGCAATGCCCAACCGCCGAGCCAGAGGGTTGGCGCGCCGATCTGGCCGAGCATTTTCATCGAGCCCTGACTGAGTCGCTCCAGCAGCCGCTCATACCAACCTTCCGGCGCCACGGTTTCGTCGACGACGACCACGTCCAGCGGCGGGTTCATCGCTTGTGTGCGCCACCGGGTCACCCACCAGGCGGATTGCAGACCGGCGACCAGCACCAGTAAAGCGGCGCTCTGACTGACCAGTAACGCGCCCCACAGCGACTGAGGCGCAAACAACCCGACAAACAACGCCAGCACCAGCCCGGCCGCAGCCAAAGCACTCAGGCCAATGGCGAACTGGCGCAATCGCCGCCCCTGAAAGAGCGCCTGCTGAAAGCGCGGCAACCCTGCTACCTGCGCGCTATCGACTTCGAGATCGACTTGCATACCACCCCAGTGCTTGTTCAATGCGGACATCGCGTTTCGTTACGATATAACGAAAGCGGTGAAATTTTTGTACTAAATCCCTCTATCTAAAGGCGCTGAACCTGTCGCTTGGCTGAAGCCTTGACCGAAACTGCGATAAACGCACATATTACGTTCGTAATTTTTACCAACTACTATTTTTAACCAGCCCGATCCCTTCACTTCAGGAGTACATCCATGAGCAGCTACGACGTCGTGATTCTGGGCGGTGGCCCCGGTGGTTATAACGCCGCGATCCGTGCCGGCCAGCTGGGTTTGAAAGCGGCTTGCGTCGAAGGTCGCGCAACCCTCGGCGGCACCTGCCTGAACGTCGGCTGCATGCCGTCCAAGGCGCTGTTGCACGCATCCGAACTCTACGACGCGGCCATGGGCGCGGAATTCGCCAACCTGGGCATAGAGGTCAAACCCACCCTCAACCTCGCCCAGATGATGAAACAAAAAGATGAAAGCGTTACCGGGCTGACCAAGGGCATCGAGTTTCTGTTTCGCAAAAATAAAGTCGACTGGATCAAGGGTTGGGGCCACATCGACGGGCCGGGCAAAGTCACGGTCACCGACAGTGTCGGTGGCAAGACCGAGCTGAGCGCCAAGGACATCATCATCGCCACCGGCTCCGAGCCCACTCCCCTGCCGGGCGTCGACATCGATAACCAACGCATCCTCGATTCCACCGGAGCGCTGTCGCTGGCCGAAGTGCCAAAGCATTTGGTGGTGATCGGTGCCGGCGTCATTGGCCTGGAACTGGGCTCCGTGTGGCGGCGCCTGGGTGCTCAAGTCACAGTAGTCGAATTTCTCGACCGCATCTGTCCGGGGGTGGACGTTGAGGCTGGCAAAACCCTTCAACGTTCGCTGAGTAAACAAGGCATCACCTTCAAATTGAGTTCAAAAGTCACCCGTGCCACTTCAACGGCGAGCGGTGTTCAGCTCAGCATCGAACCGGCGGCCGGTGGCACCGCCGAGTTGCTGGAGGCCGATTACGTGTTGGTCTCGATCGGGCGTCGGCCTTACACCCAGGGCCTGGGGCTGGAAAACGTCGGCCTCGCCACGGACAAGCGCGGCATGCTCGCCAACAAGGGCCACCGCACCGAAGCGCCAGGCGTGTGGGTGATCGGAGACGTCACGTCCGGGCCGATGCTCGCCCATAAGGCTGAAGATGAAGCCATGGCCTGCGTGGAACAGATCGTCGGCAAGGCAGGGGAAGTGAATTACAACCTGATTCCCAGCGTGGTCTACACCAAGCCGGAGCTGGCCAGCGTCGGCAAGACCGAGGAGCAGCTCAAGGCCGAAGGTCGCGCGTACAAGGTCGGTAAATTCCCGTTCACTGCCAACAGCCGGGCCAAGATCAACCACGAAACCGAAGGCTTCGCCAAAGTGCTGGCCGATGAACGCACGGACGAAATTCTCGGCGTGCATCTCGTAGGCCCGAGTGTCAGTGAAATGATTGGCGAGTATTGCGTGGCGATGGAATTCAGCGCCTCGGCCGAGGACATTGCGTTGACGTGCCATCCGCACCCGACACGGTCTGAGGCGTTGCGTCAGGCGGCGATGAATGTGGCGGGGATGGCGACGCAGATGTAGTGGCCGCAAGACCGCTTTCGCGAGCAGGCTCGCTCCCACACTCGTTTTGTGAAGGCCACAAATCAACTGTGGGAGTGAGCCTGCTCGCGAAGGGGGCGACTCGGTCTAAAGCGGAAGATGCCCCAACGGCAACGCCCCCGGCGTCTTCACCGTGTGAATCGCAAAGTTGCTGCGAATATCGCTCACCCCCGGCAATTTCAGCAGTCGCTCGGTCAGAAAGCGGTCATACCCACGCAAATCCGGCACCACCACCTGCAGTAGAAAATCCGATTCCCCAGACACCAGAAACGCCGAAATCACTTCCGGCAACGCCGTCACCGCCACGCGGAACGCCTCAGCTTGCTCGTCGTTGTGACGCTCGACCTTGACCCCGACAAACACTGTCAGCCCAAGTCCCACTTCGTCGCGATCCAGATTGGCCTGATAGCCGCGAATCACCCCGGCTTCTTCCAGCATCCGTACTCGACGCAAACAGGGTGAAGCGGATAAACCGATTTCGTCAGCCAATTGTACATTGCTCAGCCGACCGTCCCGTTGCAGGGCCGCGAGGATCTTGCGGTCGTAGGCGTCCAATTTCATGTTTGGCAGATCCTGATGGTTCGATCGTGTGAAAGCAGCAGGTTATGCCAATTTTCCAAGCTTTAGAAGCTGACTACGCAACCACCTGCCCTGCCCTTGCGTCCTAGACTGACCCTACCGAATCGACCACGAAAGGGGCGCAGCATGGCAGGACTCTGGCTGTTTTTCATGGCATTGGCGGTGGTGTATTTGTTGCCCGGGCCGGATATGATCCTGCTGCTGCAAACCGGCGCCCGTCAGGGAAAAAGCGCGGCGTTGGCGACGGCGGTGGGCTTGGGGATTGCTCGTGGCTGCCACGTGGCATTGGCCGCGTTGGGGTTGGCGGCGTTGTTCAAAGCGGCGCCCTGGACGTTCGATGTGGTGCGGCTGGCCGGCGCCGCGTATCTGCTGTGGATTGGCATTCAATGTCTGCGCACTACGATGCTGCCGAACCTGAACGGCACTGACGCTTCAACCGCGAAACCGCGCTGGTCGGCGTCGATCAAGCGCGGGCTGTTCACCAACCTGCTCAACCCCAAGGCATTGCTGTTCTGTTCGGTGCTGCTGCCACAGTTCATCGACCCACACGCCGGATCAGTCCTCACGCAATTCGCGATCCTCGGCATGGTGCTGGTCAGCGTCGGCTTCCTCTTCGACAGCGCCTATGCATTGGTCGGCGCAGCACTGGGCCGTTGGCTGCAACGCAGTCCTTCGGCCCAGCGACTCCAGCAATGGCTGTTTGGCAGCCTGTTGATCGGCTTCGCCGTGCGGCTGACCTTTGTGCAACAGGCGTAAGCCTTACTGCGTCCGACGGCGGCGACGGTTGATCAACAGCAATGCCACGGCCGTCACGCCGACAATACCGCCGATCTGAAGCGGCCACTTGTAAGGCCGCAGCACCGCACGCGTCGCCTCAGTGGCCTGGGTTACATAACGTTTGCTGGCGTTTTCGAAGTCGGGATAGGGGCACTGGTGACCAAAATCCACCGCCCAATCCACATACGGCCCCTCTTTCACATAGCGCTGGTACAGCGCACTTTGGTCTTCAAGGCTGCTGTTCCAGCCGGCCGCCGAGCACAACACCGCGGCAAAGGCCTGGCTGGTGTGCGGCAAGTTATCGGCGGCGCGACTGGCCAAGGCCGTGGCCACGAACCGATAGTGATAACGCTCGTCAGGTTGGGCGGCGCTGGCTTGCTGGCGCTGGACTTCACCTTCAGCCACTAACGGCCCGACCTTCAGCTCCGTGGTTTCAAGGCTGTAATTGCCACCGAACGTGGCGTAGTCCGGGGCCATTTCGTAGCCGAGAATGTCCATCCCCCACTCGCGGGCCGTCCAGGCGGCATTGAACAGGGCGGCGGCACGCTTGGTCGGCCACCATGCCGCGTCGGCCAGCTGACGCTGTTGCGCATACAACCGGGCTTTTTTCTGCAGATCAGGATTGTCGAAGTACACCAGCGCTTCGTCATAACGCTCTTCGCGCAACAACCGACGGCCAAGCAGATTGCGCAACTGTGCGGCCACCGGCAACGGCACGTAGTTGTCACGATCCTGCTGGCTCAACGGCGGTGGCGCGGGGACCTGCGTGTCGACGTAATGTTTGAGCTCATCGACAGTCAGCACCCGTTCGGCCACCGTCGCGGCATCGAACCAATAGATGCTTTGGCTGCGATATAGCTGATCGAACGCTTGCAGGTAATCCCCGCGTTGCAGCGCCAGAATCGCACTTTCACCCTCGACCCGGCATTTGGGCTGAAGCGTTTCGTAGTCGTAGTCCGGCGTGCGACGCTCACCCCACGATTCATTCTGCGGGAATGCCTGAGCCGCCTTGGCATACGCCGCTGCCGCCGCGTTTTTATCGCCATCGCGCAACGCCAGTTTCGCCCGCAACCACCATGCCAGACCACCGTCACCGGCGTGTTCAAGAAAGGCCTTGGCGCTGGCGTAGTCGCCTTGTTGATAATTCATTGCGGCCAGTCGATCCGCGTTATCCAGGCTGCCGCGGGTGCTGCTTTGCAGCAGTTTGATCAGTTTCAATTCGTTGGGTGGTTGATCACCAAATGACCAGCCCAGGCGGCTGATCAAAGACGCCGTGACCAATTGTTGCACCGGTTTACCCTTGAGCAACGCGGTCAATTGATCGTCAGGCATCGCCAGCAGATCGGCCATCAGCAGCTTCAACGAGGTGTAACCCACCGCCGAGCCGTGGAGGTTTTGCGTGGCGTAGAGTTCGATGGCGCTGTCCCAATCGCCGGCGGTACGCGCCACGCGCGCTTCTTCGCCGAGGCTGGCGACACCCAGTTCCAGCGGATCACTGAAGCCATCGATGCTCAGCTGACGGGTCTGCTCGAACGCCTTGCGCGACTGCGCCAGCAGATCGGGTGATGCGTCCGCCTCGCTGCTCATGGCAAACAGCGCACGGCCTAGCGAATACGCGGCCCAGGTGCTGCGCAAGGCGCGTTGATCGGCCGGCAACGCCAGCACTTTTTCGAAGTATTCGGCAGCCAAACGATGATCGCCCGCACTGAACGCTGCAGCGCCCGCCAGATACAGCGTGAGCTCGGCCGGCAGGCTCGCGCCTTGTTCTTCGACCTGATGCGCATCCGTCAGGCTGCGCAGCTGTTTCACCAGCGCTTGCTGTTCGGCCGTCAGCCCGGTCTGTTCAGCGGTATCACGCTGTTCTGCGTAATCCGTGGCCTCCATGCTGTAGGGCGACTGCGCGACATGCTTGAGCCCCGCGATCGCATGCCCGAGTCGATTGACCTCGAACTGGAAGTTGCCTTCCGGCAGCTCCGCCAAGGACTGGCCGCGGTTATCCAGCAGGCGCATCGGAAAGTCCGGCCCGCAGGCCAGCGCCGAGCCCAAGGGCAAGCAGAGGCTCAGGCAGAGCAGATGGCGGGGCCAGTTACGGGTGAACATTAGAACCTCCTTGATCAATTTTTGTGCAGCGTGCCCAACCGATTGCACGCTGCCCACCGGCGGCTATTCGGCCGTCGTTAAGGCGGGTGAAGGTAAGCAGATCGGGGCTTTGTTGCAACGCATAACCGGCCAGCGCATCGGCGCCGTCACAGCCCTGCACGGCCAGGGTCACGCGTTTGGGCCATGGGCTGTCGAGGTTGCCCTGGTTGCTGACGCTGATGTCATAAAGGCCGTCCTGCGCACTGAGTTTCACGCTCAAGCGGCTGTCGAGTGTGTCAGCGCGTGCCACCGCACCCAGGGTGGTCAGGCTCCAGGCCCGGCGGTCGCCCGCCAGCGGCAGGCGAAACCAGATCAGGCCGGCCAGATGAGCCGGCGGATCGGCGCGCAAGTCCATGGCGAGTGTGCGCAGTTGCAGTGGATCCGCCAGCAGTTCCCGGCGTTTGCCGCCGCGCGCCACCGGCACTTCGCTTTCCACAACCGGTGCGCCAGTGGTGCCGGGCAACAAGGCCACGCCGTAGGCCGGGAGTGCCAGATAGAAAGGCTTCGTCGTGGCGCGCCCCCAGCCCTTGGCCCACGTTCGTGCCTGATCCGGGTCGAACAACCCACGTCGTGGATCGCTTACCGCGTGCACCTGCAACACGCTGCTGTCGACGGTCGATAACAGCGCTGGCAGTTCGGGGCTGTCCAGCCACGCCGGCAGCGCGGTGATGCTCAGCGGTAACGTCGGCGGTAAAACCGCACGCAGGTGCATCAGAAAATCTCGATAAGCCGGTAACCGGGCATTGCCCGCATCGTGGTCAATTTCCACACCGGACAGCGTCAGCCCCTGGGCTTGCCAGTCGCTGAGCAGCTGTTGGATTTGCGCCGTGATCTCATCCTGGTCCAGCGACTGGAGCTGTCCATCCAGGCGAATCACCGCAATCAGTGGCCGACCATCGCGTTTGAGCAGCGCCGCATCGATCCGCGCACGACGCCAGCCGGCTTGCGGAAACGCCTGCAAGGCCAACACCCGCAACGTCGAAAAGTCCGCACGACTGTCGCGCAGGGCCGCGTCATGGGCGGGCGTCCATTGCCGTTGCCAGACGTAGAGTTGCTGATCGAGCGGCGGCGCGTCTTGTTGCTCGCAGCCGTTGAGGAGCACTGCAACCAGCAGGATCGAGAGACGAACGAAAGACACCATGAAATCCCTGATCCCTACAAACACAGGGCTACAGGGTACACAAAACCTGTGGCGAGGGAGCTTCCAGGTATTGATCAATCAGCCATTGGTTTGCGGGCGATGATCACCTGGCTTTTCGCCACGACCGCGTCCAGCGCCTGTTTGATCTGTGCGCCGCGAGGGGACGCCAGAACCGCTTGCCAGGTCTCGGCCCAGTGGTTGAGCAGCGGGTGGTCGGCATTGCTGAAATCGACCTTGGCTTCCCAGAACAGCAGCATCCACATCGACCAGTAAAACCCATATTGGCTGTGGCTGAGCACTTCCAGGCCGGCGTCGCTGACCATCGCCTTGAACTGCTCTTCGCTGATGATGCGAATGTGGTTGGGCTTCTGGAAATACTCCGGTGCGGCGATGTCCTTTTGCAGGTCTTCGGAGCTCGGGTGAGGAACGCTGAGCAAATACAGCGCGCCCGGCTTGCCGACTCGCACCAGTTCGGCGAGGAACTGTGCCGGATCGTCCACATGCTCGATAACTTCGGTGGACACCACGCGGGTAGCGGTGGCGTCGGCAATCGGCAGCGGGTTGCAGTCGGTGACGTGGCATTCGACGTCACGCGCCGGGGTGTCGCCCAAGCGCTGACGGGTGGCTTCGACCTTGGCGGCGTCGATGTCGGCGATGATGATCTTCGCCCCGCGCATGCCGCAGAAATGCACGTTGCCACCGTCACCACAGCCCACGTCCAGCAGCGTGTCTTCGGCGCTCACCGGGAACCCGGTGAACAGCTCGCCGGTTTGTTGATTGAACCAGCCACTGAGCATCGCATCGTGCAGGCCGAGCATGTACGGGTCGACTTTCTCGACCTTGTCTGCCGCAGGCGTCGCGGGAGCGGGCGTACCCGCCGTGAGTTTCTTCAAAAGGCTCAGCATGAGGTAGCTCCAGAGGATGGGACGGCTGTTCGGGACGTGCTCAGGCGCTTGACCAGCGAGGCGCCGCGGTTGCGCATGGGCATTTCGATGAAGCGGTAGTTGAGTTCGCTCAGCAGCACGATCAGGCCGCCAGCCATCAACAACGTCAGGATCGGATGGCCCGCCGGACTGGGCAGCCCCGTAGCCTGTAAACGAAAGGTGAATTCGCGCACCAGCAAGTAGGCCGGGATATGGATCAGGTAAATCCCGTAGGAGCGGCTACCGACCCAGGTCATCAGATTCTTCAGCAGGCCGCGAGGCAACAGGTAATCACGGTTGTAGGACGCCACCCAGACCAACACCGCGCACAACACGGCAATCACGCCGATGCGGTACTGGGTGAAGGTAAAGCGATCAGTCGCCATGAAACTGAGCGCCAGCGACAGCACAATCAGCGCCGAGATGCCGGCCCATGGGCGACGCAGAAACGTCGGTTCCCAGCGCAGGTACGAAGGTTGTGCACTCCACATCGCCAACAGCACGCCGAGGGCCAGCGCATCGGTGCGCACCACCATCAGAATCGGCGTACGCAACGTGAACAATTGGACCGCGACCAGCGCCAGCAACGCCCAGACAAGATGCTTGCGGCAGACCAGGATCAGCAGCGGAAACAGCAGGTAGAACTGCTCCTCCAGCGACAGGCTCCAGTACACAAAACTGGTGCCGTATTCGTAGTGATAGAAGCTGTCGGCGAAGCGGAAGTTGGCGTATTGCGCCACACCGGCCAGCGTCGCCTGCACGTTGGCGTGCAGCGTACCGAACGCGCCGGAGCGGTTGAGAAAGAGGCAAGCCAGCAACATCAGCGCCAGCCACAACCAGGCTGACGGCAACAATCGAAAGGCTCGGCGCAGCCAGAAATTACGCGTCTGCTGCCAGTACTCCTGACGGGTGCTGCAGCCTTGCAACGCTGGGATCAAACTGCGTGCGATGACAAATCCCGAAATCGCGAAAAACAGGTCGACGCCCCACCACGGCTGACCGAACGCAGTGATGGTTTGCAGCAACGGCACCGAGGCGGCAAAGAGGCTGTCTTGCAGGTGATGAAACAGCACGCCGAGTACCGCAATGCCGCGCAATAACTCGATGTCCATGATCCGCTTGTCATTACTCATGCCGTCCTCCTGGACGCTGCATCGGCATCCACCGGTTTGCGCGCGATGATTACCTGGCTCTTGGGCATGAACTGATCGAGCATCTGCTTGATCGCCAAGCCGTCGGGTTGCGCCAGCAAGTCCTGCCAGGTTTTCGCCCAGCTCTCCATCAGCGGCGGGTACGGTGCCTGAATGCGGTCACGCACCGCGCCACCCAGATCCCGTCCCGCGGCCCGCTCACTGGCCCAAAAGAAAATCATGCCCATCACCCAGAAAAATCCGGTGGCCTGACGATGCTCGATCACCAGGCCCGCGTCCTCCACCAGTGCGGCAAAGCGTTCCGGGGTAAAAATCTGTACGTGATTGGGCGACTGGAAGTAGTTCGCCGGGGCGATGCCCTTTTGCAAATGCTCGCCCACCGGCGCTGGAACGCTGAGCAGATACAGCGCACCGGGCCGGCCCATGCGCACCAACTCGGCCATGAACGGCTCGGGTTGATCGATATGCTCCAGCACTTCCATGCACACCACTTTGCTCGCGCAAGCGTCTGCCAGCGGCAATGGCAGGCTGTTGCTGACCAGGCCGAGATTGGCTTTATCCGATTGCGCGTCCACTTGCCGGGCGAGGTCACGGACTTTGTCGTGTTCGCTGTCGGTGAAGATCACCGACGCACCCTGGCGCACCGCAAACAAGGTCGCGACCCCTTCACCACAGCCGACGTCCAGCAAGGTGTCGTCGGCGGTAATGGCAAATCCTTTGAGCAGTTCGCCACTGTCGCCCGAAAACCAGCCGTCATGCATCGCATCGTGCAAGCCCACTTCCCTTGGCGACACACGGGCGGGCTCAACCGGCAACGGCGCGGGCGCGGGTTTCGCTTCAGGAAAGAAACGTCTGACCAATGCGCGGATCATGCCTCGGGGGTTTCCACGGCACGGGTTTCGAACAGCTGGGCAAAATAGGCCTTCAGGCGCTGCTCGGCAGTGGCTTGGCTGCAGAATGTCCTGAGGCTGGCCACGGCATGCGTGGACATCTGTGCATAACGTTCGGGGTCGCTCTTGGCCACCTCGTAGCTTGTCCGGTAAGCGCGGCACAACGACGCCCAGTTGGTGACGTAGCGCAACGTCCGGAACGCCCGACGCGGATCATGCGGCCAGGCGGTCAGTTCGTCCGTGGAGTCGATGAGGAACGCATTGTCGGCGTCCAGGTAATCGATCATCGCTGTGGTCCGGGGCGCCACGGCCGGTTTGCCGCAGGACATGAATTCCATCAGCGGCAGGCACTGGCCTTCGCCGTAGGACGTGTTGACCACGTAACTGGTTGCCTGCACCAGACGCTCGTAATCCGCATCGGCGAGGTAGCCATAGATCAGCACGATGCGGCAGCGGTAGGACTGGTTTTTGTACAAGTGATGCAGGATGTCGGTCAGCGCGGCTTCGGCATCGTGGTGAGTCAGTTTGAGCACCAGTGTCGCGTCGTCCACTTCACGGAACGTCACGCAAAAGGCGCTGAGCATGTCTTCCCAGTTCTTGCGCCCGTCGCCGGGGTTGAACACCGAGGTGTAGATCACCCCGTCGAGGACCAACTCGTGTTCACTCGGCGGGGCCTCGAAGTCGATGCCCACGCCTTCGCGCGATGACGCCGGGCCGAAGGCACGCAAGTCGAGTTCGCGGCTGTCGGCCAGCAATCCTTTGATCTTCAATCGCACCTGGCTGGCCAGGGGCTGACGCTGCAATTGCGCGCCACGCTCGGAAAACCGGTCCCACACCGGGGCAGGCACCGCGACGATCGGGTAGTCGGCGCCCATTGCCTCGCGCACCGCTGTCACGGTGTAGCTGGAATGAGTAATCGCCGCACCCGCTGCCCGCAACACCGTGCGCCAGTCGTTGAGCGGATCACCGGCAAAGGGTTCGTTGGGGATGGTGCTGAATTCCCATGCGAACACCGGCAGCGTCGGGCAAGCAAGATTGACCGGCGTGCGATGAGGGGGCGAGAACGACAGGAACACGCAGTCTTCGCCTCGGGACAGGCACTCCCGGTACAAGGCATCGACTTCGGCCTGCGGATCACGGACTTCCACCACTCGCCCCAGCCGCTCCAGCACGGGGCGGTATTCCTTGAGCACGAAGTAGTAGCTGTATTCCGAACGACCCAGGTTCTGGGCGATGGTGTGCTGGTTGGTTTCCGAATGAATGATGATCAGCATGCGGCATTATCCGTTGCGGTCGCTGTCGGCAGAACCTGTGGCGCCAGCCCGAAAAAGTCCGCCAGGCGCTTCTGCACCGGGGCGAAAGCGCAGTAGTCGTGCATGCGCTCGACGGCGGCGAGGGACATGCGCTGATAATGCTGCGGTTGCGCCTTGGCCATCCGGTAGCTGTTTTCGTAGGCGGTTTTCAGTGAACCCCAATCCGGTCGATAGCGCAGGGTGCGGTAGATGATTCGGGTGTCTTGCGGCCAGATGGTCAGCTCTTCGCTGGACTTGACCACAAAGGCCACGCGCTCATCGATGTAGTCTTCCATGGCCGTGTGGTCCGGAGCGATCACCGGTTTACCGCTGGCCATGAACTCCATCAGCGGCAGGCACAGCCCTTCGCAGCGCGATGCATTGACGTAAAAACTGGCCGCCTCGTAAAGACGGGCATATTGCGGATCATCCAGGTAACCGTGCATCACCACCACCCGACAGGCGAATGGCGAGAGCTGCGCGAGCAAGGTCATCAGTTCGTCGTAGTAGGACGACAGGTCGCTTTGGGTAATCTTCAGCACCAGCGTGGCATCGGACGTTTCGCGAAAGGCCCAGCAAAACGCAGTGATCAATTGATGCCAGTTCTTGCGCCCATCACGCGGGTTGAACACGGTGACGTAGACCACACCGTCGACCCGGGTTTCGACCAAAGAGGTGGTGTCTGGCCAATGACGCGGCTCAGGTTCCGGCACCGCAATTGTCTGCGGGCCGGCGATGGCTGGCAGGTATTCGGCCACTCGGGCATGCACCGCATCGGAGAGCAAATCGCGAATGCCTTCCCAGTACCACTGGCTCAGAAAGTGCGTGCGATGCAGCGGAACCGGCAGCGTTTTGCCCATGTCCCGGCGCCACATGTGCAGGTAATGGCGGGCGATCACGAAGCGGCGTTTCAGTGTCAGTGGCGGCGGCTTCAGCGCCTCCAGCTCGGCCTCGCGCGCGGCCAGTTCCTCGGCGGTGAGCACCGCGGGAATCAGTGCATCGGCGTTGAGGCCGAGGGTGTGCGTATCGAAAATGCAGCCCTTGATGTCCAGCACCGAACCGGCGTTCACCGGAACACTGGTGTGCTGATTGCGGATGGCCGCAAAGTTTTCCCACAACGGCGTCGGCAACACCAGCACCGGGAAGTCTTCACCCATGGAACGACGAATCGCCCGGGCGGTATGGCTGGAAAGCGTGATCACCCGGCCCTGACGCGCGAGCATTTGCGTCCAGTCCTGACGCGGATCGTTGTCCCACTGCTCATCGGGAATCGAGTCAAACTCCCAGGCCACCACGCAGATCGTCGGGCACTCAAGGTCGTTCGGGGTTTTCTGCGGCGGCGTAAAAGACAGGAACAGACTGTCCTCGCCAGCGGCCAGCAGTTGTTTGTAGAGGGGATCGACCTCGGCGGTGGAGGACACCACATGCACGCGCCCAAGGCTTTCGAGCACCGGGCGATATGCCTTGAGCACGAAGTAGTAACTGTATTCGGGACGACCGAGGCTCTGGCTGATGGAGCTGTCGTTGACGTCCGAGTAAAGAATGAAATTCATGGCATCCCACGATGAAACCGCCATCCCGGCAGCCCCACTCTATGACGGCAAAGCGAACGGAGAGCCGGTGTTTGCCGGTCGTCGTCCATCGTCTTTTTGCTCGTCTACGTTCTTGTTTTAATGGTCAGTCTCACGGGGTTCGGGAACAACCCGCACGAACACTGGATAATCGTGACGAGGGGCATTCTAAACACATCCGTCGAGGATTCGTGAACCGCCCGGCGAGAATAAATCGGGCCACGCTGACGAGAACTGACCAGTCACGGTTGGACCTGTTGAAATTGCCGAGCAATTGGCACAGATTGGCTACCAAACAACTACAACAATGACTTTTCCTACTGTTTGCCGAGATTACACCTACGGTCTGACAGATAATTCCCGGAAGCCTGTGGGGAAAAGGAAAAAGTTTACGACCAAGGGGCTGCTGTTTGAAAAAGCGTCTGTTCGTGACGGGTCTGAGTGGATTCGTCGGACAACACATCCAATCTCGCCTGAACGCTGATGCCTCGGAATGGACGCTACTGCCTGCCACTTCCCGTTACGATCTTGCTGAGCCCGGCAGCCTCGAAGGCCTGTGGCCCGAGATGCCCGACGCGGTCATTCACCTGGCCGGCCAGACGTTCGTGCCCGAAGCCTTCCGCGATCCGGCGCGCACGCTCAACATCAACCTGCTCGGCACCCTGAACCTGCTGCAAGCTCTGAAGGTCCGCGGCTTCACTGGTACGTTTCTGTACATCAGCTCTGGCGACGTCTACGGCCAGGTCACTGAAACCGATCTGCCCATCACCGAACATCAGCCGCCCTGCCCGCGCAATCCTTATGCCGTGAGCAAGCTGTCGGCGGAATTCCTTAGCCTGCAATGGGGCCTGAGCGAAGGCTGGCCGGTCATGGTCGCCCGTCCGTTCAACCACATCGGCACCGGCCAGAATGAAAGCTTTGTCATCGCCAGCGCAGCTCGGCAAATCAACCGAATCAACCAAGGCTTGCAAGCGCCGCAACTGGAAGTCGGTGACATCGACGTCACGCGCGATTTCCTCGACGTTGACGACGTGATTTCGGCCTACCTGGCGCTGCTGGAAAAGGGCGTGCCGGGACAGGTCTACAACATCTGCTCGGGGCACGAGCAGAGCATTCGCAGTTTGATCGAACAACTGGGGGACCTCGCCCAGGTCGACATGCAATTGATTCAAGACCCGGCGCGCCTTCGTCGCGCGGATCAGCGTCGCGTTTGTGGCAGCCATGCCAAGCTTGCCCAGACCACAGGATGGACGCCTGAAATCACAACACAACAATCCCTGCGGGCGATCCTGTCCGACTGGGAGAAGCGAGTACGACAAGAATGACTAAAAGTGCATTGATCACAGGGATCACCGGCCAGGACGGTGCTTATCTGGCCAAACTGCTACTCGACAAGGGGTACAAGGTCCACGGCCTGGTGGCCCGGCGCAGCAGCGATTCGCGCTGGCGCTTGCGTGAAATGGGTGTCGAAGGCGACATCGTTTACCTGGACGGTGACATGGCCGATGCCTGCTCGGTGCAGCGTGCGGTCATCAAGTCGGCCCCGGACGAGGTCTATAACCTGGCCGCGCAAAGTTTCGTCGCCGCCTCCTGGGACCAACCGGTCACCACCGGCATCGTCGACGGCCTGGGCGTGACTCACTTGCTCGAAGCCATTCGCCAATTCAGTCCGCACACGCGTTTTTATCAAGCGTCCACCAGCGAAATGTTTGGCCTGATCCAGGCCGAGCAACAGGACGAGAACACCCCGTTTTACCCGCGCAGTCCGTACGGCGTGGCCAAGCTGTATGGTCACTGGATCACCGTGAACTACCGCGAAAGCTTCAACCTGCACGCCAGCAGCGGCATCCTGTTCAACCACGAATCGCCTCTGCGCGGTATCGAGTTCGTGACCCGCAAAGTTACCGACGCCGCTGCTCGCATCAAGCAGGGCAAACAGCAGGAACTTCGCCTGGGCAACATCGACGCCAAGCGCGACTGGGGGTTTGCCGGCGACTACGTCGAAGCCATGTGGCTGATGCTGCAACAGGACAAGCCCGATGACTTTGTGGTCGCCACCGGCATCACCACCACCGTGCGCGAAATGTGCCGGATTGCCTTCGAACACGTCGACCTGAACTACCGCGACTTCGTGAAAATCGACCCGGCGTTTTTCCGCCCGGCCGAAGTGGAAGTGCTGTTGGGCAACCCGGCCAAAGCCCAGCGTGTACTGGGCTGGAAGCCGAAGACCGACCTGGATACCTTGATCCGCATGATGATGGATGCGGACATGAAACGCGTCGCCAAGGAGTAGGCCATGCTGATTCCCGTGATTCTCTCCGGCGGTGCCGGTACTCGCTTGTGGCCGGTGTCCCGCGAGGGCCATCCCAAGCCATTCATGACCTTGCCCGATGGCCAGTCGCTGCTGGGCAAGACCTATCGGCGGGCCGCCGGCCTGCTCGATGGCTGGGGCGATATCGTCACGGTGACCAACCGCGACTACTACTTCCAGAGCAAGGATCACTATCAAGAGGCGCAGCTCAGCCGTCATCGCGGGCACTTCATGCTGGAGCCGACGGGCCGCAACACGGCCCCGGCCATCGCGGCGGCAGCATTGTCGCTGCAAGCCCTGCACGGCGATGAAGCGATCATGGTGGTGATGCCCGCCGACCATTTGATCCTCAACGAAGACGCCTTGAAAACCGCCGTGGAACACGCCGTAGCGCTGGCCAAGGATGGTTTCCTGGTGACCTTCGGCGTGGTGCCGACCGCGCCGGACACCGGTTTCGGCTACATCGAAACCGGCGCTGCGCTGGATGGTAAAGGCGCAGCCAGGGTGCAGCGTTTCGTTGAAAAACCCGACCTGCAAACCGCGACGCATTACCTGGAAAGCGGCAATTTCCTGTGGAACTCCGGAATGTTCTGCTTCTCGATCGCCACCGTGCTGGCCGAGTTGCAGATCCACGCCCCGAAGTTGCTCGAGCAGACGAAAGCCTGCATGGCGGCCAGTAGCCCGGTGGAAACCGTCGGCTGCCTGCAACAGGAATTGTCCCCGGCGCTGTTCGCCGAGATCACCGACATCTCCATCGACTACGCCCTGATGGAACACTCCGACAAAGTGGTCGTGGTGCCCGCCCAATTCGACTGGAGTGATATCGGCTCCTGGGGCGCAGTGGCCGCACTGGTGCCTGCCGATGCGCAAAACAACCGCGCCAGCGGCGATGCCGTGTTCATCGACAGCCACAACAACTTTGTCCAGAGCGAAGACCGGCTGGTAGCGGCCGTGGGTGTGGATAACCTGATCATCATCGACACCGCCGACGCCGTGTTGGTCGCCCATGCCGATCGCGCGCAGGACGTGCGTCGGGTGGCCAAGCAGCTCAAGGACAAAAAGCACGAAGCCTATCGCCTGCACCGAACGGTCAGCCGGCCTTGGGGCACCTACACCGTGCTCGAGGAAGGCCCGCGCTTCAAAATCAAACGCATCGTGGTCAAGCCCGGTGGTAAGTTGTCGCTGCAGATGCACCACCATCGCAATGAACATTGGGTGGTGGTCGAAGGCATGGCCAAGGTCACCAACAACGGCACCGGTACTCATCTGGTCGCGAAGAACGAATCCACGTTCATTGCCGCCGGCCACCGGCATCGCCTGGAAAACCCGGGCGTGATTGACCTGGTGATCATCGAAGTGCAAAGCGGCGAATACCTGGGAGAAGACGATATCGTCCGCTTCGAAGACCAATACGGCAGGACGGTTTGAATGCTGCTTTCTTTGTACCGCTCGCTGTGGGGCTATCGGGGATTCATCCTCGGTAGCGTCAAGCGAGAGTTCCAGGCGCGTTACCGCAATTCGTTGTTCGGTGCCCTGTGGACCGTGCTGAACCCGCTGTCGATGATCATCGTCTACACCGTGATCTTTTCCCACATCATGCGCGCCCGTTTGCCGGGGGTGGATGACGGCCTGGCCTACAGCGTTTACCTCTGCGCCGGCCTGCTGACGTGGGGATTGTTCGCGGAAATCACCGTGCGCAGTCAGAACATGTTCCTCGACAACGCCAACCTGCTGAAGAAAATCAGCTTCCCGCGGATCTGCCTGCCGGTCATCGTGCTGTTCAACGCCGGCATCAACTTCGCGATCATCATCGGCTTGTTCCTCGGTTTTCTGCTGATCACCGGTCGACTGCCCGGCATGGCGCTGCTGGCGCTGATTCCGCTGTTGGCCTTGCAGGTTGTGTTCTGTGCCGGGCTAGGGATGATTCTTGGCGTCTTGAATGTGTTCTTTCGCGATGTCGGGCAATTTTTCGCCATCTGCCTGCAATTCTGGTTCTGGCTGACGCCGATCGTGTACCCGATGAGCATCCTGCCCGACTGGGTGCAGCGCCTGCTGCAACTCAACCCCCTGACCAACCTGATCACCAGCTACCAAAACGTGTTCCTTTACGGCCAATGGCCGGTCTGGAGTTCGCTGCTGCCGATCATGGTGGCCAGCGTGTTGTTCTTCGTCATCGGCCTGCGCCTGTTTCGTCAGCGCGTCGGCGAAATGGTGGATGAACTCTGATGGGACACATACGCGTCACCGGCCTGGGCAAGGCCTACAAGCAATACCCCACTCGCTGGAGCCGACTGGCTGAATGGCTGATCCCGTTTTCGCCGATCCGTCATCGCCAGCACTGGGTGCTGCAAGACGTGGCTTTCGAGATTGCTCCCGGCGAGTCCGTGGGTATCGTCGGGGTCAACGGCGCGGGCAAAAGTACCCTGCTGAAAATGATCACCGGCACCACCCAACCCACCTGCGGCAGCATCCAGCTCGAAGGTCGCGTTGCCGCCCTGCTGGAACTGGGCATGGGTTTTCATGCGGACTTCACCGGCCGGCAGAACGCCGTCATGGCGGGGCAACTGCTGGGCATGCAAGTCGAGGAAATCGAAGCACTAATGCCCGAGATCGAACGCTTCGCGGAAATCGGCGACGCCATCGACCATCCCGTGCGCACCTATTCCAGCGGCATGCAGATGCGCTTGGCGTTCAGCGTGGCCACGGCGCGGCGCCCGGACATCCTGATCGTCGACGAAGCGTTGTCAGTGGGCGACGCCTACTTCCAGCACAAAAGTTTCGATCGCATCCGCAGCTTTCGCAAAGCCGGCACCACCCTGCTGATCGTGTCCCACGACCGCTCGGCGATTCAGTCGATCTGCGACTCGGCGATCCTCCTGGAAAAGGGGCGGATGGCCATGCACAGCACGCCCGAAGCCGTCATGGATTACTACAACGCCCTGCTCGCCGAACGCGAAGGCCAGACGGTACGTCAGGAAATGCTCTCTGGCGGCCAGGTCAGCACCATTTCCGGCACCGGTGAAGCCGGGATTTTGCGGGTGCGCTTGCTGGACGAACACGAACGGTCCATCGATGCGGCGGAAGTCGGTCAACCGGTGGTGCTGGAGGTGGAAGTCGAAGTCCGCCAGGACATCGAGCGGCTGGTGCTGGGCTTCATGATCAAGGATCGCCTGGGCCAGGCCATGTATGGCATCAATACCCATCGCCAGGATCAGGCGCTGAACGATCTGAAGGCTGGGGAGCGTGTGACCTACCGTTTTGCCTTCGTCATGGGACTGGGCAAGGGTAACTATTCGGTGGCCCTGAGCCTGTCCCGGCTGGATTCGCACCTCGATCGCAACTTTGAATGGCGGGACTACGGCCTGGTGTTCCACGTGATCAATAACCGCCAGGAAGATTTCGTTGGCTGCTCGTGGCTGGGGGCCAAAACCACCATCACCCGCTCCATCGAAACGCCGATACCGGAAAACACACCATGACGCGCCTTCTGGTCGAATGCACCCACGTCTTCCAGCACCCCAAGGTCAACTCGGGTATTCAGCGAGTGGTGCGCAACGTGGTCAATCAACTGCCGGAATCGGTCGAAGGGGTTGAATGCATCCCGGTGGTGTTGCTCAAAGGCAAACTCTACCGAGTGCTGATGCTCGGTGCGCTGAACATCCCGTTTTTTGATCACTTGATGACCTTCGGTGGACGGCTGGAACGGCTGGCCCATCGTTTCTGGCAACTGCATCAACGCCTGCACAACCGCAGTCACTCGCGAATGATCAAGCGTTTGCTGCACGTGGCCTACCGGGTGACGGCGATCACCTGTTTCAGTATTCCACTGCGGATAATCGAAGGCATCAACCAGTATCAACTGCCCAAACGCTGCACGCCGCTACAGCACCAGCCGGGGGATCAACTGGTGTTGCTGGATTCGTCCTGGCACACCGATTTTTTCCCGTTTGCCGAACAGCTCAAACGCGATGGCGTGGGCATCGTTTCGGTAATCTACGACCTGATTCCCCTGACA
Source organism: Pseudomonas oplopanacis (assembly GCF_057128725.1). Classification (NCBI taxonomy): domain Bacteria; kingdom Pseudomonadati; phylum Pseudomonadota; class Gammaproteobacteria; order Pseudomonadales; family Pseudomonadaceae; genus Pseudomonas; species Pseudomonas oplopanacis. The sequence goes on along the minus strand of NZ_JBSKHV010000005.1, from coordinate 143,789 downwards.
CATCCGCAGTTCTACGACACTCGGCTGGTGCAGGTCTTCAACGAGTGGTTCGACTGGATCACCCGAACGGCCGATGGCTATGTGGCAATCTCTGCCACGGTGCGCGATCAGGTGCGTGAGGAATTGCAGCGCCGCCTCGGTCCGGCCAAGGCCAGTGAGTTGTGGTTCGATTATTTCCACCTCGGTTCCGAGCTCGACCTGAGCGAAGCCACCGCCGCCGTGGAGCCGCGCCTTGCACGGCTTTTTGAAACACCGGAGCCGGTATTCCTCATGGTCAGTACCATCGAGCCGCGCAAGAACCACGATTACCTGCTGGACGCCTTCGAACTCGCCTGGGCGGCGGGCTCCAAGGCCCGGTTGTGCATTGCCGGTCGCATCGGCTGGAAGTGCGACGCCCTGCTCGCCCGGGTACGCAGTCACCCGCAGCTGAACCGGCGCCTGTTCATGTTCAACGACCTGAGCGACACCAGCCTCGAACATGCCTACAGCCACGCCAGCTCACTGGTGTTTCCGTCGTATGTCGAAGGTTTCGGCCTGCCGCTGGTGGAAGCCATGCAGCGCGGGCTACCGGCGATGGGCAGCGATATTCCGGTCTTCCGCGAAATCGGCGGCGAGTTCATGGCGTACTTCGATCTGGCCGATCCGCGCAGCCTGGCCGACCTGGTCATAGGTTTCGAGCGCAGCGGTCGATTCCCGGCTACCCGCGACGTCGCCGACTGGCGCTGGATAGGCTGGCGTGAAGCGAGTGCGCAATTGGCCGAACGAACCCTGCGCAATCTTGTAGAAGCACCGGTCATTCCAGAGAGGCAACATGCGAATTGCCCTTAATGCGCGAATCCTCCAGGCCCCGCGTACCGGCATCGGCCACTACGTCGCCGAACTGGCGAACGCACTAGCCGATGAACCAGATGTTGAACTGGCGTTGTTCCATGGCTGGGGCTGGAGCTCGGTGCTGCCTGAGGCGGCCATGCCCGGTTATTCGCGACTGACACCGCTGCTGCGGCAAATTCCGGGGGCCTATCAGGCCCGGCGCTGGTTGGAGCAGAAGCGGTTCGATCAAGGTCGTGCGCAAACCATCGACCTCTACCACGAGCCGAGTTTGTGGCCGCTGTCGTTCGACGGCCCGACGGTTATCACCCTGCATGACCTGACTCACCTGCACTACCCCGATACGCAGCCGCCCGCACGCTTACGAGAAATCGAGCGACGGCTGGCCGACGGCGTACGCCAGGCGAGCCTGATTCTCACCGACTCGCAGTTCATTGCCGACGAAGCCCAGGCGCATTTCGGGCTGCCGGCTGAGCGATTTGTTGTCGCCCCCCTCGGCGTAGCGGCGCGTTTCCACCCGCGGGCTCCCGAAGCCATCGACGCCGTGCTCAAGGCCCATGGCGTGGAGGCGCGGGAATACTTCCTCTGCGTCGGCACCCTGGAGCCGCGCAAGAACCTGACCCTGGCCCTGCGCGCCCACGCTTTATTGCCGGAAGTTGTGCGCCAGCGTTTTCCGCTGTTGATCGTCGGCATGGCCGGCTGGCAACGCGAGCAATTCAGCGAAGAATTGCATCAGGCCCTCGCCAGCGGTCATGTCTGTTTGCTCGGCTATCTGCCCGACGAGCAAGTTGCACAACTGTTGGCTGGGGCTCGGGCGTTGATTTTCCCATCACTCTACGAAGGCTTCGGCCTGCCGGTGCTGGAAGCCATGGCCAGCGGCACACCGGTCATTCTGACCCGGCGTTCGGCCATGCCAGAAGTGGCAGGCGCTGCAGGCAACTATATCGAACCTGACGACCCCGACGGCTTGCGCAATGCCATGACCCGTCTGATCGACGATCAAGTGCATTGGCAGGCGTGCACGGATGCAGGATTGCAACAGGCAAGGCTTTTTACCTGGGAGCGTTGCGCGAAGGTCACGGCCCGCGCCTACCGCCAGGCCATGGGAGGTTGAATGCGAGTTCTTCATTTTTTCAAGACGTACTTGCCGGATTCAGTCGGCGGGATCGAACAAGTGATCTTCCAGTTGTGCGAAAGCGGCGCCCAGCACGGCGTTGAAGGCCGGGTACTGACACTCAGCGCCGATCCGACACCGCCGGTGGTGCAGCTTGGACAACACGAAGTCCATCGGGCCAGACTCGACATTCAATTCGCTTCCACGGGTTTTTCCTGGAGCGTCTTCAAACAGTTTCGCGAGTTGGCGGCCGAGGCCGACGTGGTCAATTACCACTTTCCCTGGCCGTTCATGGACCTGGTGCATTTCGCCAGCGGCATGAACAAACCGAGCGTGGTGACTTACCACTCGGACATCATTCGCCAGAAACACCTGCTCAAACTCTACCGGCCCCTGATGAACCGCTTTCTGGCCAGCGCGGACCGGATCGTCGCCGCGTCGCCCAACTATCTGCACACCAGCGATGTGTTGCAACAGTTTCAGGACAAGACCCGAGTGATCCCCTATGGCCTGAACAAGGCAGGTTATCCACAGCCCGACAGCGAGCGCACGGCGCACTGGCGGCAGCGGCTTGGGGATAAGTTTTTTCTGTTTGTGGGGGTGATGCGTTACTACAAGGGTTTGCACATCCTGCTCGACGCCTTGAAGGACCTGAATTACCCGACGGTAATTGTCGGTGCCGGCCCGTTGGAAGCAGAGCTTCACGCCCAGGCAGCGGCTTTGGGCCTGCGCAATATTCACTTCCTTGGGCGGCTGGGGGACGAGGACAAAGTGGCGCTGCTGCAATTGAGCTATGCCATCGTATTCCCATCGCACCTGCGCTCCGAAGCGTTCGGCATTTCGCTGCTGGAAGGGGCTATGTATGGCAAACCGATGATCTCCAGTGAAATCGGCACCGGCACCAGCTACATCAACATTCACAATGAAACCGGGCTGGTGGTCCCTCCCAGTAATCCACAGGCGTTCCGTGAAGCGATGCGCACGCTATGGGAAAACCCGACGCGTGCGGCGGAAATGGGCGTGAAGGCTGAGGCGCGGTATCGGCAGTTATTCACAGCCGATGAAATGGGCCGCAAGTGGACCGAGTTGTACGAAGAGCTGCTGGAAGAAAAGTCCCTGTCCTACGCCTGACTCCTTCTTTGTGGGAGTGAGCCTGCTCGCGAAAGCGGTGTACCAGTCGACATAAAAGTTGAATGTCAGAAAGCCTTCGCGAGCAGGCTCGCTCCCACAGGGGAGTTATCCACAAGCCCAGTGCTACAGATCCAGCACCAGCGGCTGCGAACCCTGCGCCGGCACCGCACAACAAATCAGCACTTCTCCAGCGCCGGGCACTTCTGCCGGCACCTGTGGATAAGTCACTTCGCCGCTGATCAGGCGCGTCTTGCAGGTGCCGCAGGAACCGCCACGGCAGCTGAATTCCGGGCGCAAGCCACGGCTTTCAGCCAACTCCAGCAAACTGCCGCTATCGGGTTTCCAGCGCGCCTCTTTGGCCGAGCGCTCGAACACCACCGGTACCGACGTCGTGGCGGCCGGTGGTTGCTCGATGACCACTGCATCCGGATCGGGTATCCGGCGCAACGTCGACGGGCCAAAGGTCTCGGCGTGAATCCTTGAATCGCGGATGTCCATGTCCCGCAGGCTGTCATACATCGCCTGGGTAAACGCTCCAGGGCCGCAGAGGACAAAATCCAGCTGATCGTAGTCTTCCACCTCAAGCATATGCTTGAGCAGGTCGGCGTCAATTCGCCCGGTCAGGTCGAAATCTTCACCTTCGCGCGCTTCGGGCTCCGGCTGACTGAGCAAACGCAGGACGCGCACCGCGTCACCGAGCCCGTCGAGCAAGCGGTTCAGCTCAGGGCGAAACGGTTGATCGGCCAGGGTTCGCGAGCTCTGGATGAACCAGGTCGGGCGAATGCTCCGCGTGCGCAGGCCTTGATAAACCACCTCGCGCACCATCGACAGCAGCGGCGTAATGCCCACGCCAGCCGCCAGCAACACCAGCGGTCGCCGCTCATGCGGTGCCACGGTGAAATGCCCTTGCGGCGCACGGGCCTCCAGTACATCACCGACACGAATCCGCTCATGCAGGTGCGATGACACCAACCCGTCACGCTTCACGCTGATCCGGAAAAAGTCATCGGACGGCGCACTCGACAGGCTGTACGTGCGGATATGCACGTCACCGTTAATGTTGAACCGTAAAGGCAAATGCTGCCCGGCCTGGAACACCGGCAAACCGGCGCCATCGGCAGGCTCCAGGTAGATCGAACGGATGTTGTGGCTTTCCTGTTCGATGCGCGCCACCCGCAGCGACCGCCAATGATCGCCCAACGCCTTGGCTTGCAGGCGTGCATTGGCCTGCGCCCAGGTGCCAGTCAGCAAACTGGTGGGCGACACGCCGTCAAAGCGCCAGCGCAAGGCCAGCGCTGCAGGACGGCGCACCACGTGCTCGACCTCGAAGGTCCACAGCCGCTCGGCACCTTGAAAGGCTTCGATTTGCGGACCGTCGAGGATGATTTCAGTACGCCCGCTGAGGTGCAGCAGGTCACCCGAATTGAAATCGATGAACAACAAACCGGCGCGGGGATTGATCAGCAGATTGCCCAGCGTGTTGAAATGCAGGTTGCCGGCGAAGTCAGGGATCGTCAGGCGATTACCTTCCACCTGTACGAAACCGGCTTGCCCGCCACGGTGAGAAACATCCACCGACCGCTGGCCATCGACGTCCACGTAGCTGGCGACAAAGAACGTATCCGCCTCAATGACCATGGCTCTGGCCGCGTCATCCAGTTCAGTCAGGTGCTGTGCAACGCGGCTCGAAGGGTCAGCCAAGGGCACCGAGCGAAACTGGCGCAATTGAATATATTGCGGGCAGTTGCCGAACGATTGCTCCACCGTCACCCCGAATCCGCTGGCCGTAACGGCGCCGACGCGACCATTGAGGCGGTTGCGACGCCGGGTGTGCAACTCGATACCGAGCAGGCCGATGGCAGCACCGTCTTGCAGTTGCGCGGGGTCATCGGCCCCCGGCAGGTGGTCGAACTGCAACAGCGATGGGTCGGGGGAATGAGCGAAGCCCGGTTCCCCTTCAAGAATGCTGGCCCAGGGGTTGCCATCGGCATCAACGGCGCCGTACAGCATGAACGGCAGTTGCTGATAGAACGCGCGGTGTTGATCCGGCATTTGACTGCGAATCACCTTACGCCCGAACGCCTCCATTCGCTCGGCAACACCCACATGAGCCTGCAACTGTTTCTCGCCGGCGTGCCAAGGTGAATGTTCCATAACGGCTTCTCCCCTGCGCCCATGGCGCATCGTGAACGGCCCGAGCGGGTCGGGCCGTGTGCATCAGGCAGTTTTTTGCAGGCCGGCCACCGTGCGTGGCATGCCGACAAACCCTGGCAACGCTTCAATGCGCGCCAGCCAGGCGCGGATGTTGGCGTACTCGTCGAGCGAGACGTTGCCTTCCGGCGCATGGGCGATGTAACTGTAGGCCGAGACGTCGGCGATGGTCGGCTCGGTCCCGACCAGATACGGCGTGGCAGACAGTTCCTGATCGATGATTTTCAGCAAGGCGTGGGAATTGGCGATCACCTCTTCAGCGTTGTAGGGCGCGCCGAACACGGTGATCAACCTGGCTCTGGCCACACCAAAGGCAATCGGCCCGGCAGCAATCGATAACCAGCGCTGAACCTTGGCGGAGCCGACAGGATCAGTCGGTAGCCAGCAACCGTTGCCATACTTCTGCGCCAGATACACCAGGATTGCATTGGAATCGGCCAGCACGACGCCTTGGTCATCAATGGCAGGCACCTGACCCATCGGGTTGATTGCCAGGTATTCCGGCTGCTTGTGCGCCCCCTTTGCCAGATCGACAAAGATTAGTTCCGTCGGCAATTGCAGCAGAGACAGCATCAGCTCCACACGGTGAGCATGGCCAGAGCGTGGGAAGTTGTAGAGTTTGATCGCTTGCATGGTCGACTCCGCTGGGTGGAGGCGCTGATCAAGAAGATCAGCACCGATGGCCGCTATCTTCCACCCTCAACCAAAACAACAGAATAACCAGCAAACGCAATCCATTGTTTCATCCAGCGCAATAACCCTCTAACGGCTCAGGGCTGGATGCTCCCTTAATGTCTTCACCGCGAAGTCGACAAAACTGCGGACTCGCACCGGCGCCTTGCGACCCCCTTGGTAGACCACATGAATGGGCAGTGGCGGCTGTTCGAAGTCAGCCAGCACGACTTCCAGTTCTCCGGCGGCTACCTTGCTCGCCACTTGGTAAGACAGGACCCGGGTGAATCCCAAGCCCATGGACGCCGCCGTGATCGCAGCCTGATTGGCGGTGACCACAAGACGCGGCTCCGGGCGAACGCTCAGCGGCTCGCCCGCTTCAAGAAATGGCCAGGCTCTGAGCTGCCCGATGGACGACGTTGCGATAATCGGGGCACCGCTGAGCTCATTCGGGTGCAGTGGCCTGCCACGGGCCGTCAAAAACGCCGGGGACGCACAGATCACTCGTCGCACCTCGCCCACGCGAATCGCGTGTTGATTGCTGTCAGGCAGCTCACCGATTCGTACCGCCACATCAATGCCCTCTTCAACCATGCTCACGACTCGGTCGACCAATAGGGCATTGATGCTGACTTCAGGAAACTGGGCGAGATAACCGACCATGACCGGCGTGACGAACAACTCACCGAACAACACCGGCGCCGTAATCGTCAGTTGCCCACGGGGCTGGGCGTGACTGCCTGCCGCAGAATCCTCTGCTTCCTGCACCTCCACGAGAATCCTCCGACAATCTTCCAGATAACGCTGCCCCGCCTCGCTCAAATGCACGCTGCGGGTGGTGCGAGTAATCAACTGCGTGCCAATGCGCTGCTCCAGTGCCGCGACGGCCCGGGTGACACTGGCTGCCGACATCCCCAAACGCCGCGCCGCTGCGGAGAAACCTTGTTCTTGAGCGACGGCGGCGAAGACCTGCATTTCCTGGAATCGGTCCATGGATGTGTCCTGTATTCAAAGGGGGGTGACGAATTTACATACGGCAAGCTTCTAGCGAAAAGCATCTGCCAAAAGCCCGACCGTGATAAGAATATCCACAAGGCTCTGCTCGCGGCTGTGGATAATTCAAATCGCAAGCTAAGCGCGCCTTGAACATTCCGCAGTTGTTAGCAACAGGTGGAAGCTCTAGCTGAGTAGGAGGCATCGAGCGATATCTTGCAATTTACCCTCCTGACAGTCCCCCCGTTGCATACATCCCTGCTTATGCAGTCGCCCCTCGCTGGATCAAAGGCATATCAATGAGTCCATATTTTGCAGGTATTACGTGGGGATTTCCCGGCATCGACCGGCGTCTGTTGAAAGTGCAATTCAGTTTTTTGCTTATGGTTCTGGGTGGACGGTGCAATCAGTTGGCGGTGGCGTGGTGGGCGTTGCAGGAAACAGGCTCTGCACTCTACTTCGCCAACATGATTGCCTGTTCCATTGCGGCGGAGGTGTTAGCCAAACCCCTGTTGGGATGGTTGGGGGACAAGTACAACAAAATCCTGATCATCAAGCTGGCCTCATGGATCAGCCTGCTGACAGCGCTGTTGATGGTGGTGCTGTCCGCCACGGGGGTATTCAACCCCTGGACGGTGGGCGCGCTGATGATGATCAGCAGTGCGATCGTCGGCGTGCGCGACCCTCTCCAGGCGTCGATCATTCCCTTGTTCGCAGACGACGATAAAGTATCGCAGGCCTTTCGGACCAAAAGCGTGATGTCGTCCTTTTCGATTCTGCTGGGCCCGGTACTGGCCAGCGGGTTGATTTACAAATTCGGTATCACATTCGCCTTTGCTGCCGATTTTTTTGCAATTCTCATCGCCGGGGCATTGATCGCGACCATTCCGAGCCACATCGGTGCCACTGGCCAAGGCGAAGAAGCCCCGAAAGCCAGCGGCTTCAGCATGATTTATTCCGGCTTCAAAGTTGTTTACAGAGTGAAAGTCGAATTTTACCTGGCCATCATTGCGATGCTTATCAACTTTGCCCTGTTTCCGTTCTTCACCATCCTGATTCCACTGTACGTGAAGGACGTCGTTCAGTATCCGGTCACTTACATTGGTCTTCTGGATTCTTGCTTCGGACTGGGCATTCTGGCGGGCAGTTACAAGATCATCGGCTGGTTATCCGATCGTGTCCCCCGTGACATGTGTGTGTCCGCAGGTTTTGCATTACTGGGGTGCAACCTGATGGTGGTCGGCACCGTTTCATCCTCGATCATCGTTCCCGTGGCCTTTTTCTGCGGCGGCATAGGCCTGATGTTGATCAACATCCCCACCTCCGCAGTGAGGTTGCTTGCGACGCCCAAGCTTCATCGCAACCGGATTTTTGCCACAGTTTCATTTTTGTCTGCGGCGGCCAGCCCCTTGGGCAGTTTTACGATGAACACCCTGATCGCTTATCTGGGAATCGCAATGACGATCACGCTGCTGGGCGTCATGGTGCTGCTGCTGTCTCTGCTGGTCTTTCTGGTACCCGATTTCAAAACTTTCATGCGTTCTCCGGATACGCAGCTCAATGATGCCTACCTGGACAAATACCCTGAGGCGTTTGGGCACTGACGTCCCTAGAGGAGATGCGGACAAAGTGATTCTGGAATCGCGGATTCTTTCGGGGATTTTTCTACAGCGTTTGAGTGCATAAATAAAAAAACAGGGGCACGGATCGTGCCCCTGCGTCTTTCGAATTACTCCACCGTCACCGACTTCGCCAGGTTACGCGGCTGGTCAACGTCCGTGCCTTTCAGCACAGCAACGTAGTACGACAGCAACTGCAGCGGGATGGTGTAGAGGATCGGCGACAGGATGTCGTGGATGTGCGGCATGTGCACAACGTGCGTGCCTTCGCCATTGGTCATGCCGGCTTTCTCGTCTGCGAAGACGATCAACTGGCCGCCACGGGCGCGGACTTCCTGGAGGTTGGATTTCAACTTCTCCAGCAGCTCGTTGTTCGGCGCCACGGTGACCACCGGCATGTCGTTATCCACCAGCGCCAACGGGCCGTGTTTCAGTTCGCCAGCCGGATAAGCTTCAGCGTGGATGTAGGAGATTTCCTTGAGTTTCAGGGCGCCTTCCATCGCTACCGGGAATTGCGCGCCACGGCCCAGGAACAAGGTGTGGTTTTTCTCGGCGAACAGTTCGGCGATTTTCTCCACGGTGCTGTCCATGGCCAGGGCTTCGCCCAGGCGAGTAGGCAGGCGACGCAGTTCTTCAACCAGAGTGGCTTCGACGCCCTTGGCCAAAGTGCCGCGAACCTGACCCAGGGACAGGGTCAGCAACAACAGGCCTACCAGTTGAGTGGTGAAAGCTTTGGTCGAGGCCACGCCGATTTCGCGACCGGCCTGGGTCAGCAGGGTCAGGTCGGATTCACGCACCAGCGAACTGATGCCAACGTTGCAGATTGCCAGGCTTGCGAGGAACCCCAGTTCCTTGGCGTTGCGCAGGGCAGCCAGGGTGTCGGCGGTTTCGCCAGATTGGGAAATGGTCACGAACAGCGTGTCGGGTTGCACCACAACCTTGCGGTAGCGAAATTCGCTGGCAACTTCGACCTGGCACGGGATGCCAGCCAGTTCTTCGAGCCAGTAACGGGCAACCATACCGGCGTGATAGCTAGTGCCGCAGGCAACGATCTGTACGTTGCGCACTTTGGCGAACAGCTCGGCAGCCTGTGGACCGAATGCCTGTACCAGTACGCCGTTCGGGCTCAGACGACCTTCGAGGGTGCGCTGGACAACAGACGGTTGCTCGTGGATTTCCTTGAGCATGAAGTGGCGGAACTCGCCCTTGTCTGCCGCTTCGGCACCGTCGCGGTACTGCACGGTTTCGCGTTCGACGGCTTTGCCGTCAACGTCCCAGATGTGCACGCTGTCGCGACGAATCTCGGCGATATCGCCTTCTTCCAGGTACATGAAACGGTCGGTGACCTGACGCAGGGCCAATTGGTCGGAAGCGAGGAAATTTTCCCCCAGGCCCAGACCAATTACCAACGGGCTGCCACTGCGGGCGGCGACCAGGCGATCCGGCTGCTTGGCGCTGATGACCGCCAGGCCGTAAGCACCGTGCAACTCTTTGACTGTGGCTTTGAGGGCCGCGGTCAGGTCGGGCAAATCCTTGAGTTTGTGATTCAGCAGGTGCGCGATGACTTCGGTGTCGGTGTCCGAGGTGAACACATAACCCAAGGCTTTCAGCTGCTCACGCAGGGCTTCGTGGTTTTCGATGATGCCGTTGTGCACCACGGCCAGGTCGCCGGAGAAATGCGGGTGGGCGTTGCGCTCGCACGGGGCGCCGTGCGTGGCCCAGCGGGTGTGGGCGATGCCGAGGCGACCGACCAGAGGCTCGGCTTCAAGCGCGTTTTCCAGCTCGCTGACCTTGCCCGGGCGACGCATGCGCTCTAGTTTTTCATCGTTGGTGAAGACCGCCACACCGGCGCTGTCATAGCCACGGTATTCCAGGCGCTTGAGGCCTTCGAGCAAGATGGCAGTGATATTACGTTCTGCGACTGCGCCGACAATTCCACACATGCTATTTCTCCTGACTGACAGCCGCGCAAATCAAATTGATGCCGCGGGCCTGAATCTGATCGCGTGCCTCCAGCGGCAAGCGATCATCGGTAATAAGGGTATGGACGCTGCTCCATGGCAGTTCCAGGTTGGGGATTTTGCGGCCGATCTTGTCGGCCTCCACCATCACGACGACTTCACGGGCGACCTCGGCCATGACCCGGCTCAGCCCCAGCAATTCGTTGAAGGTGGTGGTACCGCGGACCAGATCGATGCCATCGGCACCGATAAACAATTGATCAAAGTCGTAAGAGCGTAGTACCTGCTCGGCGACCTGCCCTTGAAAGGACTCGGAATGCGGGTCCCAGGTGCCACCGGTCATCAACAGCACCGGTTCGTGCTCAAGCTCGGTCAAGGCATTGGCCACGTGCAACGAGTTGGTCATCACCACCAGTCCCGGTTGCTGACCGAGTTCCGGGATCATCGCGGCCGTGGTACTGCCGCTGTCGATGATGATCCGCGCATGCTCGCGAATCCGCGTGACGGCGGCGCGGGCAATGGCTTGTTTGTATTTGGAGACGGGTTGGCCGATGTCAGCCACCAGTTCCTGAGGCATGGTGATCGCTCCGCCGTAACGACGCAGCAGCAGGCCATTACTCTCAAGCGCCGCCAGATCCTTGCGAATCGTAACTTCCGACGTTTCGAAGCGCTTTGCCAGCTCATCCACACTGACTTCGCCCTGCTCGTTGAGCAAGGTGAGGATATTGTGTCGGCGTTGGGGTGTATTGCGCTTCGACATAGGCTAGTAAGTTTCGATTCGAAAGATAACGGAAGCAATCAAAACCCATCGGCGAAACTTCGTCAAGCATGTTGCGATAAAAAGGCCTGTGTATAACCAAAAAAAATCGCAGCCTGCGGTGAGGGCTTTGGGGCCTGACACAGACTGCGATTTTTTGGTTTTAAAGGGCTGTGGATAACTCAGCTCTTCTTGACCTTCTCCGGCCGCTTCCAGCCGTCGATATTTTTCTGCCGCGCCCTGCCTACCGCCAACTGTGCGTTATCCACATTCTGCGTAATTGTCGAGCCGGCCGCCGTGGTCGCTCCGGAAGAGATATCCACAGGTGCTACCAACGAGTTGTTGGAACCGATGAAGACATCTTCACCCAGAACGGTTTTCCACTTGTTGGCGCCGTCGTAGTTGCAGGTAATGGTGCCCGCGCCAATGTTGGTGCGCGCACCGACCTCGGCGTCCCCAAGGTAAGACAGATGACCGGCCTTCGCGCCTTCGCCCAGGTGAGCGTTCTTCAGTTCAACAAAGTTACCCACATGCGCGCGCGCTTCAAGCACGGTGCCCGGACGCAGGCGTGCGAACGGGCCGGCATCGCTGCCTTCGCCCAGAATCGCACCTTCGATATGACTGTTGGCCTTGATCACCACGCCTTTGCGCAAGGTGCTGTCCTTGATCACGCAGTTCGGACCGATCACCACGTCATCTTCGATGACGACTTTGCCTTCGAGGATCACGTTGATGTCGATCAGCACATCGCGGCCGACGGTGACTTCGCCGCGCACATCGAAACGGGCCGGGTCGCGCAGGGTCACGCCTTGGGCCATCAAACGGCGACCGGCGCGCAATTGATAGTGACGCTCGAGTTCGGAAAGTTGCTTGCGGTCGTTGGCGCCCTGCACTTCCATGGCGTCGTGCGGCTGCTCGGTGGCGACCACCAAACCATCGCTGACCGCCATGGCAATCACGTCGGTCAGGTAGTACTCGCCTTGGGCATTGTTGTTGGAGAGACGGCTCATCCAGCCACCCAGTTGGGCGAAAGGCAGGGCGAGAATCCCGGTGTTGCCTTCAGTGATCGCACGCTCGGCTTCGTTGGCATCTTTTTGCTCAACGATTGCCGTGACCTTGCCAGCGGCACCGCGGACGATGCGGCCATAGCCGGTCGGGTCGTCCAGCTCGACGGTCAACAGGCCCAGTTGCTGCGGTGCAACTTTCTTGAGCAGGCGTTGCAGGGTTTCGACTTCAATCAGCGGCACGTCACCGTAGAGAATAAGTACGGTATCGGACTCAATGAACGGCACTGCCTGAGCCACCGCATGACCGGTACCCAATTGTTTGTCCTGAAGGACGAAATTCAGGTCGTCCGCCGCCAGGCGCTCACGGACGGCTTCGGCGCCATGGCCGATCACCACATGGATGCGCTGTGGATCAAGTTGGCGGGCGCTGTGGATAACATGGCCAAGCATAGAGTTGCCGGCAATCGGGTGCAGAACTTTCGGCAATGCCGAACGCATGCGGGTGCCTTGGCCGGCAGCGAGGATAACGATTTCTAGTGACATGACTGGCTACCAATCCTGGGTGGTCAGCGGTTGCGACCAGGTTATGAACGTCGGAAAAGAAAAAAGGGTAGCCGAGGCTACCCTTTTTAATCAATCGCGCAACAAGTGATGGCCTATTAGCGGCCAAACTTCTTGCGGATCTGCTGGACGGTGCGCAGCTGTGCTGCAGCCTCGGCCAGACGTGCGGAAGCAGAACCGTAGTCGAATTCCGCGCCCCGCTCATGCAGGGCTTTCTCGGCAGCCTTGACGGCTTCCTGAGCGGAGGCTTCATCCAGGTCGGCAGCACGTTGCACGGTGTCGGCAAGAACCTTGACCATGTTCGGCTGAACCTCGAGGAAACCACCGGAGATGTAATACACCTCCTCTTCCCCGCCCTGCTTGATCAGGCGGATCGGACCCGGCTTGAGATTAGTGATCAGCGGCGCGTGACCCAGGGCGATACCAAGATCACCCAGTGCACCGTGCGCAATCACCATCTCGACCAGGCCGGAAAAGATTTCTCCTTCCGCGCTGACGATATCGCAATGGACTGTCATAGCCATCTGATTGCCTCAACCTAAATTAGCGCCCGTTACCGGGCGCCGGGATTACAGTTTCTTGGCTTTCTCGATCGCTTCTTCGATGCCGCCGACCATGTAGAACGCTTGTTCTGGCAGGTGGTCGTAGTCACCGTTGAGGATGCCTTTGAAGCCAGCAATGGTGTCTTTCAGGGAAACGTATTTGCCCGAAGAACCGGTGAAGACTTCAGCCACGAAGAACGGCTGCGACAAGAAACGCTGGATCTTACGAGCACGGTTTACCAACTGCTTGTCTTCTTCCGACAGCTCGTCCATACCCAGGATCGCAATGATGTCCTTCAGTTCTTTGTAACGCTGCAGAACATACTGTACACCGCGAGCAGTGTCGTAGTGGTCCTGGCCGATTACGTTCGGGTCCAGCTGGCGCGAAGTCGAGTCGAGTGGATCGATTGCCGGGTAGATACCCAGGGAAGCGATGTCACGGGACAGAACGACGGTGGCGTCCAAGTGGGCGAAGGTGGTCGCTGGCGACGGGTCAGTCAAGTCATCCGCAGGTACGTATACCGCTTGGATCGAGGTGATCGAACCGTTTTTGGTCGAAGTGATACGCTCTTGCAGAGTACCCATCTCTTCGGCCAGGGTCGGCTGGTAACCTACTGCGGAAGGCATACGGCCCAGCAGTGCGGATACTTCAGTACCGGCCAGGGTGTAACGATAGATGTTGTCGACGAACAGCAGAACGTCGTTACCTTCGTCACGGAACTTCTCGGCCATGGTCAGGCCGGTCAGTGCTACGCGCAGACGGTTACCCGGCGGCTCGTTCATCTGACCGTAAACCAGTGCCACTTTGTCCAGAACGTTGGAATCCTTCATCTCGTGGTAGAAGTCGTTACCCTCACGAGTACGCTCACCCACACCGGCGAACACGGAATAACCGCTGTGCTCGATGGCGATGTTACGGATCAGTTCCATCATGTTTACGGTTTTGCCTACACCGGCACCACCGAACAGACCGACTTTACCACCCTTGGTGAACGGGCAAACCAGGTCAATAGCCTTGATGCCAGTTTCCAGCAGGTCGTTGCCGCCCGCTTGTTCAGCGAAGGTTGGCGCAGGACGGTGAATGCCCCAGCGCTCTTCGGTGTCGATCGGGCCAGCTTCGTCGATCGGGTTGCCCAGAACGTCCATGATCCGGCCCAGGGTCGCTTTACCGACTGGTACGGAAATGGCTGCGCCAGAGTCATTGACTTCCAGACCGCGCTTCAAGCCCTCGGTGGAACCCATCGCAATGGTACGAACCACGCCGTCGCCCAGCTGCTGCTGAACTTCCAGGGTAGTTTCGGCCGCGCTCACTACTTTCAGCGCGTTGTAGATGCTCGGTACGCTGTCGCGTGGGAATTCCACGTCGATAACGGCGCCGATGATTTGAACGATACGTCCGCTACTCATAGCTGGATCCTCTGAATATTTGAACCGTTAAACCGCGGCAGCGCCGCCGACGATTTCCGAGATCTCTTGGGTGATCGCAGCCTGACGCGCCTTGTTGTAGATCAGCTGCAAATCGCTGATCAAATCACCGGCGTTGTCGGTAGCGTTCTTCATCGCGATCATCCGCGCAGCTTGTTCAGCCGCGTTGTTCTCGACCACCGACTGGTAGACCTGCGACTCCACGTAACGAACCATCAAGCCGTCAAGCAGCTCTTTGGCGTCCGGTTCGTAGAGATAGTCCCAGTGGTGCTTGAGTTCTTGATCCGGGGTTGCCACCAGTGGAATCAACTGCTCCACGGTAGGCTGTTGCGTCATGGTGTTGATGAACTTGTTGGACACCACGGACAGGCGGTCAATTCGGCCGTCCAGGTAGGCATCCAGCATCACCTTGACGCTGCCAATCAGATCATTGATCGAAGGCTCTTCACCCAGGTGGCTGATAGCTGCTACGACGTTGCCGCCGAAGTTGCGGAAGAAAGCCGCACCCTTGCTACCCACTACACACAGATCAATCTCGACGCCGTTTTCGCGGTTTACCGCCATGTCCTTGACCAGGGCCTTGAACAGGTTGGTGTTCAAACCACCACACAAACCACGGTCAGAGCTCACCACAACGTAACCGACGCGCTTTACTTCACGCTCGATCATGAACGGGTGGCGATATTCCGGGTTGGCGTTGGCCAAATGACCAATAACCTGGCGGATGCGCTCCGCGTAAGGACGGCTAGCAGCCATGCGCATTTGTGCCCTGCGCATTTTACTGACCGCCACTTTTTCCATGGCGCTGGTAATCTTTTGCGTGCTTTTGATGCTCGCAATCTTACTGCGAATCTCTTTTGCGCCTGCCATGTAACACCTATCAGGTTAGCAAGCGGGAGCCTTGCGGCTCCCGCTGCGGCTTACCAGGTTTGGGTCGCCTTGAACTTCTCGATACCGGCTTTCATGCCCGCATCGATTTCGTCGTTGAAGTCGCCCTTCACGTTGATCTTCGCCATCAAATCGGCGTGATCGCGGTTGAAGAAGGAAATCAGCGCTTGTTCAAAGCTACCAATTTTGGCGATTGCGACGTCAGTCAGGAACCCACGCTCAGCGGCATACAGCGACAGCGCCATGTCAGCAATCGACATTGGTGCGTATTGCTTCTGCTTCATCAGCTCGGTAACGCGCTGACCATGGTCAAGTTGCTTACGGGTCGCTTCGTCCAGGTCAGAAGCGAACTGGGCGAATGCCGCCAATTCACGGTACTGAGCCAGAGCGGTACGGATACCACCGGAGAGCTTCTTGATGATCTTGGTCTGAGCGGCACCACCCACACGGGATACCGAAACACCGGCGTTCACTGCAGGACGAATCCCGGAGTTGAAAATCGCCGATTCCAGGAAGATCTGACCGTCGGTGATGGAAATCACGTTGGTCGGAACGAACGCGGAAACGTCGCCAGCCTGGGTTTCGATGATCGGCAGTGCGGTCAGGGAACCGGTTTTGCCGGTCACTGCGCCGTTGGTGAACTTCTCTACGTACTCTTCCGAAACGCGGGATGCGCGCTCCAGCAGACGGGAGTGGAGATAGAACACGTCGCCTGGGTAAGCTTCACGGCCTGGTGGACGGCGCAGCAGCAGGGAAATCTGGCGATAAGCCACAGCTTGCTTGGACAGATCGTCATAAACGATCAGCGCGTCTTCACCGCGGTCGCGGAAGAATTCACCCATGGTGCAACCGGCATAAGGTGCCAGGTATTGCAGTGCTGCAGATTCCGAAGCGCTCGCTGCCACGATGATCGTGTTAGCCAGTGCGCCGTTTTCTTCCAGCTTGCGAACAATGTTAGCGATGGTCGATTGCTTCTGACCGATGGCTACATAGACGCAGAAAATGCCGCTGTCTTTCTGATTGATGATCGCGTCGATCGCCAGAGCGGTTTTACCGATCTGACGGTCACCGATGATCAGCTCACGCTGGCCACGGCCGACAGGGATCATGGCATCGACAGCCTTGTAGCCAGTCTGTACAGGCTGGTCTACCGACTTACGCCAGATCACGCCTGGAGCAACTTTCTCGACCGCATCGGTCAAGGTGTTGTTCAGTGGACCTTTGCCATCAATCGGGTTACCCAGTGCGTCGACTACGCGACCCAGCAGTTCCTTGCCAACCGGAACTTCGAGGATGCGGCCAGTGCACTTGGCGCTCATGCCTTCAGCCAGAGACTGGTAGGAGCCCAATACAACAGCGCCTACAGAGTCTTGCTCAAGGTTGAGGGCCATACCGAAGACGCCGCCCGGAAACTCGATCATCTCGCCGTACATTACGTCGGCCAGACCGTGAATCCGCACGATACCGTCAGATACGCTGACGACAGTGCCTTCGTTACGGGCTTGGGAGGTCACATCGAGCTTGTCGATGCGGCCCTTGATAATTTCACTTATTTCGGAAGGATTGAGTTGCTGCATTGCTCTGCTGCCCCTTCAAACTCAAGATTTCAATGCTTCGGCAAGGCTCGCGAGTTTGCCGCGAACCGAGCCATCGATAACCAGGTCGCCGGCGCGGATGACAATGCCCCCAATAAGGGATTTGTCTTCCTCGACTTGCAGGCGCACTTCCCGGTTGAGTCGTGCACTGAGAACCTTGGCGAGTTTGTCTTGCTGTTCTTGGTTCAATGCAAAAGCACTGGTCACTTCAACGTCTACCGACTTCTCTTGTTCGGCCTTGTACAGGTCGAACAGAGCGGATATCTCCGGCAACAGCGGGAGACGGTCGTTTTCGGCAACGACGTTGATGAAGTTCTGTGCCTTGGCATCAAACTTGTCGCCGCACACGTCAATAAACGTGGCGGCCTTGTCTGCGCTCGTCAGTCGCGGGGCCTTGAGCACGCGCTGCATGGTGTCGTCTTGCGACACTGCTGCAGCCAGGCCGAGCATGGCTGACCAAGAGGCCAGTTGCTGGTGGGCCTGGGCGTGCTCGAAGGCTGCCTTAGCGTAAGGTCGGGCCAACGTGGTCAATTCTGCCATGATCGCCCTCGCTTAAATTTCAGCAGCCAGTTTGTTTACCAGCTCCGCGTGCGCGTTTTGATCGATTGTGGAACCCAGGATCTTCTCGGCGCCAGAGACTGCCAGGCTACCCAGTTGGGCACGCAGCGCGTCTTTGACACTGTTCAGTTCCTGCTCGATCTCGGCCTGAGCCTGAACCTTCACACGGTCAGCGTCGATACGGGCTTTTTCAACAGCCTCTTCAACGATCTGGTTACCGCGTTTCTTGGCTTGCTCAATGATTTCGGCTGCCTGAGCTTTTGCTTCGCGCAGTTGTTGACCCGCTTTATCTTGGGCCAATTCCAGGTCGCGAGCTGCTCGGGCGGCAGCGTCCAGTCCATCCGCAATCTTCTTCTGACGTTCGTGCAAAGCCGCGATGACCGGAGGCCACACGAACTTCATGCAAAACAGTACAAAAATGAAGAACGCAACGGACTGGCCAATCAGGGTTGCATTAATGTTCACGCCAACACCTCGCTCGTTCGTTACACATCACACCAACTACTCGAAGGTTCGAGTAATTAGCCAGCGAGTTGACCAACGAATGGGTTCGCGAAGGTGAAGAACAGAGCGATACCAACACCGATCATGGTTACGGCGTCGAGCAGACCGGCAACGATGAACATTTTAACTTGCAGCATTGGAACCATTTCTGGCTGACGCGCTGCGCCTTCCAGGAACTTGCCGCCCAACAGGCCGAAACCAATTGCGGTACCCAGTGCGCCCAGGCCGATCAACAGTGCAACAGCGATAGCGGTTAGACCAACTACAGTTTCCATCTTTCCTCCCGACTTTTACGTCGTATGGTTTAGGTTTTTTAGATTTTAAAGCGGTAAAACAAATCGTTTCAAAGCCCTGTTCGGGCACCCACTCGTTTGACCGAGTGGGACATCAGACTAGTCGAGACTGGTCTTAATGGTTCTCTTCGTGCGCCATCGAAAGGTAAACGATGGTCAGCATCATGAAGATAAACGCCTGCAGGGTGATGATCAGGATGTGGAACACAGCCCACGCCCACTGCAGAACTACGCCCAGGCCGCTAAGCCAGAGCAGACCGCTGCCGAACATCACAGCAATCAGAATGAAGACCAGTTCGCCGGCGTACATGTTGCCGAACAGACGCAGTGCCAGCGAGATTGGCTTGGCGACCAGCGTCACGAACTCCAGCAGGAAGTTCACCGGGATCAGCAGGGCTTGAACGAAGATGTTCTTGCTGCCGAACGGGTGCAGGGTCAGTTCGCCGACAAAGCCGCCGATGCCCTTTACCTTGATGCTGTAGAAAATGATCAGTGCGAACACCGACAAAGCCATGCCCAGGGTCGCGTTCGGGTCAGTGGTCGACACTGCACGGAACGGAATGTGGTGGTCGCCGGTAATCAGGATGGCCAGCTGAGGAATCCAGTCGACCGGGATCAGGTCGACGGCGTTCATCAGGAACACCCAGACGAAGATGGTCAGTGCCAGCGGTGCAATCACCGGGCTACGGCCATGGAAGCTGTCTTTCACGCTGCCATCGACGAATTCGACCAATACTTCAACGAAGTTCTGCAAAGCACCAGGCTGACCGGAAGTCGCTTTCTTTGCCGCCATGCGGAAAAGAAGAACGAAGATCAGACCCAACGCGACCGACCAGCCGAGGGTATCGACGTGGAAAGCCCAGAAGCCCATTTCCTTGGCTTCTGCTGCGGTGTGGGCAAAACCCCACCCGCCAGTTGGGAGCTGACCGAAAGTCAGGTTCTGCAAGTGGTGCTGGATATAGCCCGAAGCGGTTGTTTCTGCCATGGTTGCCTCAAACGCCCTAAGGTCTCGAAAGTCTTGTTCTCATCAGCAGGGGCGCGAACCAGCTGACCAGTTGGGTCAACACGAAGACGCCGAATACAGCTAGCGGCGCCAATGGCTTCACACCTGCAAACGTCAATGCAAAGAGCACTGCCGTCAAAATCAGTTTGCCCGCCTCGCCGGCATAAAATGACCGGACGATGGCTTGAGCTGCTCGGGCGCCGGAAAACCGAAATGCCCTGTGAGCGAAATAAACATTGGGAAGCAAGGCTATCAGGCCTCCGCAAAGTCCTGAGTACCCGGCAACGACTCCATGCCATTGCCAAAGCGCCAAAGCAGCAATCAGCAAAACGACAAATTGAGCCATTAACACCGGAAAAACTGCCAGGCGATGGAACGGCAAGCGGTTTGGCGTGCGGCTTTCCATCACGTTTACTCTCCAATGGTCGGCTGCCAGAAATCAATAACTTGGCATAATTTGTGCCGACAAAATGCGCGCAGAGTATAGGGGCGGTTCAGCCCCTATTCAACTGTCAGGTAGTGATTTCCGACTGCACGCTACATGAGGAAATGTTTCAACGAATGTGTGCAAGCACACCTTGCAGTTCGTCGAGGGAGTTGTAACCAATGACCAACTGCCCTTTCCCCTTCTTACCGTGGCGAATCTGCACCGCAGAGCCTAGGCGCTCGGCCAGGCGCTGTTCAAGTCGGGCTATATCAGGGTCCGGTTTCACCGGTTCGGCAGGCTCCTGTTTGCCACTCAACCACTGGCGAACCAGTGCCTCAGTTTGGCGCACCGTCAGCCCCCGTGCGACAACATGTCGCGCCCCTTCTACCTGTTGATTCTCCGGCAAACCGAGCAAAGCACGCGCATGACCCATTTCCAGGTCACCGTGCGACAGCATGGTTTTGATAACTTCCGGCAACGCGATCAAGCGTAGCAGGTTGGCCACAGTCACGCGGGATTTGCCCACCGCTTCCGCAACCTGTTGCTGAGTCAGCTGAAATTCCTGCTGCAAACGCTGCAACGCAACGGCTTCTTCGATCGGATTGAGGTCTTCGCGCTGGATGTTCTCGATCAGCGCCATGGCGATGGCCGTTTCATCCGGTACATCGCGAACCATCGCCGGGATGGTTTCCTGGCCAGCCTGCTGGCTGGCACGCCAACGGCGCTCACCGGCAATGATTTCGAAGCGACCGCTGCCGATCGGACGAACCACGATCGGCTGCATCACACCCTGGGCCTTGATCGACTGCGCCAACTCTTCCAGCGCCTGAGGATCCATGTCCCGGCGGGGTTGGTACTTGCCGCGCTGGATCAGGTCCAGGGGCAGGTGCTGCAGCTCACGCTGGTCAGCTTGCACCGCTTGTTCTTCCAGCGAGCTGACAGTCGGACCACTCAGCAGTGCATCCAGTCCTCGTCCGAGACCTCGTTTCTTGACGGCCATGGGATTCCTTAAGTTGCCTGAGCGGCGGCGGTGCGTGAATTTTTGCGCTGACGGCGAACCATTTCGCCTGCCAAGGCCAGGTAGGCAATGGCGCCCCGGGATGTCTTGTCGTACGCCAACGCCGGCATGCCATAACTTGGCGCTTCGGCCAGGCGAATATTGCGCGGAATCACGGTGTCGTAGAGCTGCTCGCCGAAGTGTTCCTTGAGCTGGGCAGACACATCGTTCATCAGGCTCAGGCGCGGGTCGTACATGGTCCGCAACAGGCCTTCGACTTTCAGATTCGGGTTCAGCAATTCGGCGATGCGCTTGATGTTATCCACAAGGTCGCTCAGACCTTCGAGCGCGAAGTACTCGCACTGCATGGGGATAATCACCCCATCGGCGGCCACCAGTGCGTTCAGCGTGAGCATCGACAACGACGGTGGGCAGTCGATCAAAATGTAATCGTAGTTTTCACGGATCGGCGCCAATGCACTGCGCAGGCGGCTTTCCTTCATCTGCATTTCCAGCAGAACCACTTCGGCCGCGGTCAGGTCGCGGTTGGCCGGCAACAGCTGGTAACCACCGTGCTCGGAGTAGTGCATGGCCTGGGCCAGGTCGCATTCGCCGATCAGCAGGTCGTAGACCGAGTTTTCCAGACCGTGTTTATCCACACCGCTACCCATGGTGGCGTTGCCCTGTGGATCGAGATCGATCAGCAGCACCCGACGCTTGGTAGCGACCAGGGAAGCTGCGAGGTTGATGCAGGTGGTGGTTTTACCCACACCACCCTTTTGGTTCGCAATCGCGAATACCTTAGCCATTCTTGCTTGTGTTCCCAATCATGCCGTGCGGCGCAGTATCAGCAGATGGCGTTGGCCTTGGCAACCAGGTACGGCCAGGGCGTGTTCGCTATCGAGGTGGAAGTCTGCCGGCAATGCTACCAGCTCATCGGCCGGATGAACGCCCTTCATTGCCAGCCAGCGAGTATCGGCATCGCCGAGGTGGCGAGTCCAGTTACTGAAGTTCTCCATGCTGCTGAACGCCCGGGAAACAATCCCGTTGAATGGCTGTGCAGGGTGGAAAGTTTCAACGCGGCTGTGGATAACTTGCAGGTTATCCAGTTTGAGTTCGAGTTTGACCTGGGTCAGGAAGCGGGTTTTCTTGCCGTTGCTGTCCAGGCAAGTCACTTGGGACTCGGGAAACAGGATGGCCAACGGAATGCCCGGCATGCCGCCACCGCTGCCAACGTCCAGCCAGCGACCGTTTTCGATGAACGACATCACGCTCAAACTATCGAGCAGGTGGCGAGAGACCATTTCGTCCGGATCGCGCACGGCGGTCAGGTTGTAGGCCTTGTTCCATTTGATCAACAGGGCCAGATAACCCAGCAGCTGCGCGTGCTGGGTTTCTGTCAGGGTGACACCGAGCTGGCGAGCACCTGTGGATAACTCTTCGGCGTGTTGCGAGGTGACCAACGAACTCAAGCGCTTTGCTCCAACTGACGGCCCGCGCCGCGTTTTTTCAAATGAATCATCAACAGCGAAATGGCTGCCGGGGTGACGCCCGGGATACGTGACGCCTGGCCCAGAGTTTCAGGCCGGGTCGCGCCGAGCTTGCTCTGGATCTCTTTGGAGAGTCCGGAAATATTCGTGTAATCGATATCCACAGGCAGTTTGGTGTCTTCGCTGGCCCGCAGGCGTGCGATTTCATCCTGTTGACGGTCGATGTAACCGGCGTACTTGGTCTTGATTTCGACCTGTTCGGCGACTTGTGGATCTTCTGCGCCCCCACCAGTCACGGCAATCAGACCAGCGTAGTCGATTTCCGGACGGCTCAGCAGGTTGAGCAAATTGTATTCGTGGGTCAGCGGCGTACCGAACTTCTCGGAAATCGCATCGCCCTGCTCGGTGCCCGGGCGAACCCAGGTACTTTTCAGGCGTTGCTCTTCCAGCTCGATGCTTTCGCGCTTCTTGCAGAACGCCGCCCAACGCGCGTCATCGACCAGACCCAGTTCGCGACCTTTTTCGGTCAAACGCAGGTCGGCGTTGTCTTCGCGCAGGATCAGACGGTACTCGGCACGGGACGTGAACATCCGGTACGGCTCTTGGGTTCCGAGCGTAATCAGGTCGTCGACCAATACGCCGATGTACGCTTCGTCGCGACGCGGACACCAGGCGTCTTTGCCCTGGGCGCGCAGCGCAGCGTTGGCGCCGGCCAGCAAACCCTGGGCGCCGGCTTCTTCGTAACCGGTGGTGCCGTTGATTTGCCCGGCGAAAAACAGCCCGCCAATGACTTTGGTTTCCAGGCTGTACTTCAGATCACGCGGATCGAAATAGTCGTATTCGATGGCGTAGCCCGGCCGCACGATGTGGGCGTTTTCCATGCCTCGGATCGATTGCACGATCTGCAATTGCACATCGAACGGCAGGGATGTGGATATCCCGTTCGGGTACAGCTCGTTGGTGGTCAAGCCTTCCGGTTCGATAAAGACCTGATGGCTTTCCTTGTCGGCAAAGCGGTGGATCTTGTCTTCGATCGACGGGCAGTAACGCGGGCCGATGCCTTCGATTTCGCCGGCAGCGGAATACATCGGCGAACGGTCGAGGTTCGCTGCAATGATTTCGTGGGTACGGGCGTTGGTGTGGGTAATCCAGCAGCTGACCTGTTTCGGATGCTGCTCTTTGGACCCCATGAACGACATTACCGGGATCGGCGTATCGCCCGCTTGCTCGGTCATCACCGAGAAATCCACAGACCGGCCGTCGATACGCGGCGGAGTACCGGTTTTCAAACGACCCACACGCAGTGGCAATTCACGCAGACGGTGAGCCAGAGCGATTGATGGCGGATCACCGGCGCGACCGCCGGAGAAATTCTGCAAACCGATGTGGATAAGTCCACCGAGGAATGTGCCAGTGGTCAACACCACGGAATCAGCGAGGAAACGCAGACCCATTTGGGTAACAACACCACGCACTTGTTCCTGCTCGACGATCAGGTCGTCAGCGGCTTGTTGAAATATCCACAGGTTCGGCTGGTTTTCCAATGCTTCGCGGACAGCGGCCTTGTACAGAACCCGGTCTGCCTGAGCGCGAGTTGCACGCACGGCCGGGCCTTTGCGGCTGTTCAACACGCGAAATTGAATACCACCTTTGTCGGTAGCCATGGCCATCGCGCCGCCAAGGGCGTCGATTTCTTTAACCAGATGGCTTTTACCGATCCCACCAATGGCGGGGTTGCAACTCATTGCTCCGAGGGTTTCCACGTTATGCGTCAGCAACAGGGTTTTCGCACCCATGCGTGCTGAGGCCAGTGCTGCCTCGGTACCGGCATGACCGCCGCCGATGACGATCACTTCAAAACGGGAAGGGAAATCCACCACGCACCTCGTGCCTGCTTCAGTTAGGTAATCAGGAATAGTTTGAGCTCAGGTTTCTGGACCTGGTCGACAAGTATAGGGACTTCGCCCTTCCTAAAGAACCCTTTGCACAAAATTTAACCAGCTGTGGAGAAGTCGGGGTTATAGAAATTAAAAAGAGAGAAATTTATTAAATCTTTGTTTTTATGTTTATTTCTACTGAGGCTCATTTCTGTGGATAGATTGCTACAGGCCTTTATTTTCGACGTGTACATAGATTCAAAACCCTGTGGTCATGTGGCAAAGAGACCCTTGGATAACCGGTTTAAGCCTGTGGATTAAAGAGGTGGTTATCCACAGAGGCGGTTATCTTCAGTTTTCAGGCCCTGTTATCAACTGCCCTTAGTGGCAGTTATTCACAGGGCTTAATCCACAAAAAAGCGCTCATCGGGTTAATTCCGGGCGAAGGAAAACCGCTCAACCAGAAATTATCTGCTCGGCACTGAGGGAAGATTTTAAAAAAAGAGGGGACAGACAGGCGCGAATGGCCTGTCTGTGGACAACGGAGGGGTTATTTACCGATGCAGAAGCTGGAAAAGATTCGTCCCAACAGGTCATCGGAGCTGAATGCACCGGTGATTTCACCCAGCGAGTGCTGCGCCTGCCGCAAATCCTCGGCCAACAGCTCGCCGGCACCGGCCAGGGTCAACTGCGCCCGGCCATGCTCAAGGGATGCACTGGCATGACGCAGGGCCTCAAGGTGACGCCTGCGTGCGCTGAAGCTGCTTTCCGACGTCTGTTCGTAACCCATGCAGGCCTTGAGGTGGTCGCGCAGTAACTCCAGGCCATCGCCTGCAGACTTGGCACTCAGGCTGATGGTGACATGACCATCTTCACTGACTTCCAGGGCAATGGCTTCGCCCGTCAGATCAGCCTTGTTACGAATCAACGTGACCTTCGCTGGATCCGGGCGGATTTCGAGGAATTCCGGCCACAACGCGAAGGGGTCCAGCGCTTCAGGCGCCGTTGCATCGACGACCAGCAACACGCGATCCGCCTCGCCGATGGCTTTGAGTGCGCGTTCTACGCCGATTTTTTCCACGTGATCGTCGGTATCTCGCAGACCAGCGGTATCAACCACGTGCAGCGGCATGCCATCAATGTGAATATGTTCGCGAAGAATGTCGCGGGTTGTGCCGGCAATCTCGGTCACGATTGCGGCTTCCCGACCCGCCAAGGCATTCAACAGGCTGGATTTACCGGCGTTCGGCCGACCGGCAATCACCACGGTCATGCCGTCACGCAGCAAGGCGCCTTGCCCGGCTTCACGAAGCACGGCGGATAATTCATCGCGTACTTTGTCGAGCATGGCCAATACATGACCATCGGCAAGGAAGTCGATTTCTTCCTCCGGAAAGTCGATGGCTGCTTCGACATAGATGCGCAGGCCGATCAGTTGCTCGGTGAGGTTATGCACACGCTGGGAAAATGCGCCCTGCAAGGAACGCAGCGCATTTCGAGCCGCTTGTGCAGAACTCGCCTCGATCAAGTCGGCAATGGCTTCAGCCTGAGCCAGGTCGAGTTTGTCATTGAGGAAGGCGCGCTCGCTAAATTCACCGGGACGGGCGAGACGACAGCCAAGTTCCAGACAACGTTTGAGCAACATATCCAGAACAATCGGCCCGCCATGGCCCTGCAGTTCCAGCACGTCTTCGCCGGTGAAGGAGTTCGGTCCCGGGAAATACAGCGCAATGCCTTCGTC
This sequence comes from Pseudomonas oplopanacis, assembly GCF_057128725.1. Lineage (NCBI taxonomy): Bacteria > Pseudomonadati > Pseudomonadota > Gammaproteobacteria > Pseudomonadales > Pseudomonadaceae > Pseudomonas > Pseudomonas oplopanacis. Next base: position 117,595 of record NZ_JBSKHV010000005.1, on the reverse strand, counting down.
CAGCACCTCTTCGTTTGCACTGAGGAACGGGCCGTAATGGGCAAACCGCGGTTTCAATTCCCGACCGCTGATGGCTTTGGCCGCAAGGCTCGCCAACGGGCCGGAAATGCGGACGATGCCCACGCCACCGCGACCTTGAGCGGTGGCGACGGCTGCGATGGTTTCACGAGGAACGCTCATAAACCGGTATCCAGACAAAAGTGACAGATAGCAAAACGCCCCACTAGGGGGCGTTTTGAGTGGTTATCCACAGTGTAAATCAAGCGGCTGCTTTGGTAGCCCGTTCGATTTTACGAGTGATGTACCACTGTTGAGTGATGGACAAGCAGTTGTTCACTACCCAGTACAGCACCAGACCAGCCGGGAACCACAGGAAGAAGAAGGTGAAGATGATTGGCATCAGCTTCATCACCTTGGCCTGCATCGGATCCGGAGGAGTCGGGTTCAACTGCTGCTGGATGAACATGGTTGCACCCATGATGATCGGCAGAATGAAGAACGGATCCTTGATCGACAGGTCAGTAATCCACAGCATGAACGGCGCTTGGCGCATTTCAACGCTTTCCAGCAGAACCCAGTACAGCGAAAGGAAAACCGGCATCTGCACGAGGATTGGCAAGCAACCACCCAGCGGATTGATCTTCTCTTTCTTGTACAGCTCCATCATGGCTTGCGACATTTTCTGCCGGTCATCGCCATGTTGCTCTTTCAGCGCGGCCAGTTTCGGGGCCACTGCACGCATGCGTGCCATGGATTTGTAGCTGGCGGCCGACAGAGGGAAGAACAAACCCTTGATCAGCATTGTCAGGAAAATGATCGACCAGCCCCAGTTACCGACGATGGCGTGGATATGTTGCAGCAACCAGAAGATTGGCTGGGCAATGAACCACAGGATGCCGTAGTCGACGGTCAGTTCCAGACCTGGGGACAACTGTTTCAGCACAGCCTGGCTTTTCGGGCCGGCGTACAGAACAGCGCTGACTTCAGCTTTGGCACCTGGCGCGACAGTCAATGCCGGGGCGGTATAGCCGATGATGTAGTTGCCTTTGCTGTCTTTACGGGTCTGGACGACATTGTTTTCGCCCTTCGCCGGAATCCACGCGGTCACGAAGTAGTGTTGCAACCAGGCAACCCAACCACCGTTGACGGTTTCTTTCAGCTGAGCCTTGTCCATGTCCTTCATCGACACTTTCTTGTACGGCTCGTTACTTGTCCACAGGGCGGCGCCCAGGTAAGTCGCGGTGCCGGTGGCAGTGCTGGAAGAAGGATCGGAGCTAGCGTCACGCTTCAGCTGGGCGAACATCGCACCCGACCAAGGCTTGGCGCTTTCGTTGTCGATCAAGTAGGAAACGGTTACGTCATACAGGCCGCGTTTCAGGGTGAAACGCTTGATGTAGTTGACGCCGTCCTTGCTGAACTTCAGGTCTACGACCAATTGGTCCTGACCGTCAGCCAGTTGATAAACCTTCTTCTCCGAGGAATAAACCGGACGACCGGCAGGACTTGCGTCCGGACCATCAGTGCCGATCAAACCGCTTTGAGCCAGATAAGTCCGCTCGTTGCCGTTATCGAACAACTGGAACGGGATTTCCGGATGGTCCTGGCGACGTGGATACAGCGGCAGCGTCAGCTGGGCAACATCACCACCTTGTGGATCGATGGCCAGGTTGAGCACATCCGTTTTGATCTGGATGAGGTCTTTGCTTGCAGCTACTGGAGTTTCAGCAGGTGCAGTGGCACTGGTATCGCTTGCGGCGCGTGGAATGTCGTCACTGACAGAAGCATTATTGCCAGTAGCCGAATCCGGTAGGCCCGGTGCGGTAGTACTGGAAGCAACATTCTGAGTCGGCAGGGCAGCCTGGCCATAGTCCTGGTTCCATTTAAGAACCATAACGTAGGACACGATTGCCAGGGCGACGATCAGGATCGTGCGTTTGATATCCATGATTACTCGGCCATCGAAGAAGAACGGGAGGTAGGGATAGGTGGAACCGGGTCATAACCACCGGGATTCCACGGATGACAGCGACCTAAACGACGAAAGGCCAGCCAGCCACCGCGCAGAAGACCATGATTTTCTATGGCCTCTAACGCGTAGCAGGAACAACTGGGGTAGAAGCGACAGTGGTTGGCCATCAGGGGACTAATGGCATAGCGATAAAACTGGATCGGAACGAGTGCCAGTTTACGCATCGGGACTGTCTACCCCTACAGTTTCGGTTTTGACTGCTGGTACTGGCGTGCTGCGTGCCAGACGCTTCCAGAGCTTGCCGAAATGCTGAATCAATTCGGGGTTTTCTACGTCACCCAAACCTTTGCGCGCGACGATAACGATGTCCCAGCCCACCAGTGAATCCTGGTGCAGACGGAACGATTCGCGCATCAGACGTTTGAGGCGATTGCGCTCGACGGAGAGCTTTACGCTCTTTTTCCCGATAACCAACCCGAGACGGGGGTGATCAAGATCGTTGTTGCGCGCAAGGAGCAGGAGATTTTTCCCCGGAACCTTGCCGGTAGGGGAGTCAAAGACTGCCTTGAAATGCCGGGGAGTAAGCAGACGCTTTTCCCGACTGAAGTCCTGACTCACCTCCAGTGCCGGCTTATCAAACTGCCAGACGCGCACGACCTTTGGCGCGACGACGCGACAGAACGGCACGACCGTTCTTGGTAGCCATGCGAGCACGGAAACCGTGGGTACGAGCGCGTTTGATAGTGCTTGGTTGGAAAGTACGTTTCATTGTCGTGTTACCTGGTTCGTCCACAACGGGCCGGAATGGCCCCCGTTTTAAGAGACCGGGGATTCTAGAGAAAGCAAGCCTCTAGGTCAATTTCCAACCAGCGTTTCCTTATAAATAGATCTCCAGGGGTTTTGTTCGTGATTAACCCCTCGTTAGAAATAGAAATAAGAAAGGAATTATTTAAAGCTTTTCTGTAAAGCTTATAAAAGCTAGGCAGGCGATCATCTGTGGATAACTACCTTCAGGCCTTGTACTACGGGCTGTACAGAGAATGACAACTACCGTGGAAAACAGGGGGCAGCCTGTGCTGCGCTGTCGGATAACCTGTGTGTGAAAGGGCTTGTTATCCACAGGCTGGTTATCCACCGAGTTTCCCCCCTACTTGTGCAACGACCTTAGACCCGGTTATCCACAGAGCTTATGCACAGACCGCTGGTCGTCTTTTTTGCGTATAAAACATTGATTCTTCTTGTTCAGTGCTCCACCTACGTGTGGATAAGTCAGCGACTGGTCGCTACAATGGCCGCTTGTTTTTGCCTCACCGGCTTTCAACTTAGGGGATATCCGTGTCAGTGGAACTTTGGCAGCAGTGCGTGGAGCTTTTGCGCGAAGAGCTGCCTGCCCAACAATTCAACACTTGGATCCGTCCACTACAGGTCGAAGCCGAAGGCGACGAGTTGCGTGTCTACGCACCGAACCGCTTTGTTCTCGACTGGGTCAACGAAAAGTACCTGGGCCGCGTTCTCGAACTGCTGGATGAGCATGGCAACGGCATGGCGCCGGTGCTGTCCTTATTAATAGGCAGCAAACGCAGTTCGGCACCGCGAGCTGCGCCGAATGCACCGTTGGCTGCTGCTGCTTCTCAGGCGCAGGCTGCTCAACCACCTGTCAGTGCACCGGCGCCAGCGCCGACTGCCAGCGCACCGACCAAGCGTGCGACGCAAAAAGTGGTCGAGATCAATGAAGAGCCGTCTCGCGACAGCTTCGACCCGATGGCCGGCGCCAGCTCGCAGCAAGCTCCGGTTCGCTCCGAGCAACGCACGGTGCAGGTCGAAGGCGCGCTCAAGCACACCAGTTACCTGAACCGCACCTTCACTTTCGAAAACTTCGTCGAAGGTAAGTCGAACCAACTGGCCCGGGCCGCGGCCTGGCAGGTGGCGGACAATCCCAAGCACGGTTACAACCCGCTCTTCCTTTATGGTGGCGTCGGCTTGGGTAAAACCCACTTGATGCACGCTGTGGGTAACCACCTATTAAAGAAGAACCCGAATGCCAAGGTCGTTTACCTGCATTCGGAGCGTTTCGTGGCCGACATGGTCAAGGCGCTGCAACTGAATGCCATCAACGAGTTCAAGCGCTTCTACCGTTCGGTGGATGCGTTGCTCATCGATGACATTCAATTCTTTGCCCGCAAGGAACGTTCGCAGGAAGAGTTTTTCCACACCTTCAACGCCCTGCTTGAAGGTGGCCAGCAGGTCATTCTCACCAGTGACCGCTACCCGAAGGAAATCGAAGGCCTTGAAGAGCGTTTGAAATCCCGCTTCGGCTGGGGCCTGACGGTTGCCGTCGAGCCGCCGGAGCTTGAAACCCGCGTGGCGATCTTGATGAAAAAGGCCGACCAGGCCAAAGTCGATCTGCCACATGACGCGGCGTTCTTCATTGCCCAGCGTATTCGCTCCAACGTCCGTGAGCTGGAAGGCGCGCTGAAACGCGTGATCGCCCACTCGCACTTCATGGGCCGTGACATCACCATCGAGCTGATTCGCGAATCCCTGAAAGACTTGTTGGCGCTGCAAGACAAACTGGTCTCTGTGGATAACATTCAGCGCACCGTCGCCGAGTACTACAAGATCAAGATCTCCGACCTGCTGTCCAAACGTCGTTCACGTTCGGTTGCACGTCCGCGTCAGGTTGCAATGGCATTGTCCAAAGAGTTGACTAACCACAGCCTGCCGGAAATCGGCGATGTGTTTGGCGGCCGCGACCACACGACTGTTTTGCACGCCTGTCGCAAGATCAACGAGCTTAAGGAATCCGACGCGGACATCCGCGAGGACTACAAGAACCTGCTGCGTACACTGACCACTTGATGAACACCAGCGCAGCTTATTAAGGCAAGGGACTAGACCATGCATTTCACCATTCAACGCGAAGCCCTGTTGAAACCCCTGCAACTGGTCGCAGGCGTCGTTGAGCGCCGACAGACCTTGCCGGTGCTCTCCAACGTGCTGCTGGTTGTCGAAGGCCAGCAATTGTCGCTGACCGGTACCGACCTGGAAGTCGAGCTGGTCGGTCGTGTGCAACTTGAAGAGCCGGCAGACCCAGGTTCCATCACTGTGCCTGCGCGCAAGCTGATGGACATCTGCAAGAGCCTGCCGAACGATGCGCTGATCGACATCAAGGTCGACGAGCAGAAGCTGGTGGTGAAGGCTGGTCGTAGCCGCTTCACCCTGTCGACCCTGCCGGCCAACGATTTCCCCACAGTGGAAGAAGGCCCGGGCTCGCTGACCTGTAGTCTGGAACAAAGCAAACTTCGTCGTCTGATCGAGCGCACCAGCTTCGCCATGGCTCAGCAGGACGTTCGTTATTACCTGAACGGCATGCTGCTGGAAGTTTCCGAAGGCATCATCCGCGCCGTGGCCACCGACGGTCACCGTCTGGCCATGTGCTCGATGAAGGCCGATATCGGTCAGCCGGATCGCCATCAGGTCATTGTTCCGCGCAAGGGCATCCTTGAGCTGGCGCGCCTGCTGACCGAGCCGGACGGCATCGTCAGCATCGTCCTGGGCCAGCACCACATCCGCGCGACCACCGGCGAGTTCACGTTCACCTCGAAACTGGTCGACGGTAAATTCCCGGATTACGAGCGTGTTCTGCCTAAAGGTGGCGACAAGCTGGTACTCGGCGACCGTCAGGCGTTGCGTGAAGCCTTCAGCCGTACCGCGATTCTGTCCAACGAGAAGTACCGTGGTATTCGACTGCAACTGGCTAACGGTCAGCTGAAAATCCAGGCGAACAACCCGGAGCAGGAAGAAGCGGAAGAAGAAGTGGGCGTTGAATACAACGGCGGCAATCTGGAAATCGGCTTCAACGTCAGCTACCTGCTCGACGTACTGGGCGTGATGACCACCGAGCAAGTTCGCCTGATCCTGTCCGATTCCAACAGCAGTGCGCTGGTGCAGGAATCCGACAACGACGACTCGGCTTACGTTGTCATGCCGATGCGTCTGTAATGTTCAGCAGAAGCTAGATGTCGCTAAGTCGCGTCTCGGTCACCGCGGTGCGCAATTTGCACCCGGTGACCTTCTCCCCCTCCCCCCGAATAAACATTCTTTACGGCGCCAACGGCAGCGGCAAAACCAGTGTTCTGGAAGCCATTCATCTGCTGGGGCTTGCCCGTTCGTTCCGTAGCAGCCGTCTGTTGCCGGTCATCCAGTACGAGCAATTGGCGTGCACGGTGTTTGGCCAGGTTGAATTGGCCGAGGGTGGCCACAGCGCGCTAGGCATCTCGCGCGATCGGCAGGGTGAATTTCAGATCCGCATCGACGGTCAGAACGCCCGCAGCGCGGCGCAACTGGCGGAGATCCTGCCGCTACAGCTGATCAACCCTGACAGTTTTCGTTTGCTGGAAGGCGCGCCGAAGATTCGTCGACAGTTTCTCGACTGGGGCGTTTTCCATGTGGAACCGCGATTCATGTCCACCTGGCAGCGCTTGCAGAAGGCTCTGCGCCAGAGAAACTCTTGGCTGCGACATGGTACACTTGACGCCGTTTCGCAAGCGGTTTGGGACAGGGAACTGTGCCAGGCCAGCGCTGAAATCGATGAATACCGCCGCGCCTACATCAAAGCCTTGAAACCAGTCTTTGAACAGACCTTGAGCGAATTGGTCGAGCTTGAAGGCTTGACCCTCAGCTATTACCGAGGCTGGGATAAAGATCGCGAACTGAGTGCCGTACTCGCTGGGTCCCTTCAACGGGACCAGCAAATGGGTCACACCCAGGCCGGACCACAACGCGCTGATTTGCGTCTCAGACTGGGCGCACATAACGCCGCGGACATCTTGTCTCGGGGTCAGCAGAAGTTGGTGGTCTGTGCATTGAGGATTGCCCAAGGGCACTTGGTTAGCCAGGCCCGACGCGGACAGTGTATTTATCTGGTGGATGACCTGCCGTCTGAACTGGACGAGCACCACCGACGCGCGCTTTGCCGCTTGCTGGAAGACTTACGCTGCCAGGTCTTTATCACCTGTGTAGATCACGAATTATTGAGGGAAGGCTGGCAGACGGAAACGCCAGTCGCTTTGTTCCACGTGGAACAGGGCCGTATCACCCAGACCCACGACCATCGGGAGTGAAGGCATTGAGCGAAGAAAATACGTACGACTCAACGAGCATTAAAGTGCTGAAAGGCCTGGATGCCGTACGCAAACGTCCCGGTATGTACATTGGTGACACTGACGATGGCAGCGGTCTGCACCACATGGTGTTCGAAGTGGTCGATAACTCGATCGACGAAGCTCTCGCCGGCCACTGCGATGACATCAGCATCATCATTCACCCGGATGAGTCCATCACCGTTCGCGACAACGGCCGTGGCATCCCGGTAGACGTGCACAAAGAAGAAGGCGTTTCTGCAGCCGAGGTCATCATGACCGTGCTGCACGCCGGCGGTAAGTTCGACGACAACTCCTACAAAGTATCCGGCGGTCTGCACGGTGTAGGTGTGTCGGTGGTGAACGCACTGTCCAAAGAACTGATCCTGACTGTTCGCCGCAGCGGCAAGATCTGGGAACAGACTTACGTCCACGGTGTTCCGCAAGAGCCGATGAAAATCGTAGGCGAGAGCGAAACCACGGGCACGCAGATTCACTTCAAGCCTTCAGAAGATACCTTCAAGAATATCCACTTCAGCTGGGACATCCTGGCCAAGCGGATTCGTGAACTGTCCTTCCTCAACTCCGGTGTCGGCATCGTCCTCAAGGATGAGCGCAGCGGCAAGGAAGAGCTGTTCAAGTACGAAGGCGGCCTGCGTGCGTTCGTTGAATACCTGAATACCAACAAGACTGCGGTCAACCAGGTGTTCCACTTCAACATCCAGCGTGAAGACGGCATCGGCGTGGAAATCGCCCTGCAGTGGAACGACAGCTTCAACGAGAACCTGTTGTGCTTCACCAACAACATTCCTCAGCGCGATGGCGGTACTCACCTGGTGGGTTTCCGTTCCGCACTGACGCGTAACCTGAACACCTACATCGAAGCTGAAGGCCTGGCGAAGAAGCACAAAGTCGCCACCACCGGTGACGATGCCCGTGAAGGCCTGACCGCGATCATTTCGGTAAAAGTGCCGGATCCGAAGTTCAGCTCCCAGACCAAAGACAAGCTGGTTTCTTCCGAAGTGAAGACCGCGGTCGAACAGGAAATGGGCAAGTACTTCTCCGACTTCCTGCTGGAAAACCCGAACGAAGCCAAACTGGTCGTCGGCAAGATGATCGACGCGGCACGTGCTCGTGAAGCGGCGCGTAAAGCCCGTGAGATGACCCGTCGCAAAGGCGCGCTGGATATCGCCGGCTTGCCGGGCAAACTGGCTGACTGCCAGGAAAAAGATCCTGCCCTGTCCGAACTGTACCTCGTGGAAGGTGACTCTGCTGGCGGCTCCGCCAAGCAGGGACGCAACCGCCGCACCCAGGCCATCCTGCCGCTGAAGGGCAAGATCCTGAACGTCGAGAAGGCGCGTTTCGACAAGATGATCTCTTCGCAGGAAGTTGGCACCTTGATCACCGCGCTGGGCTGTGGCATCGGTCGCGATGAGTACAACATCGACAAGCTGCGTTATCACAACATCATCATCATGACCGATGCTGACGTCGACGGTTCGCACATCCGTACCCTGCTGCTGACCTTCTTCTTCCGTCAGTTGCCAGAGCTGATCGAGCGTGGCTACATCTACATCGCTCAGCCGCCGCTGTACAAGGTCAAGAAAGGCAAGCAAGAGCAATACATCAAAGACGACGACGCCATGGAAGAGTACATGACGCAGTCGGCCCTGGAAGACGCGAGCCTGCACCTGAACGAAGAAGCCCCAGGCATCTCCGGTGAAGCGCTTGAGCGCCTGGTGAATGACTTCCGTCTGGTGATGAAGACCCTCAAGCGTCTGTCGCGCCTGTACCCACAGGAGCTGACCGAGCACTTCATCTACCTGCCAGCGGTGAGCATGGATCAACTGTCCGATCATGCAGCGATGCAGGATTGGCTGGCTCAGTACGAAGTTCGCCTGCGCACCGTCGAGAAGTCTGGCCTGGTCTACAAAGCCAGCCTGCGTGAAGACCGTGAACGTAACGTCTGGCTGCCAGAGGTCGAACTGATCTCCCACGGCCTGTCGAACTACGTCACCTTCAACCGCGACTTCTTCGGCAGCAACGATTACCGCACGGTTGTTTCGCTGGGCGCTCAACTGAGCACCCTGCTCGACGACGGTGCGTACATCCAGCGTGGCGAGCGCAAGAAGCCGGTCACCGAGTTCAAGGAAGCCCTTGAATGGCTGATGGCTGAAAGCACCAAGCGTCACACCATCCAGCGATACAAAGGTCTGGGCGAGATGAACCCGGATCAGCTGTGGGAAACCACCATGGACCCCGCACAGCGCCGGATGCTTAAAGTGACCATCGAAGACGCCATTGGCGCAGACCAGATCTTCAACACCCTGATGGGTGATGCGGTCGAACCTCGCCGTGACTTCATCGAAAGCAACGCACTGGCGGTTTCCAACCTGGACTTCTGATCCAGCGAACCCTCCAAACCAAAAAGGCCAACGCTCAGCGTTGGCCTTTTTTATTGTCTGTATTTCGCATGTGATCAGACCGGATTTCGGTCGTCATTCCCCGTAGTACAAAGTGTCGAAAACTGCAAATTTTGGGCATAAAAAAACCGGCTATATCAGCCGGTTTTTTTACGCCCGAAAAAAACTTATGCACCATTTCCTTCGTTTTATGTGTTTAAGAAATATGTATATAAATCATTAACTTATAAAACGTTATCGCTGTTTTTCGAGAAAACGGTACACAGGTTATCCACAGAATCTCAGACAGCCACTTGATCTGTCGAAGTCGGTGCCGTCGGGGCTGCTGGCAGCGACCCCATTTCCCGTTGCATCTGCTCGTTCCAGGCTTGTACCCGGTCGTTCAGATCGGCGATGGCGCGAGGCCCGCTGCCCACGGCGTACATCGGTTCGCCGATGATTACGGTGATGACCCCCTGCTTCTTTGCCCAACCGGTTTTAGGCCAGAACTTGCCCGCATTGTGCGCAATCGGCAGTACAGGAAGCTCGGCGTTGACGGCCAATGCGGTGCCACCGCGTGAGAACTTGCCGATGGTGCCAAAAGGAACGCGCGTCCCCTCAGGGAAGATCAGCACCCAGACACCATCCTTCAGCAGCTCATCGCCCTTCTTCGCCACATGCTTGAGCGCGGCCTTCGGGTTGTCGCGGTCGATGGCAATCGGTCGCAGCATGGCCATGGCCCAGCCGAAGAACGGCACGTACAACAATGAACGCTTGAGCACCTGGCTCAACGGTTCGAAGTAAGCAGAGAGAAAGAACGTCTCCCAGGTGCTCTGGTGATTCGATTGAATCACGCAGGGCTGGTCAGGCACGTTCTCGGCGCCCTTCACTTCATAGCTAATGCCCAGGAATACTTTGCTCAGCCACAAGGCGCAGCGGCACCAGTACACATTAATGAAGCGATAACGCGCCTTGAACGGCAAAAAAGGCGCGATGAAAAAGCTCAGGCTGCACCAAAGCAAAGAGCTGGTGCCCAGCAACAGATAAAAGAGGAACGTTCTGATGGCCAGCAGTATCGACATGGTGACGTTTACCGTGCGGGCTCTGCCCGTCTATATAAAGCGCAATCCCGATCAATCCTTGGTCAGGAATCTCGAAACGCTCTAATTGTGGATAAGTTCTGCGGCAATCGCCGCCAGATCGTCAAAAATCAAGGTGCCTACCGGTAAGGTCTTGCCCAAAGTCTTTTCGCCTTTCCCGGTCTTTACCAAAACTGGCTGAGAATCGACGGCTTTGGCGGCTTCCAGGTCACCAAGGCTGTCGCCGACGAACCAAAGATTGGTCAGCGACACGTTGTAATGCTCGGCGATGGTTTTCAGCATCCCGGGTTTTGGCTTGCGGCAATCGCAGCCGTCGTCCGGCCCGTGCGGGCAATAAACGATCAGCCCGACTTCACCGCCCTGCTCCGCCACCAGCGAGCGCAAGCGCTCGTGCATGGCGTCCAGGGTGGCGATGTCGTAATAGCCGCGAGCGATGCCCGACTGGTTGGTAGCGACCGCTACCGTCCAGCCGGCCTTGCTCAACTGCGCGATGGCTTCGATCGAACCGGGAAGTGGAATCCACTCCTCCACCGACTTGATGTAAGCGTCGGAGTCGTAATTGATCACCCCGTCGCGATCGAGAATCAGCAGTTTCAAACGCAGCCCCTTAGCCCAGCAGCGAGATATCAGCGACGCCGAGGAACAGGCCACGCAGACGCGCCAGCAAGGCATAGCGGTTGGCGCGGACCTTGGCATCTTCTGCGTTGACCATCACGGCTTCGAAGAACGCATCCACCGGCTCGCGCAAGGCGGCCAGGCGTGCCAGCGATTCGCTGTACTGACGCGCGGCGGCCATCGGCTGGACAGCCTGGTCCGCCTGCTGGATCGCCGAGTACAGGGAGAACTCGTTGGCATTGTCGAAGTACTTGGCTTCAACCACCGTCGGAACGGAGCCTTCGACCTTGCTCAGCAAGTTCGATACGCGCTTGTTCACGGCGGCGAGGGCCGCGGCTTCCGGCAATTTGCGGAAAGCTTCTACCGCTTGAACACGCTGGTCGAAGTCCAGTGCCGAACCCGGCTTCAGGGCACGCACCGACAGGTAAGTCGCGACATCCACGCCTTCGTCTTCGTAACGGGCACGCAGACGGTCGAAGATGAACTCCAGCACGGCGTCGTTGAGGCCGGCAGCCTTGACCTTGGCACCGAACGCATTCACGGCGAAAGCCACGGCGTCGTTCAGGTCCAGATCGAGCTTCTTGTCGATCAGGATACGCAGCACACCGAGTGCAGCACGGCGCAAGGCGTACGGGTCTTTGCTACCGGTTGGCAGCATGCCGATACCGAAAATGCCCACCAGTGTGTCGAGCTTGTCGGCGATGGCCACGGCTGCACCGGTCAAGGTGGTCGGCAGTTCAGCACCGGCACCGCGCGGCATGTACTGCTCGTTCAGCGCCAGAGCGACTTCTTCCGGCTCGCCGTCGTTGAGGGCGTAGTAGTAACCGGCGACACCTTGCATCTCCGGGAACTCACCGACCATTTCGGTCGCCAGGTCGCACTTGGACAGCAGGCCGGCACGGGACGCCCAGGCTGCGTTGCCGCCAATGCGTTGTGCGATGAACGCAGCGAGTTTGGAAACACGCTCGGCCTTGTCGTAGACGCTGCCGAGTTTTTCCTGGAATACCACGTTCTGCAGGCGCAGGTTGAAGTCTTCGAGTTTCTGCTTCTTGTCTTGCTTGAAGAAGAACTCGGCGTCGGTCAGGCGTGGGCGAACCACTTTCTCGTTACCGGCGATGATCTGCTGCGGGTCTTTGCTTTCGATGTTGGCCACGGTGATGAAACGTGGCAGCAACTTGCCGTCGGCATCCAGCAGGCAGAAATACTTCTGGTTGTCCTGCATGGTGGTGATCAGCGCTTCTTGCGGCACGTCGAGGAAACGTTCTTCGAACGAACACACCAGCGGCACTGGCCACTCAACCAGCGCGGTTACTTCGTCGAGCAGCGCCGGCGGAACAATCGCCGTGCCTTCCTGACGGGTAGCCAGTTCTTCGGTGCGCTTGCTGATGATGTCGCGACGTTCGTTGGCATCGGCCAGGACGTAAGCGGCACGCAAGTCGGCCAGGTAATTGGCCGGCGAGGTGATGCGCACGTTTTCCGGGTGATGGAAGCGGTGACCACGGGAATCGCGGCCAGCCTTCTGGGCGAGGATGGTGCAATCGATGACTTCGTCACCGAGCAGCATCACCAGCCATTGGGTCGGACGAACGAATTCTTCCTTGCGAGCGCCCCAACGCATGCGTTTCGGGATCGGCAGGTCGTTCAGCGAATCTTCGACGATGGTCGGCAGCAGGCTCGCGGTCGGCTTGCCGGCGATGCTTTGGCTGTAACGCAGTTTCGGACCGCTCTGATCGATTTCGCTCAGCTCGACACCGCACTTCTTGGCAAAACCCAGTGCTGCCTGGGTCGGGTTGCCTTCGGCATCGAACGCCGCCTGACGTGGCGGGCCATCGAGGTTGATGCTGCGATCCGGTTGCTGGGTGGCCAGCGACGTGATCAGCACGGCCAGGCGACGCGGCGCGGCGTAGACGGTTTTGGTCTCGTAGTTCAGACCGGCGGCTTGCAGGCCCTTGTCGATACCGGCGAGGAACGCCTCGGCCAGGGTGTTCAGGGCTTTGGGTGGCAGTTCTTCAGTGCCCAGTTCAACCAGAAAATCCAGAGCACTCATTGTGCAGCCTCCAGCTTGGCCAGTACTTCATCACGCAGGTCCGGGGTCGCCATCGGGAAGCCCAGCTTGGCGCGAGCCAGCAGGTAGGCTTGCGCAACGGAACGCGCCAGGGTGCGTACACGCAGAATGTATTGCTGACGCGCAGTCACCGAGATCGCCCGGCGCGCATCCAGCAGGTTGAAAGTATGGGAAGCCTTCAACACCATTTCGTAGCTCGGCAACGGCAGCGGCTGGTCGAGTTCGATCAGGCGCTTGGCTTCGCTTTCATAGAAGTCGAACAGTTCGAACAGCTTCTCGACGTTGGCGTGTTCGAAGTTGTAGGTCGACTGCTCCACTTCGTTCTGGTGGAACACGTCGCCGTAGGTCACCTTGCCCATCGGGCCGTCAGCCCAGACCAGGTCGTAGACCGAGTCCACGCCTTGCAGGTACATGGCCAGACGCTCCAGACCGTAGGTAATCTCGCCGGTCACCGGGTAGCACTCGATGCCGCCCGCTTGCTGGAAGTAAGTGAACTGGGTCACTTCCATGCCATTGAGCCAGACTTCCCAGCCCAGACCCCAGGCGCCGAGGGTCGGCGATTCCCAGTTGTCTTCGACGAAGCGGATGTCGTGGACCAATGGGTCCAGGCCGACGTGCTTGAGGGAGCCCAGGTACAGTTCCTGGAAGTTGTCCGGGTTCGGCTTCAATACCACCTGGAACTGGTAGTAGTGCTGCAGACGGTTCGGGTTTTCGCCGTAGCGGCCGTCAGTCGGGCGACGACTGGGCTGCACATAAGCGGCGTTCCAGGTTTCCGGGCCAATGGCACGCAGGAATGTGGCAGTGTGGAAAGTGCCGGCGCCTACTTCCATATCGTAGGGCTGAAGTACCACACAACCTTGCTCGGCCCAGTATTGCTGGAGCGCGAGGATCAAGTCTTGGAAGGTACGCACGGCTGGCGTAGGCTGGCTCACGAAATTCACCTGTTTCTTGGGCTGCGATTTAAAGAGCGGGAGTATACCCGATTCATTGCTGCGCACGCCCCCTGGAGCCTTATGCCACGCTGCTTTTGGTGTTCCGAAGATCCGCTGTACATGGCTTATCACGACCAGGAGTGGGGCACGCCGCTACGCGATGCGCAGGGATTGTTCGAGTTGCTTTTGCTCGAAGGGTTCCAGGCCGGCCTCTCATGGATCACGGTCTTGCGTAAACGTGAGCGTTATCGCGAGGTGCTGTTCGGCTTTGACGTACAGCGCGTGGCGCAGATGAGCGACGCGGAAATCGATGAATTGATGCTCGATCCGGGCATCATCCGCAACCGTCTCAAACTCAACGCCGCCCGACGCAACGCCCAGGCCTGGCTGGCGCTGGAGGACCCGGTGGCGTTTCTCTGGTCCTTCGTTGGCGGCACGCCGGTGATCAATCATTTCAAGGATCGCACCGAAGTCCCGGCGGTCACGCCAGTGGCGGTGGAAATGAGCAAAGGCCTGAAAAAGGCCGGCTTCACGTTCGTCGGGCCGACCATTTGCTATGCGCTGATGCAGGCCTCGGGCATGGTCATGGACCACACCCAGGATTGCGATCGCTACGCGACCTTGGCGAACGGCGGTTAGAATAGCCGCCTCGCGCACAGCACAAAATCAGGAGTGACCTGTGGATAAGTTTAAAGGCGCCTTGCTGGTAGGCGCTCTGCGGCTGTTTGCCCTGCTCCCGTGGCGGGCCGTGCAGGCCGTGGGCTCGGCGATTGGCTGGGTCATGTGGAAAACCCCGAACCGTTCCCGCGATGTGGTGCGGATCAACCTCGCCAAGTGTTTCCCCGAGATGGACCCGGCCGAGCGTGAGCGTCTGGTCGGCCAGAGCCTGAAAGACATCGGCAAGTCCCTGACCGAAAGCGCCTGCGCCTGGATCTGGCCGGCCCAGCGCTCCATCGACCTGGTGCGCGAAGTCGAAGGCCTCGACGTCTTGAAAGACGCCCTCGCCTCCGGCAAAGGGGTCGTCGGTATCACCAGTCACCTGGGCAATTGGGAAGTGTTGAACCACTTTTATTGCAATCAGTGCAAACCGATCATTTTCTATCGGCCACCGAAGTTGAAGGCTGTGGATGATTTGCTGCGCAAACAGCGGGTGCAATTGGGCAATCGGGTAGCCGCTTCCACCAAGGAAGGCATCCTCAGCGTCATCAAGGAAGTGCGCAAAGGTGGTGCAGTGGGCATTCCCGCTGACCCGGAACCGGCCGAATCCGCCGGGATCTTCGTGCCTTTCTTCGCCACTCAAGCCCTGACCAGCAAGTTCGTGCCGAATATGCTCGCCGGTGGCAAAGCGGTCGGCGTGTTCCTGCATGCCCTGCGGCTGCCGGACGGTTCGGGGTACAAAGTGATCCTGGAAGCGGCGCCAGAGGCCATGTACAGCACCGATACCGAGACGTCCTGCGCAGCCATGAGCCAAGTGGTCGAGCGCTATGTGCGGGCGTACCCAAGCCAGTACATGTGGAGCATGAAGCGCTTCAAGAAGCGTCCACCGGGCGAAGAACGCTGGTATTGAGTAGGTTGGCATGATCTGTGGATAATTCCGGGGCCAGGGTTATCCACAACTGTTCATTAAAGGGCGCAGCAGATGTCCGAACACCGCAAATCGTTTCGCATCAAGATCAGCCATGAAAGCTTCGGCGAATGCCTGGGTCAGACGCGCAACCTGTCGACCACGGGTGTCTACGTCAAGCATCCGCGCCTGTCGTCGTTGCCCAAGGGCGCGGTGGTGTATGGGCAGGTGCAGGACTTACCCACAGGTGCGCCGCGAGTGCGCATGGAAGTGATTCAGGTTGATGCCGACGGGATAGGCCTGCGCTACCTCTGATCAGTGAGCGTTGCGCTCGAGTTTCTTCAGAAACACCGTCATTTCCTTCTCTGCCTGCTTGTCGCCATGGGCGCGGGCGGCTTCCAGACCTTGTTCCCAGGCCTGCCGGGCGGCCGCGAAATCTTCCTGCGCCAGATGGGCCTTGCCCAATAGCTTCCAGGCCGCTGAATACTTCGGATCGAATTCGACGCAGCGCTGGAAATGCTCGGCCGCCTTGGCATTTTCCCCGAGATCCAGATAACCCTTGCCCAGGCCGAAGCGCAGCAATGAGTTATCCACACCCTTGGCGAGCATTTTTTCCAGGGATTCGAGCATTGGGTGGATTCCTTGTTGAGGTGTGTCAGGAGTTGATCTGTTTTAGTGAGGCCGCCTTCGCGAGCAGGCTCGCTCCCACAATTGATCTTCAGTGAACACGAATACAGTGTGCGGCGAAAATCCCACTGTGGGAGCGAGCCTGCTCGCGAAGAGGCCCCCACAGTCGCCAAAAATACCGGATCAGAAGAAGCTCAGCCCTACATGAAACAGCTTCTCCACATCGCGAATATGCTTTTTATCCACAAGGAACAAAATCACATGGTCGCCCGTTTCGATCACTGTATCGTCATGCGCAATGATCACTTCCTCATCACGAATGATCGCGCCAATCGTCGTTCCTGGCGGCAAACCGATGTTCTCGATGGCCCTGCCAATCACCTTGCTCGACTTCGCATCACCATGGGCAATCGCCTCGATGGCCTCCGCCGCGCCCCGGCGCAGTGAGTGCACGCTGACGATATCGCCACGCCGTACGTGGGCTAGCAAGGTGCCGATGGTCGCCAGTTGAGGGCTGATGGCGATGTCGATGTCGCCGCCCTGAATCAGATCCACGTACGCCGGGTTGTTGATGATCGTCATCACCTTCTTCGCGCCCAGGCGCTTGGCCAGCAGCGAGGACATGATGTTGGCTTCGTCATCGTTGGTCAGGGCCAGGAAGATATCCGCGTCGGCGATGTTCTCTTCCATCAGCAAATCACGGTCGGACGCACTGCCCTGCAACACCACGGTGCTGTCGAGGGTGTCCGAGAGATGACGGCAGCGGGCCGGGTTCATCTCGATGATCTTCACCTGGTAACGACTTTCGATGGCCTCGGCCAGTCGCTCGCCGATCTGCCCGCCGCCGGCAATGACGATGCGCTTGTAGGTTTCATCCAGCCGGCGCATTTCGCTCATCACCGCGCGGATATTGTCCTTGGCGGCGATGAAAAACACTTCGTCGTCGGCCTCGATGACGGTGTCACCCTGAGGCAGAATCGGCCGGTCACGGCGGAAAATCGCAGCGACTCGGGTTTCGACATTCGGCATGTGTTCGCGCAATTGCCGCAATTGCTGACCCACCAGCGGCCCGCCGTAATACGCCTTCACCGCGACCAGTTGCGCCTTGCCTTCGGCGAAGTCGATCACCTGCAAGGCGCCCGGATGCTGGATCAGGCGCTTGATGTAGTTGGTCACCACTTGTTCCGGGCTGATCAGCACATCCACCGGGATCGCGTCGTTATCGAACAATTCGGAGCGCGTGAGGTACGCCGCTTCGCGCACCCGGGCGATTTTGGTCGGCGTGTGGAACAGAGTGTGCGCAACCTGGCAGGCCACCATGTTGGTTTCGTCGCTGTTGGTCACGGCCACCAGCATGTCGGCGTCGTCCGCGCCGGCCTGGCGCAGCACCGTCGGCAGTGAGCCGCGGCCATGCACGGTGCGGATGTCTAGCCGATCGCCGAGGTCGCGCAGGCGATCGCCGTCGGTGTCGACCACGGTGATGTCGTTGGCTTCGCTGGCCAAGTGCTCCGCCAGCGAACCACCGACCTGCCCTGCACCGAGGATGATGATTTTCATCCAGTCACTCCATTAAATCGGTTTATCACCGCGCGGCGGCAATCTTGATCAGCTTGGCGTAGTAGAACCCGTCGTGCCCACCTTCCTGGGCCAGCAATTGGCGACCATGTGGTTGCTTGATCCCGGCCGCCGTAGCGAGGTCCAGCTCACGAGCGCCCGGCGTGCGGGCGAGGAAGGCTTCGATGACTTCGGTGTTTTCGGTCGGCAGCGTCGAGCAGGTGGCATAAAGCAGAATGCCGCCCACTTCCAGAGTTATCCACAGGGCATCGAGCAATTCGCCTTGCAGTACGGCGAGTGCGGCGATGTCGTCGGGTTGGCGGGTCAGCTTGATGTCCGGGTGACGACGGATGACGCCGGTGGCCGAGCACGGCGCGTCCAGCAGGATGCGCTGGAACGGTTTGCCGTCCCACCAGGTCTGGGTGTCGCGGCCGTCGGCGGCGATCAGTTCGGCGCTGAGGCCCAGACGCGCCAGGTTCTCGCGCACCCGCACCAGACGTTTGGCTTCCAAGTCCACCGCGACGACGCCGGCCAGTTGTGGCTCGGCTTCGAGGATATGGCAGGTCTTGCCGCCCGGCGCGCAGCAGGCGTCCAGCACCCGTTGGCCCGGTGCCAGGTCGAGCAGGTCGGCGGCCAATTGTGCCGCCTCGTCCTGCACGCTGATCCAGCCTTCGGCGAAGCCCGGCAAGCTGCGCACGTCGGCGGCGGATTCAAGGATGATGCCATCCTGACTGTAGACGCACGGCGTCGCGGCGATCCCGGCTTCGGTCAGCAAACCAAGGTAGGCGTCGCGAGTGTGATGGCGACGGTTGACCCGCAGGATCATCGGCGGATGCGCGTTGTTCGCCGCGCAAATGGCTTCCCATTGTTCAGGCCAGAAGGCCTTCAGGGATTTTTGCAGCCAGCGCGGGTGTGCGGTACGCACCACCGGGTCATGTTCCAGCTCGGCCAGCAGCGCTTCGCTTTCCCGTTGGGCACGGCGCAGTACGGCGTTGAGCAAGGCCTTGGCCCAAGGCTTTTTCAGTTTGTCCGCGCAGCCGACCGTTTCACCAATGGCGGCGTGGGCCGGTACGCGGGTGTAGAGCAGTTGATAGAGGCCTACCAGCAACAGCGCCTCGACGTCCGCATCCGCAGCCTTGAACGGCTTTTGCAACAGTTTGGCCGCCAGCGCCGACAAACGTGGCTGCCAGCGCGCGGTGCCGAACGCCAGGTCCTGAGTGAAGCCGCGATCGCGGTCTTCAACCTTGTCCATTTGTGTCGGCAGAGAACTGTTGAGCGAGGCTTTTCCGTTCAGAACAGCGGCAAGTGCCTTGGCGGCGGCCAGACGCGGGTTCATTGAGCGTCCGCCGCTTGACCAAGCACGGTGCCGACGGCGAATTTCTCTTTACGGCTGTTGAACAGATCGCTGAAGTTCAGCGCCTTGCCGCCGGGCAATTGCAGGCGGGTCAGGCACAGCGCTTGCTCACCGCAAGCAACGAGCAAGCCGTCCTTGCTGGCGCTGAGGATTTCCCCTGCCGCGCCCTTACCTTCGGCGAGGCTCGCGGCCAGCACTTTCAGCGCTTCGCCGTTCAGCGTGCTGTGGGTAACCGGCCATGGATTGAAGGCGCGAACCAGACGTTCCAGCTCAACCGCCGGGCGAGTCCAGTCGATGCGCGCTTCGTCCTTGTTCAATTTGTGAGCATAAGTGGCGAGGCTGTCGTCCTGCACTTCGCCCTCCAGCGTGCCAGCGGCGAGGCCGCCAATCGCCTGAATCACCGCCGGTGGGCCCATCTCTGCCAGACGATCATGCAGGCTGCCGCCGGTGTCGTCAGCAGTGATCGGCGTGGTGACTTTGAGCAGCATCGGCCCGGTGTCCAGGCCCAGCTCCATGCGCATCACGGTCACGCCGCTTTCACTGTCGCCCGCTTCGACGGCGCGCTGGATCGGCGCCGCACCGCGCCAGCGTGGCAGCAGGGACGCGTGGCTGTTGATGCAGCCCAGGCGCGGAATATCCAGCACCACTTGCGGCAAGATCAGGCCGTAGGCGACCACTACCAGCAAGTCCGGCTTGAGCGCGGCCAGTTCGGCCTGAGCGTCTTCGTTGCGCAGGGTCGGCGGTTGCAACACCGGGATGTTGTTTTCCAACGCCAACTGCTTGACCGGGCTCGGCATCAGCTTTTGCCCACGGCCCGCCGGACGGTCCGGCTGGGTGTAGACCGCGACGATCTCATAAGGGCTGTCGAGCAGGGCCTTGAGGTGTTCGGCGGCGAATTCCGGGGTGCCGGCAAAGACGATGCGCAGTGGCTGAGTCATGGAAGCTCTCTATTACAAAGCAGTCGCAAAAGAAAAAGGCTTGCCGCAGCAAGCCTTTGAAAGGAGGGCATCAAGCGTTCTGGCGATGGAGCTTTTCCAGTTTCTTCTTGATTCGGTCGCGTTTGAGACTGGACAGGTAGTCGACGAACAATTTGCCATTCAGGTGGTCGCATTCATGCTGGATGCACACGGCGAGCAGGCCTTCGGCGATCAGTTCGTAAGGCTGGCCGTCGCGGTCCAGGGCCTTGATCTTGACCTTCTGTGGGCGATCGACGTTTTCGTAGAAGCCCGGCACCGAGAGGCAGCCTTCCTGGTATTGCTCCATCTCGTCAGTCAGGGTCTCGAACTCGGGGTTGATGAACACCCGTGGTTCGCTGCGGTCTTCGGAGAGGTCCATCACCACGATACGTTTGTGCACGTTGACCTGGGTCGCGGCGAGGCCGATGCCTGGCGCTTCATACATTGTTTCAAACATGTCATCGACCAACTGACGCACTTCGTCGTCCACTACGGCCACAGGTTTGGCGATAGTGCGCAGGCGCGAGTCGGGGAATTCGAGGATGTCTAAAATGGCCATAAGCTTGATTGCTGCACATGTGAGGAAAGTCGGGTCGATGGCCTGGCGGGTCCGAAGATGCAGGCTACCGTTGTAAAACGTAGCTCCCTTTTCTTAGTAAAGCACGGGGAGCGAGCCACGAAGGCTCTGGCGTTTTACGCGAACGCACATAATAAAGGGATTCACCGCATGAGGAAATCACTACTCGCCTTGCTCCTTCTGGCTTCGGCCGGTGTGGCGCACGGGCAAGTGCAACTCAAGGAAGGTTTTCCACAGCAATACACAGTGGTTGCGGGGGACACACTCTGGGACATCTCCGGTAAATACCTGCGCCAGCCGTGGCAATGGCCCGAGCTGTGGCAGGCCAATCCGCAAATCGAAAACCCCAATCTCATCTATCCCGGCGACTCGCTGTCGCTGGTCTACGTCAACGGCCAGCCGCGGCTGACGCTCAATCGCGGTGCATCGCGCGGCACGATCAAGCTTTCACCCAGGGTGCGCAGTTCGCCGGTGGCCGAAGCCATCCCGAGCATTCCGCTGCGATCGATCAACAGCTTTTTGCTGAGTAACCGCATCGTCGACAAGGTCGAGGATTTCAACGAGGCGCCTTACATCGTCGCCGGCGATGCCGAACGCGTGCTCAGCGGCACCGGAGACCGCATCTTCGCCCGCGGTCATTTCGATCCCGATCAACCGGTCTACGGGATCTTCCGTCAGGGCAAGGTCTACACCGATCCCGAGACCAAAGAGTTTTTGGGGATCAACGCCGATGACATTGGTGGCGGTGAAATAGTCGCCACTGAAGGCGACGTCGCCACCCTCGCCTTGCAACGCACCACCCAGGAAGTGCGCCTCGGCGACCGCTTGTTCAGCGGCGAAGAACGCTCGATCAACTCGACCTTCATGCCCAGCGCGCCGAAAAATCCGGTCAACGGGCTAATCATCGATGTGCCGCGCGGCGTGACGCAGATTGGCGCGCTGGATGTGGTCACGCTGAACAAGGGGCAGCGTGATGGCCTCGTCGAAGGCAACGTGCTGGTGGTGATGAAAACCGGCGAAACCGTGCGCGACCGGATCACTGGCCAGCCGCTGAAGATTCCCGATGAGCAGGCCGGATTGCTGATGGTTTTCCGCACCTACGACAAGCTCAGCTACGGGCTGGTGCTCAACGCTTCGCGCTCTTTGGCCGTGATGGACAAGGTGCGAAATCCTTAGCCAGCTCCACAAGTTACCAACAGAGTTATCCACAGCTTATTCCCGTTTGAACGGGGCCCATAACGATCAAGGATGATCCATGTCGCTGCCTGCCGTTACACCGGTTTCCCCTGCGGAACTGGAAGCTCGTTTACGTTTGCACCGTTTACCGGAACTCGGCCCGGCGCGTTTCAAGAAGCTGCTCGAAGCCTTCGGCTCGGCGTCCAAAGCCATCAGTGCGCCGGCCAGTGCCTGGCGTTCGCTGGGCTTGCCGGTGGCGTGCGCCGAGGCTCGCCGCGCCAATGAAGTGCGCGATGGCGCCAGCCACGCATTGGCCTGGCTAGAGCGTCCGGGCCAGCATTTACTGATGTGGGACCAGCCTGACTACCCGGCGCTGCTGGCAGAAATCAGCGATGCGCCGCCGCTGTTGTTCGTAGCGGGCGATCCGGGAATTCTGGAAAAACCGCAACTGGCGATGGTCGGCAGTCGCCGCGCTTCACGGCCGGGCATGGACACCGCTGCCGCATTTTCCCGCAGCTTGGCGGGCGCCGGTTTCGTCATCACCAGCGGGCTGGCGCTGGGCATTGATGCGGCCGCGCATCAAGCCGCACTGGATGTGGGCGGGCAAACGGTCGGTGTACTTGGCACGGGACTTGAAAAGTTTTATCCACAGCGCAATCGACGACTGGCCGACGCCATGATTGCGTCGGGCAGTGCGGTGCTTTCGGAGTTCCCGCTGGACGCCGGCCCCACCGCCAGCAACTTCCCCCGGCGCAATCGAATCATCAGCGGTTTGTCGCTTGGCGTGCTGGTGGTCGAAGCCAGTGTGGCGAGTGGTTCGCTGATCACCGCGAGGCTGGCGGCGGAGCAAGGTCGGGAGGTGTATGCGATTCCTGGATCGATCCATCATCCTGGCGCCAAGGGGTGTCATCAGTTGATCCGGGACGGCGCGATGCTGGTGGAGACCATCGACCATATCCTCGAAGCCTTGCGCGGCTGGCAACAGTTACCGTTGTACAGCGAGGCGCCTTCGGTGACCCATCCGTTGCTCATGCTGTTGCACGCGGCGCCGCACACCAGCGAAGCGTTGTCCGTCACCAGCGGCTGGGCCTTGCCCAAAGTGCTGGCGGCGTTGACCGAGCTGGAAATGGATGGCCGCGCCGTTTGCGAAAGCGGGCGCTGGTTTGCGCGGGTGAGCTAGGTTTTATAAAGAAGATCGGTAAACTGCGCAGAGCCTTATTCCGGAGAGTTTTTCATGGTCAACAGTTGGCGTGTGCAACAAGCCGCGCAAGCCGTTCGCGCAGGGGCGGTGATTGCCTATCCAACCGAAGCGGTCTGGGGGCTGGGTTGCGACCCGTGGGACGAAGAAGCGGTGTATCGTCTGTTGATGCTCAAGGGTCGGTCTATGGAGAAGGGCCTGATTCTGGTTGCCGACAACATTCGTCAGTTCGACTTCCTCTTCGAAGACTTCCCGGAACTGTGGATGGATCGCATGGCCAGTACCTGGCCTGGGCCTAACACTTGGCTGGTGCCGCATCAGAATCTGTTGCCGCAGTGGATCACCGGGGTCCATGAAACCGTTGCGTTGCGGGTCAGCGACCATCCGCTGGTGCGGGATTTATGCGCCATTGTCGGGCCCTTGGTGTCGACTTCGGCCAATCCGCAGGGACGGCCGGCGGCGCGCACGCGGCTTCGCGTGGAGCAGTATTTCCGCGGAGAGCTGGATTTCGTGTTGGGAGGGAACCTGGGAGGGCGCAAGAACCCGAGCGTTATCCGGGATCTCGCGACCGGCCACGTTGTGCGCCAGGGCTGACACCCAGCAGACCTGTGGCGAGGGAGCTTGTCGGAACGCCGCATCGCCCCGTTGGCGGGAGCAAGCTCCCTCGCCACAGTTTGGTGTTATGGCAGCAAAACTGTCGAACCAGTAGTGCGCCGTGCCGACAACTCGGTCTGCGCCTTCGCCGCATCAGCCAGCGGATACGTGTGACTGATGTCCACGTGCAGCTTCGCGCTGATGATCATCTCAAACAGCTCATCCGCCATCCGCTGCAGGTTCTCGGCATTGTTGGCGTAAGTCCCGAGCGTCGGCCGGGTCACGTACAGCGAACCCTTCGCCGCCAGTATCCCCAGATTCACCCCATCCACTGCGCCGGACGCATTCCCGAAGCTCACCACCAACCCGCGGGCCGCTACGCTATCGAGCGACGTCAGCCAGGTGTCTTTGCCGACGCCGTCGTACACCACCGGCACCTTCTTGCCGTCGGTCAATTCCAGTACGCGTTGTGCGACGTTTTCATGGCTGTAGTCGATGGTCGCCCAGGCACCGTTGGCCTTGGCCAGTGCGGCTTTCTCCGGGGAGCTGACCGTGCCGATCAACTTCACACCCAGCGCCTTGGCCCATTGGCAGGCCAGCGAACCGACACCCCCGGCGGCGGCGTGGAACAGCACGGTTTCGCCACCCTTGAGTTCATAGGTCTGACGCAGCAGGTACTGCACGGTCAGGCCCTTGAGCATCACCCCGGCCGCCGTTTCGAAGCTGATTGCCTCTGGCAGCAGCACCAGATTGGCCTCGGGCAAGACGTGAACGTCGCTGTAGGCACCCAAAGGGCCGCTGCCGTAAGCCACGCGATCACCGACCTTGAAGCGGGTCACTGCGCTGCCCACCGCTTCGACGATGCCCGCGCCTTCCGAACCCAGGCCAGACGGCAAGGCCGGCGGCGGATAAAGGCCGCTGCGGTAATAGGTGTCGATGAAATTCAGGCCGATGGCCTTGTTGGCGACGCGGACTTGCTGCGGGCCCGGCTCGGCGGGTTGGTAATCGACATACTCAAGCACTTCGGGGCCGCCATGGGCGCGGAACTGGATTCGCTTTGCCATCAGAACTCTCCTTAGGTCATTTGCCAAGCTCCCTATCGGACTCCTAACCCTGATCTTCGTCAACTGCGGTGGAGCAAGGTGCAGTGTTATCCTACGCAGCAATTTGCCGCCGGCCATTGATGGCCGCGTAGCTTTGCCCGATTCAAGGTGATGACATGACAACCCGCACCGAGGCCGTAAAAGCCTACCTGCTCGACCTGCAAGACCGCATTTGCGCGGCCCTCGAAGCCGAGGATGGCGGCACACGTTTCGTCGAAGACGCCTGGATCCGGCCGGCCGGTGGTGGCGGTCGCACGCGAGTGATCGAAAACGGCGCGGTGATCGAAAAGGGCGGCGTCAACTTTTCCCACGTCTTCGGCAGCGGTCTCCCACCGTCCGCCAGCGCTCATCGGCCAGAATTGGCCGGCCGGGGCTTCGAAGCCCTCGGCGTGTCGCTGGTGATTCACCCGCACAACCCGCATGTGCCGACGTCCCACGCCAACGTGCGCTTTTTCATCGCTGAAAAAGAAGGTGAAGAACCGGTCTGGTGGTTCGGCGGCGGTTTCGACCTGACCCCTTATTACGGCAATGAAGCAGACTGCGTGCACTGGCACCGCGTCGCCGAGCAGGCCTGTGCGCCGTTCGGTCCGGATGTCTATTCGCGCTACAAAGCCTGGTGCGACAGCTATTTCCACATCAAGCATCGCCACGAGCCGCGCGGCATCGGCGGCCTGTTTTTCGATGATTTGAACGAGTGGGACTTCGACACCAGCTTCGCCTTCATGCGCGCCATCGGCGACGCGTACATCGACGCTTACCTGCCAATCGTGCAACGCCGCAAAAACGATGCGTTCACCGCCAAGCAGCGTGAATTCCAGGAATTCCGTCGTGGCCGTTACGTCGAATTCAACCTGGTCTACGACCGTGGCACCTTGTTCGGCCTGCAATCGGGCGGGCGTACCGAGTCGATCCTGATGTCGCTGCCGCCGCAAGTGCGTTGGAGCTATGACTGGAAAGCCGAACCGGGCAGTGAAGAAGCTCGCCTGACCGAATACTTCCTGCAAGACCGCGATTGGTTGGCCGAGGCCTGAACGAGGAGTTCTGATGGACCGTTACGTCGTATTCGGTAACCCGATTGGTCACAGCAAGTCGCCGCTGATCCACCGTTTGTTCGCTGAGCAAACGGCTCAGCAACTGGACTACAGCACCTCGCTGGCGCCGCTCGACGACTTTTCCGACTTCGCCCGGGCGTTTTTCCGCGAAGGTCGCGGCGCCAATGTGACGGTGCCGTTCAAGGAAGATGCCTTTCGCCTGGCCGACAGCCTGACGGAACGCGCGCAACGAGCTGGCGCGGTGAACACCTTGAGCAAACTCGCCGATGGCAGCCTGCTGGGTGACAACACCGATGGCGCCGGGCTGGTGCGGGACCTGACGGTCAACGCCGGTTTCAGCCTCAAGGGCAAACGCATTCTGCTGCTGGGCGCGGGCGGCGCGGTGCGTGGGGCGTTGGAACCCTTGCTGGCCGAGCAGCCGGCGTCGGTGATCATCGCCAATCGCACGGTGGAAAAAGCCGAGTTGCTGGCGGAATTGTTCGCGGACCTGGGGCCGGTGTCGGCCAGCGGTTTCGATTGGCTGAAGGAGTCGGTGGACCTGATCATCAACGCGACGTCGGCGAGCCTGTCGGGCGATGTGCCGCCGATTGCCGGCAGCTTGATCGAGCCGGGCAAGACCGTTTGCTACGACATGATGTATGGAAAGGAACCGACTTCGTTCTGTCGCTGGGCCACGGAACAGGGCGCGGCAGTGTCGATGGATGGTTTGGGCATGCTCGCTGAGCAAGCGGCGGAAGCCTTCTTCCTGTGGCGCGGTGTGCGTCCGGACACGGCGCCGGTCCTTGCCGAACTCCGCCGCCAGCTAACGCTGTAATTAATGTGGGAGCGAGCCTGCTCGCGAAAGCGCAGTGTCAGTCGAAACTGATTTACCTGACACGCCGCCTTCGCGAGCAGGCTCGCTCCCACAGGGGATCTGCGCAATGGCGGATCAATCCTCGAACCTGATCGGGCACTTCTCCGCCCCTTCCAGCTTCCTCAACTCCTCCACCACCTGCGGCCGTGCGCGGCGCAGTGTCAGGCTGCGATCCTGCTTGAGCAGTCGCCGCGCTTCCTGATGCAACATCTCCACCCCTGAATAATCGATAAAGTTGATTTGCTGCGCTTCGATCACCACGCGCGCACCGTGCAGGCGTTGCAGGCGCACTTGCAGGTAATGGCTGGCGCCGAAAAAGATCGAACCACCCACCCGCAGGATGTCTTCATCCCCTTCGCGGGAATGCTGCACCCGCGGTTGTGAGGTGCGCTTGAGGTAGAAGAACAACGAAGCGAGCACCCCGGCATAAATCGCCGTCTGCAATTCCAGCAGTAACGTGGCGACACAGGTCAGCGCCATCACCACGAATTCCGCGCGGCTGACGCGCAACAGCGCACGTATGCCGCGATGATCCACCAGACCCCAGGCGATCAGCAGAATGCTGCCGGCCATGGCCGGGATCGGGATGTGAGCGATCAGCCCGGCGCCGAAAATCGCGAACAGCGCGACCCACACGGCCGAGAACACCCCGGCCATCGGTGAGCAGGCGCCGGCTTCGTAACTCAAGCCCGAACGTGTGAAGGATCCTGCTGACAGCGAACCGGAAAAAAACGCCCCGACGATGTTCGACAGGCCTTGGGCGCGGACTTCCTGATTGGCGTCGAGCAATTGCTGCGAGCGGGCCGACAAGGAGCGGGCAATCGACAGGCTGGTCACCAACCCCAGCATGCCCACCGCCACTGCGCTCGGCAGCAGACGCAGGATCAGGTCCAGATCCAGCGGCACGGGGCTGAACGGCGGCAAACGCCCTACAAAGGCGCTGACCAACTTTACATGGCCGAACATCGATGGCCACAGCCACACTATCAACCCGGCGAGGACCAGCGTGATCAACAATGTCGGCCAGCGAGGCAGCAACATCTTCAGCACCACGCCGACGACGACCGTCGCCAGGCCGAGCACCAACGACGGTTTATCCAAGTCACCGAGGTGCTTGAACAACATCAGGAAGCTGTCCAGCGCCGTGGCCTGGCTGGGCAAATCCAATCCCAGCAAGTTCGGCAACTGCCCGATGGCAATCACCACCGCCGCGCCCAGGGTGAAACCCAGCACCACCGAATGCGAGACGAAATTCACCAGGGCACCGAACCGCAGCATGCCCAGCAGCCATTGGAAAATACCGGCCAGCAGCGTCAGCAGCAGGATCAGTGTGATGTAGTCCTGTGACGCGGGGACGGCCAGCGGACTGACGCTGGCGAACAGGACAATGGAAATCGCCGCCGTGGGACCGCAGATCAAATGCCACGATGAACCCCACAGGCAGGCGATCAACACCGGGATGATCGCGGCGTACAAGCCGTATTCCGGTGGGAGACCGGCGATCAATGCGTAGGCAATGGACTGCGGCAACGCGAGAATCGCCCCGC
Source organism: Pseudomonas oplopanacis (assembly GCF_057128725.1). Taxonomy (NCBI): domain Bacteria; kingdom Pseudomonadati; phylum Pseudomonadota; class Gammaproteobacteria; order Pseudomonadales; family Pseudomonadaceae; genus Pseudomonas; species Pseudomonas oplopanacis. Next base: position 89,216 of record NZ_JBSKHV010000005.1, on the reverse strand, counting down.
TGAGGCCGACGATCAGGTCACGCCCGACGCTGGCGCGGGTTTGCCGGGGCAACCAACTGAGGAAGGGGAAGAGTGAATGGCGGCTGGGGAAGGCCATGGGTCCTCTCGGGTGGGGTTTTGGCGCAAGGGTAGCAGGACAGATGCCGATTGTTCCCTCTGTGGGAGCGAGCCTGCTCGCGAATGCGGAATGTCAGTCGACATAAATATCGGATCTGACGGCCCCTTCGCGAGCAGGCTCGCTCCCACATGGGGTCAGAGTTTGGCTTTGACCGCCGCCAGCGCATCCTTGCCATCCGCTGTCTTCACGCCCTCCAGCCACTTGTCCAGCACTGCCGGATTGGCCTTGATCCATGCCTTCGCCGCATCCGCGTTGCTGACTTTTTTGTTCACCACCTCGGCCATGATGCTGTTCTCCATGTCCTGGGTGAAACTCAGGTTGGTCAGCAGTTTGCCCACGTTCGGGCAGGCTTCGGCGTAGCCCTTGCGGGTCAGGGTATGCACGCTGCCGGTGTCGCCGAAGTACTTCTCGCCGCCCTTCAGGTAATGCATTTTCAGCTGCACATTCATCGGGTGCGGGGTCCAGCCGAGGAACGTCACGAACTTCTGTTTCTTCACGGCGCGAGACACTTCGGCCAGCATCGCTTGCTCGCTGGACTCGACCAGTTTCCATTGGCCCATGTCGAAGTCGTTCTTCTTGATGATTTCCTGCAACGAGATGTTTGCCGGCGCGCCCGAACCGATGCCGTAGATCTTCTTGTCGAATTTGTCGGCGTATTTGTTCAGGTCGGCAAAGTTATGCACACCCGCGTCCCACACGTAGTCGGGAACGGCGAGGGTGAATTCGGTGCCGTCGAGGTTCTTCGCCAACTGCGTGACATCGCCGGTGGCCACGAATTTGTCGTAGAAGCCCTGCTGCGCCGGCATCCAGTTACCCAGAAACACGTCGACCTGGCCATCCTTCAACCCACCGAAGGTGATCGGCACCGCGAGGGTGTCGACCTTGGCCTTGTAGCCCATGCCATCCAGCAGAAACCCGGTGATGGCGTTCGTCGCGGCGATGTCGCTCCAGCCAGGGTCGGCCATTTTCACCGTCTCGCAGCTTTGATCGGCAAAGGCCGATGCGCTGCCCAGAGCCAAAAGCCCGACCGTCAATACTGTGGATAACTTTTGCATGGACTTCCCCTTAACATTATTGGTTTTGGCAGGGTTGTGGATAACGTGCTTTGCGCTCCAGATCATCGAGGTCGATGTGGTTGCGCATGTACTGCTGACTGGCGTCCACCAGCGGCTGGTGATCCCAGCTCTTCAGCTTGCCGATGGTCAACGCCTCGGCAACGAAACGTCGGCGCCGCTGGCTGGCGAGCACTTGTTGGTGAATCGCCGGGATGTTCCATTTGGTGCGTGCTTCGGCCAGAAATTCTTCGAAAAGCGAACGATGTTGCGGCGATTGGCTGAGTTCCTCCAGTTCGCGCGGGTCGTTGTGTACGTCGAAGAGTAGGCAGGGGTCGTCTTCGCTGTAGATGAATTTGTAAGCGCCGCGACGGATCATCATCAACGGACTGATGGTGCCTTCGGCCATGTATTCGCCGAACACTTCGTCATGACCGCCCTGTCCTTGCAAGTGCGAAACCAGTGAGCGGCCGTCCAGCGGCAAACCTGGCTCCAGCGCTCCACCGGCCAGTTCCACGAAGGTCGGCAACAGGTCGGCGGTGGACACGGCGGCGCTGACCCGCCCTGCCCCGAACTGCCCCGGCGCACTTATCAACAGGGGCACGCGGGCGGCCATTTCGTACCAGTGCATTTTGTACCAGAGGCCGCGCTCGCCGAGCATGTCGCCATGGTCACCGGAGAATACGATGATCGTGTCGTCGATCAGACCGGTTTCCTCAAGTGTTTGCAGGAGTTTGCCGACGTTGCTGTCGATATAGCTGCATGCACCGAAATAGGCACGGCGTGCATCGCGAATCTTATCCACAGGCAACGGTTTATCCCACAGGTCGTAAACCTTGAGCAAACGCTGGGAATGCGGATCGAGTTCAGTCTGTGGCGGGGTTTCAGGCAACGGAATGTCGGCATCGTCGTACATATCCCAGAAAGCCTTGGGGATCGTGTACGGATCGTGCGGGTGTGTCATCGAAACGGTCAGGCAAAACGGCTGGTCGCCGTCCTCGCGGATGTGATCGAACAGGTATTGCTGAGCCTTGAACACCACCTCCTCGTCGAAATCCAGCTGATTGGTGCGCACGCACGGCCCGGCTTGCAGCACCGACGACATGTTGTGGTACCAGGTCGGACGCACGTCCGGCTCATCCCAATTCACGGCCCAACCGTAGTCGGCCGGGTAGATGTCGCTGGTCAGGCGTTCTTCGTAGCCGTGGAGTTGGTCCGGGCCGCAGAAGTGCATCTTGCCCGACAGTGCGGTGCGGTAACCGAGGCGACGCAGGTAGTGGGCATAGGTCGGCACGTCAGCGGGGAAATCGGCCGCGTTATCGTACGCGCCGATCTTGCTCGGCAATTGGCCGCTGACCAGGGTAAAACGCGACGGCGCGCACAGCGGGCTGTTGCAATAAGCGGCGTCGAACACCACGCCTTCGGCGGCGAGGCGGCTCAGATTCGGCAGTTTGATCGGCGAAGGACCGTAGAACGGCAACATTGGCGCGGCCATTTGATCGGCCATGATGAAAAGAATGTTCTTGCGCTTCATGTGATCGCGGCATTCCATAGTGAATATTTATGCGAGAGTGCTGCGACCGAGCATGTTACCCATGCACTTTGCGGTAAAGCCCATGCCAGGCAATGACTAGGATTAGCCCAGCTTATGTATGACGCCCTTGGTGATCTGTCGCTCGACCTGCTTCGTGCCTTTGAAGCGGCCGCCCGTCATCGCAGCTTCACTGCGGCGGCGGTGGAGCTTGGCACGACGCAGCCGGCAGTCAGCCAGCAGATCAAGCGATTGGAGGAGCAACTCGCGACGCGGTTGTTTGACCGCATTTATCGCGGGATCGAATTGACAGAGGCCGGGACGATTCTTTTTGAGCAAATTCAGCTCGGTTTGCAGAATATCGACGCAGGATTGAGCGCGATCAGCGCACAGCAGCAACATGAAGTGCTGCAAGTCGCGACCGATTTCGCCTTCGCCGCCTATTGGTTGATGCCGCGTCTGCACCGTTTTCACCAAGCCAATCCTCAGGTGGACGTCAGCCTCGTCACCAGCGAGCGCAATCACAACATGTTGCGCACCGATATCGATGTGGCGGTGTTGTTCGGGGACGGACGCTTCAAGCAGGGTGAAAGCCATTGGCTGTTCAGCGAAGAAGTGTTTCCGGTGTGCAGCCCTCTGTTGCTCAAGGATCGTTCCCAACCCTTGCCTGCACAGTCGTTGCTGGAGTTTCCGCTGCTTCATTTGAGGGGTGAAAACAGCAGTAACTGGTTCGACTGGAGCGGTGTGTTTCGCGAGTTGGGGATAACGTCGGCGCCTGCACCGGGGCAGCTGCGCTTCGACAATTACACCCTATTGATTCAAGCGGCGATTGGCGGACAAGGCGTAGCGATTGGCTGGCGGCACCTTGTGGATAACTTGCTGGCGCAAGATTTGTTGTGCCGGCCGATTGCCGAGACGGTTATTTCCAGGCTGGGTTATTACGTGGTCCTGCCCCAGCGAAAACGGCGTGGGGCATTGATTCAACAGTTTGTGGACTGGTTGATGGAGGAACAGGCCGGAAGCGCGCAATCGTTGAATGGCCTGCCGTTGCCCTCTATTGCTGTTTAGTGTCAGCCGCGATGAAGTTCACGTGCTCGCCCACATGCAGGTTCAGATGCAGTTCATCGGCGATCCCTACGGCCACGCGGTTCAACCGTTGCAGCGGTTCGGCCAGGCCCGATTCAAGGCTGTCGCTGACATGGCTGAAGTGCTCGATCGTCAGGCCGGACACACCGCGCGGCGCATTGACCAGCGTCCAGCGCAACGTACTGTTTTGCAGCGCTTCGCGGATTTCTTCGGCGGCATGGCGTTGCAATCGATCTTCTATTTCCGGGTCGTCCAGCAATTCAAAATCACCTACCAGAAACAGCCGCGCAATGCCCGCCGCCTGCATGCCTTCGATCAACGCATCCACGGCCAGCACTTGCTCGACCGGGCCTGGAATGATGGTTTTTTCAATGTATTCGCTGTTGAACGGTAATCCTGGCGCGTCCAGTAAACAGATGACCACTGAACACCCCGCCACACTTTGTTTAACGCGCTCCGCTTCAAACAGATCGCCGGTTTTTGTTCGCAAGCCTGGGCGTGGCGCCAGCGCCGTGAGGTCGTCCAGAATGGCGATCACTTCATGTTGGCGCCGCAGCATTTCAGCCATCAGCGCACTGCCCAGGCTGCTCATGGCACCATAAAGCACCACTTTTACCACTGGGGTTTCGGCATTTTTCATGGCTGAAGTTCCTTGTTTCCTACGTATATGGTGTGTGACCTGTAGGAAACGGTGAGGGTTCGACCGGGTTTCAGAGGGATTCAGATGCAGCAGATCAAGGGCTATCACGCCCATGTGTATTTCGACGCCAGTACCATCGATCAGGCGCGAACATTGTGTGAACAAGCGGCAAAGGTGTTCGACCTGAAGATGGGCCGCGTACACGAACGCCCTGTCGGCCCGCATCCGGACTGGAGCTGCCAACTGGCGTTCGGGCCGGAGCTTATTGGTGAAGTGCTGCCGTGGCTGGCACTTAACCGCAAGGGCCTGGTGGTGTTCCTGCACCCGGACACGGGCGATGACTTGCTCGACCATAGCGAGCACGCGATCTGGATGGGCGCGGTCCGGCCACTGGACCTGTCTATTTTCTGATCAGATCGTTTCTTCTGCTTCGCCGGGCAAGTGTTCGTCCAGGTGCAGCCAGGGCAATTGGCTGTCGGTCCATATATGCCGCTCGGCTGGCGCCAGCTCTGGATGGTCGAAGGTGGCGATGGTGACGTCGATGGTCTCGGGACTGAGGGGGTTCATGAACGCCAGTTGCGCCCCGCAGTTCGAGCAGAAACTGCGCACGCCGGTTGACGAAGACTGGTACTGCGCGGGCGTGCCTTTCATCCATTGAAAGGCTGACGTGGGCACGGTGATCCAGGTGGTGACGATCCCGCCGCTGACCCGACGGCAAATTGAGCAATGGCAGTGGGCGATGTCGTGCAGCGGCCCGCTGAATTGATAGCGCAGATGTCCGCAGTGGCAGCCGCCGGTGTGGATGTTGGCCATGCTGTTTCCTCCTGTTGCCTATGTGCTGACCCCTTCGCGAGCAGGCTCGCTCCCACATTTGATCTTTGTCGTACACAAAACCCTTGTGGGAGCGAGCCTGCTCGCGAAGGCCGTAACTCGGTTCAAATCCAAAACCCGGTCCGACGACCGGTCGCCCATCCGCTCAATGCTTTCACCGGCGAAAGCTGGCTGAAAGCTTCCCCGATTAGGATCGCCCCCACTGCCGGCAACAGACCGGTTGGCCCATGAGTGTTTTATCGCTCGCACGGCCCATTTAACAACAACAATGGTGATCCTGATGTCCTTTGCTACCCGCCGCTTCGCTGTCACTCCGCCCGTACGCCTCGTGCTTCCCGTTCTGCGCTGACCCAACCGGTTCGCCCATTTCCCCTAGCCGCGCTACGCCTGGAGTATTCCCATGCTGACTTTCCTTGGCTTTGCCATGGTCATCACGTTCATGTTCCTGATCATGACCAAGCGCCTGTCCGCGCTGATCGCCCTGATCATCATCCCGATCATCTTTGCCCTGTTCGGCGGTTTTGCGCCGAAGATCGGCCCGATGATGCTCGAAGGCATCACCAAGCTTGCGCCGACCGGCGTGATGCTGATGTTCGCCATTCTGTACTTCGCCCTGATGATCGACTCCGGCCTGTTCGACCCGGCCGTGCGCAAGATCCTCAAACTGGTCAAGGGCGACCCGCTGAAAGTTTCGGTCGGCACCGCCGTACTGGCGCTCGTCGTTTCCCTCGATGGGGACGGCGCGACCACTTATATGATCTGCGTGGCCGCCATGCTACCGCTCTACAGCCGCATCGGCATGAGCCCGCGGATCATGGCCGGCCTGATCATCCTCGCCGGTGGCGTGATGAACATGACCCCATGGGGTGGCCCGACCGCTCGTGCGGCCAGCGCACTGCATGTGGACCCGTCGGACATTTTCGTGCCTATGATTCCGGCGATGCTGGCCGGTGTGGTGGCGATCCTGGCGATTGCCTACTTCTACGGTAAGCGCGAGCGTGCGCGTCTGGGTGAATTGCACCTGGCCGGCGATGAAATCGACCACAGTGAAATCAGCGTTTCGCAGTTCCCTGATGCCCGTCGTCCGAAGCTGATCTGGTTCAACGGTTTGCTGACCCTGGCCCTGATGTGCACCCTGATCGCCGGCCTGTTGCCGCTGCCGGTGCTGTTCATGGTGGCGTTCAGTATCGCGATGATCGTCAACTATCCTTGCCTGCAAATGCAGAAGGACCGCGTTGCGGCTCACGCCGGTAGCGTGTTGTCGGTGGTCGGCCTGATCTTCGCTGCCGGCATCTTCACCGGTATCCTGTCCGGCACCGGCATGGTCGACGCGATGTCCAAAAGCCTGCTGGGGGTTATCCCGGATTTCCTCGGCCCGTACCTGGCCGTGATCACTGCGCTGGTAAGCATGCCGTTCACATTTTTCATGTCGAACGACGCATTTTATTACGGCGTGTTACCAGTACTTGCCGAAGCCGCCAGCCATTACGGTATAACCGCAGTGGAAATGGCACGTGCCTCGATCGTCGGTCAGCCCGTCCACTTGCTGAGCCCGCTGGTACCATCGACCTATTTGTTGGTGGCCCTGGCCGGTATTGAATTCGGTGACCATCAGCGCTTTACCCTGAAATGGGCCGTGCTGGTGTGCATGTGCATACTGGTTGCAGCGTTGCTGATGGGGATTTTTCCGCTGTTCAGCACTCTATAACCAAAGACTCACCATGACGGGTCCGGTCTTCGCCGTTTGAAGCCCGGGCCTTTCGTGGTTTAACACATCCTCAAAGGAATACACATGGAATGGCTGACCAACCCTGAAATCTGGGTTGCCTTCTTTACCCTGACCGCCCTGGAAATCGTCCTGGGTATCGATAACATCATCATGATTTCGATCCTGGTCAGCCGCATGCCCAAGCACATGCAGGCGCGCACCCGGATTTTCGGTCTGGCCCTGGCCATGATCACGCGGATCCTGTTGCTGCTGTCGATCACCTGGGTCATGCGCCTCACGGCCGACCTGTTCGTGGTGTTCGGCCAGGGTATTTCCGGGCGAGACCTGATCCTGTTCTTCGGTGGTCTGTTCCTGCTGTGGAAGAGCTCGCAAGAGATGTACCACGCGCTGGAAGGTGAAGACGAAACCAACGAAGAGCCGAGCGGCAAGGGCGGCAACTTCCTCTACACCATCATCCAGATCGCGATCATCGACATCGTGTTCTCACTGGATTCGGTGATCACCGCCGTCGGCATGGTCTCCCATGTTCCGGTCATGGTCGCCGCGATCGTCGTGGCCGTGCTGGTGATGATGTGGGCTTCCGGCACCATCAGCGAGTTCATCGACAAGCACCCGTCGCTGAAGATGCTGGCGCTGTCGTTCCTGCTGATCGTCGGTACCGTGCTGATTGCCGAATCCTTCGACGTGCACGTGCCAAAAGGCTACGTCTACTTCGCCATGGCGTTCTCGCTGGCGGTTGAAGCGATCAACATCAAGATGCGCACTGCCATCGCGAAAAAGAAAAAACAGCAAGATCCGGTGAAACTGCGCAAGGACGTTCCGGGCCAATAACCCCGGCGTCACCGCAAAACCTGTGGGAGCGAGCTGGCTCGCGAAGGCGGTCTTTCAGTCAACAACACTGTTGAATGTGAAGGCCCCTTCGCGAGCAGGCTCGCTCCCACATTTGTTTTGTGCAAGGTTCAGGGATTATTGGCTGACTTGAGGATCGAGGTTATCCAGCACCCGATTCACCGCCAACTCTCCAAGCATGATCACCTGCTGAATCCCCAGCAATGTATGGCGTTGCGGGCCCCCCAGAAACCCGGCGAGATCACTCGCCATGACACTGGCTGACGCCAACGATTCACAGGCATGTGCGAGCAGGGTTTCGTTATCGACCTTGGGGTCTATGAGGAAGATGGTGCTGGGTTTGCGCGGCGGGAAGTCGTGGGGGACCGGATCGGTGTCCGGTGGGTTGGGCGTTACCTTGAGCATATGCTGATTTACTCCTGATGAAGCCGCTACCGATCTCTACTAAAGAAGGGTGGCGGCTGTGCGCAGGTTAGTAGACCGGGGAGAATCAGCATTGCCGGCGCGCCGAAGCGCCCTGCGCACAGCCACCATCAAGTTCAGACAAAAATCTGACTGACAGCGCTTCTGCACCTTACTGATAACACCCCGGGCTACTAAACCCGACCACTGAAAGGCAGTGGTATGGAAACGATAGAGACCAAGGCAAAAGCGCACAAGCCGGCGGATTCTGTAGTAGCCGTAGGCAACGACGCAAGGCGTTGTAGCCTCCGAGAAGTAACTCGGAGTGTTTTTTAAACAGGACTCCCGGCGCGCGAACATTTAAGCGTTTTCCTACAGCCATCGCCCGTGGTGCTTGATACGGTCGCACTCCAAGGTTGACGCACAGCCCTTCGGTGGTTAGCGTCCCCGCTCGCATCAAACGACAATGACAAGGAATGCATGTGTCTGGAAAACCGGCTGCACGCGTCACGGACCCGACCACTTGCCCGATTCCGGGCCATGGCACCAACCCCATCGCCAGCGGCTCCCCCGATGTGTTTTTTAATGGCCTCGCCGCTGCGAGAGTCAGCGACACCTGCACCTGCGGCCAGGCACTCAGCGGCGGCTTCTCCTCCACGGTGTTCATCAACGGCCTGAACGCCATGACCCTCGACGGCACCACGAGCCATGGCGGCGTGATAATCGGCGGCTCCGGCAACGTCATCGTCGGCAGCACCCATACCCCGGCGCCGTTCATTCCGCCCCTCCCGATCATTGGCCAGCCCGTCGTGGAATTCAAAGCCGTCAGCGCTGGTAATGGCGAACCGATAGCCGAACGAGGCTACGAAATCGAAACCGCCGAAGGCCGCATCGTCAAAGGCCAGACCAACGCCTTGGGCATGACCCAAAGTGTCGCCACGCTAAAACCCGATCTCGCCGTCGTCCGCTGGACCGTCTAAGCCTCAAGGAAGAATCAAATGACCGGACAATGCATCGCCCCAGACGACCTGGACATGAAAAAACTCTGGGACAGCACCTGCGAACTGCCCGCCTGCAAACGCGAAACCACCACGGCCGGCCCCAACCCCAAGACCCGCGTCGAAGTGCCGTTACTGACCTGCAACTGCCTGTGGCGCCGGTTTCAGAAAGAAGCCGAAGAATGGGTCGCTCCGGGTGGCGTACTGATCGCCGACCCACAAGCACGTAACCGCAAGATCAACGCCGCGTATGCGCAGTTGTGGCTGGCAGATAACCGGTTTCAGTGGGCGGGGTTGGCGGCGTTTGCTTCGAAGCAGGTGGGCTGTGGGTTGATTCATGCCACCAAACTGCAGACTGCTATTGCCGCGCAAAAGGCTGCGCAAGAGAAGCTTAGGACCGGTAAGTCGGAAACTATTTTCGAAGGGGTCGGGTTCAAGCTCAGCAAGACCGATCCTGAAGTGGAGAAGGAACTCGAAAGAGCGCGAGCGGCCAATCCGTTACCCACTGAAGACATCACCTTTGGCGATAACACTCGGTCAGTGGTCCAGCAGCAATTGGACTACGTGTACGAGATGCTGGCGCTAGGCAACACCTCGCTGTTTCTGGATGTTTATCCGTTGCATCGGTTTTTTATGGTGCGGGGGTACAAGGAGATGGAGAAGTGCCTGAAGAGCCGGCGTGGCATAGTGAAAGACGTGATGTGGCCGATTGCTGGGAAGGTAGAGTTTGGTATTGATGCATCAGAGATCTATCGTACTTTTGAAGCAATTGATGCTGGGCATATTGCGGATAGCGTCAGGCAGATGGCTCGACATGAGCAACTGAACATTTTGCAACCAGCGATGTACGAAGATACTCAATTCGCAGTTCTTATGCGCAGTACTCATGCGGGCAATTATGTTTCTGTGGTAACAGGGTTAATGTCCGGAGCGGCGGAAGAAATTCAGCTAACGCTGGCTAACCAATGTAAAGCGCCTGACAGCAGGCAGGTCTCATTCTCCAAGAACCCCGTGGCCGATCTTGCAGATCAAGATCAGCGAATGGAGTTCGTACTACGTGCAGCCAGTCAATTTGACAGCTTGCTGAAAAGTCCAAAAACCCATGCTCAGTTGAAACAGTCGATTACGGAAATTGCCAACGGAGGCGGAATCCAGTGATGGGATTTTCACGTCGGATACTGATCGCTGCGATTGGCATAGTCGTGGTTTTGGCGGCAGCTGCATTCCTCTTCATGTCCAGTTCCAGCAAGATTTCCGCCCATGTCGGCAAGCCATATGCCGAGGTTGTAAAAGACTCTACTTTTCCAATTGAACGTAAAACCGCCGTTTATCCAAGCGAACCACCCGAGGTTGATTCCACCTGGATCAGCAGCCCAGTTGTTATTACGTTTGATGATCCTGATCATGGCTTCACGTTGCCAAAAACGATCTATGGGGCTGTGAGCTACAGCAAGGAAAAGGTTGATGGCATCACGACGTCTCCGATGGTGGAAACTTTACCTTTCAACCAGACAGCAGCACTACTGGGCGAACTTCAGGCCATGTTCAAAAAATCCGGCTGGACGCCTGAGCCTGCTGAGGGAAACGACTGGATAAAAGTGTCGAGCGAAGAAGAAAAGCGACAGCTGCAACATAAGCTTTTTGACCAGACTGACGGTGTGATTCTTTTGGTTCCCCACAAGTACAGTCTGTTGCTGCACATCAAATGCTATAGCCGCTGTGATGAGCGAAACCCCGAGACAGCCAAGTATCTGATCGACATTGGACTGGGTAAGGATCATTTCAGCGATTGAACCACCTCCGGGTCGGTGGATCAGTCCCCTTTGGTGTTGAATGCAATGCCACCATCGCGAGCAAGCTCGCTCCCACAAGGATGGCGCTGTTTTCATGACAGTTTTGTTTCATTCACGTCTTTAGCTGTGCAATGCTGGCGCCCAGACCGTTAGCCAACTACAGCTAAAGTACAGAACGTAGAAAAACGCGCGGTACCGTCAATTTGCCCCTCTGGGGCGCGACCACCACAGGGGGCCTTTATGCTCACCCTGCTCAATTTGTTATCGGCCGTGGCCTTGTTGATCTGGGGCACACACATCGTCCGAACCGGCATCCTGCGGGTTTACGGCACCAACCTGCGCCATGTGATTGGCCAGAACATGTCCAAACGCTGGCTGGCGTTTATTGCCGGGATCGTGGTGACGGCGATGGTGCAGAGCAGTAACGCCACCGCCATGCTCGTCACTTCGTTTGTCGGTCAGGGCCTGATGGCGCTGACCCCGGCGCTGGCGACCATGCTCGGCGCTGATGTCGGTACGGCGCTGATGGCGCGGGTGCTGACGTTCGATTTGTCATGGCTGTCGCCGTTGCTGATCTTCGTCGGAGTGATTTTCTTCTTGTCACGCAAACAGACGCGGGTTGGGCAGATGGGCCGGGTCTGCATTGGCCTGGGCCTGATCATTCTGGCGCTGCAACTGATCGTCGAAGCCGCCGGGCCGATCACCCATGCGCAAGGGGTGAAGGTGATCTTCGCCTCGCTGACCGGCGACATCCTGCTCGATGCCTTGATCGGCGCGCTGTTCGCAATGGTCTCCTATTCCAGTCTCGCGGCTGTCCTGCTGACCGCGACGTTGGCCGGCGCGAATGTGATCAGCCTGCCCGTGGCCATCGGCCTGGTGATTGGCGCCAACATCGGCAGTGGCGTCCTCGCGTTCCTCAGCACCAGCATGCAGAACGCCGCTGGACGCCAGGTTGCGCTCGGTAGTCTGTTGTACAAGCTGATTGGTTTGCTGCTGATCATCCCGGTGCTGGATCCGCTGGTGCACTGGATGGATAGCCTGGACTTCAGCCCGCAGGAAATGGTCATCGGCTTCCACCTGCTCTACAACACCGCGCGTTGCCTGATCCTGCTGCCGAGCGTGGGGGTGATGGCCCGGTTGTGCGCCTGGCTGCTGCCGGAGCGGCCGGAGGTCAACGGAATGGCCAAACCCCGGCACCTTGACCCGACCGCGCTGGTCACACCGAGCCTGGCGCTGGCGAATGCGGCGCGGGAAACCCTGCGCATGGGCGATCTGATCGACAACATGCTCGAAGCGATGCTCGATGTGCTGCGCGGCAAGCAAACCGCCGTGACCCAGGAAATGCGCCGTTTGACCGATGATGTCGAAGCGCTCTACAGCGCGATCAAGCTCTATCTGGCGCAAATGCCCCGTGAAGACCTCAGCGACCAGGACAGCCGGCGCTGGGCAGAAATCATTGAATTGGCGATCAACCTCAAACTCGCCAGCGACCTGATCGAACGCATGTTGCGTAAGGTTCAGCAGCAGAAAACCTCGCAGCGCCGGTCTTTTTCCGAGGTGGGGCTGGAAGAGTTGGCCGGGCTGCACAGTCAGCTAATCTCCAATCTTCGCTTGGGGTTGTCCGTATTCCTGAGTGCCGACAAGGAAAGTGCCCGCCAGTTGTTGCGGGAAAAACGTCGCTTTCGCGCACAGGAAAGGCGTTTGGCCCATGCCCATGTCAGCCGGTTGCAACGTAAGATTGTGCAAAGTATCGAGACCAGTTCGCTGCACCTGGAGCTGATTGCCGACATGAAACGCTTGAATTCGCTGTTTTGCAGCAGCGCGTATGTGGTGCTGGAGACGTCTGATACGGGAGCGTTGTCGGTCGACGATTTGGCGGACATCACGCATTCGCCTTGAACGTCTGGCTGTGTGGTCAGTCAGTTACATGGGTTCCGGCTTAAAAGCATCGTCGGAATGCCGCCCGGAGCAAGCTCGCGATGGCTGCCCGGAAAGCGACACGGATCTCCAATCAGTCGTATGGAAACTCGTTATGCGTTGTCTGTTGTTCGCGTGTTTGTTGCTCGGTTCACTTCCTTCGTTTGCCCTGGATCGTTTTCAGGTCGAGGGCTATACGCTGCCCAATGGCCTGCAATTGCTGCTCAAGCCGGGCGCTGACCGCGGGCATGTGGCGATTCGTCTGGTGGTCGGGGTTGGCCTGGATGATTTCAATTGCGCCGACAAAGAACTGCCCCATCTGCTCGAACACTTGTTGTTCAGCGGCATCGACGCCACCGGCGAAGGTGGCCTGGAAGAGCGCATGCAGGCGCTGGGTGGTGAGTGGAACGCTTACACCAGCAACGCCGACACCACGTTCGTCATCGAAGCCCCGGCGAAAAACCAGCGCAAGGTCCTCGACCTGTTGCTGGCGCTGCTGACCCAGACCCGCATCGACGACAACGCCATCAACGCCGCCAAGCAAGTGGTCGAGCGTGAAGACGGCGGTCATTACACGCACCTGCAACGTTGGCTGGATCGCCAGGACCTTGGCCATACGGCCAGCAATCAACTGGCGGTGGAGCTGGGCCTCAAATGCCCGCAGCGCGCCGAAGTCGATCACCTGACCCGCGAACAACTGGAGAAGGTGCGCAAGCTCTGGTACGCGCCCAACAACATGACCCTGATCATGGTCGGTGACCTCGACCGGTTGCTGCCGGCCTATCTGGAACGGGCCTGGGGTGAGCTGGTGGCGGTCGACCCGAGCGAACACTTGCCCCTGCCGGAAATTCGCTCCAGTGCCGCTCATGAGCGCACGTTGAGCAGTGGCTTTGTCGGCGATGGTGCCAAGTTGCACTGGCTGGTGCCGGAGCCGGTGCTGGAGGACGAGCACGACGAGACGTTCGACCTGCTCAAGGACTATCTGGACTGGGCGCTGTATCGCCAGATGCGTCTGGTCCATGGCTTGTCCTACGGGCCTTCGGCTGAACGCGAGTTGTTTGGCGGTGTGGGCTTCATGAGCCTGAACGCCGACCTTGAGCGCGATGATGTGCCCCAGGCTGAGCAGGTCCTTGAGGAGTTGAAAGCGCAGTTGCTCAAGGACGGTCTCGACGCCGACACCTTCAACCGTCTCAAGCAGGCGGCCATCGCCCGTCAGGCCTGGGCCGTGCAAGGCAATAGCGCGCTGGCGGATTATTACTGGAGTGCCCTTGGCGACTATGAGGACGGGCGCTTCGCCGATCCGGCGAGGGAACTGCAAGGCGTGACGCTGGAGGAAGCGAACAAGGCGTTGCGTGAGTTGCTGCTGCAGCCTGGGTATCTGCGGATCGAGAAGCCGCTGATGGGTGATGACCAGGTGATGTGGGTGATTGGCGGCGTGTTGGGGTTGTTGATTCTCGGCTTATTGGGCTGGCGCATTCACCGCAGACAGTAACCAGTAACAAGCCCCTGCGGCAGCCAAGGATTTTGTGGTGAGGTGGGCCCCCGGCGGGTAACCTGTCGAGGATATTTCCTACGACGAATGTGAACCGCCGAATGCCGATCCTGACCCAATACGTCCAGCGCATCCTGGAATTGATGAAGCGCTATCCAGGGGTCATTGCGCTCGGTGGTTTCATCTCCGGTGTCGGCAGCTTTATCCTGGTGGATCGCCAACAAGGCCTGGCGACCTGGATCACCATCATCATGGTGCTCAGCTGGGTCTGGCTGATGCTGGAAAACAGCCTCACCCAGCTGTTCACCAAAATCTTCAAGCGCGAGATTCCCCAGCCCCTGTTGCGTTACGCCACGCAGATGATCCACCAGGAAAGCCTGTTCTTCGTCCTGCCGTTCTTTTTCATCACCACCACCTGGAACAGCGGCCAGTTGTTTTTCACCGGGCTGTTGAGCATCGCCGCGCTGATTTCGATCATCGACCCGCTCTACTACAAATGGCTGGCGCCCCGTCGCTGGGCGTTCCTGGCGCTGCATACCCTGACGCTGTTCGCGGCGTTGCTGACCGCCCTGCCCGTCATCATGCACCTCACCACGTCCCAGAGTTTCAAACTGGCGCTGGGGATCGCCGTGCTGCTGTCGTTCCCGAGCCTGGCGTCGATCTTCCCGATCCGCACGGTGCGCAACGCCTTGGCGATCCTGAGTATCACCGTGGGCATCGGCGCCCTCGGTTGGGTCCTGCGTTCGTGGGTGCCGCCGGCGACGTTGTGGATGACTGACGTGGCAATCAGCACGCAAATGCAGGACCGCACCCCCGGCAAAAGCCTGGATGAGGTCACGGCCGAGCAGATTCGTGGCGGCGGGCTGTATGCCTACACCGCGATCAACGCCCCGCGCGGTCTGGACGAGCGGATTTATCACGTGTGGCAGTTCGACGGCAAAGAGGTCGACCGCATCCCGCTGGACATCCACGGCGGACGCAAGGAAGGCTACCGCGCCTGGACCCACAAACAGAATTTCCCGGGCAACCCGGCGGGCAAATGGCAGGTCCGGGTGTTGACCGAAGATGGCCAAGTCATCGGCGTGCTGCGCTTCATCGTCACGGACAGCACACCGACCAAAGAAAAGTAATGCGGTTCGTGCTATTACGTAGTTCTGCGTATTAACCGAACAAGCACGGAGCTTATGACCAGCAGCACAATGGCCGGCAATGCCCAACTGGACGACTCTCACTCCCCTGCTCAGCTGCGGGTGACGGGTGACTGGACGCTTGCCCATTACGCCGATCTCAAGACCTTGTGCGAAAAGCTTCGCGGTCAATACGACGACAATACCCACATCGATCTCAACAGTCTGGGCGCCCTCGACACCGCGGGTGCCTCATTGCTGGTCGAACTGTTGGGGACCGAGCGCCTCGGCCGGTCCGCCGAACACCCCGATTGCACCCTGTCCACCGCCGATCGCGCCCTGTTGCAGACCATCTACCGCTCGATGACTGATTTCTGTGTGCCGATCAAGGAACCGGAAATCAGCGTCAGCATTCAATTGCTGACCCGCATTGGCCGCGCCGTGGATACGGTTTGGCAGGACACCCTGCAACTGTTGGGGTTCGTCGGGCTGATCATCGAAACCATCGCCCGCGGCCTCTTTCAACCCAAGCGTTGGCGCATCACGCCGATGGTCGCGCACATCGAACAAACCGGCCTCGACGCCGCGCCCATCGTCGCCCTGCTGACCTTTTTGGTGGGCGCGGTGGTGGCGTTTCTCGGGGCGACGGTGTTGGCCAGTTTTGGCGCCACGGTATTCACCGTGGACCTGGTGGCCTTTTCCTTCCTCCGCGAATTCGCGGTGCTGTTGACGGCGATCCTGATGGCCGGGCGCACCGCCAGTGCGTTCACCGCGCAGATCGGTTCGATGAAGGCCAACGAAGAAATCGACGCCATCCGCACCCTGGGCCTCGACCCGATGGAGTTGCTGGTGGTGCCGCGTGTCCTGGCGCTGCTGGTCGCCTTACCGATGCTGACCTTTCTGGCGATGCTCTCGGGGATTATTGGCGGCGGAGTGGTCTGTGCGGTGTCGCTGGATATTTCGCCGGCGATGTTCCTCTCGCTGCTGCAATCGGACATCGGGGTTCAGCATTTTCTGGTGGGAATCGTCAAAGCACCGATTTTCGCCTTCCTGATCGCCTCGATTGGCTGCCTTGAAGGTTTCAAAGTCAGCGGCAGCGCGGAGTCGGTCGGTGCACACACCACGTCCAGCGTGGTCCAGTCGATTTTCGTAGTGATCGTGCTCGACGCGGTGGCCGCGCTGTTTTTCATGGAGATGGGCTGGTGAGTCGTTTACCCCGAGCGCCTTCCGAGGCGGTGATCGAAGTCCGTGGGCTGTGCAATCGCTTTGGCAGTCAAAGCGTGCACGAAAACCTCGACCTCGATTTGTACAAAGGTGAAATTCTCGCCGTGGTCGGCGGTTCCGGAAGCGGTAAATCGGTACTGCTGCGCAGCATTGTCGGCCTGCGTCGGCCCAATGAAGGGGACGTGAAGGTCTTCGGTAAAAACCTGCCGACCTTGTCCGAGCAGGAGCGCTCGAAGGTTGAACGGCGTTTCGGCGTGCTGTTCCAGCAAGGCGCCCTGTTCTCGTCGCTGACCGTGACCGAAAACGTGGCCCTGCCCTTGATCGAGCACGCCGGCCTCAGTCGCGAAGACGCCGAGCACCTGGCGGCGGTCAAACTGGCGCTGGCCGGGCTGCCGCTGTCGGCCGCCGACAAGTACCCCGCTTCGCTGTCCGGCGGCATGATCAAGCGGGCGGCGCTGGCCCGTGCGCTGGCGCTGGACCCGGACATCCTGTTTCTCGACGAACCCACCGCCGGCCTCGACCCGATTGGCGCGGCGGCGTTTGATCAATTGATTCTGACCCTGCGCGATGCGCTGGGCCTGAGTGTGTTCCTGGTGACCCACGACCTCGACACGCTCTACACCATCACCGACCGGGTGGCGGTGCTGGCGCAGAAGAAAGTGCTGGTGGCGGACGCCATCGACAAGGTGTCGGAAACCGACGACGCGTGGATTCACGAATATTTCCATGGCCCTCGCGGCCGCGCGGCGCTGACGGCCGCTCAACAGTTGAACGAGGTCTGACATGGAAACCCGAGCCCATCATGTATTGATCGGCCTGTTCACCGTGATTGTGGTGGCGGGCGCCCTGCTCTTCGGCTTGTGGCTGGCCAAGTCCAGCGTCGACACCGAGTTCAAGGATTACGAAGTGGTCTTCAACGAGGCGGTCAGTGGGCTGTCCAAAGGCAGTTCGGTGCAGTACAGCGGGATTAAGGTCGGCGACGTGGTGACCTTGCGCCTGGACCCGAAAGACCCGCGCCGGGTGCTGGCGCGGATTCGTCTGGGCGGTGACACCCCGGTCAAGGAAGACACCCAGGCCAAACTGGCACTGACCGGCGTCACCGGGACCTCGATCATCCAGCTCAGCGGCGGTACGCCACAGAGCCCGGCGCTCAAGGGCAAGGACGGCAACCTGCCGACCATCGTCGCCTCGCCCTCACCCATCGCTCGCCTGCTCAATGACAGCAACGACCTGATGGCCGGCGTGAACACGCTGATGCATAACGCCAACCTGTTGTTCTCCACAGAAAACGTCGACCGCATCAGCAACACCCTGGAGCACCTGGAACAAACCACTGGGGCGATTGCCGATCAGCGCGGCGATATCCGTCAGGCGATGCAGCAACTGGCGTCCGTGGGCAAGCAAGCCAACAACATGCTGGAGCAGACCACGGCGCTGATGCGCAATGCCAACGGCCTGCTCAATGATCATGGCAAGGACGCGTTGGGCAGCGCCGAGCAGGCGATGAAGTCGCTGCAGCAGAGCACCGCGACGATCAACAAGTTGCTCGCTACCAATCAGGATTCGCTCAACAGCGGCATGCAGGGCCTCAATGGCCTGGCCCCGGCGGTTCGCGAGCTGCGTGAAACCCTGACCTCGTTGCGCGCCATCTCACAACGCCTCGAAGAAAACCCCAGTGGTTACCTGTTGGGCAGTGACAAGAACAAGGAATTCACGCCATGAAGCTGACTCGTATCGCCCTCCTCGCCGGCTTCACGCTGATCAGTTCGTGCTCGATCCTGCCCAAGCCCGAGCCGTTCGATGTTTATCGATTGCCGTCGACCCAGAGCCACGCGTCGGCCAGTCATGGCACGCCGCAACGCTGGTCGCTGCGTCTGACCAAGTTCCAGGCCAGTGATGTGTTGAAGAGCCCGAACATCGCAGTGATTCCCCAAGGCGATGTGATCAGCAGCTACAAGGGCTCGCGTTGGAGCGATCCGGCACCGGTGCTGCTGCGTAATCGTCTGTTGGATGGTTTTCAGCAGGATGGTCGGGTGCCGCTGTTGAGCACCGATGACAGCATTTTCCAGACAGATCTGGAGCTGGGTGGGCATTTGCAAGCGTTTCAGACGGAGTATCAAGGCACGACCGCCACTGTGGTCGTAAGCCTGGATGCCTTGCTGGTGCGCAGCTATGACCAGCACATCCTCGCCAGCCGTCGCTTCGAAGTGCGCCAGCCACTGAGCGATGTGAAAGTCCCCGCAGTGGTCGCCGGGTTTGGCCAGGCAAGCGACCAATTGACGGCGCAGGTGGTGAATTGGGCGGTTGAGCAAGGGCAGAAAGTCGAGCTGCCAGCAAGACCTTAAAGCCAATACACAACCAAATGTGGGAGCGAGCCTGCTCGCGAAGGGGGCCGCACATTCAACATCTATGTTGATTGGCACACCACTTTCGCGAGCAGGCTCGCTCCCACAGGGGTTCTGTAGTTAACCGAAGAACCAGTAGCAAACCCCGATGGCGCCCAGTACGCCGGCCAGTTCTGCCAGCAACGCACACCCCACCGCATGCCGCGCGCGCTGGATGCCCACCGCACCAAAGTACACCGCCAACACGTAGAACGTGGTTTCAGTACTGCCCTGGACCGTGGCCGCCACCAACGCCGGGAAACTGTCTACGCCGGATGTTTTCATGGTTTCGATCAGCATCGCCCTTGCGGCGCTGCCGGAGAATGGTTTGACCATCGCCGTCGGCAACGCGTCGACGAAGCGCGTGTCCCAACCGGCCCACTCCACCAGATGCCGAATCCCGTCCAGGCCAAAGTCCAGCGCGCCGGACGCCCGCAGTACGCCCACCGCACAGAGCATCGCCACCAGGTACGGCAGCAGGTTCTTGGCCACGTCGAAACCTTCTTTGGCGCCTTCGACGAATGCTTCGTAGACCTTAACTTTGCGCAGCGCGCCGATGATCAGAAACAGCATGATCAGCCCGAACAGCGTCAGGTTGCCGAGGATCGATGAAAGGCCGGCCAGAGCGGTGGCTGAGAGCGTCGCCAGCAGCGCCATGAAGCCACCGAGGGCGAGGGCACCGGGAATCAGGTACGCCAGCACCACGGGGTCCCAGATGCGCAGGCGCTGCATGAACGCAACCGACAGGAAACCGACGATGGTCGAGCAACTGGTGGCGAGCAGGATCGGCAGGAACACCAGCGTCGGGTCCGGCGCGCCTTGCTGGGCGCGGTACATGAAGATCGTCACCGGCAGCAGGGTCAGGGAGGAGGCGTTAAGCACCAGGAACAGGATCTGCGCGTTGCTGGCGATCGTTGCACTGGGGTTGAGTTCTTGCAGCGCCTTCATCGCCTTGAGGCCGATCGGTGTGGCGGCGTTGTCCAGGCCCAGGCCGTTGGCGGCGAAGTTCAGGGTGATCAGGCCGATGGCTGGGTGGCCCGCCGGTACTTCCGGCATCAGGCGCAGGAACAGTGGACCCAAGGCTTTGGCCAGCCATTCGACAATCCCGGCTTTCTCGGCGATGCGCAAAAAGCCCAGCCACAGGGTCAGGGTGCCGAACAGCAGGACCATGACTTCGACCGACAGCTTGGCCATGGCGAAAATACTCTCCACCATCGCCGCGAAGATCCCGGCGTTGCCACCGATCAGCCATTGCGCCAGCGCCGAAACGGCAGCCACGATGAAGAAGCCAAGCCACAGGCCATTAAGCATCAGTCAAATCCCCCAGAATATGCGGCGAATGATAGCGGGGTAGCCAGAAACGACAAACCCCGGATTTCTCCGGGGTTTGTTTAGCACGAAGGACGCGCTCCCTTGTGGGAGCGAGCCTGCTCGCGAAGAGGCCAGTCAGTTCAACATCTTCGTTGTCTGACACACCGCTTTCGCGAGCAGGCTCGCTCCCACAGGGTTTACGGCGTCAGTTCTTGGAAACTTCGCCAGCCGGCAGTTTTTCCTTGCTGCGCCAGTGCGGCAGGGAGTTCCAGTAGCGCTGCCCCTTGGCGTCGTCGTACATGCCTTCCCAGCGCGAGATGACCAGCACGGCCAGCGCGTTACCGATCACGTTCAATGCGGTACGGGCCATGTCCATGATGCGGTCGACACCGGCGATGAACGCCAGGCCTTCCAACGGAATACCGACGCTGCCCAACGTAGCCAGCAGCACCACGAAGGAAACGCCCGGTACACCGGCGATGCCTTTGGAGGTGACCATCAGGGTCAGCACCAGCAGCAATTGCTGGCTGATCGACAGGTCGATGCCGTACAGCTGGGCAATGAAGATCGCCGCGATGCTCTGGTACAGGGTCGAACCGTCGAGGTTGAACGAGTAACCGGTCGGCACCACGAAGCTGCAAATGGCTTTCGGCGCGCCGTAGGCTTCCATCTTCTCGATCACGCGCGGCAGCACGGTTTCGGAGCTGGCGGTGGAGTAGGCCAGTACCAGCTCATCCTTGAAGATGCGCATCAGCTTGATCACCGAGAAGCCGAACAGGCGGGCAATCAGGCCCAGCACCACGAAGGCGAAGAAGGCGATGGCGAAGTACACCAGCACCACCAGCTTGGCCAGCGGCAGCAGGGAAGCGAAGCCGAAGTTGGCCACGGTCACCGCGATCAGGGCAAACACGCCGATAGGCGCGTAGTTCATGATCATGTGAGTGACTTTGAACATGCTTTCCGAGACGCCCTGGAACATCTTCACCAGCGGCTCGCGCAGGTCCGATTGCAGGCTCGACAGACCGAGGCCGAACAATACGGAGAAGAAGATGATCGGCAGCATCTCGCCGCGGGCCATGGCCGCGAAGATGTTCGACGGGATCAGGTTGAGGATGGTTTCGATGAACGCGTGTTCATGCTGAACCTCGGCGGCAGTGGCCTGGTACTTGGAAATATCCACGGTACCGAGGGTGCTCATGTCGATGCCGGTGCCCGGATGGACCACGTTGGCCAACACCAGACCGACCAGGATGGCGATGGTGGTGACGATCTCGAAATAGATGATGGTCTTCAGACCGATGCGCCCGAGTTTCTTGGCGTCGCCGACGCCAGCGATGCCGACGACCAGCGAAGAGATCACGATCGGGATCACGATCATCTTGATCAGACGGATAAAGATATCGCCTGCCGGTTGCAGGACGTTGCTGATCCACCAGGCTTTTTCGGCACTGAAATGGTTGAGCAGCGCACCGATTGCAATCCCCAATACCAGACCGATGAGGATCTGCCAGGCGAGGCTAAGCTTTGCCTTCTTCATATCATTACCCTTACTTGCGTTTGACTCAGGCAGACGCAGTCACTGGTTCGCTTGTGGCGAAAAGTGTATGCATTTGCCCCCGTATAAGGAGCCCCGGAGCGCTTGTTAGTGGCTCTCTGGCAGGCGAAAAAAGGCGCAACTATTCCGATGCAAGGAAGCGACGTCTAATGCCGTAAACGCCTACCCTATGCCGAATCGGCATGAGCTTTTCCAAATGAAACTGGCGTCCCAACCGGTTCGAATACGCCATTTCGGCAGCTATAAGTGCCGTGAACCGGCCATTTCAGAGGTGGTTGGTTAATTTTTAAGTGGGGGATTCAGGGTTAAAACTTCAGAAAAAACCTACGTTTAGCTGCAAAAAATCGCAGTCATTTGCAGACGGCTTTCTCGATATGCGGT
This sequence comes from Pseudomonas oplopanacis, assembly GCF_057128725.1. Classification (NCBI taxonomy): domain Bacteria; kingdom Pseudomonadati; phylum Pseudomonadota; class Gammaproteobacteria; order Pseudomonadales; family Pseudomonadaceae; genus Pseudomonas; species Pseudomonas oplopanacis. The sequence goes on along the minus strand of NZ_JBSKHV010000005.1, from coordinate 66,796 downwards.
CGCGAAGAAACACCGCGAAATGTTTTTGCGGAGATTTAACGGAAGTGGCATAGGAGTAAATCAGCGATGCGTTCTGGAACGCAGCTTTTGCGAATGAAGCTCTCCGCAAATTCGTCGAGTCCTGTGACCCGGCGAATTTGCGTCGCAGCTTTTGCCTGACCCGGCCCTTGCGCAGGTACTCCCTGTACCCGTAGGTCACTCCGACCCTGCAACAGTCAGAACGTCCCGGCCCCTTGGTCATGCGGCTACCTTCATCGGGTAGCGCAGTAGAGAGAAGCAGAGTGCTTCTTTCATATGACAAATTCAGTACCAATGCGGATCTTTTTTCAGCTGTTCCATCAACAGGTCCTGCATGCCTTGGTCCGGTTTGCCGAGGAAGCGGTAGCTGGCATGTCGCGTGGGCGACTTGTCGGCCGGCAGTCCTGCGGGCACTTCGACCAGCATGGCGTAGGCATCTTCCTTGTCGAAACTGAAAGCCACGATCAGGCGTTCGTTCAGGCAGGTGGGCTGTGTTTCACACAACGGCCCGACCAGATACTTGTGGCCATCTTCCTCAACAGCATTCATTTGCTCGGCATCGCCAGACAGGTTCATCACCCATTCCGGCAGGCGTTCTTCCTTCTTCACCACGCCTTGCCACGTTTCACGGTATTGCGGGTCGGTGGTAAGCAACCCATTGGCCCGCATTTGGCCGTCATTGGCCGCCATTGCCATGGCACTACCGCCCAAAAGCAGGGCGGCTGCCAGTGTCTTGTACAAAACGCTCATGTTCAGCCTCGGCCACGACGGCCAAAGAAGAAGGAAGCAATGAACATCACCAGGAACACGACAAAGAGAATCTTGGCGATACCCGTGGCGGTGCCCGCGATACCACCGAAGCCCAGTACTGCAGCGATGATGGCAATGATCAAGAAGGTGATTGCCCAGCTCAACATGGTGATTCTCCTTACGCTTCATTATTTAGAGGTGTCGCTTGTGGTGCTTGTGTCCCGGCGCAGACCGCACGCCAAGTTCGATTACCTAGAACACCCAGCGCTCCTGACGAGGCATCTCGTCCAGAGGCTGCGCCTGGTCGACGTCCATCATCCGCATCGGGGTGAGGTCGGCCTGACTGCTGCTGACGGCGCTGAAGTGGGTTTGGGCTGCATGTTGAATCGATACGTGCGGCGCCTCTGGCTGCTGGCTCTGCTCCCAACGCACGAACTGTTGGCCGGCGATCAACGTGATCAGCAATGCCAGAACAGCAAACAAGCCTTGCTGGGTATGCAGTGGCGAGATTCGCAGTTGGGCGGCACGGTAGCGATTCATCCTGAAGCTCCTCCCACTTTGGTGGTGATCTTGTTGGTGGGCATAGAGGTAAATGCCCTGATTACCCAGACCATTGCAGCCTGCATGCCAGTTTTTTTGCGCAAATAAAACTTATCAAAATCAATAGGTTAAGAAGTTTATGAAAATCGATTGCGACGCATCCTGCACGATGACCCCTCCAGGGTCGTGCGAAATGCACGATAGATTTCCAGGCACTTTGAATATTTTTGAATTGAGCGACAGACGCAGGTGTCAGAAAGGGAGGCGGGTAACCGCCTAAAATCCGGTGTTTTAATAAAAAACCATGAAAATCAGCGGATTAGGCAGGCCGGCCTTAGATAGCTACCCTGCCAGTGCTGGAATGGATCAGAATCGACCATGCAACTTGCCCGATTTATCCGGGACTAACCAAGATCAATCATTAAAGGAGCGCAGGAACATGGAATCAGCCACGGTGCATCAAGGCCGCATTCTGTTGGTAGACGATGAGTCAGCTATCCTGCGAACCTTCCGCTATTGCCTCGAAGACGAGGGCTACAGCGTCTCTACCGCGAACAGCGCCGCTCAGGCCGATGCCTTGTTGCAGCGCCAGGTATTCGACCTGTGCTTTCTGGATCTGCGCCTGGGCGAGGACAATGGCCTGGATGTGTTGGCGCAGATGCGTATTCAGGCGCCGTGGATGCGTGTGGTGATCGTCACCGCGCACTCAGCCGTAGACACTGCGGTCGATGCGATTCAGGCGGGCGCCGCCGATTACCTCGTCAAGCCCTGCAGCCCTGATCAATTGCGCCTGGCCACCGCCAAGCAGCTGGAAGTGCGGCAATTGTCCGCTCGCCTGGAAGCCCTTGAAGGTGAAGTGCGCAAACCCAAGGATGGCCTGGACTCCCACAGCCCGGCGATGAAAGTGGTGCTCGAAACCGCCCGCCAGGTGGCCGGGACCGATGCCAACATTCTTATCCTGGGTGAGTCCGGCACCGGTAAAGGTGAGCTGTCCCAGGCGATTCACGGCTGGAGCAAGCGTCAGAAGAAGTCCTGCGTCACGATCAACTGCCCGTCCCTGACCGCCGAACTGATGGAAAGCGAACTGTTCGGTCACAGCCGTGGCGCGTTTACCGGTGCCAGCGAAAGTACATTGGGCCGGGTCAACCAGGCCGATGGCGGCACGCTGTTTCTCGACGAGATCGGCGATTTTCCGCTGACATTGCAGCCCAAGTTGCTGCGGTTCATTCAAGACAAGGAATACGAGCGGGTAGGGGATCCAGTGACCCGCCGCGCCGATGTACGCATTCTCGCGGCGACTAACCTGAACCTTGAAGACATGGTGCGCGACGGCCGCTTCCGCGAAGACTTGCTCTATCGCCTGAACGTCATCACGTTGCACTTGCCGCCGCTGCGCGAACGCCGTGAAGACATCCTGAACCTGGCCGACCGTTTCCTCGCTCGCTTCGTCAAGGAGTACGCGCGCCCGGCCCGGGCCTTCAGCGATGAGGCCCGCGAAGCGCTGCTGGGTTATCGCTGGCCCGGCAACATCCGCGAACTGCGTAACGTGGTGGAGCGGGCGAGCATTATCTGTCCACAGGAACGGGTCGAGATCAGCCATTTGGGCATGGCTGAAACCCCAATCAACAACGCGCCGCGCATTGGCGCCGCGTTGAGCCTGGACGAACTGGAAAAAGCTCACATCGGTGCAGTACTCGCCACGGCGGATACACTGGATCAAGCGGCCAAGACCCTGGGCATTGATGCCTCGACCCTGTACCGCAAACGCAAGCAATACAACTTGTGAGCTGCCACCGATGAAATTGGCGATGAAGCTGCGTACTCGGCTGTTCCTGAGTATTTCTGCACTGATCACCGTGGCACTGCTCGGGCTCTTGCTCGGGCTGGTCAGCGTGATGCAGATGGCCGGCTCCCAGGAAGCGCTCGTTCGCAACAACTTCGTCACGCTCGATCTGGGGCTGAAACTACGCCAGACCCTCGGCGATCAGTTGATGATCATGGTCAACGAAAAGCCTGATCCCGCCGGGTTCGAGGCGTCCAGGCAACGCTACCTGCAGTTGCTCGATGAAGGCATCGCCCTTGAGCAATCAGGCAATGGCGGTCAGTACGGGTTCAAACAGGCCAAGGTTGATTATCTGGAGTTTGTTCAAGCCTACGGCCAGGCCACTGAGCCCACCAAGGTACTGAGTGGCAGCGAAGCCCTCACGGAAAAATTCAACACCTTGCGCAACGGTCTTCTGTCAGAGCACAAGCGGGCGCTGGATGACATCAATAGCACCGAACGCCAGTCCCGGGAGCGCGCGTTGCTGGTGGCGGGCTTGCTTGGTCTGGTGGGATTGGCGGTGCTGATCATCGGGTTCGTGACGGCACACGCGATTGCCCGGCGCTTTGGCGGACCGATCGAAGCCTTGGCGCAAGCCGCCGATAATATTGGCCAGGGCAATTTCGAGGTGACCCTGCCGGTGTCGTCCGCCGTGGAATTGAACCTGCTGACCAAGCGCTTCGGGATCATGGCCGAGGCATTGCGTGAGCATCAGGCCACCAACATCGATGAACTGCTCGCCGGTCAACAACGCCTGCAAGCCGTGCTCGACAGTATCGACGACGGCTTGTTGATGATCGATCGCGACGGCCATCTCGAGCACCTCAATCCGGTGGCTCAGCGCCAGTTGGGTTGGGACACCGATCGGCTTGGCCAAGGGCTGGGCGCGGCGCTTGAACGTCCCGAGCTGGATGAACAGCTGCAACTGGTGCTGCGCGGCGGCACGCTGGAGCGTGCGCCGGAAGACCTGAGTATCGAGGTCGATGGTGAATCGAGATTGCTGACCTACAGCTTGACACCGGTTATCCATACTCAAGGGCACATCCTCGGGGCGGTCATGGTGTTGCATGACGTGACCGAACAGCGGGCGTTCGAACGGGTGCGCAGCGAGTTTGTCTTGCGCGCTTCTCATGAATTGCGCACGCCGGTGACCGGCATGCACATGGCGTTCGGTCTGTTCCGTGAGCGGGCGAAATTTCCACAAGACTCCCGCGAAGCTGACCTGCTGGATACGGTCAATGAAGAAATGCAGCGCTTGATGCAGTTGATCAACGACCTGCTGAATTTCTCTCGCTACCAGAACGGTTTGCAGAAACTGACCCTGGCCCCATGCTCGATCGAGGATCTGTTGGCGCAGGCCCATGCCCGTTTCGCCGACACGGCGACCGAGCAGGGCATCGAATTGCGCATAGAGGTGCAAGGGCCGTTGCCCCGATTGCAGGCCGATCAACCGCAGCTGGACCGGGTGCTCGACAACTTGATCGACAATGCTTTGCGCCATACCGCACGGGAAGGGCTGATCCGGTTGCAGGCCCGGCGTCATGGCGAGCGGGTGATTATCAGTGTCGAGGATAACGGCGAAGGGATTGCCTATGGCCAGCAAGGGCGAATCTTCGAGCCCTTTGTCCAGGTCGGCCGCAAGAAGGGCGGCGCCGGACTTGGCCTGGCGTTGTGCAAGGAAATCGTGCAATTGCACGGCGGGCGGATGGGCGTCTATTCGCGGCCGGGGCAGGGTACGCAGTTCTACATGGCGCTGGCAGTGTAAGGCGCTGTCACGCCTCGTCATCCAGGCGCCGGCCTTTCATTCGCCGGCCGCGGGTAATCAATTCGATGAACTGCACGGAGCTCAAGGCATGAGCGAACAGCCAGCCTTGACCGAACTTCACGCCTTCGCTACTTAGAAACGTTGCCTGCGCTTCATGCTCGATACCCTCGGCAATCACTTTGAGTTGCAGCGCTTGAGCCATGTGGATGATGTGCGGTGCTACGCCACTGCTGGCGGCGTCATGGCCCAGCGCATCGATAAACGCCTTGTCGATCTTCAGGCAGTCCACCGGCAGGGTTTGCAGGTAGGCGAGGCTGCAATAACCGGTGCCAAAATCATCGATCAGCACTTGATGCCCGACATCGCGTAACGCTTGCAGGTTTTCCCTGGCCACCACCACATCAATCAATCCCCGTTCGGTCACCTCGAAGGCGATCTGCTTGGCCGCGACACGGTGCAGCGTCAGCAGGCGGGCCATCACCTGGCCGATTCGCGGCACCATCACATCACACGCTGCCAGGTTGACCGAGATGTACAGTTGCGGGTTGGCGCGCAGCAGTTGCCCCAATTGTTCGAGCAGGCGCTGCAGGACGAAATCGGTCATCTGGCGAATCTGGCCGGTATTTTCCGCCATCGGAATAAACAGGTCGGGGCTGGTCAGCGTGCCGTCGGGCCTGCGCCAGCGCAGCAACGCTTCGGCGCCGACACAGTTGCGGCTGTCGAGATCGAAAATCGGTTGATACAACACCTGCAACTCACCCCGGCGTATGGCGCCATGCAATTCGGCATCCAGCGACTGACGCTGGCGCACCAGCAGAAACACCAGGAAGCCGACGATGATCCCAAGTGCCAGGCTGGCCGGAAGCAGCCACCACCACACCGCCGGCACGTGTATGCCTGTGCGTGGTGTGATCAAAACCAGTTGGTATTCAGGGTTGTTGGTCGGCATGCGGTATATCAAGCGGGTTTGCGTGACTTGCAGCGCGTCGCGGCTTTTAGGTGCCCAGGATTCCGTCGGTGGCCAGACCTGGGCAGCACCCAATACGGGAATGGCGCGAGTGCCGTGGTCCAGCACCACCAGCAGACTGCTTCCGGGCGTCAGGTCGACCATGTCCGTCAAATGCCCGCGAGACGTCGCCACCCGAAAGTTGCCTCTGCCGAGCATCAGCGCGGCACGGTTTTCATCGGGTTCGGTGGTGGTGTTCAGCCAGTAGCTGTAGGTAGGGCCCCGGATGTCGGGAGGGCGCAGCAACGAAAGGCCTTCCTGGCGAGGACGGTTGGAGCACACGCGTGATGCATCGATGTAGGCCGCTTCGTAGACGAAGCGGTAGTTGAAGCTGACCTGCTGCAAGGTGGCGATCATTTCAGGATCGCAGCCTCGAAGCGGCTGGGCTTCCAGGTCATCGAGGCTTTCGCGCAGTTGCCCGAACAGCTGTTCAAGGCGGGCAAGGAAGCGCTCGCCTTGAGCATTCATTTCTTCGCTTTCGTTCTGTTCAACCTGATGCATCGCCACAAACAGGCTGCCGGCCATCAATAGAGTTGCGCTGAGGGCAGCAGCCAGTATCGCCAGAAACCAGGGGCGATAGAACCAGCTACGGAGGGTCTCTCGTGCAGCAGCCATTATTGATATCCGAAGAATTACCAATGAGTTATAGCTGCTATTAGGGAAAAAGCTCTAACCGTCGGACGGGCGCCATTATTTTGTCTGATTCAGGACCTGCAGGATCGCAGCGGATTCAGCATCCGGCGTGCCGTCGAAGCGGGAAGGGCGGAAATGCATCTGAAAAGCCGCCAACACATGACGCGTCGCTACGTCCAGTTCACCTGTTTGTGGCGTGGCATAACCCAGCCTGGCGAGCTGTCCCTGAAACCAGCTGATGCTCGGCAGCTGTATCGCGAACTGGGCTTGCTGGCGCGTCACGGCTTGCTCGCTGGGCCAGACCCCCAGGCCTTCGGCGGCCAGGCGTTTCCAGGGGAACAACGGACCGGGATCGAGTTTGCGCAGCGGCGCGATATCGCTATGGCCGATGATGGCGTGGGGATTGATGTTGTAGCGCTTGCTGATGTCCTTGAGCAGGAAGATCAACGATTTGACCTGGTCTTCGCTGTAGGGATACCAGAGGCGCCCGGTGGGAGTGTCTTTGAAGCCCGGGTTGACGATCTCGATGCCGATGGAGCTGGAGTTCAGCCAGGTCCTGCCTTCCCATTCGCTTTCGCCCGCGTGCCAGGCGCGAAAATTCTCATCCATCAATTTATAGATGGTGGCACCCTTGTCGTCGCCAATCAGGTAATGACTGCTCACTTCGCCGTGGGTCAGCAGTTGCAGCGAGCGCTCCAGCGAGGCATTGGTGTAATGCACCACCACGAACTGGATGCGGCTGTCGTAGTTGGACGAAGGGTGGCTGGTGTCGATACGCGGGCCGCTGGAACAAGCGGCCAACAGCAGCAGCGACACAATTAGAGCGAGATATTTCATGGCAGGAGACGTACGCGCAAGACAGTAATGCAACAGTGTAACGTACTGCCTTGCGTGCCGACGGCAAAAGCCCGGTTTTAAACAAAATGGAACAATTGGCCGTCAGCCAGCTTCCACACGATTACGTCCGGCGTTTTTCGCGCGATACAGTGCTTGATCGGCTCTTTTCAGCGCGATATCGCTATGTTCGCCGGGCTTTAGCGCCGTCAGGCCCATGGAGATAGTGATGGTGACCCGCTCACCTTTGAAGTGGAAAGGGCAAGCTTCGATCGCGGCGCGCAAGGTTTCCAACAGTTTTGCACCGACTGCCGGGACCGTGCCGGGCATCAGGAGCACAAATTCCTCGCCGCCAAATCGCGCAATGAAATCCGTTCCGCGCAGGCGTTTGCGCAGCACATTGGCGATGATTTTCAGCACCTTGTCGCCCGCGAGGTGGCCGTAGTTGTCGTTAATGCTTTTGAAGTGATCGAGATCCAGCATGGCCAGCAACAGGGTATTGCCGTGCTGTTGCCATTGGCCGATTTCGTGGTCCAGGCGTTCGCTCCAGGCAGCGCGATTGGGCAGGCCGGTGAGCGGATCGATCAGGGCTTTCTGGCGTTGTTCTTCAAGGTGTTCACGGTAGCCCTGCGCTTCCTGCTCCATGTGCGCGACCCGTTCGGCCAGGCTGTGAAGGCGTGTCGCCACTTCCTGTTCTCGCTCATCGCGCTGCTTCTGGTGGCGATCCATGGTGCCGAGCAGGCCCTCAAGATGGTTTTCCAGCACCCCTTTCAGGTCGTCCAGGTCGGCCGCTTCCTGCATGCTGCTGTGCAGGCCGTCAACTTGTTCGCGGATCTGCGTGTCCATCTGGCGCGCCGCAGAACGGCTGTCGGCGTGGCCTTCGCTGGCCGCCTGCAAATTACTCTGGAAGGACTCCAGGCGTTCATTGAGTTGCTGTAGATAGACTTCGAATTCGTGCTGGCCGCTGTCGTTGATCGCCAGCATCAACGTTGCCAGATCGTCGAGGATCGGGATCAGTTCGTACCAGTTCAAGCCATGTTGAAGGCGGTCGCGCATCGCTTCGGCTTGCGGGCGGTGGCGCTCCGGCAATGTCAGGTCTTCGAGCAGGCCCAGCAGGGTGTCTTCGATGTGCTTGGCAACGGAGCTATAGGACGGCTCCGGTGAATCGGGCAAGGCGTAGAAAATGTCCTCGTGTTCGGTTTGCTCCGGATTAATAGTCGTCACTGTCCGGGTCAGTTCATCGGGATTGATGGCTGGTTGAACCTGATTGGCTGGCGCAGGGAGGGGAAGGGCGAGTGCTTCCAGCGGTTCATTGTTCGAGGGTGTTGGTGATTCAGGCGTGGGCGCGATGTCGGGCTGAAGTACGGGTGGGACAAACGCCACCACTTCTGGAGCGGGCGTCGGTGTGTGAGTCTCTTGAGGTTCCGGGGTGGCCACTGTGGGGTGGACGCTTTGCGCCGCTGGCAGTGCGACTGGCGGCAGGTCCTCTTCCTCAAAGTCATCGGCGTGCGCCATCTCGACAACCCGTTCCACAGCCTGCGCAGCCGATGCGTGAACGGCAGGAGCGACGACCTGCGGCGCTCCCTCATCCGCTTCGTGGCTACCGAACAATCTCTGCAGAAAACCGGGTCGGTCAGGTTCGGCGGGGTGCTCCAATTGCCTCAAGGCTTTGCCTTGCAAGCCACTCAGTTCGCTGAGCAGAAGCGGCATCTCGCGGGCCTGACTGACGCGTCCATCGAGCTTTTTGGCAAAGCTCTTGAGCGGTCGGCTGACTTCCCGGGGTAGCGGCAGCGATTGCAGTTGCGCGACCAGCGCAGTCAGTGCGGCGCTGGTCTGGTTGACTCGGGTTTCCCGGCGTTGCTCGGAATCGAGCACCGCTTTTTCGAGTCGCGGCAGCAGAGCCGCCAACCCGGCGTCCATGTCGTCGGTGCGCACGACTTCGCGCATCTCTTTCATGCATTGGTCGACGGCGCGGTCAGTGCCCTCCGCCGCCAGCGTGCTGCGCACCAGCCCACGGCGTAGCAGGTCGAGCCGGGCATCCCAGCGACGCTCAAGCTTTTCCTGTTGTTCGATGCTTTTGAGGTATTTCTCTTTCCAGCGCTCTGTTTCGTCGCTCATTCATGGGATCCGCGAAGGGCAGGACTCAACGCGGGCAATGCATCAGCCGTGAGCGAACCCGGCAGACGAATCTCTACCGCGACCGGCAGGTGATCGGAAATGGGCTGTGCCAGCACTTCGACCTTTTCGAGGGTCAGTGTCGGGCTCAGCAGAATGTGGTCCAGGCAGCGTTGCGGACGCCAGCTGGGAAAGGTCGCTTCCAGTTGCGGCGCGAGCAGGCCGAGGTCGCGCAACGGGGAGTTTTGCAGCAGGTCACTGGCATGGGTGTTCATGTCGCCCATCAGCACCTGGTGTTTATAACCGCCGATCAATTCGCGGATGTAGGCCAGTTGCAGGCTGCGCACGCGAGCGCCCAGCGCCAGATGCATCATGACCACCACCAGCGCGTCCGGACCTTCGCCGAAGCGCACCAGAATTGCTCCGCGACCCTTGGGCCCCGGCAGCGGGTGATCTTCAATCGCCCACGGGCGCAAGCGGCTGAGCACACCATTGCTGTGCTGGCCGAGTCGTCCGAGGTTGCGGTTGAGTTGTTGATACCAATAGGGGAAGGCACCGAGCTGTGCCAGGTGTTCTACTTGATTGACGTAGCCTGAGCGCAGGCTGCCACCATCGGCTTCTTGCAGGGCGACCAGGTCGAAGTCGCCCAGCAGGTTGCCGATCTTTTGCAGATTGTCGGCACGCCCGGTGTGCGGCAACAGGTGTTGCCAGCCCCGGGTTAGGTAGTGCCGATACCGCTCGGTACTGATACCGACCTGAATATTAAAACTGAGCAAGCGCAGACGACTGTCTGCGGGCAGGCCCGTGGATTCCAGGTGATGTTCGTTGACCCGTGGATCATGCAGGCCAACAACGCGTTCAGTTCCCCAGCGGCGCATGGCAGTGCTTCGCTTAGTTGGCGGCAGCCTTGTTAGCCGCTCGCTCTTTGTCGACCAGTTTATCGGCCAGTTGCAGGGCTTGCTCGGCACCGCCGGCAGAACCCACGTCAAAACGATACTTACCGTTGACGATCATGGTGGGTACACCAGAAATCTCATACTTCTTGGCCAGCTCTTTGGCCTGGACGATTTTGCCCTTGATGGCGAAGGAGTTGAAGGTGGCCAGGAACTTGACTTTATCGACGCCCTGAGTGGCCAGGAACTCTGCCATTTCTTCTGGAGTGACCAGTTTCTTGTGTTCTTTCTGGATCGCTTCGAAAACGGCCGCGTGAACCTTGTGCTCGACATCCATGGCTTCAAGGGTCAGGAACATCTGGCCGTGTGCGTCCCAAGGACCGCCGAACATGGCTGGAATGCGGACGAAGTTGACGTCGGAAGGCAGCTTCTCGACCCATGGATTGATCACTGGCTCAAAAGCGTAGCAATGCGGGCAGCCATACCAGAACAACTCCACGACTTCGATCTTGCCAGGCACGGCGACAGGAACCGGATTGGTCAGTTCGACATAAGGGGCGGCGGGTGCTTCGGCGGCTTGGGCAGTCATGCCGAACAGGCTGGCAGCGACGAGTGCGGCGCTGATGATCAGATTACGCATGCTTTACTCCTGGACAATTTTGGTCGCCTCGCGCGACCTGTTCTCAGACAGGTCCTGGCGGGCTTGAGTTCTGTAGTGTAACGGCAGCGGCCACAAAAAAGGGCGGCCAAAGCCACCCTTTTTATACTTGCTGCGACGGATTAATCGAGCGTTAACGTTGCAGGAGATGTTCATCGCTCGCAACGCTCGATCAACCGGTCTTAGTGCAGGCCTTGAATGTAGCTGGATACGGCGGCGATATCTTCGTCGCTCAGCTTTTTAGCGATGCTCTGCATCGGCTTGGTGTCGCCATCGTTGGTGCGTCCGCCTTCTTCCTTGCGGAAATCGGTCAGCTGCTTGGCAACGTATTGAGCGTGCTGGCCGCCCAGGTGCGGGAAGCCGGCAGCTGGGTTACCCACGCCATTTGGCGAGTGGCAACCGGTGCAGGCTGGCAAGCCTTTGGCCAGGTCGCCGCCACGGAACAGTGCTTCACCGCGAGCCACGATTTTAGGGTCGGCGGCGCCAACACTGCCGTTCTGCTTGGCGAAGTAGGCCGCGATATCAGCCAGGTCCTGGTCGCTAAGGTTGGTCAGCAGGCCGGTCATTTCCAGAACGGTGCGCTTGCCCGACTTGATGTCGTGCAATTGCTTGTTCAGGTAGCGTTCACCCTGACCCGCCAGTTTCGGAAAGTTAGGCGCCATGCTGTTGCCATCCGGGCCATGACAGGCGCCACATACTGCGGCTTTCGCCTGACCAGCAGTCGCATCACCTGCAGCATGGGCAATGCCGGAGATCCCCACGGTCAACAGCAGACTCACGATCAATTTGTTCATCAGCTAATCCAACTACGGCTAAGGGTTAAAGAGTTATGGACCGGGATCACTCGCTCATCCAGTGGATGATGGCCTGGTAATCCTCGGCACTGCAGTCCATGCACAAACCACGCGGCGGCATCGCCTTGAAACCCTGGGTCACGTGTTGCACCAGCGTCTCCATACCTTTCGCCAACCTCGGCGTCCAAGCTTCCTGATCGCCCTTTTGAGGCGCCATGGGTAGTTGGCCGGAATGACAGGCACCACAAACACGGTTGTACACAGCTTCCGGATCCTGTGTAGCCTGAGCGCTGTAAAGCGGTATCAAGACACCGGCAGCTAGCAGCCATTTCGTCATAAAACGACCTTTTCAGGGTTGAGAGCGTTCTGCGTTCTAATGCGCAATCAAGGTCAATCGCTCTCGTGAACTTCATCCTACGCTGGGACAAAGCGCACACAAAATCTGCGGCATTATATACTGGCGTCACTGAAACGGAAACGACACCGCTTGCCGCGTCCATTCCCGGCGCCGCCCACATCGGAAATCCCATGCAACTCAAGAATCCCATCCTCGGCCTGTGCCAACAGTCCACCTTCATGCTCAGCGCTGCCAAAGTCGACCAATGCCCGGACGATGAAGGCTTTGAAGTGGCCTTCGCGGGCCGTTCCAACGCCGGCAAGTCCAGTGCGCTGAACACCCTGACGCACGCCAGTCTTGCGCGAACCTCGAAAACTCCGGGGCGCACGCAGCTCTTGAACTTCTTCAAGCTAGACGATGATCGTCGTCTGGTCGACCTTCCGGGGTACGGTTACGCAAAAGTACCCATTCCGTTGAAGCTGCACTGGCAGCGTCACCTGGAAGCGTACCTGGGCGGTCGCGAGAGTTTGAAAGGTCTGATCTTGATGATGGACATCCGTCATCCAATGACCGACTTCGACCTGTTGATGCTCGATTGGGCTGTCGCCGCCGGCATGCCGATGCATATTTTGCTGACCAAAGCCGACAAGTTGACGTACGGCGCAGCGAAAAACGTCCTGCTCAAGGTTCAGGCAGATATCCGCAAGGGCTGGGGAGATGCAGTCAGTATCCAGTTGTTCTCGGCGCCAAAACGCCTGGGTCTGGAAGACGCCTACACTGTACTGGCGGGCTGGATGGAGCTGGCGGACAAGGGTTCCGAGGCTGCCGAGTAAGGCGTCGAGGCAAATCGCGGGCAAAAAAAACCCCGGACTTCTATGGGGAGGGGGAAGTTCCGGGGTCCAAGTTCCGGACCGCTAGGGCGGGGTCCAGATATCTGCCAACACTTAACACAACATAGGAGCATCGAAGGGCTTCACCAGCCATTCAGTAACTCTGAGTGGCGGTTGACGGGATTAGTTCCGAAGAAGTTCCAAATCCATTGGAAATAAGCCCAAGCATTTTTCGACATAATGATGCTCCGTGTTTTTCTGCCGCGGCACTATGCCGCAGCAGAAAACGCCTGTTCAGACGGCTCAGTGAGCCTCATCCCAGTTATTCCCGACCCCAACCTCCACCAGAAGCGGCACGTCCAGCTTCGCCGCATCGCTCATGTGGATACGAATTTCTTCGCGAACCTTCTCCACCAGATCCTCACGCACCTCGAGCACCAATTCATCGTGCACCTGCAGGATGACTTTGGCGTCGAGCCCTGAGGAGGTCAGCCAGTTATCCACGGCCACCATGGCTTTCTTGATGATGTCCGCCGCGGTGCCTTGCATCGGGGCGTTGATCGCTGTGCGCTCGGCACCTTTGCGCAGGGCCGGGTTTTTCGCGTTGATTTCCGGCAGGTACAAGCGACGACCGAAGATCGTTTCCACGAAACCTTGCTCGGCCGCCTGGGCGCGCGTGCGCTCCATGTATTGCAGCACGCCCGGGTAGCGGGCGAAATAACGGTCGATGTAGGCCTGAGACTGTTTGCGATCCACACCGATCTGCTTGGCCAGGCCAAACGCGCTCATGCCGTAGATCAAGCCGAAGTTGATCGCCTTGGCACTGCGGCGCTGATCGGTGGTGACGTCGGCCAGTTCCACGCCGAAAACTTCAGCGGCGGTGGCCTTATGCACGTCCAGGTCATTGCGGAACGCATGCAGCAAACCTTCGTCCTTGGCCAGGTGGGCCATGATCCGCAGTTCGATCTGCGAGTAGTCCGCCGCCAGCAGTTTGTAGCCTGTGGGTGCAACAAACGCCTGACGAATGCGACGGCCTTCGGCGGTGCGGATCGGAATGTTCTGCAGGTTTGGATCGCTGGACGACAAACGCCCGGTCGCTGCGACAGCCTGATGATAAGAAGTGTGAATCCGTCCGGTGCGCGGGTTGATCTGCTCCGGCAGCCGGTCGGTGTAGGTGCTTTTCAGTTTGCTCATCGAGCGGTACTGCATCAGCACTTTAGGCAGCGGGAAATCCTGCTCGGCCAGTTCCGCCAGTACGGCTTCGGCGGTGGAAGCCTGGCCCTTGGCGGTTTTGCTGAGCACCGGCAGACCGAGTTTTTCGTACAGGATCACGCCCAATTGCTTGGGTGAGCCGAGGTTGAATTCTTCGCCAGCGATGGCGAACGCCTCACGCTCGAGCGCGACCATCTTCTCGCCCAGTTCCACGCTCTGAATGCCCAGCAGGTTGGCGTCGACCAACGCGCCCTGCCGTTCGATCCGCGCCAGCACAGGCACCAGCGGCATTTCGATTTCGCTCAGGACTTTGCTCAGGCTCGGGATGGCCTTGAGCTTTTCCTGCAGCGTTTGGTGCAGGCGCAGGGTCACGTCAGCGTCTTCGGCGGCATAAGGCCCGGCCAGCTCCAGAGAGATCTGGTCAAAGGTCAGCTGCTTGGCGCCTTTGCCGGCGATGTCCTGGAAGCTGGTGGTGGTGTGATTCAGGTACTTGAGCGCCAGGCTGTCCATGTCGTGACGGGTCGCGGTGGAGTCGAGCACGTAGGATTCGAGCATGGTGTCGAAAGCGATGCCCTGCACGGTGATGCCGCAGCTCGGATCACCGCCGATGGCGCAGTTGGCCAGGATGTTCATGTCGAACTTGGCGTGCTGGCCAACCTTGAGCTTGTTCGGGTCTTCCAGAATCGGCTTCAGTGCGCGAAGCACGGTGTCGCGATCCAGCTGATCCGGCACGCCCATGTAGGAATGGGTCAGCGGGATGTAGGCTGCTTCGTTGGCTTGTACAGCGAAAGACAGGCCGACCAGTTGCGCCTGCTGCGCATCGATGCCGGTGGTTTCGGTATCGAAGGCGATCAGCTTGGCGTCGTTGAGCTTCTTCAGCCACAGGTCGAAATCAACCTGGGTGAGGATCGTCGTGTATTTCAGTTCTGTCTCTGCGGCGACTTCTTCAACCACCGGAGCGGTCACTTCCTGGCCTGAGCGCTTGGCGTCGCGCTGGTTGTCTTCGAACCAGCTCTTGAACTCCAACAGGGTGTACAACTCAGCGAGCTTGTCGTGGTCCGGCTTGCCCATTTGCAAGTCGTCGAGGCCGATGTCCAGCGGCACGTCGATCTTGATGGTCGCCAGTTGATAGGAGAGGAACGCCATCTCTTTGTGCTCTTCGAGCTTGGCCGGCAGTGTTTTCGCGCCGCGAATCGGCAAGGTAGGGACGATGTCGAGCTGAGCATACAGCTCGGTCAAACCGCCATTCACGCCCACCAACAGGCCGGAAGCGGTCTTCGGGCCAATACCCGGAACGCCCGGGATGTTGTCGGAAGAGTCGCCCATGAGGGCCAGATAATCGATGATCTGCTCGGGAGCGACGCCGAATTTCTCCTTCACGCCCTCCACGTCCATGCTGCTACCGGTCATGGTATTGACCAAGGTAATGTGGCCGTCGACCAGTTGTGCCATGTCCTTGTCGCCGGTGGAGATGATCACCGGGCGATCCGCCGCCGCGCTGCTGCGGGCCAGGGTGCCGATCACGTCATCGGCCTCGACGCCTTCGACGCACAGCAGCGGGAAGCCCAAAGCGATCACGCTCTGGTGCAGCGGCTCGATTTGCACGCGCATGTCGTCGGGCATGCTTGGGCGATTGGCCTTGTACTCGGCGTACATGTCATCGCGAAATGTCCCGCCCTTGGCGTCGAACACCACGGCGAACGGACTGTCCGGGTATTGCTTGCGCAGACTCTTGAGCATGTTCAATACGCCCTTGACCGCACCGGTCGGCAGGCCTTTGGACGTGGTCAGCGGTGGCAGCGCGTGAAAGGCGCGGTACAGGTAAGAAGAACCGTCCACCAGGACGAGGGGGGCTTGGCTCATGAGCAGGATCAACCTTTTCGGCGGGTCCGGCGCTAGAATAGCGGGACCGTTGACGACAAAGGGACAAGGTTATCATGCGCACACTAAATCGCCTGTTGCTGGCTGGCTTGTTTGCAACTGTTCCATTGGCCGTCATGGCGGCGGACGATGTTTCGAAGTCTGAGCCAGAAGTGACGATCCGCACGGAAGGGGACAAGGTCATCCAGGAGTACCGTCAAAACGGTTTCCTGTATGCGATCAAGGTCACGCCGAAGGGCGCACCTCCGTACTTTCTGGTGCGCGCAGACGGGACGGACGCAAACTTCATCCGCTCGGATCAGCCGGATATGCTGATTCCGGCGTGGAAAATTTTTGAGTGGAAGTAGTTTCTTAATTTCAATCGGCGCCGGCTCACGAGCGGCGCCCGTACTGGCAGTTTAAACATGTCTGTGTTCACCCCCCTGGCTCGGCCCGAGCTGGAAGCTTTTCTCGCCCCTTATGGCCTCGGCCGCCTGCTTGATTTCCAGGGGATTGCTGCCGGTAGCGAAAATACCAATTTCTTCATCAGCCTGGAGCAGGGCGAATTCGTCCTGACCCTGGTCGAGCGCGGCCCGGTCGATGAAATGCCGTTCTTCATTGAACTGCTCGACGTCCTGCACGAGGCCGATTTGCCGGTGCCTTACGCGCTACGCACCACCGACGGCGTTGCCCTGCGCGAACTGGCCGGCAAGCCTGCACTGCTGCAGCCACGACTGGCCGGCAAGCACATCAAGCAGGCCAACGCGCAGCATTGCGCGCAGGTCGGCGAGTTGCTTGCACACCTGCACCTGGCGACCCAAGCCAACATGATCAAGCGCAAAACCGATCGTGGTCTGGACTGGATGCTGGAGGAGGGCACGCAATTTCTTTCCCACCTGAACGCCGAACAAAGCGATCTGCTGAAACGGGCGCTGGATGAAATCGCCGAGCAGAAGGCAAAAATCCTGGCATTGCCGCGGGCCAATATCCACGCCGACCTGTTCCGCGATAACGCGATGTTCGAAGGCACGCACCTGACCGGGTTGATCGACTTCTACAACGCCTGCTCGGGGCCGATGCTCTACGACGTGGCGATTGCCTTGAACGACTGGTGTTCGGACGACGACGGCTTGATCGACGGGCCGCGGGCGCGGGCATTGCTGGGGGCGTATGCGGCGTTGCGTCCGTTCACGGCGGCTGAAGCCGAGCTGTGGCCGACGATGTTGCGCGTGGCGTGTGTGCGGTTTTGGTTATCGCGGTTGATCGCGGCGGAATCGTTCGCCGGGCAGGACGTGTTGATTCACGACCCGATGGAGTTTCAGCTGCGGTTGGCGCAGCGGCAGAAGGTCAGCACACCGCTGCCGTTTGCCCTTTAAAAGCTTCGCGAGCAGGCTCGCTCCCACAGTTGACCGATGTGAGCACAGATTTTGTGTCCACTAAAGATCCCATGTGGGAGCGAGCCTGCTCGCGAATGAGGCGAAGCCGAACAAGCTTTTAAAGCGACTCCAGACACCCCGCCAAATCATTCCCCAGCTTCTCCAGCACCTGCTCATACCCTTGAGCAGTCGCTGGCGTGTACCCGCCCAATGCATCCAGTTCCGCCAGTTTCACCGGCAAACCCGCAACCAGCGTCTCCGCCAGGCGCGGCCGCAATGGTGGCTCGCTGAACACGCAAGTCATGCCGACTTCCTGCAACCGGGCGCGCATCGCCGCAACGTGTTGGGCCCCCGGCTGGACTTCGGCCGCGACACTGAATACGCCCGTGTGTTTCAGGCCATACGCATCTTCAAAGTAGTCGAACGCTTCGTGGAACACGAAATACGGCTTGCCCGCGATCCCGGCGAGCCGTGCCTTCAAACGCAGGTCCAGCGCATCCAGTCGCTCGTCGAACGCCTTGAGGTTGCTCTGATAGCGCGCTGCATTGGCGGGATCGGCGGCACTCAGGTCCGCTGCCATTTTGCTGGCGATCACCCGGGCATTCACCGGTGACAACCACAAATGCGCGTCCAGGCTGCCTGGGCGGTGATCGTGGTCATGCTCAACGGCTTCTTCCGCATGGGAGTGACTGTCTTCGGCGAAGCGACGCAGTTTCAGCCCCGGCAAATCCTGCACCGCAACGCTCGGCAGCGTACGACCATTCAGTACGCGCGGCAGGAAACCTTCCATGTCCGGCCCGATCCAGTACAGCAGATCGACCGATTGCACCTTCCGTACGTCGGAAGGGCGCAAGGCATAGTTATGCGGCGAAGCCCCCGGCGGCAGCAACACTTCCGGAATCGCCACGCCGTCCTGCACCGCGGCGGCAATCAACTGCAGGGGCTTGATGCTGGTGAGGACTTTAACCTCAGCCTGGGCCGATCCGATCAGCAGAAAACTGGCGACAAATGCGACAAAGATAGAAAAAAGTCGGGACACGATGACCACTCGAGGAGGCGAGAACGGGTAATATAATAACGTCTCTCACAAAATTCGTCGCCGCTCATGCCTAAAACACCGATTGCCAGCCGTCCCCACGACCACTCTCATTGCGTGCATAGCGCTCTGTCTGAGGCCGATGTCCTGTGCGCACGTCAGGGGCTGCGCCTGACCGCTTTGCGCCGGCGGGTGCTGGAACTGGTGTGGCAAAGCCACAAGCCGCTGGGTGCCTACGACATTCTCGCGGTGCTCAGTGAGCAGGATGGCCGTCGCGCCGCGCCGCCAACCGTATACCGCGCGCTGGATTTCCTCCTGGAAAACGGCCTCGTGCACCGTATCTCCTCGCTGAACGCCTTCGTCGGCTGTAACCATCCGGGGCACGCCCACCAGGGGCAGTTCCTGATTTGCCGCGAATGTCACGCCGCCATTGAGCTCGAACAGAAGTCCATAAGCGATGCCATCGTTGGCAGCGCCAAGGATGTTGGATTTATCGTCGAGGGCCAGACCGTTGAAGTGGTCGGTCTCTGCTCGGGCTGCCAGGGGGCTTGATGAGCAACGCGCTGATCCGCCTCGAGCAGGTTGCCGTCACGTTTGCCGGGCAATCGGTGCTGGATAACATCGAACTGAGTGTCGAGCCGGGGCAGATCGTCACCCTGATCGGCCCTAACGGCGCCGGCAAGACCACGCTGGTGCGCGCGGTGCTTGGGCTGTTGAAGCCGGACAGCGGCACGGTGTGGCGCAAGCCGAAACTGCGCGTGGGTTACATGCCGCAAAAACTTCACGTCGATCCGACGCTACCGCTCTCGGTGCTGCGCTTCTTGCGGCTGGTGCCGGGCGTGGACCGTGCCATGGCGCTGTCCGCGCTCAAGGAAGTCGGCGCCGAACAGGTGATCGACAGCCCGGTGCAAAGTGTTTCCGGCGGTGAAATGCAGCGTGTATTACTGGCCCGGGCGCTGCTGCGCGAGCCGGAACTGCTGGTGCTCGACGAGCCGGTGCAAGGCGTCGACGTCGCCGGACAGGCCGAGCTCTATAGCCTGATCACACGGCTGCGCGACCGTCACGGCTGCGGCGTGTTGATGGTGTCCCACGATTTGCATTTGGTGATGAGCACCACCGACCAGGTGGTTTGCCTCAATCGCCACGTTTGCTGTTCCGGCCATCCTGAGCAAGTCAGCGGCGATCCGGCCTTCGTCGAGCTGTTCGGCAAGAACGCCCAAAGCCTGGCGATTTATCACCACCACCACGACCACGCGCATGACCTGCATGGCTCGGTCGTCACGGCGGCTCAACCCCACGTTCACGGAGATAGCTGCAAGCATGGCTGATTTTCTGCTCTACGCCCTGCTTGCAGGTTTGGCTTTGGCGCTGGTGGCGGGCCCGCTGGGTTCGTTCGTGGTCTGGCGGCGCATGGCTTATTTCGGCGACACCTTGTCGCACGCGGCTTTGCTCGGCGTAGCACTCGGGTTCTTGCTGGATGTCAGCCCGACCGTCGCCGTCACCGTAGGCTGCTTGCTGTTGGCGGTGCTGCTGGTGACCTTGCAACAGCGCCAGCCGCTGGCGTCTGACACCCTTTTGGGAATTCTCGCACCGAGCACGCTCTCTCTGGGCCTGGTGGTACTAAGCTTCATGCACGAAGTGCGGATCGACCTGATGGCGTATCTGTTCGGCGACTTGCTGGCGATCAGCCCGACCGACCTGGCCTGGATCCTCGGCGGCAGCGCGGCGGTACTGGCGTTGCTGGTGACGTTGTGGCGGCCGTTGCTGGCCATCACCGTGCATGAAGAGTTGGCCAAGGTCGAAGGGTTGCCGGTGGCGTCGTTGCGCCTGGCGCTGATGCTGCTGATCGCCGTGGTGATCGCGGTGGCGATGAAAATCGTCGGCGTTTTACTGATTACCTCGCTGTTGATCATCCCCGCGGCTGCGGCACAACGTCACGCCCGGTCACCGGAACAGATGGCACTGGGCGCGAGCCTGCTGGGCATGCTCGCGGTCTGCGGCGGGCTGGCACTGTCGTGGTTCAAGGACACACCGGCGGGCCCCTCGATTGTTGTGACGGCGGCCGCACTGTTTCTGCTGAGTTTTGTCCTGCCCCGTCGAGGGGTGTAGACTTGCTCGTTTTTTGCGCAAATAGAGAGTCGCAGGAATGAAGCCGTTCGCCTCACGTTATCTGCTCCTTGTCGCATTTTCCTTGCTGCTGGGCGCCTGCCAAAGCACGCCACCGGCGGCCACCGAGGCCACGGACGCGCGAGCTACGGCCATCGCACAGCTGGAACAAAGCCTCGCCAGCAACGAGTTGGCCACCGCCGAAGATCAACTGGCAGCCTTGCAGGCCCAGTCCCCCAACGATCAATCCCTTGAGCAATACCAACGGCAACTGGCCGAGGCCTATCTACGCCGTAGCCAGATCGTCCTGCAAAAAGGTGATGTGAACGCCGCCGCCACTGCGCTGGCCCGCGCCCGGGTCCTGATGCCCAAGGCTCCGGCGCTGACTGGTGGGGTGAATAACGCCATCGTCACGGCCCGCAAAGCCGAGCTGGATAAAGCGGAAGCCGATCTGAAAGCCGCTGAAGCCAAACCCCAGGCGAAGGTGATTGATCCCACGGCTGAAAGCACTACGGTCGCGTTGAATCTCAACGATATGGCGAAACTTCGTCGTCAACTGGATGCCATCGCCGCCGATGTGGTGAATTATCAGTGCGACGTGAGCATTCAGGCGCCACGCACTGATGACTATCCTTGGCTGGCCACGTTGCTGACCAAGCGAGTGAAGAAACTCGATCCGGACTTTGATCTGAAGCTGGAAAAACAGATCCTGCGCAATATTCCGGCGCAGATGGTCTTGAGTCCACGCAAACCGTAAAAGCTTCGTCGGAACGCCGCCCGGAGCAGGCTCGCTCCCACAGGGTTATGTGATCGACACAAATCCCATGTGGGAGCGAGCCTGCTCGCGAAAGCGTCCTAACTGTCCATACAGATCCTAAGCCGGAATCGCCTTGGCCTTAGCCTCCCGATCCCAAACCCGATGCTGTCCGATCGCCGCAAAAAAGGGCTTGATCAACTTCGCATCCGCCCCAACGATCAACCCCGCATCAGCCTCCAGCTTCAACACATCCAGCAACTGCTTCGCCTCGCCATGCAGCGCAATCGCCTTCAAGTGCTTGTACGCCTCCAGCAGGTAATGCAACGCGACGCCATCACCGCTCAACGCCTTGATCGATGCCGCGCCACCCGGCACAAACACCGCATCGAACGCCACCGAAGGCAAACCTTCCATCGACGCATCCACCGGCAACGTTTTGCCATCGGCGGTTTTGACCGGTGCGGATGTCGGCCCCAGCAATTTGGCGTGCGCGCCTTCGGCCTGCAGCGCCTTCTTCATCGCATCAATCGCGGCACCATCGACTCCGTTGGCCGCAAGAATCGCCACTTTGCGGGTTTTGATATTGCCCGGCAGCAAATTGGCCTGACTCAGGGCCGGTGAGCGGTCCAGAGATGTTTTTGGCACCTCCACCGTCCCGGCTTTCGGCGCTGGCAAGCCAAGGTTGGCGGCCACACGCTTGGCCAATTCCAGATCGATGTTGGCCAGGATCTCGTTCACCTCCCGCGCCCGAATGCTCTCGCGTTCAACTTTTCCGAGTTCGAAGCTATACGCCGCGATGATGTGTTCCTGCTCGTGCTTGCTCATGCTGTGGAAGAACAGCCGCGCCTGGGAGAAGTGGTCGCTGAACGATTCGCTGCGCTGCCGGATCTTGTTGGCGTCGATGCGCTCCGGATAACTCTCGAAACCGCCATCCTGCGCGGCGGGCGGAGTTTCTTTCGGCCAGCCGCCGTCGATGGAATTCGGCTCGTAGGACGCGCGACCCTTGTCGATGGTGGTGCGGTGCATCGCATCGCGCTGACCGTTATGGAACGGCGCCACCGGCCGGTTGATCGGGATCTCATGAAAGTTCGGCCCGCCGAGTCGGCTGATTTGCGTATCGGTGTAGGAAAACAGCCGGCCTTGCAGCAACGGATCGTTGGAGAAATCGATCCCCGGCACGATATGGCCCGGGCAGAACGCGACCTGCTCGGTTTCGGCGAAGAAGTTGTCCGGGTTGCGGTTGAGCACCATTTTGCCCAATGGGGTGATGGGCACGGTTTCTTCAGGAATCAGCTTGGTGGGGTCGAGGATGTCGAAATCGAAATCGTGCTCGTTTTCTTCTTCGATGACCTGCACACCCAGCTCCCACTCGGGGTAGTCGCCCATCTCGATGGCTTCCCAGAGATCGCGCCGGTGGAAGTCGGTGTCTTTGCCGGCCAGCTTCTGCGCCTCATCCCACACCAACGAACACGTGCCCGCAGTGGGGCGCCAGTGGAATTTGACGAAGCGCGATTTGCCTTCGGCGTTGATCAGCCGAAACGTGTGCACACCGAAACCCTGCATGCTGCGCAGGCTTTTCGGGATGGCTCGGTCGGACATGGCCCAGATCACCATGTGCGCCGATTCCGGCACCAGTGAGACGAAGTCCCAGAAGGTGTCGTGAGCCGAACCGCCGGTGGGGATTTCGTTATGCGGCTCCGGTTTCACCGCGTGGACGAAGTCCGGAAACTTGATTGCGTCCTGAATGAAGAACACTGGCATGTTGTTGCCCACCAGATCGAAGTTGCCTTCGTCGGTGAAGAACTTCACGGCGAAACCTCGTACGTCCCGCACGGTATCGCCTGACCCGCGTGGGCCTTGTACCGTGGAGAAACGCGTGAACACTGGCGTCTTTTTGCCCGGATCCTGCAGGAAACCGGCCTTGGTCAGCGCGCTATGGTTTTCGTACGTCTGGAAGTAACCGTGTGCGCCGGTCCCGCGAGCATGGACGATGCGTTCCGGGATGCGCTCATGGTCAAAGTGCGTGATTTTCTCACGCATGATGAAATCTTCCAGCAGCGAGGGCCCGCGGGCGCCGACTTTCAGGGTGTTCTGATTGTCCGAAACCTTCACGCCCTGGTTGGTGCGCAGGGCCTGTTCGGTGGCGTCGGAGCGAAATTTTTCCAGGCTGTCGAGCTTGGTATTGGTGTTGCCGCGGTCCAGGGTGTCGGTACCGGCCAATGCGCTTTTGCCGGGGGCAGGCTTCTTGTTACTCATCAGTCTAAACTCCTCGTTGCGATTCCCGCCGTAGCCAGGATTCTTGTGCATTCCCCAGGCACGGCACCGGGGGCGTTTTCGAGTTGCCTTATTAGTGACTGATGGGGTTTTTAGCCGTTCCTTTTTTATGACCTTTGATCGCGTTATTGCCAAATCGAAGGTTGAATGCGGAATAAATGCTAATAACCTCTATACGGACAGGCTAAAATGCGCGCCCGGCTAACCGCTGATCCTTTTCTAACGCGCCCCACAAGGTTCGCTACGTGATCGAGTTTCAAAACGTCCATAAAACCTACCGCGTCGCCGGTAAGGATATTCCCGCCCTGCATCCGACCAGTCTGACGATTGAGAACGGTCAGGTCTTCGGCCTGATCGGCCATTCCGGCGCGGGAAAAAGTACCCTGCTGCGTCTGATCAATCGCCTGGAGAATTCCAGCGGCGGCAAGATCTTCGTCGACGGCGAAGAAGTCACCGCGCTGGACGCCAACAGCCTGCGGCGCTTCCGTCAGCAAGTCGGGATGATCTTCCAGCACTTCAACCTGCTGGCGTCCAAGACTGTGGCTGACAACGTCGCGTTGCCACTGACCCTGGCCGGCGAGCTGTCGCGCAGCGAGATCGACCTGCGTGTGGCCGAGTTGCTGGCGCGGGTGGGTTTGTCCGACCACGCCAGGAAATACCCGGCGCAGTTGTCCGGTGGCCAGAAACAGCGCGTCGGCATTGCCCGCGCCCTGGCGACCAAGCCGAAAATCCTGTTGTGCGACGAAGCCACCAGCGCCCTCGACCCACAGACCACGGCGTCGGTCCTGCAATTGCTGGCCGAGATCAACCGCGAGCTGAAGCTGACCATCGTCCTGATCACCCACGAGATGGACGTGATCCGCCGCGTTTGCGATCAGGTCGCGGTGATGGACGCCGGTGTGATCGTCGAGCAAGGGTCGGTGGCCGAGGTGTTCCTGCATCCCAAGCACCCGACCACCAAGCGCTTTGTGCAGGAAGACGAGCAGATCGACGAAAGCGAGCAGCGCGATGACTTCGCGCACGTGCCGGGTCGCATCGTGCGTCTGACCTTCCAGGGCGAAGCGACCTACGCGCCGTTGCTCGGTACCGTCGCCCGGGAAACCGGTGTGGACTACAGCATCCTGGCCGGTCGTATCGACCGCATCAAAGACGTCCCTTACGGGCAACTCACGCTGGCCGTCACCGGTGGCGACATGGACGCGGCATTTGCCCGTTTCACCGCGGCTGACGTCCACATGGAGGTGCTGCGCTAATGGAAGCCCTGACTGCTTTCTTTGCCAATATCGACTGGTTCGAAATCTGGCTGGCCACCGGCGACACGCTGCTGATGCTCGGTGGTTCGTTGTTGTTCACCGTGTTGCTCGGCTTGCCGCTGGGCGTGTTGCTGTTCCTGTGCAGCCCGCGTCAGTTGCTGGAAGCCAAAGGCGTCTACGCGATGCTGTCGCTGGTGGTGAACATCCTGCGTTCGCTGCCTTTCATCATTCTGTTGATCGTGATGATTCCGTTCACCGTGCTGATCACCGGTACGTCGCTGGGTGTCGCCGGTGCGATCCCGCCGCTGGTGGTGGGTGCCACGCCGTTCTTTGCGCGACTGGTGGAAACCGCGTTGCGTGAAGTGGATCGCGGCATTATCGAAGCGACCCAGGCCATGGGTGCGACGACGCGTCAGATCATCACCAATGCCTTGCTGCCAGAAGCCCGTCCGGGCATTTTCGCGGCGATTACGGTGACGGCGATTACACTGGTGTCCTACACGGCCATGGCCGGTGTGGTCGGCGCTGGTGGTCTGGGTGACCTGGCGATCCGCTTCGGCTACCAGCGTTTCCAGACCGATGTGATGGTGGTGACGGTGGTGTTGCTGCTGGTGCTGGTTCAGGTGCTGCAAACCGTTGGCGACAAATTGGTTGTGCATTTTTCCAGAAAATAAACAGTTCTCGTAAATAAGTCATGAGCCGGCCATTCGCTGGCAGGCGCCAAACGGGCGCCTTATATGGAGTTAGCTGAATGAAGAAACTACTCGTCGCGTTCGCTGCCGTTGCAGCCTTTTCCGCCCATGCCGACACCCTGACCGTCGCGGCGACTCCGGTCCCGCACGCAGAAATCCTCGAATTCGTGAAGCCAGCCCTGGCCAAAGAAGGCGTGGACCTGAAGGTCAAAGTCTTCACCGACTACATCCAGCCGAACGTGCAAGTGGCAGAAAAACGCCTGGACGCCAACTTCTTCCAGCACCAGCCGTACCTCGATGAGTTCAACAAGGCCAAGGGCACCAACCTGGTCGCCGTTGCCGGTGTGCACCTGGAACCGCTGGGCGCTTACTCCAGCAAGTACAAGGCTCTGACCGAGTTGCCGGGCGGCGCCAACGTGGTGATCCCGAACGACGCCACCAACGGCGGCCGTGCGCTGTTGCTGCTGGCGAAGGCTGGCCTGATCAAGTTGAAGGATTCGAACAACATCCTGTCGACCGTGAAGGACATCACCGAGAACTCCAAGGACCTGAAATTCCGTGAACTGGAAGCCGCGACCATCCCGCGCGTGCTGACCCAGGTCGACCTGGCGCTGATCAACACCAACTACGCGCTGGAAGCCAAGCTCGATCCGTCCAAGGACGCACTGGTCATCGAAGGCAACGACTCGCCGTACGTGAACATCCTGGTGGCCCGTCCGGACGACAAGGACAGCGACGCGATGAAGAAACTGGTTGCTGCGCTGCACAGCCCGGAAGTCAAAGCCTTCATTCTCGAGAAGTACAAAGGCGCGGTATTGCCGGCGTTCTGATTGACTGAAAGTAATGCAAAAGGGGACGCCAAGGCGTCCCCTTTTTTGTGTCCGAAACACCATCCCCCTGTGGGAGCGAGCCTGCTCGCGAAGAGGCCATCACACTCAACATCACTGTTGACTGACACAGCGCTTTCGCGAGCAGGCTCGCTCCCACATGGGTTATGTATCGTGCGAACTATTTGCGGTTAAGCATCACCGGCAACTGCGCCACCAGTTTCACATTGTTCAACGGCGCCCGAATAAACCCGCGCTGCGTGCCGTCCGGCCCGATCACCGCGAGGTTGCCGCTGTGATCAACCGTGTAATTGGGCTTGCTGGTGTCCGCCGGAATAAACGGAATGCTCACCGCATTGGCCAGCTTCTGAATGTCATCCACCGAGGCGGCGGTCAGGCCTTTGAACTGCGGATCGAAGTAGCCCAGGTACTGCTTGAGCTGAACCGGGGTATCACGGTTCGGGTCGACGCTGACCAGGATGACCTGCAACTTGGCCGCCGCTTCCGGTGGCAACTCGCTCTTGATCTGACGCAACTGGGCGAGGGTGGTCGGGCAGATGTCCGGGCAGAAGGTGTAGCCGAAGAACAGCAGGCTCCACTTGTCTTTCAGCTGATTGACCGTCACCGGGTTGCCGTCCTGATCGGTCATCTTCACGTCCGGCAGGTTGCGGCTTTGCGGCAGCAAGATGATGCCCGCATCGATCAGTGCCGTCGGGTCGCCCTGGCCTTTGCCGGACAGCACTTTGTTGATGGTCAGGCCCAGGACCAGTGCGATCAGGGCGACGAGAATGAAGACGGTTTTCTGGGTTCGAGTCATAGGTTCAACAGTAAGTAGTGGTCTACGAGCAGCGCGATAAACAGCAGGAACAAGTAATAAATAGAGTACTTGAACGTGTTGATCGCCGCGTGCGGCCGAGTGCCACGGTACAGCACCACGGCCCATTGCAGAAACCTGGCGCCCAGCCCCAGCGCGCAAATCAGGTAGAGCATGCCGCTCATGTGGATCACGTAGGGCATCAGGCTGACGGCCAGCAACGCGAAGGTGTAAAGCAGGATATGAACCTTGGTGTAGTGCTCACCGTGGGTCACCGGCAGCATCGGAATATCAGCCTTGGCGTATTCCTCCTTGCGGTGAATCGCCAGGGCCCAGAAATGCGGCGGGGTCCAGGCGAAGATGATCAGCACCAGCAGCAGGGGTTCGGCGCTGACATGCCCGGTTGCAGCGGTCCAGCCAAGCAGTGGCGGGGCAGCCCCGGCCAGGCCGCCGATGACGATGTTCTGCGGCGTCGCACGTTTCAGGAACCCGGTGTAGACCACCGCATAGCCGAGCAGCGAAGCCAGGGTCAGCCATGCGGTCAGCGCATTGGTGAACGCGAGCAGCACGGCTTGGCCCAGCACGGCCAATACCAAGGCAAACGTCAGCGCCGCCGCCGGTGACACCCGGCCTTCGGCCAACGGCCGTTTGTGCGTGCGGGCCATCACCGCATCGATGCGCCGGTCCACCACATGGTTGACTGCCGCCGCACCGCCGGCACACAGGGCGATCCCCAGGTTGCCGAACACCAGTACCGTCCACGGCACCCCGGCGCGGGTCGCGAGGAACATGCCGACCAGCGAGGTGATGAGCATCAGCACCACCACTTTCGGCTTGGTCAGCTCCAGATAGTCGCGCCAGATTGCCTGACTGTGACGTTCGCCGATCAGAGTCGCCATGGCATCTCTCCTTTTATTGTTATGGGCCCGGCCGAGTGTTTACGCGGGCTGAACCGCCAGCGCGCAGGGGATTGCTGCTTGACCCGAACCAGGCTGGTTCGCGCGTGATAATTGACCAGCACCATCGTCAGCAACAGTGCCGCGCCGCCGGCGTTGTGGGCGACGGCCACGGGCAGCGGCAGGTGGAACAGCACGTTGCTGATACCGAGGGTGATTTGTGAGGCGAGGGCGACCAGCACCAGCCCCGCGAGGCGTGTCATGCCGACGACTTTCAGCTGCCAGGCGAGCCCGAGCAGTACGAGCGTGACCAGCAGCGCGCCGATACGGTGAGTCAAATGAATCGCCGTGCGCGCGTCGCTGTCCAGTTGCCCGCCGAGATAATTCGGTCCGATGTGCTGAGTCAGATGGAAGCCGTTGGCGAAATCAGCCGGCGGAATCCACTGTCCATGGCAGGTCGGGAAATCGATGCAGGCCACGGCGGCATAGTTGGAACTGACCCAACCGCCGAGGGCTATTTGCAGGATCACCAACAGCAACCCGGCCGTCGCCCAATACTGCAAACGTCGTGGCACCGTCAGCGCCGGCAACACGCCGGACAACCTCAACGTCAGTAGAAACAGCAGGCTCAGCGTGGCAAAGCCGCCGAGCAGATGCCCGGTCACCACCTGCGGCCAGAGCTTGAGCGTCACCGTCCACATGCCGAAAGCGGCCTGGGCGAACACCACCGCCAGCAGAAACAGCGGCAACTTCACCGGTTGCCCCGGATGACGACGATGCACCCAGGCGCGTCCCGCCAGGACCGCGATCAGCATCCCCAGCGTGCCGGCAAAGTAGCGGTGGATCATCTCGTTCCAGCCCTTGTGGGCCACCACCGGCGTATCGGGAAAATGCAGCTCGGCATGGGCCAGTTGGGCTTCGCTTTTCGGCACGCTGATAAAACCGTAGCAACCCGGCCAGTCCGGGCAACCGAGGCCGGCGTGGGTCAGGCGGGTGTAGGCGCCGAGCAGCACCACAATCAGTGCCAGCAAGGTGGCAAACAGCGCGAGGCGAAATCCAGGTTTGGCCATGACGATGCCCTTATCCGATGTTCGACAGTTTCAGCAGATGACGCAGGTCGTTGAGCAGGTCCTTACCCTTCACCGTCGGGTCGTAGCGCAGCACCAGATTGCCGTGCGGGTCGATGATCCACAGCTGCGGCACGGTCTTATCACCCGTGGTCTTGCTGAAAGTCGTCAGGTCCATTGGGTAGCGTTGCAGTTGCGGGTACTCGCGGGTCAGCTTGGCTTCATAGTGAGCTGTCAGCGGTTGTGCGGCGGCCAGTGCATGGCTGGCGCGGGAGGCGTCGCGGCCGAGGCCGATCTGAATCTGCCGCGCCAGGTACACCAGTTGCTGGCAATCCACCGAGCAATCCTTCGGCGCAGTCACCAGCATCTGCCAGCGATCCTCCTGGGCCTGCACCCCGAGGTCGGCGCGGGTCTGGCCATTGCCGATCAGTTCGCCGTGATAGCTGCGCCCGTCCGGTACCCAGAACTGCAGTTTGTACATGCCGGTGGCGAGGATCATCGGACCGATGACCCCGAGCAGAATCAGCAGCAGCTGCAAGCGCCCCTTGCGTCGACTCGCCGGCGTTTTCGCCTCAGACATGCTGGGTGGATTCATGGCCGCTCCCATGGTGTTTCTCCTTTGCGTTGTGCCAACCGAGATAGAGATAGAGGCCGAACAGGGCAAGCGACATGGCAAACCACTGCACGGCATAAGCGATGTGTTTTTCCGGGCCCATGGCGACGACGGGCCAATCGGCCTGATACGTCGCGGGACCCGTTTCTGCGCGTAATTCGTAGGCAAACCCTTCACGACCCAGCGCCGTCCAGAGCTTCGACGGCTCGACGGCGGTGACTAATTCAGGCCAGGTGCTGGCGTTCGGATCGGCGTGTAATTGAAAGGTCGCGCCGGGGGAAACGTAGACCCAGGCGTCCAGGCTCAACGCTTGAGTTGGCGTGGTGAAATGCGGCGGTGTGCGCCGGTCCGGCCAGGGCAACCAGCCGCGATTGACCAGCAACCAGAGCCCGGTCGCCTGGTCCTGAAACGGTTGCAGCAGCTCGACGCCGACCTTGCCGTCGCGCTGGCGGTTGTCCAGCAACAGGCTGTGCGCGGCGTCGAACTGGCCGTGCAGATGAACGCGGCGGAAGGCCGGGTCTTCGGTGTGTTGCAGTTCGGTGCTGGCCATCGGTTCGGCGGCACGGCGTTCGGCATAGCTTTGCAGCAGTGCGCTTTTCTCTGCGCCCCGGCTCAGTTGCCAGAACCCGAGCGACACCAGCAGCGGCAGCAACAGGGCGACCACCAGTGTCGGCACGATGCCCGGCCGGAAGCGCTTCATGGCGTGGCCAAAAAGTCGTGAGTCGCGATAGCTATACTCAAGTGCATCGCCTTTCCCCCGGAGTCTCACCATGCTCAAAGCAGCCATCGTCCTGATGCTGATTGCCACGGTTGTCAGCCTGTTCAGCGGCCTGTTTTTTCTGGTCAAGGACGACAGCAGCTCAAACCGCCTCGTCATTGCCTTGAGTGTTCGTGTTGCCCTGGCCGCCACCACTGTCGGCTTGATCGCCTGGGGTTTCTACAGCGGCCAGTTGGTCTCTACGGCGCCTTGGTAATGGCTCAGAGCACGTAGACGAAAACGAACAACCCGATCCACACCACGTCCACGAAGTGCCAATACCAACTCGCCGCCTCGAAACCGAACTGGTGTTCGTTATCGAAGTGCCCGCGCATGATCCGCATCAGCATCACAAACAGGATGATCGTGCCGATGGTCACGTGGGCGCCGTGGAAACCGGTGAGCATGAAGAACGTCGCACCGTAGATGCCCGAACCCAGGGTCAGGCCCAGTTCGTGGTAGGCATGCATGTACTCTTCAGCCTGGAACCCGAGGAAACCACAGCCCAGCAACACGGTGATCGCCAGCCAGATTTTCAGCGCGCCGCGATGACCCTTTTTCAAGGCGTGGTGGGCGATGGTCACCGTGACGCTGGAGCTCACCAGCAAAATGGTATTGAGCAGCGGCAGGCCCCACGGGCTGATGACTTCCTTGGGCGGCGGGAACAGTTTCGGGTCCGGGGTGTGCAGCAACGGCCAGGTGAACTGGAAGTTCGGCCAGAGCATGTGGGCGATGCCTTTCGGGCCTTCGCCGCCGAGTGCGGGGCCTGAGATGTGCCGTACATAAAACAGCGCACCGAAGAAGGCGATGAAGAACATCACTTCCGAGAAGATGAACCAGCTCATGCCCCAGCGGAACGAGCGGTCCATCTGCGCGCTGTACAACCCCGCGCGACCTTCCTTGATCACCGTGCCGAACCAGCCGAACAGCATGTACGCCAGCAACAGGCCGCCTACGAAAAAGATCAACGGGCCGTGGGATTCCGGCCGTGCAGCTTTCAGGTCGTTGAACCAGGTGGCCAGGCCGAACACGGTGATGAGCATGCCGAACGTGGCGATGATCGGCCATTTGCTCTGGGCCGGTACGTAATAGTGTTCATGAGTTGCCATTTATTGTTCTCCTTATCGGGCACGCATTAGCGCCTAGCCACCGGTACTGGCGGCAACCGCCACGGGTGGATGGCGTGCGGTGATATCGAACAGCGTGTAAGACAGCGTCAGGTGCTTCACATCCTTGGGCATGTCACGGTCAACGATGAAACGTACCGGCATCTCGATCCGTTGACCGGGCTGCAGCACTTGCTGGGTAAAACAAAAACATTCGGTCTTGTGGAAGTACGCCGCTGCGGTGCTGGGCGCGATGCTCGGCACGGCCTGGGCGCTCATCGGCTTGTCGGTCGGGTTGTGCGCGATGAAAATCATCTCGTTCACCGCCCCCGGATGGGCCGTCAGCTCTTCACTCTTGGGATAGAAATCCCAAGGCATGTCAGCGGTGTTGGTCGACAGGAACTGCACGCGCACTTGCCGCGAAGTGTCGACCGTTTGCTCGCCCTCGTACTGCCCGGCAGTCTTGCCGTTAATGCCGAACGCCTTGCACATCACGTCGTAGATCGGCACCAGGGCAAACCCGAAGACAAACATCGCCACCACCACCAGCAACAGGCGGGTGACCAGTTTTTTCATCGAAATCGAGTCAGCCATGGTTTCCAACCCCTACCAAGATCCCTGTGGGAGCGAGCCTGCTCGCGAAGCAGACGCCACGGTTTAACAGACAGACCGCGTCATCGTTCTTCGCGAGCAGGCTCGCTCCCACATAGGGTTGCGCGTTCATTTCACTTCCGGCGGCGTGGTGAAGGTGTGATACGGCGCCGGTGACGGAATGCTCCACTCCAGGCCTTCCGCGCCATCCCACGGTTTGGCCGGTGCTGGCGGGCCGCCGCGAATGGTCTTGATCACGATGAACAGGAAGAACAGCTGCGTGGTGCCAAACATGAACGCGCCAATCGACGACACCATGTTGAAGTCGGCGAACTGCAGGTTGTAGTCCGGAATCCGCCGCGGCATGCCCGCCAGGCCCACGAAGTGCATCGGGAAGAACGCCATGTTCATGCCGATGAACGAGAGCCAGAAGTGCAGCTTGCCGAGGGTTTCGTCGTACATGTGGCCGGTCCATTTCGGCATCCAGTAATAGGCCGAGGCGAAGATCCCGAAGATCGCCCCTGGCACCAGTACATAGTGGAAGTGCGCGACCACGAAGTAGGTGTCCTGGTACTGGAAGTCTGCCGGGGCGATGGCCAGCATCAATCCGGAGAAACCACCAATGGAGAACAGGATCACGAACGCCACCGCAAACAGCATCGGCGTCTCGAAGGTCAGCGAGCCTTGCCACATGGTGCTGGCCCAGTTGAACACCTTCACCCCGGTCGGCACCGCGATCAGCAGCGTGGCGTACATGAAGAACAGCTCGCCCACCAGCGGAATGCCGACCACGAACATGTGGTGCGCCCAGACGATGAACGACAGGAACGCGATGCTCGCCGTCGCATAGACCATCGAGGTGTAGCCGAACAGCGGCTTGCGCGAGAAGGTCGGGATGATCGAGCTGACGGCACCGAAGGCCGGCAGGATCATGATGTACACCTCGGGGTGGCCGAAGAACCAGAACACGTGCTGGAACAGCACCGGGTCACCGCCACCGGCGGCACTGAAGAAACTGGTGCCGAAGTGGATGTCCATCAGCATCATCGTCACGCACCCGGCCAGTACCGGCATCACCGCGATCAGCAGGAACGCGGTGATCAGCCAGGTCCAGACGAACAGCGGCATTTTCATCAGCGTCATGCCGGGGGCGCGCAGGTTGAGGATGGTCGCGATCACGTTGATCGCACCCATGATCGAACTGATCCCCATCAAGTGGATGGCGAAGATGAAGAACGTCACGCTTTCCGGCGCGTAGGTCGTCGACAGCGGGGCGTAGAACGTCCAGCCGAAGTTCGGGCCGCCACCGGGGGTGAACAGGGTCGACACCAACAGGATGAACGCCGCTGGCAACAGCCAGAAGCTGAAGTTGTTCATCCGTGGCAGGGCCATGTCCGGCGCCCCGATCATCAACGGGATCATCCAGTTGGCGAGGCCGACGAAGGCCGGCATCACCGCACCGAACACCATCACCAGGCCGTGCATGGTGGTCATCTGGTTGAAGAACGCCGGCTCGACGATTTGCAGCCCCGGCTGGAACAGTTCGGCGCGAATCACCATCGCGAACGAGCCGCCCAGCAGGAACATGGAAAACGCAAACCACAGGTACAGCGTGCCGATGTCTTTGTGGTTGGTGGTCAGCACCCACCGCATCAGGCCTTTGGCGGGGCCGTGGGCGTGGTCGGCGTGACCGTGGTCATCGATAACAGCGCTCATGGCCTGTCTCCTGCAAACAGATGGGCTGGGCAAGCCGGGGCGCGCTGCCCCGACCGGTTCCTTACACGCGCAATAGACCGGGTCATTTGCTTTCCGCCTGTTTCAGCTCCAGTACTTCTTTAGGAGTGACCATGTCGCCTTTGTTGTTGCCCCAGGCGTTACGTTCGTAGGTCACGACCGCCGCGATATCGACTTCCGAGAGCTGCTTGCCGAACGCCGCCATGGCGGTGCCGGGTTTGCCGTGGAAAACCAGGCTCAGGTGACCTTCTTTCGGTCCGGTGGCGATTTTCGAGCCCTTGAGCGCCGGGAACATCGGCGGCAGGCCCTGGCCTTCGGCCTGGTGACAGGCGACGCAGGTGGTGTGATAGATCTTGTCGCCGCGTTCCTTGAGCTCGTCGAGGGTCCATTCCTTGCTGGTCAGCTCCTTGAGTTGCAGGGCTTCAGCCTTGCGGTCGGCGAGCCATTTTTCGTAATCGGCCTTTTCCTTGACCTCGACCACAATCGGCATGAAACCGTGGTCCTTGCCGCACAGCTCGGCGCATTGGCCACGGTAGATGCCGGGCTTGTCGATACGGGTCCAGGCTTCGTTGACGAACCCCGGGATCGCATCGCGCTTGACCGCGAAGGCCGGGACCCACCAGGAGTGGATGACGTCGGCGGAGGTCACCAGGAAGCGCACCTTCGCGCCAATCGGCAACACCAGCGGCTTGTCGACCTCGAGCAAGTAGTGCTCGCCCTTGGTTTCCTTGTTGTGGATCTGGTCGGCGGGGGTGGTCAGGTTGCTGAAGAACTCGACGTCCTGGCCCAGGTACTTGTAGTGCCACTTCCACTGATAACCGGTGACCTGGATGTCGATATCCGGCTCACTGGCGTCATACATCTTGATCAGGGTGGCCGTCGCAGGAACCGCCATGGCCACCAGGATCAGGAAGGGCACGATGGTCCAGAGGATTTCGACGGTAGTGCTTTCATGAAATTTTGCGGCCACCTGCCCGGTCGAGCGGCGGTGGACCATCATCGACCAGAACATGGCGCCGAAGACGATGATGCCGATCACTACACAGATCCAGAAAATGGTCATGTGCAGGTCAAATACTGCGTGACTGATTTCAGTCGCTCCCGGCGCCATATTCACAGTCCAGGCGGCTTGCGCCTGACTGAAAATCGACCACAACAGGAGGCCCATCCAGACGTGTGGATGTCGCATCATTGCGGGTTCCCCTTATCGTTCTTGTTATCCCGCCGGCTTTCACCTGCGGCAAGGGAGCGGCTTTTTCAGACTACGAACTTGAATCGCCGGGCCTTGCTGCGTGTGCAGTCGGGCGTCATCAGCTAACTCCATTTCCAACCCGAGTATAGACAGCGACTGCGACCTCGCAATGTGATGGCGTAAATGATCTGAAACAGCTGAAACTTGCGTTCAAGGTCCCGAATGGAGAAGGATGCAGACGAGTGGTGGCAAATCGATATAACGGAGGCGTCTCAAGGATGAAACAATTATGACAAATGCGTCTTAGCATTTTTCATAAGGCAGCTAAGTTATGTCTTCCCTATTTCATTGCCTTTGTTTCCTGGAGTTTTCATGAACACCGCCGCATTGCGCGAGCAGATCCAAAAAGCCCAAACACATGAAGCCGAGACCGGCCTGCTGACGCGTCAGCTGGAAAGCAAACTGCCTCATCTACACCCTTCGATCCAATTGCCGGAGGCGGACGCCAATGGCGTGCTGACACGTTTTGTCGCTGCCTACATCGACGAAGTACCTGATCTGCTGGAAGCAGCCAATGAAGTGGCCAGGGAAGCCGGTATCGAGTCGCAGATCAAACCGGTGCTGAAAATTGCCGAACAGTACTTCCTTCAGCCGCCGACAATCATGGCGGGGCATATCGGGCTCGACAGCCTGCTGGACGAAGCCTATCTGGCGCACCGTTTTGTCGAAGAGGTCAACGACCTGTACATCAAGCATCTGGGCCAGCCATTGATCCCCTTGGACATGACTGTTGCCAACCTGATTGCCCACCAATTGATCGGTGAGGTGTTTGCCAACCAACTGGATGAAGTGGTGCATCACGCCCTGGACGAGATGCTCGACGACCAGAGCTTTGCATTGGAATCGGTGGAAGCGTACCGCGAGAAACTCAGCAGCCCGGACACCGGCGCCGCATGGAAACGCTGGCCGTGCATGTCGCGCCGTCTGGGCGTCGGCCTGGAGCTGGATCAGCCGGCGGCTTGATCCTTTAGAGTCAACACTGTCCCCCTGTGGGAGCGAGCAGGCTCGCTCCCACATTGTTTTCTATGCAGCCGAGCCTACGCCGGATGTAGTCCGCAACCGCCCTTCCAACCTACGCTTCAATCCCCGCGCCTCAATCAGCAGCGTCGAACCCTTGGCCGCATTCGCCCGGCCCCATTCCTCCAGCAACTCCAGGCACGAGTGATCGATGTAGCTCAGGTTATTGAGCGGCACATGCACCGTCGCACCGGCGGGAATGGTGCCCAGCACCTGGGTCAGCGCCGGTACCTTGAGAAAGGTCGCTGCGCCGGTCAGCCGCAACTCCATTTCGCCCTCCGCCGGCAGATCGATCAGGCTGATTTTCAGCCGTGAAGCCTTCCAGGCCAGTTTGGCCAGCGTCAGGCCGAAGCCAATCAACACCCCCGTGAGCAAGTCCGTAAAGATGATCGCCAGCGCAGTCGCCGCGTAAGTGAACATCGGCATCCGGCCATATCGGCCCAGGCCGCGAAAGGCCTTGAGATCGACCAGTTTGAAGCCGGTGTAAACCAGCACACCCGCCAGGCTCGCCACCGGAATGCTCTGCAGCACGCTCGACAGCAACAACACGAACGCCAGCAGCCAAAGACCGTGGAAGATCGCCGACAGCCGCGTGGTGGCGCCGGCCTGGACGTTGGCCGAACTGCGCACGATCACGCCCGTCATCGGCAATGCGCCCAATAGACCGCAGAGCATGTTGCCCACGCCTTGCGCCGACAATTCCCGGTCGAAGTCGGATCGCTGGCCGCTGTGCATGCGGTCTACCGCAGCGGCGGATAGCAGGGTTTCGGCGCTGGCGATAAACGCCACGGCGAACGCGGCGACCAACAACGTCGGGTCCGCCAGATTGAGCAAGTCAGCGGGTTTCAGCCAATCGATGGCTTCGGCCAGGTTGGCAGGGACTTCCACGCGTTTGACCTGCAGTGCGAGCAACAGGCTGGCGACGGTCGCCAGTCCTACGCCCAGCAGCGCACCCGGAACGAAGCGCAACGAATGAGGCCGGAATCTTTCCCACAGCCACATCACCGCCATCGTCGACAGCCCGAGCAATCCGGCTTGCCAGCCGAGCGACGGCAGGGCGTGCATCACTGCGGCTGGAAAGGCTGCCAGGTTATCCAGCCCGGAAGGCTTGGGCACCCCGTCGAGCATGACGTGCACCTGCGACAGTACGATCAGCACGCCAATCCCGGCGAGCATGCCGTATACCACCGCTGGAGCCGTGACCCGAAACCAGCAGCCGAGCTTCAGGCGCCCGGCCACTAATTGCAGAAATCCCGCCAGCAGCAGGATGGGCCCGAGCATGGCGACGCCATGCTGGCGCACCAGTTCGAACACCAGAACCGCCAAGCCCGCCGCCGGGCCGCTGACTTGCAGCGGCGAACCCGCCAGCCAGCCCACGACCAGACCGCCGATGATTCCGGTGATCAAGCCCTTGGCGGGCGGCAACCCCGAAGCGATGGCGATGCCCATGCATAGGGGCAGGGCGACCAGAAACACAACCACCGAGGCCAGCAGCTCCCGTGGCAATACAGCTTTCAGTTGCGCAGCACGCATATTGAAGCTCCCGACATTTTTCAGGCATGGCGAAGCCGGGCTGCAGGATCAGCAGCCTCGACTCAACCACACGGGGATTTAGGAGGTGTTAGAAACGCGCTTTGGGCGTTGCCACCGGAATCGGATGGCTGCCATCGAGCGGCAGGAAACACCCCTGGTCCGCGTCGTACGCTTTGATTTCGCTGGTTTCGATGCTGTAGACCCAACCATGGATAAACAGCTGACCGTTGGCCATGCGCGAGGCCACCGATGGATGCGTGCGTAAATGCTGTAGCTGAGCGATCACATTCTCTTCGGTGAGGATGTGCATGCTTTCGTTTTCGTCAGCGCAATGGCAGTTTTCCTGGACCATGGTTTTCGCCACTTCGGCATGACGCAGCCAGGCTTTGACCGTCGGCATCTTTTCCAGGCTTTGCGGATTGAGTACCGCGCGCATTGCGCCGCAGTCGGAGTGCCCGCAAATGATGATGTGTTGCACGCCGAGGGCCAGGACCGCGTACTCGATGGCGGTGGACACACCGCCATTCATTTGTCCGTAAGGCGGCACGACGTTGCCGACGTTACGGGTCACGAACAGATCGCCGGGGGCGCTTTGGGTGATCAGTTCAGGAACGATGCGCGAGTCGGCGCAGGCGATAAACATCGCCCGGGGGCTTTGGGCCGTGGCGAGTTTCTTGAAGAGCTCTTCCTGCTGCGGAAAGACCTCGTGATGAAAATGCAAAAAGCCGTCAACGATATGCTGCAGCGCTGCATCGGCGGTTTCCGCCTCGGGTTGGGCTGAAGCCGACGCAGCCAACGGCTGTTTATCCTTGTCACTCATGAATTCATCCTCATAGGCGGAGTCAGGGAAGTGTCCCGTTTTGTCCGGTGTGAAGCCAGTGGCTGTTTAAAAAACATCCAGGTCGAAAAATCCGACCCGTCAGTCACTCGATGAACAAGGTAGCGGCCGAAACTTAACTCAAACTGAATAAAACGCTCTAGAACGCGTGTTCCAGGTCACAAAAAACGTGACCAGCCTGAATGCACCGTACGTTTCCCACTATTCAACCATAGGCCAATTGTCCTCAAATCAATGACATCTGGCGACCCGGCGGACAGAAGGCTTCACAGTCCAGATCGAAACCTTCCCGACGATTGAGCCCCAGGCGTTTGATGGTCTTGGCGAAGCGTTGCGCCAACAGGTCGGCAAATGGCCCTTCGCCGCGCATCCGGGCACCAAACCGGCTGTC
This sequence comes from Pseudomonas oplopanacis, assembly GCF_057128725.1. Lineage (NCBI taxonomy): Bacteria > Pseudomonadati > Pseudomonadota > Gammaproteobacteria > Pseudomonadales > Pseudomonadaceae > Pseudomonas > Pseudomonas oplopanacis. The sequence goes on along the minus strand of NZ_JBSKHV010000005.1, from coordinate 27,799 downwards.
ATAGAGTTCGCCGCCACGGCTCTGGCGAATCAGGCTCAACACATGGGCGGCACGCTGCGGATAGTGGGCCGCGAGCCATTCTTCAAACAGCGGCGCAACTTCCAGTGGCAGGCGCAACATCATATAAGCCGCACTTTGCGCGCCGGCAGCATGGGCTTCGGTCAGCAGGCTCTCGAGTTCGCTGTCGTTGATCATTGGAATCATCGGCGAGCACAACACGCCAACCGGAATACCCGCTTCGCGCATCACGCGGATCGCCCGCAACCGGGCCTTGGGGGCGGCAGCACGCGGTTCGAGGATGCGTTTGAGTTCGTCATCCAGGGTGGTGAGGCTGATCATCACCGCTACCAGTCGTTGCCGGGCGAGTTCGGCCAGCAGGTCCAGGTCACGAAGAATCAGCGAGCCTTTGGTGATGATCGTCACCGGATGACGGTAGCGCAGCAGCACTTCGAGGGTTTGACGGGTGATTTTGTGCTCGCGCTCGATGGGCTGATACGGATCGGTGTTGGAACCGAGGTTGATCGGCGCACATTGATAGCCGCGTTTGCTCAGCTGTTCTTCCAGCACATCGGCGGCGTTGGTCTTGGCAATCAATTTGGTTTCGAAATCCAGCCCCGGGGACATGTCCCAATAGGCGTGACTGGGCCGCGCATAGCAATAGATGCAGCCATGCTCGCAGCCGCGATAGGGATTGATCGAGCGATCGAAGGGCAAGTCCGGCGAGTTGTTGCGGGTGATGATGGTTTTCGCCGTTTCGATGCGCACCTCGGTGCCTTGGGTGATCGGCGCTTCCTGATACCAGCCGTCATCCTCGACCACCGAACGATTCGGCGCGAAGCGGTTGTGCGGGTTGGTGGCGGTGCCACGACCGCGAGGTGGCAAAGGGGTAGCCATCGACAAGATCCTTTAGCTGTATGTGCATACAGTATACGGCCTTGACGCCATCGGCCAGTGCCGTTCGGCACCTGACAACTTTCGAACCTCGTCATTATGAGAAACATAAAGTGCGTGGCACTTTATTCGCTGTTGTCAGTATTCTTCTCTGCACACGAAGTTGTCGTGTTCTCACTATTAAAAGGATTTAATAAATGTCAGGCTACAATCAGCGCGGCGTGTTTTTACAATTACAGGCGCCTTCTATCGTTAGTCCAAAAGAAGTTCGGGTTTCCATGCAGTTTGCGCTAAAGGAAGAAGGTTATGATCCTGAAAACCGTGCGCTAACCTACACGCTGCTGGATACCAGCACCCGTGAGGCCGTGTCGAAGGATGGCGGCGTCACCTTTACCATGGGCAACATCCCTGACGTCAACGGGAACGGTGCAATCGACGCGCAAGACAAAGTTGTTTTGATTGCGTTGGCGAAGGCGTATGCAAAGATTATTAATCCTTGATTGCAGCTCAACTTCTGCAATCAATGATTATTCATAAAACGATGCGGAACTTATCCGTGTCGTTTTTTATGAGTGAAATAATAAGAAGAAACTGGGGGCCGCCGTCCAATTCACAATTCTTTGACGGATGGCTCACAGGCCTTTGACTGCTCAGAGCAGAAGCTATGCAGTACTTATTCAACAGGGTTGTCCGAGCATGTCCCGACTGCGCCTCTTGCCTGCGACGTTTCTATTGTCGATGGCCGCATTTTTCAACCTGACCCTGGCCCATGCGGATGACAGCGCTTCTCCCCGTCCGCCTGAGTGGGCTCAATCGGTCGAGGTGCAATACAACCTCTTTCGAATGTCCCCGACGCTCTACCGCAGCGCTTTGCCTGACAGCGGAGCCCTTCCATTGCTGGAAAAGCTGAAGGTAGGAACCGTGATCAATTTCCTGCCCGAGTCGGATAAAACCTGGCTGTCGACACCAGGGGTTACCCAGGTCCAGTTGCCCTACCGCACCAATCACGTGGATGACGCAGACGTACTCAAGGCCCTTCGTGCCATTCAGACGGCCGAGTCCCACGGCCCGGTGCTGATGCATTGCAAGCACGGGTCGGATCGTACGGGGTTGATGGCGGCCATGTACCGGGTCGTGATCCAGGGCTGGAGCAAGGAAGACGCGCTGAGCGAAATGACTCAAGGCGGCTTTGGCGACAGTACTCATTTCAAGGATGGCGTGCGTTACATGATGCAGGCTGACGTCGACAAGCTGCGCACCGCATTGGCCAACGGCGATTGCAGCACCAGCCCGTTCGCCGCGTGCTCGATGAAGAGTTGGTTCAAATCCGCTCACGTCGAATAGCGGCAAGTTCCGGAAAGACATCAACTTGCGCCTCCTGAAGAGGCGCAAATGGGTGGTCGATCAGTGTTGCTCGTCAGGTTTTTTCTTCAGCTTGGGGTTCGGGAAAAACTGCACGGCCTGAACCTTGGCGTCCGGTACTTTCAGCGCCGAGGTATTTACCCTTGTACCCAATTCCTTGGGCACGGACAGACCTTGTTCATTCAATGTGTCGGAATAACCGCAGGCCACGCACTCGCGGTGCGGGACCTCGTCTTCGTTCCACATCATCAGCTTGTCCGGCTCGCTGCATGCCGGGCAGACCGCCCCGGCGATAAAGCGTTTTTTGGTAATCACAGGTCCCTCACTCATGCTGCCGCGTCCTCACTCAGGCCGCTGTGGCGCAAGAGTGCGTCAATCGAGGGCGCACGACCACGGAAGTCGACGAACAGCACCATCGGCTCCTGGGAACCACCGCGCGCCAGGATGGCTTCGCGGAACGCACGGCCGGTCTCGGCATTGAGCACGCCGTCTTCCTCAAATTTCGAGAAGGCATCGGCCGACAGCACTTCCGCCCATTTGTAGCTGTAGTAACCCGCCGCGTAACCACCGGCGAAAATGTGCGCAAAGCTGTTCGGGAAGCGGTTGTAGGCCGGTGGACGCATGACCGACACCTCGTCGCGCACGCCTTCGAGCACCTGCGCCACGCTACGGCCATCGCCGTGGGTGGCGTGCAGTTCGAAGTCGAACAGCGAGAACTCCAGCTGGCGCACCATCATCAGCCCGGACTGGAAGTTTTTCGCCGCGAGCATTTTCTGCAGCAGGTCCTGAGGCAGTGGCTCGCCGGTTTCGTAGTGACCGGAGATCAGCGCCAGGCCTTCCGGCTCCCAGCACCAGTTCTCCATGAATTGACTAGGCAGCTCGACCGCATCCCAGGCCACGCCGTTGATGCCGGAGACACCGGCGTGTTCGACGCGGGTCAGCAGGTGATGCAGGCCGTGGCCGAACTCGTGGAACAGGGTGGTGACTTCATCATGGGTCAGCAGCGCAGGCTTGCCGCTGTCGGCCGGGGTGAAGTTGCACACCAGGTTGGCCACCGGGTTTTGCAATACACCTTCAGCGGTGCGGCGACGGTCACGGGCGCCGTCCATCCACGCACCACCGCGCTTGTTGGCGCGGGCATAGAGGTCGAAGAAGAAGCGGCCGACGTGCTGGCCGTTTTCCTTGATTTCGAACAGGCGAACGTCCGGGTGCCAGGTGTCGAAGCCTTTCTGTTCGGCAATCTCAATGCCGTACAGACGCTGCACGATGGCGAACAGGCCGCCCAACACTTTGTCGATCGGGAAGTAGGCGCGAAGCGCTTCCTGGGCAACGCTGTAACGCTGCTCGCGAAGTTTTTCGCCGTAGAAACCGCTGTCCCAGCTTTGCAGGTCCGGGCAGCCTTGTTCGGCGGCGTAGGCTTTGAGCTGTTCCAGGTCGTGCGCGGCAAACGGCTTGCTGCGCTTGGCCAGGTCGCGCAGGAAGCTGAGCACCTGATCGCTGGACTCGGCCATTTTGGTGGCCAGGCTCAGTTCGGAGAAGCTGGAGAAGCCGAGCAGCCTGGCCAGTTCCTGACGCAGGTCGAGGATTTCTTCCATGACCGGGCCGTTGTCGTTCTGACCGGCATTTGGGCCCTGGTCCGACGCACGGGTGCAGTAGGCTGCGTAGACTTCTTCACGCAGGGCACGGTCGTGGGCGTAGGTCATCACCGCGTAGTAGCTCGGGAATTCGAGGGTGATCAGAAAGCCTTCGAGGCCCTTGGCCTGTGCGGCGGCAGCCATTTGTGCCTTGGACGAATCGGTCAGGCCGGCGAGAGTGGCTTCATCGGTGACGTGTTTGGTCCAGGCCTGAGTGGCGTCGAGCAGTTGGTTGGAGAAACGGCTGCCCAGTTCCGAGAGCTTGCTCTGCACTTCGGCGTAACGCTTTTGCTCGGCTTCCGGCAGATCAATACCCGACAGGCGGAAGTCGCGCAGGGAGTGTTCCAGGATAGTTTTCTGCGCCACATCGAAACCGGCAGCTTGCGGGCTGTTGGCCAGGGCTTCGAAGGCTTCGAACAGCTCGCGGTTCTGGCCCAGCTCGGTGGAATAGGCGCTCAAGGCTGGGAGGCAGGATTCGTAGGCTTCACGCAATTCGGCGCTGTTGCACACGGCATTCAAGTGGCTGACCGGGCTCCAGGCGGCGCCCAGGCGATCATTGAGCTCGTCCATCGCCAGCACCAGGCCGGCCCAGGTCGGTTGTTTGCCCTGGGTCTTGAGGATCTCGATAATGGCGGCGCGGTTGTCAGCCAGGATCTGTTCAATGGCCGGTTGCACGTGTTCGGCACGGATCGCCGAGAACGGCGGCAGGTCGTAGGACTGCAGAAGAGGGTTGTTCACGCTCACGGTTGGCACCTTGGCTGGAAGAAACATGCGGCCATCTTAATTACAATCGACGCTCACCGCAGCTATCAGCAACAGAGAGAAACCCTATCGTGAACCTTCGCAAGTACCAGAACCACACGCCGCTGCTGGGCAAAGGCGCTTTTGTCGACGGATCGGCGGTGGTAATCGGCGACGTTGAAATCGGCGAAGACAGCTCTGTCTGGCCGCTGACAGTGATCCGCGGCGACATGCACCGCATCCGCATCGGCGCGCGTACCAGTGTTCAGGACGGGTGCGTGCTGCACATCACCCATGCCGGCCCGTTCAATCCCGATGGCTTCCCGTTGCTGATCGGCGACGATGTGACCATCGCGCACAAAGTCATGCTGCACGGGTGCAGCGTGGGCAGCCGGGTGCTGATCGGCATGGGCAGCATCGTCATGGACGGTGCGGTGGTCGAGGATGACGTGATCATCGGCGCTGGCAGCCTGGTGCCGCCGGGCAAACGCCTGGAAAGCGGCTTCCTCTATGTGGGCAGCCCGGTGAAACAGATCCGCCCGCTGACCGACAAGGAAAAAGCCTTTTTCACCTACAGCGCGGCGAATTACGCGAAGCTCAAGGATCTGCATCTGGCAGAAGGTTACGACCAGCTCTGATTCGTCCCGTTATTGCCCAGGATTACTCATGCATTACCAAACCGTTTTATTCGACCTCGATGGCACCCTGACCGACCCGCGCGAGGGCATCACGCGTTCGATCCAGTTCGCCCTGAGCAAACTGGGTATCGATGAGCCTGACCTGACCAAACTCGAACACTTCATCGGCCCGCCATTGTTGCAGGCGTTCATGCAGTTTTACGACTTTGATGAGCCCAAGGCCTGGGAGGCGGTGAATTTCTACCGCGAACGCTTCAAAGTCACCGGCCTCTACGAGAATCGCGTGTTCGACGGCGTCACCCCGCTGCTGGAAACGCTGGGTGGGCAAGGGCGTCAGTTGTACATCGCGACGTCCAAACCCTGGGTGTTCGCCCGCGAAATCGCCCGGCACTTTGACTTCGCCAAGCACTTCAAGGTGATTTACGGCAGTGAACTGGACGGGACGCGGACGAATAAGGTTGAGTTGATTGCGCATTTGATGGCTGAAGAGGGGCTGAATCCTGCCAATACCCTGATGATCGGTGATCGTAAGCATGACCTGATCGGTGCGCGCAGTAATGGGCTGGATGCAGCGGCTGTGGGTTACGGGTTTGGTAGCCACGAAGAGTTGAGTGCAGAAGCGCCGACTTATCACTTTGAAACGCTGGATGAGATGCATCAGGCGTTTTTGCAGCGCTGATCAAAGCCAATCGCGAGCAGGCTCGCTCCCACATGGGATTTGTGAACACCGGTCAATTGTGGGAGCGAGCCTGCTCGCGAAGAGGCCCGCTCAGCCGGCAGAAATTTTCGATTCTGCCAAAACCTTCAACGCCGCCTTACGCTCCCCAACCGGCAACACCCCCAGCTTCTCGACCGCCGCATAAAACCTCACCCAATCCCCGCCCTCCTGCCGAAACAACGCCGCAAACCCCGGCACCCATTGGTCATACAACCCAAACGGCAACAGCCTGGCATTGTTCATCGGTGCGTTGACCCAAGCGTCGTAACGCCTGTCCCCGGCCCATTGGCTGTCACGTAACTGCCGATATTCGCTGCGCAGTCGCTCGAACTCAGCGGCCTTGCGCTGGCGCATCTGGTCCGCCGGCAAGGGCAGGGCGTAGAGCGTTTCAAGGCGCGTGCGAGTGTCCAGCACCAGTTGCGTGAATTGATCCCGTCGCTGCACCTGTGCGCCGTTGTCCGGCGCCAGGCCGCGGGATGCACGCCATTGGCGCGTGCCTTCCTGCTCGACGAAGCTGGCGAAAGACTCGTTGAATTCAGTGTCGTCCTTCACATAAACACGTTGATGCGCCAGCTCATGGAAAATCAGGGTCGCCAGCCGCTCGTCGCCCCAACCCATCATTGAGCTGATGATCGGATCGTTGAACCAGCCAAGCGTCGAGTACGCCTCGACACCGCCAATCGAAACGTCCATACCTTGCAGGCGCTGCATGGCGGCCTCGCCTCGGGCGGCGCTCTGGCTGTAGTAGCCGCGATAGGCGACGCAGCCGGCGATCGGGAAGCAATGGTTTTGCGGCTTGAGAGAGAATTCCGGGGTGACGAAGACATTCCAGACCACGTACGGCCGGCCTATGTCGGCATACAGGCGATAGCTTTGGTTGTCCGGCAGGTGCAGATGCTCACTGGCGAACGTGCGGGCTTTTTGCGATTGGGCCAGGTGCGCACGAAGTTTCTGATCGCGGGAGGAATCGGCAACCACCTCGGCAACCGGCTCACGGGCCCGCAGCAATTGCAGCTGGCCACTGGCCAATTGACCGTAATAGCTGACGGTGGCGCAACCGTTGAGTAACAAAAGCAACACACTCGGAAACAAAACGCGCAAAACGCGATCAAGTAACCCAAGGCATGGAAACGGCCTGATCAAAATAAAATCATCCCTGGAAAGTCTGCCCGCAAGACTATCCCGCCTGACTGGAGCTGCGCTATGCACAAGTTGATGCTGACGGGGGGCCTGTTGTTGCTGACGGGCTGTGCTGGATTCGGATTCCCTCACCACGATCCGGCGCAAGCGTGGATTGATCTGGAATCAAAACAGCAAGACACGGCACTGCAAGCGGTGGAAGTCGACGATAAAGCCTCCAGCGACAAGCGCTATTTCCAGGTGCAGCCCGGTAGCCATGAGCTGACGGTGCGCTACCAGTTCGCGGTCCAGCCGACCAATATCGGCCCGGATGCCGAGCCGCTGTGGCGTGACTGCCAGCTGAACGTGAAATTCAGTGACTTCAGCGCCGGTGAGCGCTATCAGCTGCAAGCGGGGAACATCGGTTTTCGGCCATGGGCGAAGCTCTATAACCAACAGCGAAAAGTGATAGGTCAAGGCACACCGGCAGGCTGCCAACACACCTGATCGGCGGTATGCTGAATGACCAAATCATTGGGACATTCATCATGCGCAGGTTAATGCTGTTGCTCGCCGCCAGTGTTGTTGCTGGCTGCCAGAGCCCATTGCCGCCGGTCAATCCGCAGATGGCCTGGGTCGACTTCTCTGTGCCATTCCCCAACGACAAGTTGTTGATGGCCGAGCGACTGGACAAGCAGCGGTTGAATGACGGGCGCTTTTTCCAGGTCACGCCCGGCAGCCACGTGTTACTCGTTCGATTCGATTTTGAAGTGCCCGGTGGGGGCGGCTTGGGCGTCATGGACGGTCCATCGGAACGGCTGTGCTACCTGACGATCAAGTACGATCATTTCGAAGCCGGCCAGCGTTATGTGCTGGTCGGCCAGTCAATCGTGTTCACGCCCGGCGCCCGGCTGTACAACGCCAAGCGCGAGATTGTCGCTGAAGACAGTGAGTCCTATTGCCTGTGAGGCGAATCAGCGGTCGTTTTTCTGGTAGATGATTTTCTTGGTACCGCCGCCGCAGGTTCCTACGACCATGTTCTGATCGTGTACATCTTCGTTGGTGACGATTTCCAGGGTGTAGGACGAGACGTTGTTGGCCTGAATCTTGGCTTCGATTTCGGCCTTCAATTCTTCACAGGATTTCGGTGCGGCAAGGGCCGATGTGGCCAGTGCGCAACAGATAACCGCCAAGGCAAAACGTTTCATGGTTGAAGCTCCTTTGAAGCAGCGCGCAGGGTAATGCGCTTTCACTGCTGTCATTTATTCGACCACAATTTCGCGGGTCAGGTTTTGTCCGAGCGCAAAAAAAGACCGCAGCCTGCTTGAAGCTGCGATCTTTTATCCGTTACTGCGAAACGCTGTACTCAGCCGAGCAGCGTTGCATCCAGACTGATTTTCGCATTCAGCACTTTGGAAACCGGGCAGCCTTCTTTGGCTTTATTGCTCAGTTCCTCGAATTGCGCCTGGGTCGCCCCAGGGATTTTCGCCTTGAGGATCAACTTCACGGCCGTGATCGCAAAACCGCCGTCCACCTGGTCCAGGGTGACTTCTGCATTAGTATCGATGCTGTCAGCCTTGAGACCGGCATCGCCCAGAATCATTGAAAACGCCATGGAGAAACAGCCAGCATGAGCCGCGCCGATCAACTCTTCCGGATTGGTGCCCTTGCCGCCTTCGAAGCGCGCCTTGAAGCCGTAAGGTGCTTCTCTGAGTACGCCGGTTTCAGTGGATATCGAGCCGATGCCGGTTTTCAGGTCACCTTCCCAATGAGCCGATGCTTTCTTCGTAATAGCCATATCTGCCTCCTCAAGTTCCGGGCACGAGCGTCGCGCCTTCGTGGTTTTCGGTTGCTAAGGGTTCTGAGGATAGTCGGCGTTGCAAAGTTCACCCGATCTGGTTAATTCCTACCGTTTTCGTAGGTTTTTTTGCCTTGGCTATTGAAACTCGGGTATATGCCCTTATTGATGAAACACGCTTACGGATTCGGCAGGTTTTCGTTTACGAGAAAAAACCTGCGACCTCAATTGGAGAAGCAGGTTTATGAAACGACTGTCCGACATCAAGTTCTCGACCCTTGATCTGGTGCCCGTGCGGGAAAACGGCAGCGCGGCCCAGTCGCTGCGCAACTCTCTGGATCTGGCGCAACACGTCGAAAAATTCGGCTACAACCGCTTCTGGGTCGCCGAACACCACAACATGGACGGCATCGCCAGCTCGGCGACGTCGGTTTTGCTGGGTTATCTGGCGGGTGGCACCTCGACCATTCGCGTCGGCTCGGGTGGCGTAATGCTGCCTAACCACGCGCCGTTGGTGATCGCCGAGCAGTTCGGCACCTTGGAAAGTCTGTATCCGGGGCGTATTGACCTTGGCCTGGGCCGCGCGCCCGGTTCCGATCAAATGACCGCCCGCGCGCTGCGCCGCGAACGCTCCGGCAGTGCCGACGACTTCCCGGAAGACGTGGCCGAACTGATGCGTTACCTCGGCCCGCGCACCCCGGACCAGCGGATCATCGCCATGCCCGGCACCGGCACCAACGTCCCGGTCTGGTTGCTGGGCTCCAGCCTGTTCAGCGCACAACTGGCCGGCGAGCGCGGTTTGCCCTACGCCTTCGCCTCTCATTTCGCCCCGCGTTTCATGCATGAGGCGATTCGCGTCTACCGCAATCACTTCAAGCCTTCAGCGGTACTGGATAAACCCTACGTGATGCTCGGCGTGCCGCTGGTGGCGGCGGATACCGATGAACAGGCCGATTACCTGGCGACGTCGGTCTATCAGCGGATTCTCGCGTTGATGCGTGGGCAGAGTCTGGTGCAGCGTCCGCCGGTGAAAACCATGGACGGGTTATGGCTGCCGCATGAACGCGAAGCGGTCAGTGATTTCCTCGGATTGGCCATGGTGGGCAGCCCGCAGAAAATCCGCGCCAAACTGGACGTGCTGGTTGAGCAGACGCAAGCCGACGAGCTGATTTTTACCTGCGACCTGTATGAGCACGCTGATCGTGTTCACTCCTATGAACTGCTGGCACAGGTCATGAAGGGCTGAAACTGCAAAGACGCGCATAAAAAAGCCGACGCATTGCGTCGGCTTTTCACATCTGTGCGGGATTAACCGCGCTTGTAGACGATTTCCTTGGCGCCTTTTTCGCATTTGCCGACAACTTTCGCGCCAGCGGCGGCACCTTTATCGACAATTTCCAGCGAGTAACCAGAAACGCCCTTGGCATCCAGCTTCGCGGCGATTTCGGCTTTTAGCTCTTCGCACGACTTGCCGTCAGCAAGCGCTGTACCCGCAAGGCTTAACAAACCTACTGCCAACATAAACTTCTTCATTGGTCGCATTCCCTGGTCGGATCAAAAGGGTCATCCGGCCATTTCCGGATGTACACAAGTAGCGCTTTGCCATTCCCTATGGCACTCGGCCAGCGCGCAAGTTCAGAAGACTAGCTCAAACTCAGCTGCTGGCAATCCGGAACCCGACTTTGAGCGTCACCTGAAAGTGCGCCGCCTTGCCGTCCTTGATGTGCCCGCGGGTTTCGGTCACTTCAAACCATTCCATGTGCTTGAGGCTTTTGCTGGCTTCGGCCAGCGCGTTATTGATGGCGTCTTCAATGCTGCTGGTGGACGAGCCGACCAGTTCGACTTTTTTGTAGGTGTGATGGTCAGTCATGGCGATCTCCTCAGGGTGTGAATTACAGCCTAGCAGTGATTTTTCGTCTTACTGGCGTCGGCCAATCCGAAAGGGCTGTGCAGATTTACTGCACTTTCTCCAACCCCTGAAGTCCCAACCAACACACGCAACTCAATCAATGCAGGAGAGCCACCATGGCCAACACTTCATTACGTAAAGCCTCATTGCAAAGCATGGAAGCCGAAATCGAGAGTCTGCTGAAATCGTTGGAAAGCCTCAAAGACGATGCATCGGACGAGTCGCGTCGCACCCTCAAGACCCTGAAAGCCAACGCTGAAAGTGCGCTGAAACATTCGCGTCATCTGCTCAGCGATGCGTACGAAGACGTCAAAGTCAAAACCCGTGAAACCGGGATCGCAACTCGGGACTATGCCCAGGAACACCCTTGGACGACGGCCGGTGTTGCCGTGGGTGCGCTAGGTCTGCTTGCGGCCTACCTGCTGTGCAAACGCGGGGATTAATCCGCTCGGTGCAGTTCGTTCTTGAGCCACTGCGCCAGTTGCCGAGCCCGCCCGTCTGCGGCGCGCTTGGGTAACCACAACGCCAGTTGCGCCGGGGTTTCACTGAAGCCCCATGGCGCAACCAGGCGACCGGCCTTCACGTCCTCGGCCACCAGCGGTTCCGGCGCAATCGCCACTCCCAGGCCGGCCACTGCGGCTTCCAGCAAGTAATACAAATGCTCAAATCCCTGACCGTACTTCAACGCCTTGGCGTCGAGGCCGCTTTGCTGCGCCCAACTCGGCCACGCTTGGGGGCGCGAAGTGGTGTGTAACAACGGTTCGTTCAACAGCGCTGTGGCCGGCGCGCCTTGCAACCTTTCGTATCCCGCGAATCGCGGACTCATGACCGGACCGATCCGCTCGCTGATCAACTCATAGACTTGCATGTCTGCAGGCCATGGCGGTTCCGCAAACACCAGCAATGCATCAAGCCCCGGCCGACGTGGATCGAGATCGCCTTCGCCGGCTGACAAGTGCAGGCGCAGGTCTGGCAGGTCCGCATTCAGCCGTCCCAGGCGGGGAATAAACCAGCGTGCGAGCAAGCTTCCCGAGCAACCGAGCACGAAGGGCGCATCGGCGGTGCTTTGCGTCAGTTCTGCACACACCGTGCGTAAGCGCTCGAACGCTTCGCCGCTGGCGTCGCGCAATCGAATGCCGGCATCTGTGAGTTTAAGGCCGCGACCGTCCTTGATGAACAGACTGACCCCGAGGTGTTCTTCGAGCACCTTGAGCTGTCGGCTGACCGCACCATGGGTAACGTGCAGCTGTTCGGCGGCCTGACTGACGCTGTTCAGGCGGGCAGTGGCTTCGAAGGCGCGAAGGGCGTTTAACGGGGGAAGGTCGTGGCTCATGGGATCTGTGAGTTTTCCTGACAGGTTGCGGCGATCTTATCGGTTTTCAGGTCGGGACGTCAGGGGTAGAGTTAAGCGCATTGTCATTCACGCATTCACTGGAGCGACCCATGACTCAGACTAATCTGCGCAACGGCCCCGACGCCAACGGCCTGTTTGGCGCGTTCGGCGGCCGCTACGTCGCCGAAACCCTGATGCCGTTGATCCTCGACCTGGCCCGCGAATACGAAGCGGCCAAGGAAGATCCGGCATTCAAAGAAGAATTGGCCTACTTCCAGCGTGACTATGTCGGACGTCCAAGTCCTCTTTACTATGCCGAACGCCTGACCGAGTTCTGCGGCGGCGCGAAGATTTACCTCAAGCGCGAAGAGCTGAACCACACCGGCGCGCACAAGATCAACAACTGCATCGGCCAGATCCTGCTGGCGCGGCGCATGGGCAAGAAACGCATCATCGCCGAAACCGGCGCGGGCATGCACGGCGTGGCGACTGCCACCGTGGCCGCGCGTTTCGGTCTGGACTGCGTGATCTACATGGGCACCACTGACATCGAACGTCAGCAAGCCAACGTGTTCCGCATGAAGCTGCTGGGCGCTGAAGTGATCCCGGTGGTCGCCGGCACCGGTACCCTGAAAGACGCAATGAACGAAGCGCTGCGTGACTGGGTGACCAACGTCGACAGCACCTTCTACCTGATCGGCACTGTCGCTGGTCCGCACCCTTATCCAGCGATGGTTCGCGACTTCCAGGCCGTCATCGGCAAGGAAACCCGCGATCAGTTGCAAGCCCAGGAAGGCCGTCTGCCGGACAGCCTGGTGGCGTGCATCGGCGGTGGTTCCAACGCCATGGGCCTGTTTCACCCGTTCCTGGACGACAAGAGCGTCGAGATCATTGGTGTAGAAGCTGCCGGTTACGGCATCGAAACCGGCAAGCACGCGGCCAGCCTGAACGGCGGCGTACCGGGCGTCCTGCACGGCAACCGCACCTTCCTGTTGCAGGATGACGATGGTCAGATCATCGACGCCCATTCGATTTCCGCCGGCCTCGACTACCCGGGTATCGGCCCGGAACATGCGTGGTTGCATGACATCGGCCGCGTTCAGTACACCTCGGTGACCGACGACGAAGCCCTCGACGCGTTCCACAAATGCTGCCGCCTGGAAGGGATCATTCCTGCACTGGAAAGCGCCCATGCCCTGGCCGAAGTGTTCAAACGCGCACCGACCCTGCCGAAAGATCACCTGATGGTGGTCAACCTGTCCGGTCGTGGCGACAAAGACATGCAAACCGTGATGCACCATATGGAACAATCAAAGCAGGAGAAACACTGATGAGCCGCCTGCAAACGCGCTTTGCCGAACTCAAGGAACAGAACCGCGCTGCCCTGGTGACCTTCGTCACCGCGGGCGACCCGAGCTACGACACGTCCCTGGCGATCCTTAAAGGTTTGCCCGCGGCCGGTGCCGATGTGATCGAGTTGGGCATGCCCTTCACCGATCCAATGGCCGATGGCCCGGCGATTCAGCTGGCCAACATCCGCGCCCTGGGTGCCAAGCAGAACCTGGCGAAAACCCTGCAAATGGTTCGCGAGTTCCGTGAAGGCAATACCGAGACGCCGCTGGTGTTGATGGGTTACTTCAACCCGATCCACATGTACGGCGTGCCACGCTTTATTGCCGATGCCAAAGCGGCCGGCGTTGATGGCCTGATCGTGGTCGACTTGCCGCCGGAACATAACGGCGAGTTGTGCGACCCGGCTCAGGCTGCGGGCCTGGACTTCATTCGTCTGACCACCCCGACCACCGATGACGTTCGCTTGCCGACCGTTCTGAACGGCAGCTCCGGCTTCGTTTACTACGTGTCGGTTGCCGGCGTGACCGGCGCAGGTGCGGCGACACTGGAACACGTTGAAGAGGCGGTTGCCCGTCTGCGTCGCCACACTGATTTGCCGATCAGCATTGGTTTCGGCATTCGGACCCCAGAGCAAGCCGCGTCCATTGCGCGTCTGGCCGACGGTGTGGTGGTGGGCTCGGCGTTGATCGATCACATCGCTAACGCTTCGACGCCGGATCAGGCGATTGATGGCGTGCTGAGCCTTTGCGCGGCGCTGGCAGAAGGTGTGCGTAAGGCTCGCGTCAGCTGAAGGTAAAGTTCCTGATACAGAGGAATTAGCGCCTCGCGGCACAGACTAAACAGCAAGACCGAGGGCTTCAGGACTACGTTCTGAAGCCCTTTTTGCTGTAAGTGCAGTGAGGAAAGACCCGATGAAAATGCCGAAACGTCTGATTACCAGCCTGGGCGTGCTGATGTTGAGCGCTACCCCGTTGCTGCACGCGAGCGCCGATCAGCGCGACGATCACGACCACGGCGGCCCGCAACAGGGCCAGTACGATAACCATGGCGACAATCATGGGGATGATCACCGCGATCATCAGGACAACCATCGCGGTGGCCCTCCGCCGCGCGACTTCGGTCCGGTGCGTCAGACGATCCACGAACACCACGAATATTTCGTGCGCGGTGCGCCGCCACCTCCAGGTATACATCTGGAGCGCGGCCGGCCGTTGCCTCACGGCTATTACGGTGAGCGTCTGGACAATCGCGCGCTCGGTCGCCTGCCGTATTACCCGGGGTACGAATGGCGCCGGGCAGGGGGTGACATTGTGCTGATCGCCGTCGGCACCGGGATTGTTTACGAAGTGCTGGAAGGGGTGCTTTGATCTAACGTACAGGCAAAAAAAGGGCTTCGCGGATTATCCACGAAGCCCTTTTTCTTATGGCAGTTCCAACCCGCCGGCGGCTTTGTGCAGCTTGCGTAGATGCTCACCAACCTGCTTCAGGTTGGCTTCATTGGCGGCCATTTCCGCTGCACGGTCCGGTTCGAGCAGCGCTCGCACTTCCTTGTCCAGATCGCCTGTCAGCACCAGCAGCTGCTTTTGGCGCAGGCTGCTTTCCGATTCCAGGCGTTGCGATTCACTCGGTTGGGGCAACCCGTAACCGCCACTGCCGAGCAGTTCGGCCGGGCGACTGAGGTAGCCGCTATTGGCGAGGAGCTGTTGCAAGGTCACATTGGCCTTGTCCATGCCGCCGTTTTCCAGGTTCCGCGCGCCGAGGTAGCGCTGCTTGACCTCGTCCTGGGCCAGCAGCAATTGTTGGCGCAGGGCCGCTTGTTCCAACAACAGCAGTGCCGCGCTGGTGCGCAGGTCAGCCTGTTCGAACCATTGCCGGCGCTCGACCGCTTTTAATGCCAGCCAGTCCTCGACTTTGTCCTGTTTGATCGGCAAGCGTTTTTTCAGCACATCGAACATGGCTTGATAGCGGTCGCGGAAGGAATCGAAGCGATAGCCCAGTCGTAGCGCTTCGCGTGGATCATCCAGCACGCTGGTGTCGGCCAGTCCCCGGCCCTTCAGCACCGCCAGCAAGCCGTTGGGCATGATGTTGTCGAGCCCGACCAGTTTTGGGTTGTTGGTGCCGCCTCGCAGCAGTTTCAGTTCTTCCACCGCACAATTGTTGGAGAGGAAGAAGTAGTTGCCGTCGTAACTCCAGTGCATCTCCGCGGCACGCTCCACCACATCTTCGATCTCATTGCGCGACAGGTTCAGCGGCACCGAAGCCAGGCTGCGCAGTTCGGTCTTGGTGTACTCGTCGATGACCTGGGCGAGCGGGAGGACGAACAGGCGCGAGGGGTATTTGCCGACCAGTCCGTCCCAACTCGAGAGCTGTACATCACCGACGAAGGCGCGATAGGACAAGACCAGATGCTGGTCCAGATCGAGACGGCAGTCGGGGCCTCGTGGTCGTCCCGGCGCACAAATCACCAGCCGCAACATGCTGTGGCCCCAGCGACTGACCCAGTTCTGGTTGGCTTCGGCCAGCAGGTAGTCGACCGCATACACCCGTTCCGGATCAACCTGCCCGAGGGGTGTTTTGGCAAAGTCATTGCCGGCGTTGAGGAAGGCGAAGGTTTTGGCGCAGGTGTCTTTCGCCGCTGGCGCCCAGCCGAAGTGTTCCTGGTAGTAGCGATACAGCGCCGGACGCCGACAGGCGTAGCTCGGGTCGAGGAGGAAATACTCCATGTTGACCGCAACGAACTCTTTGGGGCTGTCCGTTTCGTAAATGTCCGGGCTACGCGCGATCTGGCGGTTGTGCTGTTCACGTTCGCCGCGACGGCCGACGTATTGTTGCCAGCCAGCGAGGTCGAGCAGGCGCGGATCGTCGCTGAGGGTAAAGCGCCGATCATTCTGGCCACGGCACTGATCGGGAATACCCACCAGTCCGGCGCTGTTGCTGCGTCGGGTGCAGTGTTGAATCAGTTTGCGCTCGGCGTCTGGCCACAGGCGCGAACGGTCGTAAATGTGGGTGAGTTCGTGCAACACCGTGGCGAGCATTTCCCGGCGGACGGTGCCATGGGGGCGATAGGTCTTCTTGGTCGCGGCGCTACCGTCTGTGAGGCTGGCGAGCAGGTTGCGATTCAAGTCGAGTTCGGACACCAGCGTCGCCTGGCCGTAGGCGTTGCTCGGCATGTCGTCGGTCCAGCCGACATCGATACGTCGGTCCAGTTGCTCGATGAACCGCGGCGGCAGCGCCTGCATGGCTTCATCGAGCAATGCCTGGCTGGCTTGCTGTTGTGCGGGGCTGAGGCCTTCAGTCTTGAGCTGTAATTGCAGGCTGGCGTGGGCCGCGCTGCCGAGCAGCATCATGACCCCGGCCAGCAGCCAGGCGGCTGACGGCCTCACAGTGCGAGGATGGCTTCGGCGAGTACCTGATCACTGGCATCCCGGGCTTCCGGCACGCGAATGCGTAGGGTATTGAAAGCCGCTTCGAGGTGCGCGCCGCGAATATCGCCATCGCTGGCCACGAAACTGGCTGCGTCATCTTGGGCTTCGCGAATGATCTTCGAGTCACGGATGGAGGTGGTGGTGTCCGAGGTGAAATCAAGCGTGCGCTGGGTGGCACGAATGAGCATGTTACTGGTGGCTACCAGGGTATGGGCCTGGGCCATGTCAGCCAACAACAGCAGGCCAAGGGTGGCGGCAATCAGCGGGTTACGCATGGAACAACTCCGGAGAAACAAGGATAACTATTGGACGAGAATTGCTTGTGCCAGTTCAAGGTCGCTTGCATGAAGTTTTGGCCGGGTATGGCGCAGGTAAATCAAGGCCGATTCCAGCTGTGCTCCGCGTAATTGACCGTCACTGGCGATGAATGCCGCGGCATCATCGTGCGCGGCGAGCAGCAGTTTACGGTCGAAGGGTGCGGAGGTCACCAGACTGGTGCCATAACCACTGGCGACAGTGCCTTGCGTGGAAAGATTGAAGGCATCGAAAGCCTGTGCCGGGCCCGACCAGCAGGCCACAAGCAGTAGGGGTGTGAGCAACAACCTTGAATGAAAATGCATGAGACTCGATAGCTGAAAGCGAGTCCCAAGGCTAGCGCAACACCCGGTCTAGAGCCAGTGCCGAAACATGGGGACACGTTGGGCGTGTCCCGCGTCAGGTATCGCTTAGATGGTCAGGATGGCTTGTGCCAGTTGTGCATCGGTTGCGCTCAGCTGTGGCGCCTGGTGGCGAATGTAATCGAGTGCACTTTCCAGTTTTACGCCGCGGATGGCGCCTTCGCTGGCGACGAAGCTGGCCGCATCATCGCGCGCTTCACGCACAATCTTGTTGTCCTTGAAAGAAGAGGAAACGACGTCGGTGGTTGCGTCGGACGTGGCTTTGAGGGCATTGACGACCGCATCGGTGGTCACGATAAAGCTGGTGGCGTGGGAATTGGCCGCCACGGCAAGCAGGGCTGCAGCGCTGAGCAGACGAAGACGGGACATGGTGTAACTCCTTTGGATAACCGATTGAGAGGTAGCGAGGTATCTGCGGGATCAGACGTCTGTCCTACAGCGCTCGCCACGTTCTGATTGGATATTAGGCGCTTTTACCCGTTCGAACAGTCCTGTCTGTGCTGGCAGGACATTAGCGCCAGAACGGTTTATCCAGTTCCATGAGGCGATCGGCGTGGCTGATGCCCAAGTCTGATAGTTGCTGCGCATTGAGTTGCCCCAACAAACGCCGGGTTCTGGCTCGTTCCAGGCAACGGGAAAGAGTCGTCCACGCGCGTTGAAGCCAAGCTTTACAAGGTTGTGATTGCGGCGCGGGAGCGGAAACATCTTGTAAGTGATTCATGGCGCGATCCTTGTGCTTGGAAATGAGATTCCATGGTGATCCCCTCCGTTCTTGTGAAACAGGCACACTGCGCTGAAATTGTACTTATACAGATGTATAAATTAGATAACTGTACTGGTTTTGTAGAACGCCCTTTGTTTTTCGGGTTTCCAGCCCAAAACGACAAAGCCCGTCGTGGTTTCCCACGACGGGCTTTGTTTTTTCAATCTGGGATGCTGGCAGTGGACCCGATGGGTCAGGGCCAGCGACGCTAAGTTAGCGCCAGAACGGCTTGCTCAGCTCTTCGTAGCGTTGTGCTTCGCTAATCCCGGCATCAGCCAGCAGACGCGAATCCAGGCGAGCCAGTTGGTGGCGGCTGGAGATGCGGCGCTGCCACAGCATCAGGTTGGCGATAACGCGCAGAGGCATGGAAGCCTGGGTCTTTGCAGCAGTGTCTTCGAAGAACAGGTCGGAACTGAGTGTACGTTCCATGATTGACATCCTTCCGCTTGTGGCGGGATTAGGTAGTGGTTTAACTGGTGCCCATGATCCTCTCGTTTGCCTAGTCTCTGTAGATACAGTTCACCTGTATTGTGAGGGACCAGTTAACTGTTAATAGTGGGTGTACTGGTCTAAATTGAGGCAACTGTACCTGTCTGCACCGATATCGTGCGTTTTTGCTCGTTCGGCCTGAAAAGGTAGGCAATTACGGTAGGAAATAACCAGTACAGCAGTACAGTTTTAAACAGAATTCTGCTTGGCAACGGCAGGCTGACGAAATTGTGTTTGCGCCAGCCGCCATCTGTACCAATTACGCCTTGAGCATGCGCCCGGTTTCTTCCAGGTTGATGTGCCAGCTCAGTGCATCACGGAGGATATGCGGCGTGTGCCCGCCAATCGCACAAGCGGCGGCGAAGTAGTTGTCCAGGGCCTGGCGATAGTCCGGGTGCACGCAGTTGTCGATGATGACGCGCGCCCGCTCCCGGGGTGCCAGCCCGCGCAAGTCTGCAAGGCCGATCTCGGTGACCAGGATGTCGACGTCATGCTCTGTGTGGTCAACGTGGCTGACCATCGGCACGACACTGGAGATCGCGCCGCCCTTGGCGATCGATTTGGTAACGAAGACCGACAAATGCGCATTGCGCGCAAAGTCGCCCGAGCCGCCAATGCCGTTCATCATTCGTGTGCCGCAGACGTGGGTGGAGTTGACGTTGCCGTAGAGGTCAAACTCCAGCGCCGTGTTTACGCCGATGATGCCCAGGCGGCGCACCACCTCAGGGTGGTTGGAGATTTCCTGTGGGCGCAGGACCAGTTTGTCCTTGTAGCGCTCGAGGTTGCCAAACACATCGGCGTTGCGGCGACTCGACAAGGTAATCGAGCTGCCCGATGCGAAGCTCAGTTTGCCGGCATCGATCAGGTCGAAGGTCGAATCCTGCAGCACCTCGGAGTACATGGTCAGGTCTTCGAATGGCGAATCAATCAGGCCACACATCACCGAGTTGGCAATGGTGCCGATGCCGGCCTGCAGCGGGCCGAGCTTGTTGGTCATGCGCCCGGCAGCCACCTCTTGCTTGAAGAAGTTGATCAGGTGATCCGCGATGGCTTGGGTGTCGGCATCGGGTGGCAATACGGTGGACGGCGAGTCCGGTTGATTGGTGATCACAATCGCGACGATCTTCTCCGGCGGGATCGGGATGGCAGTGCTGCCAATGCGGTCATCGACTTTCACCAGCGGAATCGGCGTGCGGGTCGGGCGATAAGTGGGGATATAAATGTCGTGCAGGCCTTCGAGATTCGGGTTGTGCGCCATGTTGATCTCGACGATCACGTGTTTGGCGAAAATCGCGAAGCTGGCCGAGTTGCCAACCGACGTGGTTGGCACGATATGACCGTGCTCGGTGATCGCCACCGCTTCAATTACAGCGATGTCCGGCAACTTGAGTTGCTGGTTGCGCAGTTGCTCCACGGTTTCCGAGAGGTGCTGGTCGATGAACATCACCTCGCCCGCATTAATAGCCTTGCGCAGCGTGCTGTCGACTTGGAACGGCATGCGTCGCGAAAGTACGCCGGCTTCGGTGAGCTGTTTGTCGAGATCGTTGCCCAGGCTGGCGCCGGTCATCAGGGTGATTTTCAACGGCGAGACCTTGGCGCGCTCGGCCAGAGCCTGGGGTACTGCTTTGGCTTCGCCGGCGCGGGTGAAGCCACTCATGCCGACGGTCATGCCGTCCTCAATCAGAGCGGCGGCGTCGGCGGCGCTCATCACTCTATCCAACAAGGAAGGCAGGCGAATACGGTCATGGTACATGGATTGTTATCTCGGGCAACGGGTAGCAGGATGCGCAGTCTAGTGAATTACACCGACTCCTGTCCCGCTACCAAGGTCGCAAACGAGGCGTCTATTTCGGGCCTTTTGCGCAAAACACCATTACCGGATAGGTAACAAAAGCGTAGTTTTGTCCGACGATTTGCGCAAACAAAAACGCCCCGACGAGTCGGGGCGTCCTGTGTGCCGATGAGGGTTACTCGACGGCTTTGACCATGTCTTCGATGACTTTCTTGGCGTCGCCAAAAACCATCATGGTCTTGTCCAGGTAAAACAGTTCGTTATCCAGACCGGCATAGCCGCTGGCCATCGAGCGTTTGTTGACGATGATGGTCTTGGCCTTGAACGCTTCCAGGATCGGCATGCCGGCAATCGGCGACTTCGGATCGTTCTTCGCGGCCGGGTTGACCACGTCGTTGGCGCCCAACACCAGCACCACGTCGGCCTGACCGAACTCGGAGTTGATGTCTTCCATCTCGAACACTTGGTCGTAAGGCACTTCGGCCTCGGCCAGCAAGACGTTCATGTGGCCAGGCATCCGACCGGCAACCGGGTGGATCGCGTACTTCACGGTCACACCGCGATGGGTCAGCTTCTCGGTCAGTTCTTTCAGCGCGTGCTGCGCCCGTGCCACTGCCAGGCCGTAGCCCGGAACGATGATCACGGTGTCGGCGTTGGTCAGCAGGAACGTCGCGTCGTCAGCCGAGCCGGATTTCACCGGGCGGGCTTCCTTGGCGCCGGCCGGACCTGCATCGGCTGTGTTGCCGAAGCCGCCAAGCAGCACATTAAAGAAGGAACGGTTCATCGCCTTGCACATGATGTACGAGAGGATTGCACCGCTGGAGCCCACCAGCGAGCCGGCAATGATCAGCATCGAGTTGTTCAGCGAGAAGCCGATACCCGCCGCCGCCCAGCCGGAGTAGCTGTTGAGCATCGACACGACGACCGGCATGTCCGCGCCGCCAATCGGGATGATGATCAGCACGCCAAGCACGAAGGCCAGGGCCAGCATCAAGGCGAAGGCACTCAGGTTGCCAGTCAGCATGAAGGTCACGCCGAGGCCCAGTGTCGCCAGGCCCAGCAGCAGGTTCAACTTGTGCTGCCCGCCGAACTGTACCGGTGCGCCCTGGAACAGGCGGAACTTGTATTTGCC
Organism: Pseudomonas oplopanacis; assembly: GCF_057128725.1. Classification (NCBI taxonomy): domain Bacteria; kingdom Pseudomonadati; phylum Pseudomonadota; class Gammaproteobacteria; order Pseudomonadales; family Pseudomonadaceae; genus Pseudomonas; species Pseudomonas oplopanacis. Next base: position 6,025 of record NZ_JBSKHV010000005.1, on the reverse strand, counting down.
CGACAGCTTGCCGAAGGCGATCACCGAACCGGAGAAGGTGATTGCACCGATGGCCGCGCCGAGGAACAGCTCCAGACGGTTACCAGCCGGAATCGCGTCGCCCAGTTGCTTGACGATGCCTAGCGATTGCGGCTCAACAACCGCAGCAATGGCGATGAACACCGCAGCCATACCAATCATGCTGTGCATGAAGGCGACCAGTTCCGGCATCTTGGTCATCTCGACGCGCTTGGCCATGATCGAGCCGGCGGTGCCGCCGACCAGCAGACCGACGATGACGTAACCGATGCCGGCGGTGGCAAGCTCTGCGCCCAGCTTATAGATGAGGCCTACGGTGGTGAGGATCGCCAACGCCATGCCGAGCATGCCGTACACATTGCCGCGCCGGGACGTGGTTGGGTGCGACAGGCCTTTGAGGGCCTGGATGAAGCAGATCGACGCGATCAAGTAGAGCGTCGTTACAAGATTCATGCTCATTACTTCGGCGCCTCTTCTTTTACGACTTTCGGGGCTTTTTTCTTGAACATCTCAAGCATCCTGCGGGTAACCAGGAAGCCACCGAACACGTTCACTGCTGCCAGAGCCACCGCGAGGGTACCCATGGTTTTGCCCAGTGGCGTGACGGTCAGCGCCGCCGCCAGCATGGCGCCGACGATAACGATGGCCGAGATGGCGTTGGTCACGGCCATCAATGGCGTGTGCAGTGCAGGTGTAACGTTCCAGACCACGTGGTAACCGACATAAATCGCCAGCACGAAGATGATCAGGTTGTAGATACCGGGGGAGATAAGCTCTTCCATCGTCTGAATCCCTGCTTAGGCGTTTTTGCGGATGACTTGGCCATCGCGGCACATCAGGCACGCGGCGACGATATCGTCTTCGAGGTTCACTTCGAACTGACCTTCTTTGTTGAAGACCAGCTTCAGGAAGTCCAGCAGGTTGCGTGCATACAGCGCCGAAGCGTCTGCCGCCACTGCGCCGGCCAGATTGGTCGGGCCGCAAATGGTCACGCCATTCTCGACCACTACCTGATCCGCCACGGTCAGCGGGCAGTTGCCGCCCTGAGCCGCCGCGAGATCGATGACCACCGAGCCCGGCTTCATTTGCGCCACGGTTTCCGCGCTCAACAGCGTCGGTGCCTTGCGGCCCGGGATCAGTGCGGTGGTGATGACGATGTCAGCCTGCTTGGCGCGCTCATGCACGGCCAGGGCCTGACGTTGCATCCAGCTGGCGGGCATTGGCCGCGCGTAACCGCCGACACCAACGGCGCATTCGCGCTCTTCATCGGTTTCGTACGGCACGTCGACGAATTTCGCACCCAGGGATTCGATTTGTTCCTTCACCGCCGGACGTACGTCCGAGGCCTCGATCACCGCGCCCAGACGCTTGGCAGTCGCAATTGCCTGCAAACCGGCCACACCCGCGCCGAGAATAAGCACGCGCGCCGCTTTCACGGTGCCCGCAGCGGTCATCAGCATCGGCATGAAGCGCGGGTAGTGATGAGCGGCCAACAACACGGCTTTATAGCCAGCGATGTTCGCTTGCGAGGACAGCACATCCAGGCTCTGCGCACGGGAGGTGCGTGGCGCGGCCTCCAGAGCGAAGGCGGTAATGCCGCATTCGGCCAGCTTGGCGATGGTTTCATTGCTGAACGGATTGAGCATGCCCACCACAACGGTGCCGCTTTTAATCAGCGTCAGTTCGCTGTCGCTGGGAGCGACCACCTTGAGAATCAGCTCGGCACCAAACGCATCGTTGGCGCTGCCAATCGTTGCGCCTGCCGCTTCATAAGCACTGTCGACAACGCTGGCATTAATGCCGGCGCCGCTTTGCACAGTGACTTTATGACCCTGGCCGATCAGCTTCTTGATGGTTTCCGGGGTTGCAGCAACCCGTGTTTCACCCGTCTGGGTTTCGAGAGGAACACCAATGTGCACGTCAAATCTCCTGCGTGATCTTATTGAGTAAACCCAGGCACTTCGGATGGTGCGGCTGGGGCGGCCGATCAGCACGATCCCGCCGAATCAGGGCGGGGCGCGGCATTTTGCAGGCGAACTTTGTGCCCTTCAAGGGATTATGACGGGTGACGGAAAATTAACTACAAGTCACCCCGTGACCGAATGTCGCAACGAACTGGCTCAAGCCCTTACAGGACGTGACTTGTAAGGGGTTTTGTTGAAAATTGACCAATTACATATCTTTACGGTGAATAGTGCGTCATTGCCCGCCAATAGCGGCGCAAAGCCACGTCATCAGGCGCTTGTGGGACGTTTGTACTGCTTGTCCGTACAGCCTGTGTATATGCGACATATAGTTATATCTGTAGGGCTTTTGTTTTGCTGACTACGGGGTCAGCTAATTAGCTGAACCCTTTAACCCTCTAGGTTGTAGCTGTGCGCCTGATTGAGCAGCCAGTCGCGAAATGCCTTTAAAGACGCCGATTCCACTTTTCGCTCGGGAATCATCAGGTAATAAGCCTTGATGCTCGACAGTGCCTGCGGGTTGGCAATGACCAGGCGCTTCTCCGCCAATTCACGTTGAATCAGGAACGGTGGAATCAGCGCGATGCCCATGTCATGCATTGCCGCTTGGGCAAGCATGGAGAATAGCTCGTAGCGCGGTCCTGTCATGTCCCGTGGGATATTGAGGTGCTGCGAGTTAAACCACTGGCGCCATGCATAGGGGCGGGTGGTCTGTTGCAGCAGGGGGAGTTCAGCGATCTCGACGGGTGTCAGATTTGCCTTCTTGCCCAGTAGGGCCGGGCTGCACACCGGCATCGGATTTTCACCCATCAATCTGTGGGATTCGGTACCTGACCAGTCGGCATCACCGAAATAGATCGCTGCATCGAAGTCAGTATCGGCAAACAAAAACGGCCGGGTGCGGTTAGTAAGGTTGACCGTCACTTCCGGATGCTTCTGCTGAAAGTCCTTGAGTCGCGGCAGCAGCCACTGGGTGCCAAAAGTCGGAACCACTGCCAGTTCGATCACGTTGGCGCCCTGTTGCCCCATCACCGACAGCGTGTCCCGCTCCACCGCATCGAGTTGTGTAGCGACGCGACGGCTGTAGGAAAGTCCCGCTTCCGTCAGTTTCACACCGCGCCGCGAGCGTCGGAACAGTTCGACACTGAGGAACTCCTCCAGGCTGGCGATCTGCCGGCAAATGGCGCCTTGGGTCAGCGAAAGCTCCTGGGCAGCTTTGGTGAAGCTTTCGTGGCGTGCGGCCGCTTCAAAGCTGATCAGGGCCGTTGTGCTGGGGATTTTCCTGCGCATGTACGTCAACCTCACTAATCCATCGCATAAAGGCTCTTTTGCGATGTTACGGAGTGAGAAATTAGCACAACAGTATGCAAAATCCTCGTTTGCCGTAATGCCGAACCCGGCCTAGGATCAGTCCACGCAATTTGACCCTGATTCGAGAGGACACACTCATGGGCGGTAAAGCTAGCTTCAACTGGATCGATCCTCTGCTGCTGGATCAACAGCTCACTGAAGAAGAACGCATGATTCGCGACACTGCCGAGCAATTCGCTCAGCAGAAGCTTGCCCCGCGCGTTCTCGAAGCTTTCCGTCATGAGAAGACTGATCCAGCGATCTTCCGTGAAATGGGCGAAGTCGGTCTGTTGGGCGCGACCATCCCTGAGCAGTACGGCGGCAGCGGTCTCAACTACGTCAGCTACGGTCTGATTGCTCGTGAAGTCGAGCGTGTCGACTCCGGCTACCGTTCGATGATGAGCGTGCAGTCCTCGCTGGTGATGGTGCCGATCAACGAATTCGGCACTGAAGCCCAGAAGCAGAAGTACCTGCCGAAACTGGCCACCGGTGAGTGGATTGGCTGCTTCGGTCTGACCGAGCCTAACCACGGTTCCGACCCGGGTGCGATGATTACTCGTGCACGCAAAGTGGAAGGCGGCTACAGCCTGACCGGCAGCAAGATGTGGATCACCAACAGCCCGATCGCCGATGTTTTCGTGGTCTGGGCCAAGGATGACGCCGGCGACATCCGTGGTTTCGTTCTGGAGAAGGGCTGGAAAGGTCTGAGCACCCCGGCGATTCACGGCAAGGTTGGCTTGCGTGCGTCCATCACCGGCGAAATCGTCATGGACAACGTGTTTGTTCCTGAAGAGAACATCTTCCCGGACGTCCGTGGTTTGAAAGGTCCTTTTACCTGCCTCAACTCCGCACGTTACGGCATTTCCTGGGGCGCACTGGGCGCTGCTGAGTTCTGCTGGCACACCGCTCGCCAGTACACCCTGGATCGTCAGCAATTCGGTCGTCCATTGGCTGCCACTCAGTTGATCCAGAAGAAGCTCGCTGACATGCAGACCGAAATCACCATGGCGCTGCAAGGCTGTCTGCGTCTGGGTCGTATGAAAGACGAAGGCACTGCGGCAGTCGAAATCACGTCGATGATGAAGCGCAACTCCTGCGGCAAGTCCCTGGACATCGCTCGTATGGCGCGCGACATGCTGGGTGGCAACGGCATCTCCGATGAGTTCGGTGTTGCGCGCCATCTGGTCAACCTGGAAGTGGTGAATACCTATGAAGGTACGCATGACGTCCACGCACTGATTCTCGGTCGCGCGCAAACCGGCATCCAGGCGTTCTATTAATAGGAGAACGTCCATGGGCGCGCTTTCGCATCTGCGGGTACTGGATTTATCGCGGGTACTGGCCGGGCCTTGGTCCGGGCAGATCCTGGCGGACCTTGGCGCTGAGGTGATCAAGGTCGAGCGCCCGGGCAACGGCGATGACACGCGCGCCTGGGGGCCTCCTTTTCTGAAAGACGCCTATGGCGAGAACACAAGCGAGGCCGCCTATTACTTGTCGGCCAATCGCAACAAGCAATCGGTCACCATCGACTTCACGCGTCCGGAAGGTCAGAAGCTGGTGCGTGATCTGGCGGCGAAGTCGGACATCCTGATCGAGAACTTCAAGGTCGGAGGGCTGGCGGCCTATGGGCTGGACTATGCGTCGCTCAAGGCCATTAACCCGAATCTGATCTATTGCTCGATTACCGGGTTTGGCCAGACCGGTCCCTACGCCAAGCGTGCGGGTTATGACTTCATGATCCAGGGCCTGGGTGGCCTGATGAGCCTGACCGGGCGACCGGAAGGGGATGAGGGTGCCGGGCCGGTGAAGGTCGGTGTGGCGCTGACGGACATTTTGACCGGGCTCTATTCCACGGTGGCGATTCTGGCGGCGCTTGCGCACCGGGATCACGACGGCGGCGGCCAGCACATCGACATGGCGCTACTGGATGTTCAGGTTGCCTGTCTGGCTAACCAGGCAATGAACTACCTGACGACGGGCAATGCGCCCAAGCGCTTGGGTAACGCGCACCCGAACATCGTGCCTTATCAGGATTTTCCTACGGCGGACGGCGACTTCATCCTTACCGTGGGGAACGATGGTCAGTTCCGCAAGTTTGCTGAAGTGGCCGGGCAACCGCAGTGGGCAGATGACCCGCGCTTTGCGACTAACAAGCTGCGAGTGGCGAATCGAGCGGTGTTGATTCCGTTGATCCGTCAGGCGACGGTGTTCAAGACCACTGCGGAGTGGGTCTTGCAGTTGGAGCAGGCTGGCGTGCCCTGTGGCCCGATCAATGATCTGGCGCAGATGTTTGCTGATCCTCAGGTCAAGGCGCGTGGGCTGGCGATTGAAATGCCGCATGCGTTGGCAGGGATGGTGCCGCAGGTGGCCAGCCCTATTCGTTTATCCGAGACCCCGGTGGAGTACCGTAATGCTCCTCCATTGCTGGGTGAGCATACGCAAGAGGTTCTGCAGCGAGTGTTGGGTCTTGGCGCGGGTGCCGTGGCTGCTTTCAAAGAGGCTGGGGTGCTCTGAGGACTTCTTCTATATAGAAGGGAGCTGTTCCCCTTCTATATAGAGAGGAATCGGGTGGTTTTGCACCGTTCGGCAAGTTATTGATGGATAAGCAAAATCAGTGCTTGACGGCAGATTCTGGATGTCTATAATTCGCCCCACTTCCGGCGCAGTCGAAACGGAAAACTCCTTGGTAAACA
>NZ_JBSKHV010000004.1:0-417280 GCF_057128725.1 Pseudomonas oplopanacis | reverse complement strand
TGGCGTACGGTTACCGGGATAGCGAATTCTTTTTCATGAAGATCAAGAGCGTCTTTCCCGGTAATCCGTGAAGAACCATAAAAAAGCCCCGATCAGATCGGGGCTTTTGCTTTTTCGATTTGTCGATTCACACTGCAATCATCAAATCGCGGCGAACTGGGAAATCAATCCCAGCTAAGCGCACCACCAGTTTGGTATTCGATTACCCGAGTCTCAAAGAAATTCTTCTCTTTCTTCAAGTCCATAATCTCGCTCATCCAAGGGAACGGGTTAGTCGTCCCTGGATACTCTTCCTTCAAACCAATCTGGCTCAAACGACGGTTAGCGATGAACTTCAGGTAGTCCTCCATCATCGCCGCATTCATCCCCAAAACGCCACGAGGCATGGTGTCACGTGCGTATTCGATCTCCAGCTGAGTACCCTGCAGAATCATCTGCGAAGCCTCTTCCTTCATCTCGGCATCCCACAGGTGCGGGTTTTCGATTTTGATCTGGTTGATCACGTCGATGCCGAAGTTCAGGTGCATGGATTCGTCGCGCAGGATGTACTGGAACTGCTCGGCGACGCCGGTCATTTTGTTGCGGCGGCCCATGGAGAGGATCTGGGTGAAGCCGCAGTAGAAGAAGATGCCTTCCAGAACGCAGTAGTAGGCGATCAGGTTGCGCAGCAGCTCTTTGTCGGTTTCGACGGTGCCGGTTTCGAACTTCGGATCGGAGATCGAACGGGTGTATTTGAGGCCCCAGGTGGCTTTTTTCGCGACCGATGGGATCTCGTGGTACATGTTGAAGATCTCGCCTTCATCCATGGCCAACGATTCGATGCAGTACTGGTAGGCGTGGGTGTGGATCGCCTCTTCGAAGGCCTGGCGCAGGATGTACTGGCGGCATTCCGGGTTGGTGATCAGGCGGTACACGGCCAGGACCAGGTTGTTGGCAACCAGGGAGTCGGCGGTGGAGAAGAAGCCGAGGTTGCGCATGACGATGCGGCGCTCGTCGTCGGTCAGGCCTTCCGGGTCTTTCCAGAGGGCGATGTCGGCGGTCATGTTGACTTCTTGCGGCATCCAGTGGTTTGCGCAACCGTCTAGATACTTCTGCCAGGCCCAGTCGTACTTGAACGGTACGAGTTGGTTGAGGTCGGCGCGGCAGTTGATCATGCGCTTTTCGTCGACAGCGACGCGGGCGGAGGCGCCTTCGAGTTCGGCGAGGCCTTCGGCGACGTCGAGGGTGTCCAGGGCAGCTTTGGCACGGGCGATTGCGGCAGAGTCGTTCGCGGTAACGGCGCGAGCTTCTTGAGCGGCGACACCACCAGCGGTGTCGAGTCGGTCCATGTTGGCTTCGGTCGCGTGGCCGGCGTTAGCGCCTTTTACCACGGCTTCGCCGCTGTCTTCTTTGTCGAATTCGTCCCAGCTCAGCATGACGTGTCGTCTCCTGCGTGAGGGCCAGATGCCCGTGTGATGGTTTTTCACACGGTCGGTCTGACCGCGTTGGATCTTAAGGAATCGTTTTTTGCAGCCAAGGCAGGCAATAAAACAGAATTTTGTACGGGGTTCCGAGAGCCACTGATGGGCGCAACCTGCGTTAAACGCGAGTGCGGGGCTTCAGATTGGCTTTTCATCCCTGTAAGGGAATATTGCAGGCCCGTTTAAGGCGGCATTATAGGGAAATTTTTGCCGGCGTGGTGCGGCGAATCGGCTCATGGAAGGGCCGAAAGGGATGGTTTTTCGGGCAAACCGAGGTAATACAGGGCTTTGGCCGGTGTAGATTTTTTTTAGTTAATTTTGACGCTGATTTGTTTTCGCTCAAAAAACAACCAAAAAGCCGCTTTTTCACTACATCTAGTGTTTCTCAGCGGTTTTCGTCGCTTGCAAACACAACTGAGCCCGACCGAAGCCGGGCTGGAATCGACCCTCAGCGCTCAGCTGAAATGACCCGATTCGGTGCAGTCTTGATCAGCCATTGGAGCAGCCGTTACCCATCATGGTGTAGCTCAGAATATGCCGTTGGCCCTTGGAGTCTTCGTATTCCATTTTCATCGGGACAACTTCACACACATTCGGTACTTCGCTGATGGAAACAACTTTGGCGATGTCCAGATGAGTGGAGTAAGTGTATTCCTCAACTACCGGTTGTTGCTGTGCGACATCAGTCGGGACCTCGTCTGCCATGGCGGTTGCGCACAGGCTGCTGAGGGCCAGAACTAATAAAGCTTTCATTTCAGATTTACCTTTTAGAGGTCGAGTGGGGTCACGCAACCTTTGTGGGGTTGCGTGTGGAGCTTGGGTACCGGAGTGTTTGATTAACTGCCTTCGTGGGGGCTGCAACTTGGTTAATCAGATTGCCTTGTTGGCGTGGCAGATTTTAGGCGTGGGGGTTTCAATCATATAGCCGTGGATTTGATAAACACCTTTGACAGATTTCGTAACAATCCACGGAAACAGGGGTTTCTACTCCATTTGCAGTAAGACGCTGCGTCCCTCATATGACACCGTAAGCCTTGCTGGCTGAGCCTCGCAGGCTTTTCAGGACATTTTGTAGGGGCTTGTTACTACCATCGTCGAATGGTTCTATAGGGCCGGCCCGGCTACAACAGGGCCATACAAAAACAACTATTCCACCGAGGTAAGAAAGATGAGTGCGGCTTCCCTGTATCCCGTTCGTCCCGAGGTCCTGGCTAACACGCTGACTGACGAGGCGACCTACAAGGCCATGTACCAGCAGTCGGTCGTCAACCCGGACGGCTTCTGGCGCGAGCAAGCCAAGCGCCTCGACTGGATCAAGCCTTTCACCACGGTGAAGCAGACGTCCTTCGACGATCACCATGTCGACATCAAATGGTTCGCCGACGGCACCCTGAACGTTTCCTACAACTGCCTCGACCGTCATCTGGCCGAGCGCGGCGATCAAATCGCGATCATCTGGGAAGGGGATGACCCTGCCGAAAGCCGCAACATCACCTACCGCGAGCTGCACGAGCAAGTCTGCAAGTTCGCCAACGCCCTGCGTGGTCAGGACGTACACCGCGGCGACGTGGTGACTATCTATATGCCGATGATCCCCGAAGCCGTGGTCGCCATGCTGGCCTGCACCCGGATCGGCGCGATTCACTCGGTGGTGTTCGGTGGTTTCTCGCCGGAAGCCCTGGCCGGTCGCATCATCGACTGCAAATCCAAAGTGGTGATCACTGCTGACGAAGGCATTCGTGCCGGCAAGAAGATCCCGCTCAAGACCAACGTCGACGACGCGCTGACCAATCCGGAAACCAGCAGCATCCAGAAAGTCATCGTGTGCAAGCGCACCGGTGGTGACATCAAGTGGAACCAGCATCGCGACATCTGGTTTGAAGACCTGATGAAAGTGGCGGGCAGTGTCTGCGCGCCGAAAGAGATGGGCGCCGAAGAAGCGCTGTTCATCCTTTACACCTCCGGTTCGACCGGCAAGCCGAAGGGCGTGCAGCACACCACCGGCGGTTACCTGTTGTATGCGGCGATGACCCACGAGCGCGTGTTCGACTACCGTCCGGGCGAAATCTACTGGTGCACCGCTGATGTTGGTTGGGTCACCGGTCACAGCTACATCGTCTATGGCCCACTGGCCAATGGCGCGACCACGCTGCTGTTCGAAGGCGTGCCGAACTATCCGGACATCACCCGGGTGGCGAAGATCGTCGACAAGCACAAGGTCAACATCCTCTACACCGCACCGACGGCGATCCGCGCGATGATGGCGTCGGGCACGGCGGCGGTGGAAGGCGCTGACGGCAGCAGCCTGCGCCTGCTCGGTTCGGTCGGTGAGCCGATCAACCCGGAAGCCTGGGATTGGTACTACAAGAACGTCGGCAAGTCCCGTTGCCCGATCGTCGATACCTGGTGGCAGACCGAAACCGGCGGCAACATGATGAGCCCGCTGCCGGGCGCTCATGCGCTCAAACCGGGTTCGGCGGCACGTCCGTTCTTCGGCGTGGTGCCGGCGCTGGTGGACAACCTCGGTAACATCATCGAGGGCGTTGCCGAGGGCAACCTGGTGATTCTCGATTCGTGGCCGGGTCAGGCCCGTACCCTGTACGGCGACCATGACCGTTTCGTCGATACTTACTTCAAGACGTTCCGTGGCATGTATTTCACCGGTGACGGTGCGCGTCGTGATGCCGATGGCTACTACTGGATCACCGGTCGCGTGGATGACGTGCTCAACGTCTCCGGCCACCGCATGGGCACCGCCGAGATCGAAAGCGCGATGGTCGCGCACCCGAAAGTCGCCGAAGCGGCGGTGGTCGGTGTGCCGCATGACATCAAGGGGCAGGGCATTTATGTCTACGTCACCCTGAAAAATGGCGAAGAGCCGACTGAGCAACTGCGCCTGGAACTGAAAAACTGGGTGCGTAAAGAGATTGGTCCGATTGCTTCGCCGGATGTGATCCAGTGGGCACCGGGGCTGCCGAAGACGCGTTCGGGCAAGATCATGCGCCGGATTCTGCGCAAGATTGCCACGGCTGAGTACGATGGGTTGGGCGATATTTCGACCTTGGCGGATCCGGGTGTGGTGCAGCATTTGATTGATACGCACAAGACCATGAATGTTGCTTAAGTAGCGAGTCATGAGTCATGAAACCCTGCCGGGTGGTGAGCCTGGTGGGGTTTTTTATTGCCTGGGGTTTTGTGGTGGCTGTTCTTGCCCTTTCGCGAGCAGGCTCGCTCCCACAGGGGATCTGCGTAGTAACCCAATCAAATGTGGGAGCGGGCTTGCTCGCGAAGGCGGCATGTCAGACACCCCATAAACAACAGCCAATAATTATCGGCTTCAGTTGTAGGTCGATTCCCACTGTTACCCATCCCCCTTCAAGTAACTGAATGTGTAACCGCCCGCGCCCATCCGGGGCATAGGGAAACGCAAAACCCCATTCCCACGCCTCCCCAGCCCGCCAGAAAAATAAGACATAACGCCAAGCTTGCCGGATTAGAAGGGTTTGCCAATAATAGGCCCGCAATTTGCAACGTAGATCGGTTCACTGTCTTTTGCTCTTGCATGATTTTGCAGGGCTGTCAACGCGCTCAAGCGGCTTTCTCGGTGCATCTGTAATTAGTTGTCGCATTGAAGAAATATCGGCTTCGGGCCTGTCGTTAGAATGCCGATCACTCGCTCGTCGGTGGCCGTGTTGAAAACAACACGCGATTCCTAGGACGCAGCAATCGCTTTTGTGGTTCTACTCACTCGCATATTGGGCTGTCGCTCACTCTGCCGTTTTTGCCCTTTACCGATGGAGTCCCAAGATGAAGAAACTCGTGCTGCTTGGCGCCCTGGCACTGTCCGTGCTGTCCCTGCCAACCTTCGCCGATGAAAAGCCTCTGAAAATCGGCATCGAAGCGGCTTACCCTCCGTTCGCTTCCAAAGCACCGGACGGCAGCATCGTTGGTTTCGACTACGACATCGGCAACGCACTGTGCGAGCAGATGAAGGTCAAGTGCGTGTGGGTCGAGCAAGAGTTCGACGGTCTGATCCCAGCACTGAAAGTGCGCAAGATCGACGCGATCCTGTCGTCCATGTCGATCACTGAAGACCGCAAGAAGTCTGTCGACTTCACCAACAAGTACTACAACACCCCGGCTCGCCTGGTCATGAAGGCTGGCACTCAAGTCAGCGAAGGCCTGACTGAGCTCAAGGGCAAGAACATCGGCGTGCAACGTGGTTCGATCCACGAGCGTTTCGCCCGCGAAGTCCTGGCCCCGCTGGGTGCCGAGATCAAGCCTTACGGTTCGCAGAACGAAATTTACCTCGACGTGGCCGCCGGCCGCCTCGACGGCACCGTGGCAGACGCTACGCTGCTGGATGACGGTTTCCTGAAAACCGACGCTGGCAAAGGCTTCGCCTTCGTTGGCCCGGCGTTCACCGACGTCAAATACTTCGGCGACGGCGTGGGTATCGCTGTGCGCAAGGGCGACGCGCTGAAAGACCAGATCAACACCGCGATCGCTGCCATTCGTGAGAACGGCAAGTACAAGCAAATCCAGGACAAGTACTTCGCCTTCGATATCTACGGCAAGTAATACGCTGCGGCGACAAGTCCGAAATGGCGCAAGCAACAGGATCTCTGAGGTTTGCGCCATTTTTTCATCCCAACTTTCGAGGACCTGAATCATGTTGAAAGGCTACGGGGCTGTCATCCTCGATGGCGCATGGCTGACGCTTCAGCTCGCCTTGTCGTCCATGGTCCTGGCCATCGTTTTGGGGCTGATCGGCGTTGCGCTGCGTCTGTCGCCGATTCGCTGGCTGGCCTGGCTGGGCGATCTGTATTCCACGGTGATCCGCGGTATTCCCGATCTGGTGCTGATCCTGCTGATTTTCTACGGCGGCCAGGACCTGCTCAACCGCGTCGCACCGTTGCTGGGCTTTAACGACTACATCGACCTGAACCCGTTGGCCGCCGGTATCGGCACCCTCGGTTTCATCTTCGGTGCGTACCTGTCGGAAACCTTCCGTGGCGCCTTCATGGCGATCCCGAAGGGGCAGGCAGAAGCCGGCATGGCGTACGGCATGAGCAGTTTTCAGGTGTTCTTCCGGGTATTGGTGCCGCAGATGATTCGCCTGGCGATTCCGGGCTTTACCAATAACTGGCTGGTCTTGACCAAGGCGACTGCGCTGATTTCGGTGGTAGGTCTGCAAGACATGATGTTCAAGGCCAAGCAGGCGGCAGATGCCACCCGCGAGCCTTTCACCTTCTTCCTCGCAGTGGCGGCGATGTACCTGGTGATCACCAGTGTCTCGTTGCTGGCATTGCGTCACCTTGAGAAGCGCTACTCGGTAGGCGTAAGGGCGGCTGATCTATGATCTTCGACTACAACGTCATTTGGGAGGCCTTGCCGCTGTACCTCGGCGGCTTGGTGACTACCCTCAAATTGCTCGCGCTGTCGCTGTTTTTCGGCCTGCTGTGCGCCTTGCCGCTGGGCCTGATGCGCGTCTCGAAGAACGCCGCCGTCAACATGAGCGCCTGGCTCTACACCTACGTGATCCGCGGCACGCCGATGCTGGTGCAGCTGTTCTTGATCTACTACGGGTTGGCGCAATTCGAAGCGGTACGTGAAAGCTTCCTGTGGCCGTGGCTGTCCAGCGCAACGTTCTGTGCGTGCCTGGCCTTTGCGATCAACACCAGCGCCTACACCGCCGAAATCATCGCCGGCAGCCTGCGGGCCACGCCGAACGGCGAGATCGAAGCGGCCAAGGCAATGGGCATGTCGCGCTACAAGATGTACAAGCGCATCCTGTTGCCATCGGCCCTGCGCCGGGCGCTGCCGCAGTACAGCAACGAAGTGATCATGATGCTGCAGACCACCAGTCTGGCGTCCATCGTGACCCTGATCGACATCACCGGTGCCGCGCGCACGGTCAACGCCCAGTTCTACCTGCCGTTCGAAGCCTACATCACCGCCGGTGTGTTCTACCTGTGCCTGACCTTCATCCTGGTGAAGCTGTTCAAACTGGCCGAGCGCCGCTGGCTGGGCTACCTGGCCCCGCGGAAGCACTGATATGGAACGCATCGATCACGTATTGCCGTGGAGCCACTTGGGCAGCGAGCGCCAGATCTCGGTGTTCCGCTTCGGTAGTGGCGAGCGCAAGGCCTACATCCAGGCCAGCCTCCACGCCGACGAACTGCCGGGGATGCGCACGGCCTGGGAGCTGAAAAAGCGCCTGGCCGAACTCGAAGCCCAAGGCTTGCTCAACGGCGTGATTGAGCTGGTACCCGTGGCCAACCCGATGGGCCTCGGCCAACTGTTGCAGGGCAATCATCAAGGGCGCTTCGAGGCGGGTAGCGGCAAGAATTTCAACCGCGATTTCGTTGAGCTGAGCGCGCCGGTTGCGGCTGCGCTGGCAGGGCGCCTCGGTGATGATCCGCACGCCAATATCCAGCTGATCCGCCAGGCCATGAGCGATGCGCTCGCCGCATTGCCACCGGCCGCGAGTCAGTTGCAAGGCATGCAACGCATCTTGCTCAGCCACGCCTGCACGGCTGACGTGGTGCTGGATTTGCATTGCGATTCGGAAGCGGCGCTGCACATGTACGCCTTGCCGCAACACTGGCCGCAGTGGCGTTCGTTGGCCGCGCACCTGAATGTGCGGGTCGGTCTGCTGGCGGAAGATTCCGGCGGCAGTTCCTTCGATGAAGCCTGCTCGCTGCCGTGGTTGCGTCTGTCGCGTCTGTTCCCGGATGCACAGATTCCGCTGGCGTGCCTGGCGACTACCATTGAATTAGGTGGTCAGGCGGATACCGGTCGTCTCGAGTCCGTGGCGCACGCCGAAGGCATTCTGGCGTTCCTCGCCGAGCAAGGCCTGATCAGCGGCGAATGGCCCAAACCTGCGCAAGAAGCGTGTGAAGGCATGCCGTTTGAAGGCACTGAATTGCTGTTTGCTCCACACCCCGGTGTGGTGAGTTTCCTGCGTAAACCCGGTGAATGGATCGACGCCGGTGACGAGATTTTTGAAGTGATCGATCCGTTGTCGGATCGGGTCAGCACGGTGTGTGCTGGTACGTCCGGGGTGCTGTTTGCCATTGAACGGCTGCGTTATGCCCAACCCGGTTTCTGGCTGGCCAAGGTGGCGGGGCGCGAAGCGCTGCGTCACGGGCGCTTGCTCAACGACTGACTGACTGTTTTTGTGAGAACCGACCGCATGTACAAACTTGAAGTCCAAGACCTGCATAAACGCTATGGCAGTCACGAAGTGCTCAAGGGCGTGTCCCTGAAAGCGGCGGCTGGCGATGTGATCAGCATCATCGGCTCCAGTGGCTCCGGCAAAAGTACCTTCCTGCGCTGCATCAACCTGCTGGAGCAGCCGCACGCGGGCAAGATTCTGCTCAACAACGAAGAGCTGAAACTGGTCGCCAACAAGGACGGCGCGCTGAAGGCGGCCGACCCGAAGCAGCTGCAACGCATGCGTTCGCGCCTGTCGATGGTGTTCCAGCATTTCAACCTGTGGTCGCACATGACCGCGCTGGAAAACATCATGGAAGCGCCGGTCCACGTACTGGGCATGTCCAAGGCTGAAGCCCGCGAGAAGGCCGAGCACTACCTGAACAAGGTCGGCGTGGGTCACCGCAAGGACGCTTACCCTGGCCACATGTCCGGCGGCGAACAGCAGCGTGTGGCAATTGCCCGAGCGCTGGCGATGGAACCTGAGGTTATGCTGTTCGACGAACCGACCTCGGCACTCGACCCGGAACTGGTCGGCGACGTGCTGAAAGTCATGCAGGCTCTGGCCCAGGAAGGCCGGACCATGGTGGTGGTCACGCACGAAATGGGCTTTGCCCGTGAAGTGTCGAACCAGTTGGTGTTCCTGCACAAAGGTGTCGTCGAAGAAAGTGGCAACCCGCGTGAGGTGCTGGTCAATCCCCAGTCCGAGCGTCTGCAACAATTCCTCTCGGGCAGCTTGAAGTAATCAAGACTGCCGTTGTGCACCGGGATAGTGCATGCTTCGCAATTTAGAGGCTGGCCCCGATCCCTTGTAGGAGCCGGCTTGCTGGCGATAGCGGTGGGCCAGTTTGCGTATCTGGCACAGACATACCGCCATCGCCAGCAAGCCGGCTCCTACAGTTGATCTCTGTTGGTTTTGAGATTTGCGTTCATTTACGGGCTAGCATTGGCCCATGCCTTCATCACCGTTCTTAGTTTCGGATTGCCCGCCATGACTGCCCATCGAATTGGTTTCCTGATTTGGCCCAGCACTAAAGCACTGACGCTTGCGCTGGCTGAGGAGGCCTTGCGTGTTGCCCAGCGTGTGCACCCGGACGTGGTTTACGAACTGTCGTTTTTGCAGGCCGAACCACCGACCGAAGGCGCCTGGCAATTGCCGGGTGAGCCGTGGGCCGGCAAGCTCGAAAACTTCCAGAAGCTGTTTTTGCTCGCCGATGAGCCGCCGACCACGCTTGCGCCGGCGCTCAGCAGTGCGTTGAAACAACTGGTGCGGTCTGGTTGTGTGATTGGTGGTTTGTCGGCGGGTGTGTACCCGCTGGCGCAATTGGGTTTGCTGGATGGTTATCGCGCTGCCGTGCATTGGCGCTGGCAGGACGACTTCACCGAGCGTTTCCCTAAAGTCATCGCCACCAGTCATTTGTTTGATTGGGATCGTGATCGCCTGACCGCGTGTGGCGGCCTGTCGGTACTCGATCTGTTGTTGGCAGTATTGGCCCGTGACCATGGCGCCGAACTCGCTGGCGCAGTCTCGGAAGAACTGGTGGTCGAACGCATCCGCGAAGGCGGGGAGCGTCAACGTATCCCGCTGCAAAACCGCCTCGGCTCCAGCCATCCAAAGCTCACCCAAGCGGTGTTGCTGATGGAAGCCAACATCGAAGAACCGCTGACCACCGACGAAATCGCCCAGCACGTGTGCGTGTCCCGACGACAGTTGGAGCGGATCTTCAAGCAGTACCTCAACCGTGTGCCGAGCCAGTATTACCTGGAGTTGCGCCTGAACAAGGCCCGGCAGATGTTGATGCAAACCAGCAAGTCGATCATCCAGATTGGCCTGTCGTGCGGCTTCTCCTCTGGACCGCATTTCTCCAGCGCCTACCGCAACTTCTTCGGTGCCACGCCGCGGGAAGATCGCAACCAGCGGCGCAGCAGCAGCCCGTTCGAGTTATCGTCGGTGCCGTCCGAGCGCGGCTGAGTTACTCGTCGATCTCGGAACCTTCAGAGGTGGAAATGTCCATTTCCCCTCGATTGATGACTTCGTCCACGCCGAAATCCGCCCCCGTGCGTTCGTAGTAACTGATCAGCCGTAACAGGCTCTCCTCGGACAACGGGTTGCCGCGCAACGTAATGTTCTCTGCAATTTCCACGGGCAGTTCCATCAAATCTCTGGGCACTTCGGTGATGGCATTGCTGCTCAGGTCTACCCAGTCGAGATCGGTCAGTTGCAGCAGGCCGTTTGGAATTTCGGTAACGCCGGTGTTATCAAGCAGGAGGGTCGACAGCTCCGGCATCTGGCTGACATCAACGGTGTGTCCCAACAGGTTGGAGCCGAGGTCGAGATAATCGAGCTGGTCCATTCCAGCCAATGCGTTTGCCGATTCTACCGACAGTCTGACGCGGCAAGCCGGAAGCGAAAGGGATCGTAATTGGCCCATGTTGAACACGGCATCCGGAATGTTGCCCAGCGTGCAATTGCGCAGCCTCAGGCTTTTGAGGTTAGGGAAGGACTCCAGGAAGCGACCAAGAGAGGTTGCACCGTCGGCACTCCGATTCTCCAGCGCTGAAACATGACTGAAGTCTGCATTCAGAGTAGGTAATTGTCCGTTGATGACTGAGCGGGCAGTCAGTTCGTAGGTGGGCGTTATACCGTCGTTGAAATCATCCAGCTCGGACTCGTGCTGCCAGCATTGCTCCAGCGCTTGCTTGAACTCGTCACGGTTAGCTTGTTCGGTAAAGAGTTCGGCGGCGCTGAAAGGCTGGCCCGTCAGCGGGTGTCGGGCCGGAAGGTCGGCGGTCCATGCGGACAAATCGGCTCTCAAACGCGTCAGCTCCTGTTCCAGGCGTGCCAGATCTGCCCGGCCATCCTCCAGAGTGCCCGGCAACTCGTAGACAAACTCGCTCGCTTGCTCGACTTCCATACCCGGATACAACGTCCTGACGCGATCAATGTCCGCCTCGGGGGCGTAGACGCCCAGGTCGTAAGCGCTATCGAAGTGATGTTGTTTGACGAGTTCCCGTGAGCGGTTGGAAATCGGGTTGTGCGTCAGGTGCACGCCGCGTTTTTCGTACAGCGAACTCTCGAACAACTCGACAGGCAATTCACTGATCTTGTTGTTCATCAGCAGCAGGGTGTCGAGTTTTGGATGTTGCAGGGCTCCGGTCGGAATATCGGTCAGGTTGGTATTGCTTAGATCAAGGTGAACCAGCTCATTCATCGAGTCGATGCGAGGGACGATGTCGAACGGGTTTTTGTACAGGTCCAGCATGACCAGCTTGTTCAATGCCGTCAGTTTTGCCCACGTGGCAGCGTTCATCCTGATACCGCAATTACTTAACACCAGCGCATCAAGGTCTGGCATTCGAGTGAGGGCCTCGGGGAGGGTGGACAAGGCGAAACGACGCAGCTCCAGGCGGCGAAGCCCACTGAAACTGTTCAGAAACTGCGATACACCCTGGGCAGCATGATTGCCTTCCAGAGAAAGCAATGACACATGGCTGAAGTCGGCGGTGAGTGTCGGCAAGTCGCCCAGGATCGGTTCTGAAAACCTCAATACATACTGCTCGCTGCCATCGGGCGCATCGAAATCACGCTCGGATTGGCGGCGCCAGCTGCGCTGGATTTCCTGGGCAAGCCGAGTGCGATTACGGTGCGCGACCTCGCGGTCCTGATCGCTCAGGGCGAGTCGGGTTTGCGGGTGGGCGGTCGGTGCGTCGTTTATCCAGCGCCCCAGATCCTGGTGCAGACGGGCCAACTCGTTTGCCAGCCGTGAAAGTTCTACACGGGCGCCACCGGGATGCCGCTGCAGCATCAGGACCATGGACTGGATTTCGTCCTCGGAAAGGCTTGGATAAACCTCGCGCACCCGTTCGTTGAGCGTTGGAGCTGCGGGGCCAACGCGCGGGTAACCTTCCGCACCCCCGGGCAGGCGCATGGTCGTTGGGTCATAGAAGGTTTTGCGACGAGGGTTTTTCGCGAAGAGTGCTCGAAGCTGTGGTTGGTCCAGAGCCTGCGCGGCAATGCGCTGTTTGAGCCGTTGTCCTTCGCCGATGGAAAAGCCCAGCGTCGTGCGCTCGGTATCCGGCAGTGCCTGAAGGATGGCCTGATAAAAGTCGCCAGAGAACAGCGGCGTCTGGCTGTCATCAAGCACTTGGTAAATGCCATCTTCGTTGCGTATCAGCGTTTTTCGGATCGATGCGTCGATGGGTCCAATGCTGTCGCGCACGACCCCGTCATGGACAAAGTCCCGCACCTCGATGCGCACGTTGGCAGGCCAGCCGGGTAGTAAATCCAGGCTGTGCAACGCCAGGGTGTGGGTGTCTGCCGTCGCCAATGCGTCAGAAAAGAGCCCTTCATACGCTCGGGATGCGCGCACAGCCTCCAGGGCCTTCCTTGCGACATCCTTCAGGCGTTGAGGTGTGGCCCCGTTGTGCAAGTGCATCAGTTCATTGCCCGACGCATTACCCGCCAGTTCCTGGGCGATATCGGTCGGCAATCCCTCGAAGTCGGCAAGCAGCTGTTGTGTCGCTGGATCTGCTGTTTTTTCCTGCTCACGATAGCGAAGCTCAAACAGCGATTTTCGGTAGTTTCGGGCGATATCCGCGGTCTGCTTGCGCAAGACGGGTGTCTGGGCTTCCGGTTTCGGCAGGGCGGTATCGGCAGGCCATGAGTCGAAACGGGTCAGCAACTGTTGCTGCATGAGCGGATCGGCCATGCGGTATTGCTCAGGCTGGTCGCTGCCAATCTGTTCGATAAACGTCTGAATATCCCGGTCGATCCTGAAGCGCTTGATCGTGTCGGTCAGCAGCGATGGGGGGCGATGGTTTTCGACATGGATTTCTCGCAACACGTTGTCGTGAAAACCGCTGATTCGCAGAATCTGCTCTCGCTCGGCACTGGAGAGCGATTCGACACTGTGGCCAAGACGCCGCATGACGGTTTCCCGGTCCCACTGCAGCGGTTGCTCCAGTTCTGTTTGCCAGGCGCCATGACCGTTGTGTCGTAATGACGGCTTATAGCTGTCATTGCGGCTTGGATGTTCAATCTGAAACTGACGGGTATCGCGAGTTGGGCGTACGGCGAACAGCTTTCCTTCGAGGGGCAACAGCGTTTTGCCTTCGTGGTGGTACAGGCCCAGGTGATCGGGGATTTTCTCCTGCGGCAGTTCAATGGTTTGTTCGTACGGCGCCAGATCCGGCTTCCAGTATTTGCTTTTGCCCTCTGGCGTGGGGACGGGTTTGAGCGGAGCGATTAGTGCCGTCGTTTCGCGGGAAAGGAGGCGACCGAATGTGCCGGCGGCGATGGCGCCGCCCACCGCGAAGGTCCCCACTTGCACGGCCGTTTCGACGAGGCCGATCAAGTGCACGAACGCTTCTTTTTTCAGCCCTTCGGCCCAGTCAATGATCCCTTCGAATGTCTCGTCGAGTAGCTGGTAGGCCATATAGGCCAGCATCAACTCGCCCAGGAACGGCACAAAGGGTATGGCCACGAATGTCGCTATTTCAAGGATTGTGGAGGCGATTTTGCTGAAGGCGTCCCACAGCGCCCATCGCGCCGTTTGATCGGCGCGCGCGGTGGAAACAGCGAGCGTGCTGGCGTCGTTGATGATTTTGTTCAGCTGTCGCTGGTACAGATGATTCCACAGACCTGCTCTGAATGGCTTCATCGAAAATTGCAGGTTGGGCTTGTCGATGGGCGTTTCGCGCCAGCTTGGCAGCGGGTCGCCATGAGTGTGTTGATGCCAGGTCACCGTTTGCAAGCGACTGTTGAGGTCAGCAAAAAAGTGCCCACGTTCCGCGTGATCGACGAAGCGGCTGAAGAAAGTTTGATAAGCGGGCGAGCGCAGTTTGCGGGTCAGTTCGGTCATGAACGCCACGGTGTCGGCGTACAGCTTGAGCGGGTGCTCCGGGTCGTCCGGAATGTAGGCGATGATGCGGCTGGCTTTGGTTACCCGGTCGGATTTGGCGCCAAAGATGACAATGCCGGTCAGCGCTGAGGACATCATCGTCAGGTCGTGACAATGCAGAGGGTGACCGTCCCATAGCATGGCCGGGCCTCCTTCCAGTACGCGATAGATCGCGTTAAAGGCGTTGCTGTCGATGTCCTGACGTGTGTGGGCCAGGTGCAACGCCGAGCGCAGGGCGGCTTTGTTCGCGCTCGTGACATTCGATTTCAGGACGGCCCCGGCCACCGGGTTGGTCAACCCCAGGTTGTCTTTGAGGTAGGCGTTGTACCGGGCACCAATGTCCAGTTCCCGGCACAACCGGGTAAAGCCTTGAACCGTTATTTTTCGGGTGACCTGCGGCAGGGTATCGAACTGCCCTGTTGGCGACGGTTGGGTGATAAAGGTCGATTCAGGCTCGTAGGCATCCGCCTCGGTCTCGGACGCCTGGAAGTTGTGCAGTGCGGCGTCCAGCAGCGATACAGTCCATGTGCGGGCGGCGCCGGTTTTGACCGCGAAGAAGGGCGTGGTCTGAGGGATATAGAGACGCAGGAAGGTTTTTTTGACGTCGATGCCCAGGTCGAACCGGGCTTTCAGGGCCTGCCCCAGAATCGACTCGGCAAAATCCCGGGCGTTTTGCAGTTTGGCCAACATCGAGCCCAGTCGGTTTCGCTGGGTCATGTGGGTCTGGCTTGAGGCTTTCAGCGCCTGATGGTGCGGTCGGGGCGCGGTACGGTGCCAGTGCGGTACATCAAGGCTGGCGTTCTTCAAGGCGCTGCGCGTCTCGGCCGAAGACTCCAGCACCCACGCGGGCAGGTTTTGGTAGAGGGGGTGAAAGTGGGTGTCTGGCTGAGTGTCGAGCTCGATATCGTTTTGGTTCATGCGCTAATCCCTTAGCGTTTGGATTGAGCCCAAGCAAACCAGATGACGATCCACGGTGTGCGGTACATATTTACCGCACCATTCATCAGGCCTGCCTATAACCTGTGCCGCCGGTTTAAACTGCGCCTTTGCGACGCTATATGTCGCATTGCCGTAAACCCGGCTGAAACCGGGGTTTGCGCTATAAGAAGTTGTCGCTTGGCGGCAAGGCCGGGCTGAAAACTGTCCTTACAATCCCCTCATCGCTCGCCAGTTTCAGGCGAGTGTTCCTCTTCAGGAGACTCCGATGTCCGTTGAGCACGCTGCGGTACAACGCGCCGATTTCGACCAGGTAATGGTTCCCAACTACGCGCCTGCCGCTTTCATCCCTGTGCGTGGTGCCGGTTCCCGCGTCTGGGACCAGTCTGGCCGCGAGCTGATCGACTTCGCCGGCGGGATTGCCGTTAACGTATTGGGCCACGCACACCCTGCGCTGGTCGGTGCCTTGACCGAGCAGGCGAACAAGCTGTGGCACGTGTCCAACGTGTTCACCAATGAGCCGGCCCTGCGCCTGGCGCATAAGCTGATCGACGCTACCTTTGCCGAGCGCGTGTTCTTCTGTAATTCCGGCGCCGAAGCCAACGAGGCCGCTTTCAAGCTGGCCCGTCGCGTCGCCTTCGATCGTTTTGGTACTGAGAAGTACGAAATCATCGCCGCGCTGAACAGCTTCCACGGCCGTACCCTGTTCACCGTGAACGTCGGTGGCCAGTCGAAGTACTCCGACGGTTTCGGTCCGAAAATCACCGGCATCACCCATGTGCCGTACAACGATCTGGCGGCTTTGAAAGCGGCTATTTCCGACAAGACCTGCGCCGTGGTGCTGGAGCCGATCCAGGGCGAGGGCGGCGTATTGCCGGCTGAACTGGCTTACCTGCAAGGCGCTCGCGACCTGTGCACCGAGCACAATGCGCTGTTGGTGTTCGACGAAGTGCAAACCGGTATGGGCCGCAGCGGCAAGCTGTTCGCCTACCAGCATTACGGCGTGACCCCGGACATCCTGACCAGTGCCAAGAGCCTGGGCGGTGGTTTCCCGATCGCCGCCATGCTGACCACCGAAGACCTGGCCAAACACCTGGTCGTCGGCACCCACGGCACCACTTACGGCGGCAACCCGCTGGCGTGCGCTGTCGCAGAAGCCGTGATCGACGTGATCAACACCCCTGAAGTGCTGGCCGGCGTCAATGCCAAGCACGACAAGTTCAAGGCGCGCCTTGAGCAGATCGGCGAGAAGTACGGCCTGTTCACTCAGGTGCGTGGCCTGGGTCTGCTGATCGGTTGCGTGCTGAGCGATGCCTGGAAAGGCAAGGCCAAGGACATCTTCAACGCCGCCGAACGTGAAGGCCTGATGATTCTGCAAGCCGGCCCGGACGTGATTCGCTTCGCGCCGAGCCTTGTGGTTGAAGACGCTGATATCGATGCCGGTCTGGACCGCTTCGAACGCGCTGCCGCCAAACTGACACAAGCCTGATAGGGGCCTTCGACGCCTGACTATTCGGGCGTCGAACCAAATTTTTATGCCGGACTTGTTCCATTGTGGGAGCGAGCCTGCTCGCGAAGAGGGCGTGTCAGTCAACATCTCTGCTGACTAATACACCGCTTTCGCGAGCAGGCTCGCTCCCACAGTGTCCGGCGTTTTTTCTGTGAATTTATAAGAGAAAGGAGTGACACCATGCTGGTGATGCGCCCCGCGCAAATGGCTGATCTGGGCGAGGTACAGCGTCTGGCTGCGGACAGCCCGATTGGTGTCACTTCCTTGCCGGATGACGTTGAACGCCTGAGCGACAAGATCGCTGCAAGCGAAGCCTCGTTTGCTGCCGAAGTCAGCTTCAACGGTGAAGAGAGCTATTTCTTCGTCCTCGAAGACACGGCCACCGGCAAGCTGGCCGGTTGCTCGGCAATCGTGGCCTCGGCCGGTTATTCCGAGCCGTTCTACAGCTTCCGTAATGAAACCTTCGTGCACGCCTCCCGCGAGCTGAAGATTCATAACAAGATCCACGTGCTCTCGCAGTGCCACGACCTGACCGGCAACAGCTTGCTGACCAGTTTCTACGTGCAGCGCGAGTTGGTGGGTTCGCCTTGGGCCGAGCTCAATTCCCGTGGTCGCCTGCTGTTCGTCGCCAGCCACCCGGAGCGCTTCGCCGATTCCGTGGTGACCGAGATCGTCGGTTACAGCGATGAAAACGGCGACTCGCCATTCTGGGACGCTATCGGCCGCAACTTTTTTGACCTCAACTACGCTGAAGCCGAGCGACTGTGCGGCCTGAAGAGCCGCACGTTCCTGGCCGAGCTGATGCCGCATTACCCGATCTATGTGCCGCTGCTGCCGGACTCCGCTCAAGAGGCGATGGGCCAAGTGCACCCACGGGCGCAGATCACCTTCGACATCCTGATGCGCGAAGGCTTCGAGACCGATCACTACATCGACATTTTCGACGGCGGCCCGACCTTGCACGCCCGTGTGACGGGGATCCGTTCGATCGCCCAGAGCCGCGTCGTGCCGGTGAAAATCGGTGAGCCGGTCAAAGGTGTCGGTCGTCAGTACCTGGTGGCCAATGCCCAGTTGCAGGATTACCGCGCCGTGTTGCTTGAGCTCGATTACGCGCCAGGCAAACCCGTGACCCTGGATCTGGAAGCGGCCGAAGCCTTGGGCGTCGGTGAAGGTGCCAGCGTGCGCCTGGTGGCGGTTTAACGCCGGCATTGATTTCCAGCGAGTAATACCTGGAAAGCAGCGAAATTTCACGGGTGGCGCAAGCGGCCCGTTTGAGGAGATAGCATGATCGTTCGTCCCGTACGCAGCAGCGATTTACCCGCTCTGATCGACCTGGCCCGCAGCACCGGCACCGGCCTGACTACCTTGCCGGCCAACGAAGAACGTCTGGCCCATCGGGTCGGCTGGGCCGAGAAGACCTTTCGCGGCGAAGCCGGGCGCGCTGATGCGGACTACCTGTTCGTACTCGAAGACGACACGGGCCGCGTGGTGGGCATTTCCGCCATCGCCGGCGCGGTCGGCCTGCGTGAGCCTTGGTACAACTTCCGGGTCGGCCTGACGGTCAGCGCTTCGCAAGAGCTGAACATCTACCGCGAGATCCCGACGCTGTTCCTGGCCAATGACCTGACCGGCAACTCCGAGCTGTGCTCGTTGTTCCTGCACGCCGATTTCCGCACCGGCCTCAATGGCCGCATGCTGGCGAAGGCGCGGATGCTGTTCATTGCCGAGTTCCCGCAACTGTTCGGCAACAAGATCATCGCCGAGATGCGCGGTGTCTCCGATGAAGCCGGGCGTTCGCCGTTCTGGGAAAGCCTGGGCCGTCACTTCTTCAAGATGGAATTCAGCCAGGCCGATTACCTGACCGGCGTGGGCAACAAGGCGTTCATCGCCGAACTGATGCCGAAGTTTCCGCTGTACACCTGCTTCCTGTCGCCAGATGCGCGCAACGTCATCGGCAAGGTCCATCCGGACACCGAGCCGGCGCTGGCCATGCTCAAGAGCGAAGGTTTCAGCTACCAGGGCTACGTCGACATCTTCGACGCCGGCCCGGCCGTCGAGTGCGAAACCGGCAAGATCCGCGCGGTGCGTGACAGCGAGGCGCTGGTGCTGGCCATCGGCACACCGGGCGACGACGCCACGCCGTTCCTGATTCACAACCGCAAGCGCGAAGACTGCCGGATCACTGCCGCGCCAGCACGCTTCGCCGCCGGCACGCTGGTGGTCGATCCGCTGACCGCCAAACGTCTTCAACTCAACGCCGGCGATCAAGTGCGCGCCGTACCGTTGTCTGCTGCTCGGGAGTCGAAATAATGAATTCGCTATACATCGCAGGTGAATGGCTGGCTGGTCAGGGCGAAGCCTTCCAGTCGCTGAACCCGGTGACCCAGCAAGTGCTGTGGTCCGGCGAAGGCGCCACGGCGGCTCAGGTTGAATCCGCCGTGCAAGCCGCCCGTCAGGCATTCCCGGGCTGGGCCCGTCGCACTCTGGACGAACGCATTACCGTGCTTGAGGCCTTTGCCGCCGCACTGAAAAACAAGGCTGACGAACTGGCGCGCTGCATCGGTGAAGAAACCGGCAAGCCGCTGTGGGAATCGGCGACCGAAGTGACCAGCATGGTCAACAAAATTGCGATTTCGGTGCAGAGCTACCGCGAACGTACCGGCGAGAAGAGCGGCCCGCTGGGCGACGCCACCGCTGTGTTGCGTCACAAGCCGCACGGCGTGGTGGCGGTGTTCGGTCCTTACAATTTCCCTGGCCACTTGCCGAACGGTCACATCGTGCCGGCGCTGCTGGCCGGTAACAGCGTGTTGTTCAAGCCAAGCGAGCTGACGCCGAAAGTCGCCGAGCTGACGGTTAAATGCTGGATCGAAGCCGGTCTGCCAGCGGGCGTGTTGAACCTGCTGCAAGGCGCCCGCGAAACCGGTATCGCCCTGGCGGCGAACCCGGGCATCGACGGTTTGTTCTTCACTGGCTCCAGCCGTACTGGCAACCACCTGCATCAGCAATTTGCCGGTCGTCCGGACAAGATACTGGCGCTGGAAATGGGCGGTAACAACCCGCTGGTGGTCGACGAAGTGGCCGATCTCGATGCTGCCGTTTACACCATCATCCAGTCGGCCTTCATTTCCGCCGGTCAGCGTTGCACCTGTGCACGCCGCTTGCTGGTGCCGCAGGGCGCCTGGGGCGACACATTGCTGGCGCGTCTGGTGGCGGTCAGCGCGACGATTGAAGTCGGGGCATTTGATCAACAGCCGGCACCGTTCATGGGGTCGGTCATTTCCCTTGGCGCTGCGAAAGCGTTGATGGATGCGCAAGAACATTTGCTGGCCAATGGCGCAGTGGCGTTGCTGGAAATGACTCAGCCGCAGGCGCAAGCCGCTTTGCTGACTCCGGGCATCCTCGACGTGACGGCCGTGGCTGATCGTCCTGACGAAGAGCTGTTCGGCCCGTTGTTGCAGGTGATCCGCTACGCTGATTTCGAAGCGGCAATCGCTGAAGCCAACGACACCGACTATGGCCTGGCGGCGGGTTTGCTGTCGGATTCCGAAGCGCGTTATCAGCAGTTCTGGCTGGAAAGCCGCGCCGGTATCGTCAACTGGAACAAGCAGCTGACCGGCGCCGCGAGCAGCGCGCCATTCGGCGGCGTCGGCGCCTCGGGCAACCACCGCGCCAGCGCCTACTACGCAGCCGATTACTGCGCGTACCCGGTGGCCTCGCTGGAAACCCCAAGCCTGACCATGCCTGCCGCTCTCACGCCTGGCGTGAAGATGGCGTAACGCCCATTCGCGAGCAGGCTCGCTCCCACATTGGAATGCATTTTCCTGTGGGAGCGAGCCTGCTCGCGAAGGCCGCGCCTCGGTCTGACTGAATTGTTACCTGAAGCCTATAACAACAGATTCTCGTGGAGCCTCGCTGATGAAATCCTATGAAGTCAATTTTGACGGTCTAGTGGGGCCGACCCATAACTACGGCGGGCTGTCCTACGGCAACGTCGCGTCCCAGAGCAACAGTCAGCAGTCTTCGAACCCGAAGGAAGCTGCGCTGCAAGGCCTGGCGAAAATGAAAGCGCTGATGGAAATGGGCTTTCAGCAAGGTGTGCTGGCGCCCCAGGAACGCCCGGACGTGGCCGCACTACGCCGTTTGGGTTTCAGCGGCACCGACGCGCAAGTGATCGAGCAAGCTGCTAAAGACGCCATGCCATTGCTGGTCGCCAGTTGCTCGGCGTCGAGCATGTGGGTGGCCAACGCCGCCACGGTCAGCCCAAGTGCCGACACTGCGGATGGCCGCGTGCATTTCACCGCCGCCAACCTCAACTGCAAATACCACCGCAGCATCGAACACCCGACCACCAGCCGCGTGCTGGGCGCGATGTTCGCTGATCAGAAGCACTTTGCGCACCACGCCGCGTTGCCGGCCGTGGCGCAGTTCGGTGACGAAGGCGCGGCCAACCACACCCGTTTCTGCCGTGAATACGGTGAAGCCGGCGTCGAGTTTTTCGTGTTCGGTCGCAGCGCTTTCGATACCCGCTACCCGGCCCCGCAGAAGTACCCGGCACGCCAGACGCTGGAAGCGTCCCAGGCCGTTGCCCGCCTGCACGGCCTGAGCGAAGACGGTGTGGTCTACGCGCAGCAGAACCCGTCGGTGATCGATCAGGGCGTTTTCCACAACGACGTGATCGCGGTGGGTAACGGCGAGGTGCTGTTCTATCACGAGGACGCGTTCCTCGACACCGAGCAGATGCTGGCCGAACTGCAAAGCAAGCTCGCTAAAGTCGGCGGCAAGTTCCAGTCGGTCTGCGTGCCGCGTTCGGCGGTCACTGTTGAAGACGCCGTTCGGTCCTACCTGTTCAACAGCCAGCTGCTGTCGCGTCCTGACGGTTCGATGCTGTTGATCGTGCCGGAAGAATGCCGTGGCAATGAGCGTGTCTGGCAGTACCTGCAAGGTCTGACCAGCTCCGGCGGCCTGATCCGCGAAGTCAAAGTCTTCGATCTGAAGCAAAGCATGCAGAACGGCGGTGGCCCGGCTTGCCTGCGGCTGCGCGTCGCACTGAATGAAACCGAACTGGCGGCGGTCAACCCAGGGGTTATCATGACGGCACCGTTGTACGGCACGTTGACCGAATGGGTCGACAAGCACTACCGCGACCGCATGACCGAAAACGATCTCGCGGACCCGCAATTGCTGCTTGAGTGCCGGACGGCACTGGATGAACTGACGCAAATCCTTAAACTGGGCGCGGTTTATCCATTCCAGATCAATTGAAAGTCTCAAACGAGAGCGTAAAGAACATG
This sequence comes from Pseudomonas oplopanacis, assembly GCF_057128725.1. Lineage (NCBI taxonomy): Bacteria > Pseudomonadati > Pseudomonadota > Gammaproteobacteria > Pseudomonadales > Pseudomonadaceae > Pseudomonas > Pseudomonas oplopanacis. The sequence continues at coordinate 394,965 of NZ_JBSKHV010000004.1, read as the reverse complement.
AGCGATACCCTGCAGCTGATCCTTGAAGACACCGACGGCACGCAACTGGAAACGTCCTGCACCCGCGTCGCGGTCATGTGGCAAGGCAAAGAGCTGTGGATCCAGCACGATGGCCGTGGCCAACTGCTGATCGGCGTGGACGTTGAAGAAGGTGACGCTGAATACGCCAACCTGCTGCTGCGTCCATTGGCGACTAATCTGGTAAGTCTGCAACTGGAAATGGAACCGGCTGAAGTCGGCGACGAAGACCACGTGCACGGCCCGGATTGCGCACACGACCACTAAGGAAACCGCTCTATGCTCGCCCTCGGCAAACTGCTTGAACTGACCCTCGCCGGCCGCGAACCGGCGGAGAAGACTCAACTGACTGTCGAAGGCGTGCGGATGCGCTGGTTGAGCGAAGGTGCGCTGGAAGTCCGGCCACCCGAGGCTCGCGACAATGGCCTGGACCTGCTGCTGTCGGCCGGTATCCACGGCAACGAAACAGCGCCGATCGAGTTGCTCGATCGCCTGTTGCATGACATCGCTCGTGGCGACTTGAAACCACGCGCACGCATTCTGTTCCTGTTCGGCAACCCGGAAGCGATACGTAAAGGCGAGCGCTTCGTCGAGCAGGACGTCAATCGGCTGTTCAACGGCCGTCATGAACAAAGCAGCGGCTCCGAAGCCTTGCGCGCTTGTGAGCTGGAGCGCCTGGCGGCGAGTTTCTTCAGCCTGCCGGATCGCCAGCGTCTGCACTACGACCTGCATACCGCGATTCGCGGCTCGAAAATCGAGCAGTTCGCCTTGTATCCGTGGAAGGAAGGTCGCCAGCATTCGCGTCAGGAACTGGCGCGCCTGCGTGCTGCCGGTATGGAAGCGGTGCTGTTGCAGAACAAGCCCTCCATCGTTTTCAGTTCCTACACTTACGACAAGCTGGGCGCCGAGTCCTTTACCCTTGAGCTGGGCAAGGCGCGGCCGTTCGGGCAGAACGCCGGGGTCAACGTTTCCCTGTTGGAAACCCGCCTGAAACAGATCATCGAAGGCACCGAGCCGGAACTGACCGACGCGGCACTGGACGGTTTGCAGCTGTACAGCGTGGCGCGGGAAATCATCAAGCACAGCGACAGCTTCCGCTTGAACCTGCCGGCGGACATCGAGAACTTTTCCGAGCTGGACGTGGGTTACCTGCTGGCGGAAGACATCGCCAATACCCGCTGGATCATCGAAGAGAAGGGCGCCCGGATTATCTTCCCGAACCCCAAGGTGAAGAATGGCTTGCGCGCCGGCATCCTGATCGTACCGACCACCGACGAAAACCTGGCCTGACCACAACACAAAACAAATGTGGGAGCGAGCCTGCTCGCGAAGGCGCCATAACAAACAACATCACCGTTGAATGTTAAACCGCTTTCGCGAGCAGGCTCGCTCCCACAGTTGGTTTGGGTGAAGGCAGAGACTTCACCCAGATCGGATTTTGGATTAAACAGCCATCGCACGCGGCTCACTGCGACGCAACGCACGCATCTTGTGCAGCGTATCCGCGCACGTTTTCGCCGCTTCCTGGCCTTTGTGCAGGAAATGCTCGAAGAAGAACTTCTGGTGCTCTTCACCGGCATGGAAGTGGTGCGGGGTCAGGGATACCGAGAACACTGGCACTTCGGTTTCCAGTTGCACCTGCATCAGGCCACTGACCACCGACTGGGCGACGAACTCGTGACGGTAGATCCCGCCATCAACCACGAGGGCTGCGGCGACGATGCCGGCGTAACGGCCGGTCTTGGCCAGCAGCTTGGCGTGCAGGGGCATTTCAAAGGCGCCGCCGACCTCGAAGAAATCGATGTCCGATTCCTGATAACCCTGGGCAATCATTTCGCTCAAGAAGCCTTTACGGCTCTGATCGACGATTTCCTTGTGCCAGCAGGCCTGGATGAACGCAACGCGCTCGCCCTGATGGTTTTTGCTTTTGCTATCGATTGCGGTGGGTTGCATGTTCTGACTCCTGTTTATGGTTAAAACAGGGCATATGAATCGAATGGGATTTCAGGGTGCGCACGCTCGCACGAATGCGACGGACGGCCCTTTGGCGTCAATCCCGTTCTCTCTTCATCCGGACTATGACCGTCGGCCCCGGGATCACACCGGGTCTGCTGACCTTGTCGTCATGCACGGCCATTGCCGTGCCTGTCGCCAAGCGCTCGCGGGCTATGCGCATTGCGCGCAATTACCGCCGGTGGGGAGTTGCACCCCGCCCTGAGAACGTTTTGCCGTCAGATTGTCTGGCAGCGCAGCGTTTTTAACACATATTTTCGACCCGCGCATCGCTGCTATCTGATGATTGCTATCGATTTTTTCGCTGGCTTGGGGTGTCTTTTGCGGCTCAAGGGTTGATTATTCGTGGTCATGACCGCAGTAATTCCTGACTGAAAGGGATTTTCCCTGCTTACCGAGGCCAGATTCATGAGCGTTATCGATCTTCGCAGCGACACCGTCACCCAACCCTCCGCCGGGATGCTCGACGCAATGGCCACAGCGGCCACCGGTGACGACGTTTATGGCGAGGATCCGACGGTCAACCTTCTTGAGGCCGAGCTGGCAAAACGACTCGGGTTCGCCGCAGCGCTGTTTGTGCCGACAGGCACCATGAGCAACCTGCTGGGGTTGATGGCGCATTGCGAGCGCGGCGAGGAATACATCGTCGGCCAACAGGCACACACCTATAAGTACGAAGGTGGCGGCGCGGCGGTGCTCGGTTCGATTCAGCCGCAGCCGCTGGAGCTGCAGGCCGATGGCTCAATGGACCTGGCTCAGGTGGCCGCCGCGATCAAACCGGACGATTTCCACTTCGCCCGCACCCGGTTGCTGGCGCTGGAGAACACCATGCAAGGCAAAGTGCTGCCGCTGGAGTATCTGGCGCGGGCCCGCAGCTTTACCCGTGAACAGGGCTTGCAACTGCACCTGGATGGCGCGCGACTCTACAACGCGGCGGTCAAACTGGGGGTTGATGCCCGGGAAATCACTCAGCACTTCGATTCCGTGTCGGTGTGCCTGTCCAAAGGCCTGGGCGCGCCGGTCGGTTCGGTGTTGTGCGGTTCGGTCGAGTTGATTGCCAAGGCGCGTCGTTTGCGCAAGATGGTCGGCGGCGGCATGCGTCAGGCCGGGATTCTGGCCGCGGCGGGCTTGTATGCCCTGGACAACAACGTCCAGCGCCTGGCCGACGACCACGCCAATGCGCAACTCTTGGCCGAAGGCCTGCGCGCAGCGGGTTACGGCGTCGAACCGGTGCAGACCAACATGGTGTACGTGCAGATGGGCGACAAGGCCGAATCCATCAAGACGTTCGCCGCCGAACGCGGGATCAAGTTGAGCGCGGCAGGGCGTCTGCGTATGGTCACGCACATGGACGTCAGTCGTGAGCAAATCGGGCAGGTCGTCGCGGCATTCGTCGACTTTTCGCGCAAGTGATAGCGTTAGCGCTCCAATTGACTGTTTCTATCGTATAAACACGCTGTACCCCGCGCGCAGGGCCGATATAATGCGGCCCTTTGCCGTCGCTTCGTCTGTTGACGTTTCGAACAGGCCTTTGGCCGCAGCCTCCGTGGAAGAACCTAATGAAAAGCGCAGAAATCCGTGAAGCCTTCCTTCGCTTCTTCGAAGAGCAAGGCCACACCCGTGTAGCCTCCAGCTCTTTGATTCCGGGCAACGACCCAACCCTGCTGTTCACTAACGCGGGGATGAACCAGTTCAAGGACTGCTTCCTGGGCCAGGAAAAACGTGCGTACACCCGCGCCACCAGCAGCCAGAAATGCGTACGCGCTGGCGGCAAAAACAGCGACCTGGAAAACGTCGGTTATACCGCTCGTCACCACACATTCTTCGAAATGCTCGGTAACTTCAGCTTCGGTGACTATTTCAAGCACGACGCAATTACCTTCGCCTGGACTTTCCTGACCGGCGTTTTGAAGCTGCCGAAGGAAAAACTCTGGGTCACCGTCTATGCCTCGGACGACGAAGCGTATGACATCTGGACCAAAGAAATCGGTGTGCCGGTCGAGCGCATGATTCGCATCGGCGACAACAAAGGCGCGCCTTACGCCTCCGACAACTTCTGGACCATGGGCGATACCGGCCCGTGTGGACCATGCACCGAGATTTTCTACGATCACGGCGATCACATCTGGGGCGGCCCACCGGGCTCGCCGGAAGAAGACGGCGACCGTTACATCGAGATCTGGAACAACGTGTTCATGCAGTTCAACCGCACCGCCGATGGCGTGTTGCATCCGTTGCCAGCGCCGTCGGTCGATACCGGCATGGGCCTGGAGCGGATCAGTGCGGTAATGCAGCACGTAAACTCCAACTACGAAATCGACCTGTTCAAGAACCTGCTGAGCGCGTCGGCCGATGCGATCGGCTGCGAAAATGGCGATCAGTCTTCGCTGAAAGTTGTTTCCGACCACATTCGTTCGTGCGGTTTCCTAATTGCTGATGGCGTGTTGCCGTCCAATGAAGGTCGCGGTTATGTACTGCGCCGGATCATTCGCCGCGCCTGCCGTCACGGTAACAAACTGGGCGCCACCGGCAGCTTCTTCTACAAGATCGTCGCGGCGCTGGTCGCCGAGATGGGCGAAGCCTTCCCTGAGCTGAAGAAGCAACAGAGCAACATCGAGCGCGTGCTCAAGGCCGAGGAAGAGCAGTTCTCCAAGACCCTGGAACACGGCCTGAAGATTCTCGAACAGGATCTGCTGGAACTCAAAGGCACCGTGGTGCCGGGCGATGTGGTGTTCAAGCTGTACGACACTTACGGTTTCCCGATGGACCTGACTGCGGACATCGCTCGCGAGCGCAACCTGACGGTCGACGAAGTCGGTTTCGAACGTGAAATGGAAGCCCAGCGGGTTCGCGCCCGTTCTGCCAGCTCCTTCGGTCTGGACTACAACACCTTGGTCAAGGTTGACGTGGCGACCGAATTTACGGGTTACAAGGCCACCAGCGGTTCGGCGAAAATTGTCGCTATCTATAAAGATGGCCAGTCGGTCGATGTGTTGAGTCAAGGCGAAGAGGGCGTGGTGGTTCTGAACCAGACGCCTTTCTACGCTGAATCCGGTGGCCAGATTGGTGACTGTGGTTATCTGCAAGCCGGCAACAGCCGCTTCGACGTACGCGATACCACCAAGACCGGCGGCGCATTCCTGCACCACGGTGTGCTGGCATCGGGCAGCTTGACCATCGGTGCGCCGGTAGAGACTCACGTCGACGCCGATGTTCGTCACGCCACTTCGCTGAACCACTCGGCGACTCACTTGCTGCACGCCGCATTGCGTCAGGTGCTGGGCGATCACGTTCAGCAGAAGGGTTCGTTGGTCGACAGTCAGCGCCTGCGCTTCGACTTCAGCCACTTCGAAGCCATCAAGCCTGAGCAGTTGAAAGCACTGGAAGACATCGTCAACGCCGAGATCCGCAAGAACTCCGCGGTTGAAACCGAAGAAACCGACATCGAGACCGCCAAGAAGAAGGGCGCCATGGCGCTGTTCGGTGAGAAGTACGGCGACAACGTGCGCGTGCTGAGCATGGGCGGCGATTTCTCGGTTGAACTGTGCGGCGGTATCCACGCCAACCGTACCGGCGACATCGGCCTGCTGAAAATCATCAGCGAAGGCGGTGTGGCATCGGGTGTGCGTCGTATCGAGGCCGTCACCGGCGCTGCGGCACTGGCCTACTTGAACGCGGCTGAAGAACAACTCAAGGAAGCGGCCAACCTGGTCAAGGGTAGCCGCGACAACCTGATCGACAAGCTGTCGGCTGTGCTGGAGCGCAACCGTCTGCTGGAGAAGCAACTCGAGCAGTTGCAAGCCAAGGCTGCCAGCGCGGCGGGCGACGATCTGTCGGCCGCAGCCCTGGACGTCAAAGGCGTGAAGGTACTGGCCGTGCGTCTGGACGGTCAGGACGGCAAGGCGCTGCTGGCGCTGGTCGATCAACTGAAAAACAAACTCGGCCGCGCAGTGATCCTGCTCGGCAGTGTCCATGAGGAAAAGGTCGTTCTGGTTGCAGGCGTAACCAAAGACCTGACTGGCCAACTCAAAGCCGGTGATTTGATGAAGCAAGCCGCTGCGGCAGTGGGCGGGAAGGGCGGTGGTCGTCCAGACATGGCGCAGGGCGGCGGTACAGACGCCGGCGCTCTGGATGCAGCATTGGCCCTGACCGTTCCATTTGTAGAGCAGGGTTTATAAGGCAGTGTGTCTGGCCCGCGGTCTAGTGGCGGGCCAGAACGCTGTTTGAGTGATTATTTGGGCGCCCTTCATGGGCAGAGGCGGCTTTGAAATGGCTTTGATCGTACAGAAATTTGGAGGCACCTCGGTCGGCACTGTCGAGAGAATCGAGCAGGTCGCCGACAAGGTTAAGAAATTCCGCGATGCTGGCGATGACCTGGTGGTTGTGCTGTCTGCAATGAGCGGCGAAACCAACCGTCTGATCGATCTGGCCAAGCAAATCAGTGGCGACGACCAACCGGTTCCCCGTGAGCTGGATGTGATCGTTTCCACCGGTGAGCAGGTGACGATTGCACTGTTGGCCATGGCGCTGATCAAGCGCGGCGTGCCAGCGGTGTCCTACACCGGTAATCAGGTACGGATTCTGACCGATAGCGCGCACAATAAAGCGCGTATCTTGCAGATTGATGACCAGAAGATTCGTGGTGATCTGAAGGCCGGTCGCGTAGTGGTTGTCGCCGGTTTCCAGGGCGTCGACGAGCACGGCAACATCACCACCCTCGGTCGTGGCGGTTCCGACACCACCGGCGTGGCGCTGGCCGCAGCCTTGAAGGCTGATGAGTGCCAGATCTACACCGACGTCGATGGTGTCTACACCACCGACCCGCGTGTGGTGTCCGTGGCTCAGCGCCTGGAAAAGATTACCTTCGAAGAGATGCTGGAAATGGCCAGCCTCGGTTCCAAGGTACTGCAGATCCGTGCGGTCGAGTTTGCCGGCAAGTACAACGTTCCGCTGCGCGTACTGCACAGCTTCAAGGAGGGTCCGGGCACCCTCATTACTATTGATGAAGAGGAAACCATGGAACAGCCGATCATTTCCGGTATCGCATTCAACCGCGATGAAGCCAAGCTGACCATCCGTGGCGTGCCAGACATCCCGGGCGTTGCCTTCAAGATTCTCGGCCCGATCAGTGCCGCGAACATCGAAGTCGACATGATCGTGCAGAACGTCGCGCACGATAACACCACCGACTTCACCTTCACCGTGCACCGCAACGACTACCAGGCGGCGCAAGCCGTGCTGGAAAAAACTGCTGGTGAGTTGGGTGCCCGTGAAGTCGTGGGCGATACCAAGATTGCCAAGGTATCGATCGTCGGCGTCGGCATGCGCTCCCACGCAGGCGTGGCCAGCCGCATGTTCGAATCCCTGGCGAAAGAAAGCATCAACATCCAGATGATCTCGACATCGGAAATCAAAGTCTCCGTTGTGATCGAAGAGAAGTACCTGGAACTGGCTGTGCGCGCTCTGCACACAGCTTTCGAACTGGACGCACCGGCCCGTCAGGGCGAGTGATGCGTTTGCCAAAGGGCGCGGTCTGACCGCGCCCTTTGTCTTTTTTTGAATGGCGCGGCCTAAAACTGTTCTTTTGCTCGCGCTGGTCAATACTCAGGCATGTAGGGCTGCGATCATTCCGGTTGTGGGTCGAATGCCTTTTTTTTGCAGACTGTTGTCCCTGAAATGAAATGCGTTAGGAGAAAGGTATGCTGATTCTGACCCGTCGGTGCGCAGAAAGCCTGATTATTGGTGATGGCGAAATCACCGTGACCGTGCTCGGCGTCAAAGGAAATCAAGTGCGTATCGGTGTGAACGCCCCGAAAGAGGTTGCTGTGCACCGTGAGGAAATTTACCTGCGTATAAAGAAAGAGAAGGACGAAGAACCAAGCCATTAATTTTTATCGTTTTTTATGTTTGCAAACGGGGAAAAGGTTGGTTAAGATACGCCCCGTGTTGCGGAGAGCTGGCCGAGTGGCCGAAGGCGCTCCCCTGCTAAGGGAGTACACCTCAAAAGGGTGTCGGGGGTTCGAATCCCCCGTTCTCCGCCATTATTTGCGTAGTACGTTGTAATCTGGCTTCTTCGGTAAGTTGTTGAAATTACTAGAAAAAGTGTTTGACATAGAGATTAGACGGCCTATAATGCGCGGCAACAAATGCACTCGTAGCTCAGCTGGATAGAGTACTCGGCTACGAACCGAGCGGTCACAGGTTCGAATCCTGTCGAGTGCACCATTTAAGAGTTGTTTGCAGTAATGCGAGCGACTTTGCTTCAGCCAGTTGTGGTCTGGTTTAAAAACACAAAATGCACTCGTAGCTCAGCTGGATAGAGTACTCGGCTACGAACCGAGCGGTCACAGGTTCGAATCCTGTCGAGTGCACCAAACACCAAAAAGCCTGCGTCTAACGCGGGCTTTTTGCTGTCTGGGATTTGGCTTTTCCTCGGGTACATCCTTTCTCGTCAAACTCGACCTGTGCGCTACGGCCTCGCTTGGCGTCGTAGCGGTAACTCGTTGATGAATTCCTGATACTGATCTTGTCTGGCTTGCCAAGGGCGCTCTCGACGTCCTGCTGGCTCATGCCGGCGACGACTCGTTGGTTGATGATCGCTTCGCGTCGTTCCTTGGCGCTGATCAGATTTCCGCATTTGTCTTCGGCCTGGCCTACGATGGTCGGTTCTCTCCTGATGTTTTTCATACCTGATGTTTCGCCAGTCCTGGCTTCTGGCATGAGTGCTGTCGTGCTGCCGGGTGTGAACGTGCGCACTTCCTGCAGCGAGAGGCTCTCTTCGTCCGTGCAGCTCAAGGTGGTGAAGGTGACGTGCCCGTTGGCAGCCTCGCAGCGGTGAACAATTCCCGCCTGTAGCCGGAGCGGCAGGCAGAGCAGGGCGGTCAGCAAAAAATAGTACGCAATCGATGGCATTTGACGTCCTCCATGACGGTCGATACCAAGGGTAGCTGCTACATTTTTTGAGGGCGGTGTGTTTTCTTTTCAGAATGAGTCGTCGCATTGGAAGAGATAAGTTGGCGCTCAGGTTTGGCTTGCAAGCGCTTGTTTCAGCCACGATTTTTTAACGTTTAAAACCGTTGGGCGGTGTATCATTGCGCCCGTCAGCCCCGCCGGGGCTTGTGGAATACCTCCATGGACTTACCCAGTAGTTACTCAGTACCCCGTTTTACCAATCATGAATTGACTGATTGATCCTTCCGGCGTGCCCCGCTGCTGGGAGTGGAGTTCGCCTATGTCCGAAGTTGAAGTAAAGAAAACGCAAGAAAGCCTGCAGGACCGCCTCGCTCAAGTTGTTGAGCTGTTGCAGCGTCAGCGGGTCGTCGAAGACCTGACTCATCGCCAGGAAGGTCCGCACCACGACCGGGTCGAGAACCTGGTTCACCGGCAAAACCTCGTCGAGCTGCAACGCAAGCTTGATGATCTGCACTCCGCCGACGTTGCCTACATCCTTGAAGCACTGCCGCTGGACGATCGTCTGACACTTTGGCAATTGGTCAAGGCTGATCGCGACGGCGACATCCTGCTCGAAGTATCCGACTCGGTCCGTGAAACCCTGATCGCCGACATGGACGATCACGAGCTCCTGGCTGCGGCCAAGGACATGGACGCCGACGAACTCGCTGACCTGGCTTCCGAGCTGCCGCGAGACGTCGTCCACGAGCTGATGGAGACCCTTGATGGTCAACAACGTGAGCGCGTTCGCTCCGCGTTGTCCTACGACGAGGAGCAAGTCGGTGCGTTGATGGACTTCGAGATGGTGACCATCCGTGAGGATGTCAGTCTCGAAGTGGTTCTGCGTTACCTGCGTCGCCTCAAAGAGCTGCCCGGCCACACCGACAAACTGTTTGTTGTCGACTACGACGGCGTGCTCAAAGGCGTACTGCCGATCAAGCGTCTGCTGGTCAACGATCCGGAAAAACAGGTTTCGGAAGTCATGGCCAGCGACCCGGTGAGTTTTCACCCGGACGAGGACGCCTACGACGCCGCTCAGGCGTTCGAGCGTTACGACTTGATCTCCGCCCCCGTGGTCGACAAGAACGGCAAGCTGATTGGCCGTCTGACCATCGATGAAATGGTCGACCTGATTCGTGAAGAGAGCGAAAACGAAGTTCTCAACATGGCGGGTCTGCGTGAAGAAGAAGATATTTTCGCGTCAGTCTGGAAATCCCTGCGCAACCGTTGGGCCTGGCTGGCGGTGAACCTGATTACCGCGTTTATTGCATCGCGCGTGATCGGCCTGTTTGAAGGCTCCATTGAAAAGCTGGTCGCATTGGCGGCGTTGATGCCGATCGTGGCCGGTATCGGTGGCAACTCCGGTAACCAGACCATCACCATGATCGTTCGGGCCATGGCGCTGGATCAGGTCAGTACCGGTAATACCTCGCGACTGATGCGCAAGGAATTGGCGGTCGGCTTGATCAATGGCCTGGTCTGGGGTGGGGTGATTGGCGTTGTGGCCTATCTGCTTTACGGCAGTTGGTCGCTCGGCGTGGTCATGACGGCCGCCATGACACTCAATCTGTTACTGGCTGCCCTGATGGGGGTTTTGATTCCGATGACCTTGGCGCGGCTTGGACGCGACCCTGCGATGGGGGCGAGCGTGATGATCACTGCCATGACCGACAGCGGCGGGTTCTTCATCTTCCTCGGACTGGCGACGATCTTCCTGCTCTGACTTGACCCACTTTAAGAAACCCGCCCAAGCGGCGGGTTTTTTATGGCCAGATTTCAGGCAAAAAAAAGCCAGCTATTATGCTGGCTTGAGCTTTCGGGGTGAATCAGGACGCGTCTGCGGCCATTTCAGCGTCGTGGGCGATCAGCGAAACGAGGGCGTTTTGCTGGCGGTGGGACAGTTGACGGAAACGTTGCAACAGTTCGCGTTCGTGCAATGACAGCTCCGGGCTGTCCAGGCGCATGCTCAACTCTTCGCCCAGTGCACCTTCCTGAATAAGACTCTGCTCCAGGCGTGCAATGATTTCGGAGTTCATGCTGCGATGATGATTGCGAGCCACCTCGGCAATGCGTTCACGCATTCCGTCTGGCAGACGTACGACGAACTTGTCAGCCGTACGGCTGGAATAAATTGCCTGTTTCAATGGGCGCATATATTTAACCGGTTAGTTCAGGGGAGCGGTTCTCGGGATTGGCCGCAGGATGTCTGGTAGGACAAGCTTACTGGCCAAATGTTCAACCTGAATTGAAAGAGGCCCGCATCATGCCTCAAGGAAGCCAGATCATTGGCGTCAATTCTGTGACAAATATTGAGCCGGGTAAAGGCTTAATGCCAGCACCCCTTGTCAGAAATGTGGACTGGTTGGAAAAGTTTGCCCAGAGCCGCATTGCTGACCGCGTCCTTTGCTCCCGCAGGTGATGTCTGAAGACGTCTGAGGGTGCATGCTATGCGGATTCGATCCTTGATCCTTGTCTGATACAGGATAGTGGCAAATGGCCGATTTACTAGGGGCGAACTCGCTCTGGGGGACGATTCAGGATGGATGGCAGGCTGATTTATCTGATGGGGCCTTCCGGATCCGGCAAAGACAGCCTCATCGAAGCGGCTCGTGAACCTTTACGGTCGATGAACTGCGAAGTGGTGCGCCGGGTCATCACGCGCTCGGCCGAGTCAGTGGGCGAGGATGCTGTTGGCGTCTCCCGCGAGGAATTTCTGCAGCTCCAAGATGCGGGTGAATTCGCGCTGTCGTGGCACGCCAATGGTCTGGATTATGGGATACCGATTCAGATCGATCAGTGGCTCAAGGAGGGGCGGCATGTATTGGTCAACGGTTCTCGCGGTCATATTGCCGAGGCGCTGCAGCGTTACCCCGATCTGGTACCGGTACTGTTGACCGTCAAGGATGAAGTGTTGCGCGAACGCCTGGTGCGGCGTGGTCGTGAGAGTCTCGCGGAAATTGACGCCAGGCTAGGCCGCAATACGCAGTTCGCGGCTGACGACGCGCCGGTCCATCGACTGGATAACTCTGGCGAGCTCGCCGTGACCGTTGCCCATCTCGTCGGTCTGCTGAAACTTAACGCAGCACCGGATCGAACTTGATTTTTCGCCCGGCAATCAAAGCCAACACAAACAACCCGGCGAAAACGCCGCAGGCAATCAGCGGCAGGGTGACAACCGCCTCTTGAACCAAGGCCAAATGAAGAATGCCACTCAGTAAGGCAAGGATCAAAAATCCTGCGGCTGATTTGGACATGCTGTGCTCCTGATAGGGTGATTCAAAATACAAAGCGTTCGGACGCCTGCGATACCGGGCCTTCCTGGCTCACATCCTGGCGAATAAACTCGCCCTGATCGCTCAAGACCGCCAATTGCGGGGCCTTTTGCAGTTGCAGGTAATGCGGCATGCGTTGAGCAACCTGCACCGCGCTGTTCTCGGGCGCAAAATGAAAACCCGCCAGGACTGCCAGGGCGATCGCATTCGAGAGTAAAAGGGCGCGGTTCATGAGGCTCACCTCTGTTGTTCTTGAGAACAGCTGAAGCAGCCCGCGTGCCAACAGTTTAACGGCTAATAAATCCTTTAAAAACAAAGAATTAACTTATCCTTTTGAAGTGTCCGCATTGCAAATTGCAATGGTGGCATTTTGAGAGGATGCAATTTGCACGGTAAACAAAGCCACAGCCCGGCGGGGCGCCTGCCTACACTTAAAAAGCCCTACGGACGACATGACAAATCCGGGCCTGCCCGTTAACATGCACGCCGTCCATCGCACCGCATTTCGTGCGGGCGACTTGTGTCTCAGTAGCTCAATTGGATAGAGCATCCCCCTCCTAAGGGGAAGGTTGGCAGTTCGAACCTGCCCTGGGACACCATCTATTTCACGGCGCCTTGCGCAATGCGCCGTTTCTGTCAGTGCCCGCATCGCACATTCCTTGCTTGTTCGTTTCCAGAGGCTTTGGCGCTAATGGTTGAAGAAGAGCTGTCCAGACCGGACGCAATCAGTCTTCGTGAAGCGTTCTGGTTCTGGTTGAAACTCGGCTTCATCAGTTTCGGCGGGCCTGCCGGGCAGATCTCGATCATGCACCAGGAGCTGGTCGAACGGCGGCGCTGGATATCCGAGCGCCGATTCCTGCATGCCCTCAACTACTGCATGTTGCTCCCCGGGCCGGAGGCGCAGCAGTTGGCCACCTATATCGGCTGGCTGATGCATCGAACCTGGGGCGGGGTGATTGCCGGCGCGCTGTTTGTGCTGCCGTCGTTGTTCATCCTGATCGGGTTGTCGTGGCTGTACATCGCCTTCGGTGACGTGCCGGTGGTGGCCGGGCTTTTCTATGGCATCAAGCCTGCCGTGACCGCCATTGTCGTGCAGGCGGCCCATCGGATCGGCTCTCGGGCACTGAAAAACAATTGGCTTTGGGCGATAGCAGCCGCTTCATTCACCGCCATCTTTGCGTTCAATGTGCCGTTCCCGCTGATCGTTCTGGGGGCCGCAGTGATCGGCTGTGTCGGCGGACGCCTGGCGCCCGAGAAGTTCAGGACCGGTGGTCATGGTGCTGCCAAAAAGTCCTTTGGCCCGGCCTTGATCGATGACGACACTCCATCCCCGGAACATGCCCGGTTCAGCTGGCCGAAATTGGCAATGCTGGCCCTGATCGGCGCCGCTTTATGGGCGTTACCAATGGGGATTTTGACCATCCTCTTTGGCTGGGACGGCACACTGACCCAGATGGGTTGGTTCTTTACCAAGGCTGCGCTGCTGACCTTTGGCGGTGCGTATGCCGTGCTTCCCTATGTCTATCAAGGGGCGGTCGGACATTATGGCTGGCTGACACCTACGCAAATGATCGATGGCCTGGCGCTGGGTGAAACCACGCCGGGGCCGTTGATCATGGTCGTGGCCTTCGTCAGTTTTGTCGGGGCGTACGTCGCTCAAGTGTTCGGCAGCGACCATGTTTTTCTCGCGGGAGCCGTCGCTGCCTGCCTGGTGACCTGGTTTACCTTCCTGCCCTCATTCCTGTTCATCCTCGCGGGCGGGCCATTGGTCGAGTCGACCCACAACGAGCTCAAGTTCACCGCGCCACTCACCGCGATTACGGCCGCCGTCGTGGGGGTGATTCTCAATCTGGCGTGCTTCTTCGGCTATCACGTATTGTGGCCAAAGGGTTTCAGCGGCCAACTCGACTGGCCCTCGGCACTGATCGCGATCGCCGCGGCCATTGCCTTGTTCCGCTTCAAGCGGGGCGTCATTCAGGTGCTGATGGCCTGTGCACTCGTTGGCCTGGCAGTGCATCTGCTGCGTTAGAAACACTAAAAAAGCCCTGCCGGAGACCCACATCCGGCAGGGCTTTTTTGTGCCTTCAAATAATTAGCCATCGCTTGGGACCCACTCAGTCTCAAGCTAACGGCACTCTTGGCCGATAACCCGAACGGTCACGCTCTTCTTCTTAAAACTGCCTGGAAATCTTCGATGCTGTCGTATCACCAAAAGAGTTTTCTGATCGTCGATGATTTCTCGGATTTCCGCAGTTCCGTCAGGTCCATGCTGCGTGAGCTGGGCGTCAAGGACGTGGACACCGCGGACTCTGGCGAGCAGGCGCTGCGCATGTGTTCGCAGAAGGCCTACGATTTCATCCTGCAGGATTTCCACCTCGGCGACGGCAAGAAGAACGGTCAGCAGGTCCTCGAAGACTTGATGATCGAGAAGCTGATCAGCCATGAAAGCGTGTTCGTCATGGTCACCGCCGAAACCAGCCAGGCCATGGTGCTCAGTGCGCTGGAGCATGAACCGGATGCCTACCTGACCAAGCCGTTCAACCGCTCGGGCCTGGCTCAGCGTCTGGAGCGACTGGAGCAGCGCAAGAACCTGCTCAAGCCGATCCTGCAAGCCCTCGACCGTGGCAAGCCGCTGGAAGTGCTCAATGCCTGCATCGAGCTATGCAAGAAGGACATCCGTTATTCGCCGCTGTGCCTGCGCTATCGCGCGGACGCGTTGCGCGACTTGAATCAGAACGAAGCGCTGGAACGCCTCTACGACAGCATCATTGCTGATCGGCCGTTGCCGTGGGCGTTTGCCGGGTTGGGCCAGTTGCTGTTCAAGCGCGGCCACGTCAGCCAGGCCAAGGGCATCTACGAAAAAGCCCTGAAAGTGTTTCCGATGATGCCGGCGCTGTATGACGGCATGGCCGACGTGCTGGTGGTCGAAGGCGACACCAAAGGCGCGCAGAAAGTATTGGAAGAAGCCATTCGCCTGTCGCCGCTGGCCGTGCGCCGGCAAGCGTTGCTGGGCAAACTGGCAATGACCAACGAAGATTTCGACACCGCCTCCCGGGCGTATCGCCAGGCGGTGTCCCAAGGGGCTCAGTCGCGTTTCAAGGATGCCGAAAGCAACCTCGGCCTGGCCCACGCCCTGATCAGCAAAGGCAGCGAGAAAGGCCTGGATACCCGCACCCGCCTGGAAATCAACACGACCCTCAGCCTGGTGGCCAAGGAGAACCCGTCTGATCCGGGCCTGCAGATTCGTGCGCGCCTGATGAAAGCCACCAGTTTGTTGCTCAACGACGGTGAAACGGCCGAGAAGCTCACCGAGCAAGCGATGATGCGCCTCGAAGGCATGGAGCAATTCATGAGTGCCGAGGCCGCGCTGCTGGTGGCCAAGCAGTTGCAAATGCTCGGTCAGGCAAGCGCTGGCGCCTCGATGCTGAAGAACTGCGCGGAAATCTACGGTGACGATCCGGTGGTGATGAAGGGTATCGCCAAACTGACCGACGACCCGACGATCCTTAGCTCCAGCAACGCCGCCGCCGAGCTGAACCGTGAGGGTGTGCGGGTGTACAAGACAGGCAATCTGGTGGAAGCCCGCTCGGTGTTCCGCAGGGCGCTGGCGATGCAGCCGAAAAACATCAGTATCGCGCTGAACATGGCGCAGTCGCTGCTGCACGGCACCGACACCAGTGTGCCATCGGCGGAAATCGATGAATGTCGGGTCTGCCTGAAAATGGTCGGCTTGATGCCCGACACGGACGCGCGTTATCCGCGCTATCAGAAACTCAAAATCAAGGCGTTCGGCGGATGAGCCAAGATAACCCGGCATTGGATTTCTCCACGGTGATTGCCTCCACCGTGCACGACATGAAGAACTCGTTGGCCATGCTGATGCAGGCTCACAGCCATTGGCTGGCGCGCTTGCCCGACCCGCAGCTGCACAGCCCGGAACAGGGCGTCATCGAGTATGAGTTCGCGCACCTCAATGGCATGCTGGTGCAGCTGTTGGGCCTGTACAAACTGGGCGTCAATCAATTGCCGTTGCAACCGGCCTACCATGATCTGGATGACTTTCTCGAAGCGCAGTTGGCCAGCCATCAAGAAGTGTTCGCCAGTCGCGGCATTATCGCCACTTATGAAGTCGACCCGTTGAGCCCGCTGGGGTTCTTCGACCGCGAGTTGGTCGCCTCGGTGCTCGGCAACATCATCAATAACGCCATACGATACGCGCGCGAGTCGCTGCTGATCAGCGTCAGTGACGAGGGCGGCCAACTGGTGCTGACCATCAACGACGATGGTGCGGGCTACCCGGCGGAGATGATCGAGTCTCAGGCGGACTATGTGCAGGGCATCAATTACAGCAGCAGTAGCACCGGCCTGGGCCTGTACTTTGCCGGGCGGATTGCCGCGTTGCATCAACGCAATGGTGTCGGCGGCAGCACCCGGCTCAGCAATGGCGGCCCGTTGGGCGGCGGCATGTTCAGCCTTTATCTGCCCTGAACATTCTTTATTGTGTGGCGCTGCTTGAAATTCTGAACAGGCGAAGCCTATTTTGTACGGGTCGCCGTTCGCGGCTCGCACAACAAAGGACTGAGTCATGACAACCGATGGCCATCGTTCACTCGCACAGCGATTGGCGGGCATTGATGAGATTGAATGTGTCACGCCGGACCTGAATGGAGTTCCCCGGGGCAAAGTGATGACGGCCGAGGGTTTCCTCGAAGGACGTCGGTTGCAGTTGGCGCGGGGTGTGCTGCTGCAATGCATCATGGGCGGGTATCCACCCGCGCGTTTTTACGGCAGTGATGACGGCGACCTCGCGTTGGTGCCGGACCCTGCGCACATCTATCGCCTGCCTTGGAGCCAGCAGCCACGAGCACTGGCCATTTGCGATGCGGACGAATTGAGCGGTGAACCGTCGAGCCTGTCGACCCGCGGTCAACTCAAGTCAGTGATCGCGCGTTACGCAGCGCGCGGCTTGGCGCCGGTGGTGGCGACCGAGCTGGAATTTTTCGTGTTCGCGCCCAACCCCGATCCGACTCAACCGTTCCAGCCGCCGCTGGGCCTGGACGGGCGTCGCGAGGACGGTCAGTCGGCATTCAGTGTCAGTTCCAATAGCGGCTTGCGGCCGTTCTTCAGTGAGGTCTACGCCTGCATGGCGGCGCTGGGCCTGCCGCGCGACACCTTCATGCACGAAATGGGTGTCAGCCAGTTCGAGATCAACCTGCTGCACGGTGATCCGCTGCTGCTGGCCGATCAGACCTTGCTGTTCAAGCACCTGCTCAAGGAAGTCGCGCTCAAGCATGGCCTGACCGTGGTCTGCATGGCCAAGCCGCTGGCGCACACGCCGGGCAGTTCGATGCACATTCACCAAAGCATCGTCGACATTGCCACCGGGCGTAACGTGTTCAGCGATGAGGCCGGTCAGCCGACCGCGACCTTCCGTCACTTTATCGGCGGCCAGCAGGCCGGCATGGCCGATTTCACCGCGCTGTTCGCACCGAACGTCAACTCGTATCAGCGCTTGTGCCATCCGTACGCGTCGCCGAATAATGCCTGCTGGTCCCACGACAATCGGGCCGCCGGGTTGCGCATTCCGGCCAGTTCGCCGGTCGCTCGTCGGGTCGAGAACCGTTTGCCGGGAGCCGACGCCAACCCGTACCTGGCCATCGCCGCCAGCCTTGCCGCCGGGTTGCATGGCATTGAGAACGAATTGGAACCCAGCGAGGCGATCCAGGGCGAATTCGAAGTGCCGGATAATCTTTCGTTGCCGTGTACCTTGCATGCGGCTCTTGAGCGTCTGAAACGTAGCCAATTGGCGAAGGAACTGTTTGGCACTGAGTTCATCGAAGGCTACGTCGCTTCGAAGTCCATGGAGCTGACCAGCTTCTTTGATGAAATTACCCCCTGGGAACGGCGTGTTTTAGCTGCTCAGGCCTGACGCTTCGTCGTCTTCGGGCTATCGTTTCGGTAGCCTGATCTTCACTGCAAGGAGCCGCTCGGAACGCCGATGCGCCAAATCTGGAAATCCTTTCGAGCGCTGTATTTCGCCTCGCTGATGATGTTGATCGGCTCGGGCCTGTTAAGCACTTACCTGGCCTTGCGCCTGGCAGCCGATCACGTCGACAGCTTGTGGGTCGGTGCGTTGATGGCGGCCAACTATTTCGGCCTGGTGCTGGGCGGCAAGATCGGTCACCGACTGATCGCCCGGGTCGGGCATATTCGTGCCTATGCCGCGTGTGCCGGGATCGTCGGTGCGGCGGTGCTCGGTCATGGATTGATCGACTGGCTGCCGGCCTGGCTGTTCCTGCGGGTGATCGTCGGCCTGGGCATGATGTGCCAGTACATGGTCATCGAGAGCTGGCTCAACGAGCAGGCCGATGCCAAGCAACGCGGCATGGTCTTCAGTGGCTACATGATCGCTTCCTATCTGGGGTTGGTGCTGGGTCAGCTGATTCTGGTCATGCACCCAGGCCTGGGCCTGGAGCTGCTGATGCTGGTCGCGCTGTGCTTCGCCCTGTGCCTGGTGCCGGTGGCCCTGACTCGACGGATTCACCCGGCGCCGTTGCACCCCGCGCCGATGGAGCCGCGCTTCTTCATCAAGCGCGTACCGCAATCGTTGAGCACGGTATTGGGAGCAGGGCTGATCGTCGGCTCGTTCTACGGTCTGGCGCCGTTGTATGCGTCCCAGCAGGGACTGTCCACCGAGCAGGTCGGTCTGTTCATGGGTAGCTGCATTTTTGCCGGCCTGCTGGTGCAGTGGCCGCTGGGTTGGCTGTCTGATCGTTATGACCGGGCGCTGTTGATCCGCTGTTTTGCCTTCAGCCTGGCGCTGGCCGCGCTGCCGCTGGCGATTCTGCAGAAGGTGCCGCTGGAGGTGTTGTTCATCTCCGGGTTCCTCTGTTCGCTGGTGCAGTTCTGCCTGTATCCGTTGGCAGTGGCGTTCTCCAATGACCACGTCGAAGGTGATCGCCGGGTCTCGCTGACGGCGATGCTGCTGGTGACCTACGGTGTCGGCGCCAGTATCGGGCCGCTGGTCGCCGGGGTGCTGATGAAGCTGTTCGGCAGCCACATGCTCTATGCGTTTTTCAGTTTCTTCGCGATGGTGCTGGTGTGGCGGATCCGTCCGAAAGCAGTTACCAACCTGCATCAGGTCGACGATGCGCCGCTGCATCACGTGGCCATGCCGGACAGCATGTCGAGTTCGCCGCTGGTGGTGTGCCTTGACCCGCGTGTCGACGAGCAGATCGTTCAAGAGCAGATGCACAGCCCGCCCCATCCGGAAGCGGAGCCGGGACCGGAGCCGGAGGTGGAACTGGAAGGAGAGCCGACGCCACCGGAAGACCCGGACGCCGGTCGCGAACAAAGCTTCACGGAAGCCAGACCCTGATAGTTGCGGCATAAAAAAACGGGCAGTCACCGCAAGGGACTGCCCGTTTTTTGTTGAAGCGTTGTATCAGAGATCGTCTTTGTCGAAGCGCCGTGCTTCACGCTGCAGCTGATACACGAAGCGCTCGACCTGACGCTGCACCAGCCCGCTCATGTTGTGAAAGCGGATGCCGGCGAAGGTGGTGGAGATCCTTTCTTCGAAGTGCAGATAACGCAGCTCAACCGGGGTGGTCATGCTGCCGAAGGGCAGGTCGGCGACGAAGCGGTCGTAGACCTGGCCCAGTTGCAGTCGGCCGGTGATGTCGCCGTCAAAGCGCAGCTTGCAGCCGGTGGCGGAAATATCCAGCAGCTTGCCGCTGACCGGGAACTTGAGCTTTTCACCGCCCAGTTCGACGTTGACCAATTGCGCCAGTTTCAATGCAGCCCGGAAGGCGTTGCGGCGCTGGTGGTAGACGACTTCGTCAGGCAGTTTGCCGCGATAGCAGCGGGTGTCGCTGAATTCGTCGATGCTCAGCGGGCCGTTGCTTTCCCAGGCGATGCGCACGCCGTCGTGGAAGCCTTCGACCCGAAACGACTCGCCCGCCAGCAGATAGCGCTCGCCATCGCGGGGCACCATTTCGTCCAGGGCAATCGTGTTGTTGTCCCGGTCAACCTCAACCAGATAGCTCTGGAAGCGCTGGTTACGTTCGTGGAACGTAATGATCAGCGGGTCATGGCTTTCTTGCAGCTGCCGCAGGTTACCCGCGATCTCCATGGGCGTGGAGAGCACCTTGGGTGGCTGCGGAGCATCTTCCGCGGTTAAGGCATTGGACACGGTTCATCGTTCTCCGGACAAAATGTGACAGCGCATGGCCAGCATACTGCCAGCATGTGACGCGTCTTGAAAGTGCGAACTCATCAACAGGTTCATGCCTGACTGAGCGGGCGCGGCTTCGCTAGCTTGGCGGTTGATCCGCGGGCATCGTAAAGCGCGGGTGGTTCGCCGCCGGTGAGGATCTTCAGCTGATTGGCCGTGGCGGCCTGCTGGACCAGGATCGACTGACCATTATTGACATTGATGGCCTGGCACTGCGCCAGAAGGTCGGTCAGGGCATCGCTTTGCGCAAGTAACTGGTCACCGACGCTGGATTGGCTGGCGAGTTGCTCCAGCCCCTTGCGATTGGTGGGCAGATTGAGGCTGGCGAGGACTTCGCTGCGCTTGCGGCCATGCTGTTCGAGCAGAATGATCATTGCCTGTTTGCGCGCCAGAATGTCTTCGAGCAGTGGCATGTCGCGACCATGCAAGGCGAGGGACTCGGTTTGCAGTAACTCCAGCAAGTGTTGCGCTGGAGCAAAGTCGTCGATGATCAGTTGCAGTAAATTAGTGTCGTGCATGGCTGGCCTTGGGGTTTAAGCGTCCAAAAGCCTGGCGCAGGCCGGGGGCCTAGCGCTGGGCTTCGAAGTTGAGCAGTTTGCTGGCTACACGGTTGCTGTCGACTTTATAGCTGCCATCGGCAATCGCTGCTTTCAACTCGGCCACGCGGGCATTGTCGACGGCAGGCTGATCGCGCAGCTTGTCAGTGACCTTCTGCAACTGTTGAGCCTCATTGCTGAGGTGTACCGATTCCCCGCTTTTGGCGGTACTGGCCTGTTCGGCCGGGGTATTCAGCGGCGCGGATTTGCCGGCTTCGGCAGTGTCCTTGTTGGCGCTGGTACGCGTACTGCCGGTCAGTGACGAGGAACTGTTCAAACGGCTGAAATCGATGACCATGATAAAAAACCTCTGGGAATTTGGACGCTTGCCATGTTTTCGGCTCTCCCTGCAAAAACTTTAGGCCCATTTATCAACGAGCCTGCATGCGCCAGCGCATTTCCTGCGTGAGGCACAGTTTAGGGAACAGCCACGGCCAGCGCCATGTTTTCGCAAGGGCAGAATTTCTACATGGCCACTTCCACCTGGCCCGGCGCCATGACCTGCGCCTTGATGACCCGTTGGGAGTTGAGGTTTTTTACCCGGATCTGTTCACGCAACCCGCCATTGGACAGGGCTTCGCCCGGCATGCGCACGCTGAGCGTACCACTGCGGGCAGTAATCACGACCTGATCGCCTTTGGAAATGACTTCGGCCTGTTCGAGATGGACCAGCGTCAGCACCTGATCGGCGACCGTTGGTCGGGTAAGTTTCTGCCCGATCGCCTGATCCGTCGAGGTGAAGTAGCCCTGACCGATCAGGCTGATGTCGCGTTCGCGCAGCATGACATCGCCCGGCTCGATAAAGCCGGCGCGCTTGAGCGGTCGGGTGGTGGTGACGACGTCGCGAAACAGGCGAACTTGAGCGGGCACGAAGACTGTCCAGGGTGAGGTGCTGTCGCAACGAACCTTGACCGTGACCCGACCAATCGGGATCGCCGGGCTCTCCAAAGTGGCTGTCAATTCCTTGTCGCACATGGGCATTCGCAGGCGCGGATCGAGCTGCTTGACCTCGATCTCATAACGACCTTCGGTTTGACTGGTCGCCAAATAGTCTTCTACGGTGAACTCAAGAAAGCCCTGAGTGACGCCGATAAGCATGTCAGGCAAGGTAACTGCGTCAGCAAGGGCAGGGCTGCCAGCGTTGAACAGGCAGACGGCCGACATCGCGCAAAGCACTTGGCGAGCGTTTGATGTCAGGCGTCGGAAAAATGTCGGTTCTGTGTTCATAAGAGTTAAAAAGCAAGCGCCGTGCCGTTTAGCAATGAACGTGCGTCGCAACACACTTAAGCGTTGGTGTAGGAGTCTGTGCATGGCTGGTGTAATGGATGCGGTAAACCAGCGCACGCAACTGGTAGGGCAGAATCGCCTGGAGCTGCTGTTGTTCCGTCTCGACGGCCAGCAGCTCTATGGGATCAACGTGTTCAAGGTTCGGGAAGTGCTGCAATGCCCAAAACTCACGCTGATGCCAAAATCCAGTCCTGTCGTGTGCGGTGTGGCAAATATCCGGGGGGCGACCATTCCGATTCTTGATCTGGCCATGGCGACCGGCTCCGGCGCGCTGAAAGATCAAAGCAATCCGTTCGTGATCATCACCGAGTACAACACCAAGACCCAGGGGTTCCTGGTGCGCTCGGTGGAGCGCATCGTCAACATGAACTGGGAAGAGATTCATCCGCCACCCAAGGGCACGGGGCGCGATCACTACCTGACGGCTGTGACTCGGGTCGACAATCAGTTAGTCGAAATCATCGACGTCGAGAAAGTCCTCGCGGAAGTGGCGCCGACGCCGGAAGCAATTTCGGTCGGTGTGGTCGATGTCGAAACCCAGCACAAGGCCTTGTCCTTGAAGGTCTTGACCGTCGATGACTCGTCCGTGGCACGCAAACAGGTGACCCGTTGCCTGCAAACGGTCGGTGTCGAAGTGGTGGCGTTGAACGATGGCAAACAAGCGCTGGACTATCTGAAAAAGCTGGTCGATGAAGGGAAAAAGCCGGAAGAAGAGTTCCTGATGATGATTTCCGACATCGAGATGCCGGAAATGGACGGGTACACCCTCACGGCCGAGATCCGCAACGACCCGCGCATGCAAAAGCTTCATATCATCCTGCATACTTCGTTGTCGGGGGTATTCAATCAGGCGATGGTCAAGAAAGTCGGTGCTGATGACTTCCTTGCCAAATTCCGTCCTGATGACCTGGCATCCCGGGTAGTCGACCGGATCAAAGCAGCAGATATCAGCTAGGGGCCTTCTGCCCCTGGTGGTTAACACGATTTAAGAGGCGGCATCTTTGTCTACGGGTAATTTGGATTTCGAACAGTTCCGGGTCTTCCTGGAAAAAGCCTGTGGCATTTTGCTCGGTGAAAACAAGCAGTACCTGGTCTCGAGCCGTCTCAACAAACTGATGGAACAGCAAGGCATCAAATCCCTGGGTGAGCTGGTCCAGCGCATCCAGACCCAGCCGCGCAGTGGTTTGCGCGAGATGGTGGTGGACGCGATGACCACCAACGAAACCCTGTGGTTTCGTGACACCTATCCGTTTGAAGTGTTGAAGAACAAGGTATTGCCTGAAGCGATCAAGGCCGCGCCCGGCCAGCGTTTGCGGATCTGGTCCGCGGCGTGTTCGTCGGGTCAGGAACCGTACTCGCTGTCGATGTCCATCGACGAGTTCGAGCGCGTCAATATGGGCCAGCTGAAGATGGGGGCGCAGATTGTCGCCACCGACCTGTCCGGCACCATGCTGACCAACTGCAAGACCGGCGAGTACGATAGCCTGGCGATCGGCCGTGGCCTGTCGCCCGAGCGTCTCCAGCGTTACTTCGACCCGAAAGGGCCGGGGCGCTGGGCGATCAAGGCGCCGATCAAGAGCCGCGTGGAGTTTCGCTCGTTCAACCTGCTGGACAGCTACGCGGCCCTCGGCAAATTCGACATCGTGTTCTGCCGCAACGTGCTGATCTACTTCTCCGCCGAGGTGAAGAAGGACATCCTGTTGCGCATTCACAGCACGCTCAAGCCGGGCGGCTATCTGTTCCTCGGTGCGTCTGAAGCGCTGAACGGTTTGCCGGACCATTACCAGATGGTCCAGTGCAGCCCGGGGATCATTTACCAGGCGAAGTGATTCGTTGGCGGCACAAAAAACGGGAGTCCTCAGGGGCTCCCGTTTTTTTTGCCGATGATTTCCCGCCAACACCACTAAACCCTGTGGGAGCGAGCCTGCTCGCGAAAGCGCTGGGTCAGGCAATGCAGATAGATGTCGACTGACAGGACGCCTTCGCGAGCAGGCTCGCTCCCACAAGGGATCTGCGTTGCTCTTGAGAAAGCGGCAGAAAAGCGGCATCCAGCGGAAACCGGTTGCCGCTTTTCTGGCATTGCCGCCCTTGCCACTGCCCGCAAAGCCCCGGTTTCCGGGCTTTTTCGATTTGGCACGCCGCTTGCTATGTCTCTGTTACGAAAAATCAGGTCACCCGAAGGTTTCCCGACATGAGCATCAGCTTCGATAAAGCGCTCGGTATCCACGAACAAGCCCTGGGCTTCCGCGCTCAGCGTGCCGAAGTCCTGGCCAACAACATCGCCAACGCCGACACCCCGAACTACAAGGCTCGGGATCTGGACTTCTCCAAAGTGCTCGCCGCACAGAACGAGAAAACCAAGAGCGGTACTTTTGCCTTGAACATGACCAACAGCCGTCATATCGAAGCTGAAGGCCTGGGCAATGGCGACGAGTCGCTGCTGTATCGCACGCCGATGCAACCGTCGATCGACCAGAACACCGTGGACGCCCAACTGGAACAGTCGAACTACGCGGAAAACGCCGTCGGCTTCCAGGCCAGCTTCACCCTGCTCAACAGCAAATTCAAAGGGCTGGTATCAGCCCTGCGCGGAGAGTAATTCATGTCTCTATCCAGTGTTTTCAACATTGCCGGTAGCGGCATGAGCGCACAAACCACGCGTTTGAACACCGTGGCCTCGAACATCGCCAACGCCGAAACCGTCTCGTCGAGCATCGACCAGACCTATCGCGCCCGTCACCCGGTGTTCGCCACCATGTTCCAGGGCGGCCAGAACGGCGGCAGCGATTCGCTGTTCCAGAGCCAGGACGCTGCCGGTCAAGGCGTGCAAGTGCTCGGCGTGGTCGAAGACCAGAGCAACCTCGAAGCGCGTTATGAGCCGAACCATCCCGCTGCCGACGCCAAGGGCTACGTCTACTACCCGAACGTCAACGTCGTCGAAGAAATGGCCGACATGATTTCCGCGAGCCGTTCGTTCCAGACCAACGCCGAAATGATGAACACCGCCAAAACCATGATGCAGAAGGTCCTGACCCTCGGTCAGTGATAAGGGGCGACTCAGATGAGTGTTACCGATACCACCAGCGGCTTGAGCCTCAAGGATGTCCTGGCCAACTCTTCGGTCAAGACCAATAACACCAGCAGCGACGGCCTGGCCGGAGCCACTAACAGTGCCACCGGCAATAAAGCATTGGGCAAAGATGCCTTCCTGCAATTGCTGGTGACTCAGCTGAAAAACCAGAACCCGCTGGAACCGCAGGACAACGGCGCGTTCGTCGCTCAGTTGGCGCAGTTCAGTAGCCTGGAAGGCATCACCACGCTCAACGATACGGTCAGCGGCATTGCCGGCAACTACAACTCGTCGCAAGCGTTGCAGGCTTCTTCGCTGGTGGGTCGTTCGGTCGTCGCCCAGACCGACACCGCGGTGGTCGATACCTCCAAGAGTTTCAACGGTACAGCAGTCGTACCGGCCTCGACGAACCCGGTCACGATCAAGATCACGGACACCGATGGCAAAGTCGTTCGCACCATCGATCTTGGCAGCCAGCAAGCCGGCAACGCCGGTTTCATCTGGGACGGCAAGAACGATGCGGGTGAAGTGGCCAAGGCCGGCACCTACAAGTTTGCAGCTACCGCGACTTACGACAGCCAGGCGACCTCGCTGGTGACTTACCTGCCGGCAACCGTCAACAGCGTGACCATCAGCCAGACCGGCGGTGAATTGATGCTGAACCTGGCAGGCCTGGGCAGCGTTGCCCTGTCCAAAGTACAGACCATTGGTATATAGAGCCGACTAACACGGCACAAAGGAGTGGAATATGTCTTTCAATATCGGCCTTAGCGGTCTCTATGCAGCCAACAAACAACTGGACGTCACCGGCAACAACATCGCCAACGTCGCGACCACCGGTTTCAAATCGTCCCGTGCAGAATTCGAAGACGTGTACTCGGCCACGCGCCTGGGTACCGGCAGCAAGACCGTCGGCAACGGCGTGCGTCTGGCCAACGTTTCCCAGCAGTTCGGCCAGGGCGACGTGAACAACACCGGCAACGTGTTGGACATGGGTATCCAGGGCAACGGTTTCTTCGTCATGAGCGACAACGGCTCGCTGAGTTACACCCGTGCCGGTGCGTTCAAGACTGACGCCCAGAACTACGTGGTCGACAACAACGGCCGCCGCTTGCAGGGTTTTGGCGTAGACGCCAACGGCAAGATCATCAACGGCGTGCTGACTGACCTGAAAATCGACACCTCGAGCCTGGCGCCGCACGCGACCACCCGTGTCGACCAGACGATGAACCTGAACTCCTCGGACCCACTGCCGACAGTGACGCCGTTCAACGTCAAAGACACCAACAGCTACAGCAAGACCATTTCCACCCCTGTGTTCGACACGCAGGGTAACCAGCACACGATGGACCAGTACTACGTTAAAAATGCGGCGTCCAACTCCTGGACTGTCTACACCTACAT
Source organism: Pseudomonas oplopanacis (assembly GCF_057128725.1). Classification (NCBI taxonomy): domain Bacteria; kingdom Pseudomonadati; phylum Pseudomonadota; class Gammaproteobacteria; order Pseudomonadales; family Pseudomonadaceae; genus Pseudomonas; species Pseudomonas oplopanacis. The sequence goes on along the minus strand of NZ_JBSKHV010000004.1, from coordinate 368,121 downwards.
GGACGGCCGTAGCCCAACCAACCCGCTGGCTGAGCCGCCGGTGCCGATCACTGCTGACCTCACCTTCAATCCTGATGGCAGCATCAAGACCCTGGTTGGCGGTGCGGGCTGGACGCAAACCGGTACCACCCTGACCATGACAGGCTGGAAGCCGGGCGTGCTGGTTAACGCCAACACCAACCCACCAACCTGGGCCCTGAACGGCTCGGACGCAGCCGCGGCCGGTATCGCGTTCGACATGACCAAAACCACGTCGTACGCTTCGCCAACCGCACGTACTGCGCAGTACCAGGACGGTTACGCGACAGGCCAGATTTCCAGCCTGACCATCGACGAAAGCGGTGTCATGACCGCCAACTTCACCAACCAGCAAACCAAGGCCATCGGCCAGGTCGCCATTGCCAGCTTCGCCAACGAACAAGGCTTGCAGCCAATTGGTGGTACTGCCTGGAAAGAAACCTTCGCCTCGGGCGTGCCTGGCATCGATGCTCCGAAAACCGGTACCTTGGGTTCGGTTGTGTCCAACTCGCTGGAAGAGTCCAACGTCAACCTGACCAACGAACTGGTTGATTTGATCAAGGCGCAGAGCAACTACCAGGCGAACGCCAAGACCATCTCCACCCAGAGCACCATCATGCAGACCATCATTCAGATGACTTGATGCCTGATAGCGCTGCATAAAGAACCCCTCGAAAGAGGGGTTTTTTTATGCCCGGGATTTGTCTCCGGATCTTGGTATTTCGGTTGTCTGGGCCGGCCTCTTCGCGAGCAGGCTCGCTCCCACATTTGACCGCATTCCTCCAGGCCAACCCGGTCTCCTGTGGGAGCGAGCCTGCTCGCGAAGAGGCCAGTGGGGGCGCCACTTTCCACCAGGCAAAAGAAAACCCCCGACCCATCCAGAGGATTGATCGGGGGTTTCAGGTCAGCGCCCTTCAGCGCCTACCGGCTCAGCTTATTGGCAAGCTTCGCAATCCGGCTCGTCGATGGCGCAGGCCTTCGGCACTGGAGCAGGGCCGGCAGGTGCTGCCAGGACCGAATCTTCACCTTGGTTGCCGCCGCTGGAAACAGCGTTCAGCTTGCCGGTGTTGATGGTCGACTTCTCGGTGCTGGTCGCGGCCAGGGCACGGAGGTAGTAAGTGGTTTTCAGACCACGGTACCAGGCCATGCGGTAGGTCACGTCCAGCTTCTTGCCCGATGCACCAGCGATGTACAGGTTCAGCGACTGAGCCTGGTCGATCCACTTCTGACGACGGCTTGCCGCGTCAACGATCCACTTGGTGTCCACTTCGAAAGCAGTCGCGTAGAGCTCTTTGAGTTCTTGCGGGATGCGCTCGATTTGCTGCACCGAACCGTCGTAGTACTTCAGGTCGTTGATCATGACCGAGTCCCACAGACCGCGAGCCTTCAGGTCGCGAACCAGGTACGGGTTGATCACGGTGAATTCGCCCGACAGGTTCGATTTCACGTAGAGGTTCTGGTAGGTCGGTTCGATCGACTGCGAGACGCCAGTGATGTTGGCGATGGTCGCGGTCGGTGCGATGGCCATGATGTTGGAGTTACGAATGCCTTTCTGTACACGGGCGCGAACCGGTGCCCAGTCCAGGGATTCTTTCAGGTCAACGTCGATGTACTTCTGGCCACGTTGCTCGATCAGGATCTGTTGCGAATCCAGCGGCAGGATGCCTTTGGACCACAGCGAACCCTGGAACGTCTCGTAGGCGCCACGCTCATCGGCGAGGTCGCAGGAAGCCTGGATCGCGTAGTAGCTGACCGCTTCCATCGACTTGTCGGCGAAGTCGACGGCAGCGTCGGAACCGTAAGGAATGTGCTGCAGGTACAGCGCGTCCTGGAAGCCCATGATGCCCAGGCCGACCGGACGGTGCTTGAAGTTGGAGTTCTTCGCTTGTGGCACCGAGTAGTAGTTGATGTCGATAACGTTATCGAGCATGCGAACAGCGGTGTTCACGGTGCGTTCCAGCTTGGCGGTGTCCAGCTTGCCGTTGACGATGTGGTTCGGCAGGTTGATCGAGCCCAGGTTGCAAACGGCGATCTCGTCCTTGTTGGTGTTCAAGGTGATCTCGGTGCACAGGTTCGAGCTGTGGACCACGCCCACGTGCTGCTGCGGGCTGCGCAGGTTGCACGGGTCTTTGAAGGTCAGCCATGGGTGGCCGGTTTCAAACAGCATGGACAGCATTTTGCGCCACAGGTCTTTGGCCTGGATGGTCTTGAACAGTTTGACCTTGCCTGGGTATTCGGTCAGGGCTTCGTAGTACTCGTAGCGCTCTTCGAAGGCTTTACCGGTCAGGTCGTGCAGGTCCGGGACTTCGGATGGCGAGAACAGGGTCCACTTGCCGTCATCGAAGACGCGCTTCATGAACAGGTCAGGGATCCAGTTGGCAGTGTTCATGTCGTGGGTACGACGACGGTCATCACCGGTGTTCTTACGGAGTTCGATGAACTCTTCGATGTCCATGTGCCAGGTTTCCAGGTAGGCACACACAGCGCCTTTGCGCTTGCCACCCTGGTTAACGGCAACGGCGGTGTCGTTCACTACCTTGAGGAACGGAACAACGCCCTGGGATTTACCGTTGGTGCCCTTGATGTACGAACCGAGCGCACGAACCGGCGTCCAGTCGTTGCCCAGGCCACCGGCGAATTTCGACAACATGGCGTTGTCGTGGATCGCGTGGTAGATGCCCGACAGGTCATCCGGCACGGTGGTCAGGTAGCAGCTCGACAGCTGTGGACGCAGGGTACCGGCGTTGAACAGGGTCGGGGTCGAGGACATGTAGTCGAAGGACGACAACAGGTTGTAGAACTCGATGGCACGGTCTTCTTTCTGCTTCTCTTCGATCGCCAGGCCCATGGCCACGCGCATGAAGAAGATTTGCGGCAGTTCGAAGCGGATACCGTCCTTGTGGATGAAGTAACGGTCGTACAGGGTTTGCAGGCCCAGGTAGGTGAACTGCTGATCGCGCTCGTGGTTGATCGCCTTGCCGAGTTTTTCCAGGTCAAAAGTGGCCAGGACCGGGTTCAGCAATTCGAATTCGATACCCTTGGCGATGTACGCAGGCAGCGCCTTGGCGTACAGGTCGACCATCTCGTGGTGGGTGGCGCTTTCGGCAACGTTGAGGAAGCTCAGGCCTTCGGCACGCAGGGTGTCCATCAGCAGGCGAGCGGTCACGAACGAGTAGTTCGGCTCACGTTCAACCAGGGTACGGGCAGTCATCACCAGGGCGGTGTTGACGTCGGTCAGGGCCACGCCGTCGTACAGGTTTTTCAGGGTTTCGCGCTGGATCAGGTCGCCGTCGACTTCTTCCAGGCCTTCGCACGCTTCGGTGACGATGGTGTTCAGACGACCCATGTCCAGAGGTGCAAAGCTGCCATCGGCGCGGGTGATGCGGATCGACGGGTGAGCGTTGACAGCTTCTTCGGCCGGGGCGTGGGCGGCGCGTTGTTTCGAACGGCCGTCACGGTAGATCACGTAGTCGCGGGCTACTTTCTGCTCGCCGGCACGCATCAGGGCCAGTTCGACCTGGTCCTGGATTTCTTCGATGTGGATGGTGCCGCCCGATGGCATGCGACGCTTGAAGGTCGCGGTGACTTGTTCGGTCAGGCGGGCCACGGTGTCATGGATTCGCGACGAGGCGGCAGCGGTGCCGCCCTCAACTGCGAGAAACGCTTTGGTGATGGCGACGGTGATCTTGTCATCGGTGTAAGGAACGACAGTGCCGTTACGCTTGATCACACGCAGTTGGCCAGGCGCGGTAGCGGACAGATCCGAAGTCGAATCAGCGGCCTGCGGCAAGGTGCCCTGCGGGTTCTCGCGAGTTGTGTCGGTTTGCATGGGGGGGTGTCTCCACATTCTCTATGTTTGTTTGGGCACCATAAAGGTGCCCACCGTTCTGTCCAAAAGCACTACAACCGACGGGGGTCGGGCATAACAACTTCGGGACAGTAGGAAAAAGGCTAATGATGCCGCTTCCTTGCCGAAGTTTTTGGCCGCGAGCCTGGGCTCGAAACCGGATTCCTTTCAGGGGTGCCAGTAATGACTGCAACACCCGTACCGTTTTGGCTGTTCTGGCCTGAAAAAACGGTGCCATCCGCCTGTGCGGTTTGGGCTTGTAAATTCGTGCTTGGTTCAACCATAAACAGGCAATAAAGCGCTTGAGTTTCTGGTCTGAAATGTGGTTGGGCTTTTAAGCTAAAACCCTACATGTAGGGTTTTTTTGGCGCCGAGCTACAAGATAATGCGTTTTGGAGGGTGTTGCAACGTACTACCTGTGGATAAACCTGTGCGTAAATTGTGTGTGAAAGGTGGAACGGGCGTGTAGGCCGCGACCTAGCTGGAGCGCACCGTTTTTCATCGATTTTCAACGATTGAAAACAGCTGTTTGGATTTTTAAGGGCGCGAACCCTATCACAAAAAACCGGGTTGTCCGAACGCATTTGCCGGCTTGTGTTCTCGGCGGGCGGCGTTTATACAATCGCCCCATGGTTACGCATTCTTATCCTCCCCAATCATTACAAAAAGACGGGCGGATCCTTCCTTATAAGTGTTGTTGGCAAGCAGAGGTCACCGTGGAGCAAGAAGCCTGGCAGGTATTGATTGTGGAGGACGACCAGCGTCTGGCCGAACTGACCCGTGATTACCTGGAAGCCAATGGCCTGCGCGTTTCAATCGAAGGCAACGGTGCGCTGGCGGCGGCACGCATCATTAAAGAGAAACCGGACCTGGTGATTCTCGACCTGATGCTGCCGGGCGAAGACGGCCTTAGCATCTGCCGCAAGGTCCGCGACAAATATGACGGCCCGATCCTGATGCTCACCGCCCGCACGGACGACACCGACCAGATCCTCGGCCTCGACCTCGGTGCCGACGACTACGTCTGCAAACCCGTGCGTCCGCGCCTGTTGCTGGCGCGCATCCAGGCCCTGTTGCGCCGCAGCGAAGCCCCCGAGGCCATCCCGGAAAAACAGCGGCGTCTGCAGTTCGGTCCGCTGGTGGTGGACAACGCGTTGCGTGAAGCCTGGTTGAATGACAACGGCATCGAGCTGACCAGCGCCGAGTTCGACCTGCTCTGGCTGCTGGTGGCCAATGCCGGGCGCATCCTGTCCCGGGAAGAGATTTTTACCGCGTTGCGTGGCATCGGTTATGACGGCCAGGACCGTTCCATCGATGTGCGTATCTCGCGTATCCGCCCGAAAATCGGCGATGATCCCGAGCATCCGCGACTGATCAAGACCATCCGCAGCAAAGGTTATCTGTTCGTTCCCGAAGCCTGCGTAGACCCGTCGCTGTGAATTCGATCTTCCTGCGCATTTATGGCGGCATGTGCGCGGCGCTGGTGTTGGTCGCAGTGCTCGGCGTGTTGGCGTTGCATCTGCTCAACGAAGTGCGCAGCGAGCAATACCGCGAGCGCCTGGCCCACGGCACGTTTTCGTTGATGGCCGACAACCTCAAGCCGATGAACGAAACCGAGCGCCACCGCGCCTTGCTGGTCTGGGAGCGCTTGCTCGGGATTCCATTGGCGCTGACCACGTTTGCCCAGACCGACCTCGACCTCACCCAGCGCACCCGCGTGCTGCGCGGTCAGGCGCTGGTGGAGCAGACCGGCCCGCACGCGGCCAAGGTCTATCGCATGGTCAGCGACAAGGAGCAATTGGTGCTCACCGGCGAGGTGCAGCAGATCAGCGAACAATTGGCCCGTGCCACTATTTACCTGCTGGTCGATGAACTGGTGCGCTACCCGGTGGCGGAGCAACCCGAGCGGCTGGCGCTGCTGAAAGAAGACAAGGGTTTTGGTTTCGACTTGCGCCTGGTCAAGGTCGAGCAGGCGGATATGGACGAGGACCAGAGCCGCCGGGTGTCCGAGGGCGACACGGTGATGGCGCTGGGCAAGGGCGGCGACTCGATCCGCGTATTTGCCGGCATGGTCGGGACGCCGTGGGTGCTGGAGATCGGTCCGCTGTACCAGATGAATCCTTATCCGCCGGAATGGCTGGTGTTGATCGCGGCGCTCGGGTTGAGCCTGATCGGTTTGATCGTCTACCTGCTGGTGCGGCAACTGGAGCGCCGATTGCGCGGTCTGGAAGCGGCTGCCACGCGCATCGCCAAGGGCAGCCTCGAGACCCGCGTGCCGGCCCGCGGTGCCGACTCGGTGGGGCGATTGGCCGCGGCGTTCAACGGCATGGCCGAGCACTTGCAGCAATTGCTGGCGATCCAGCGAGAACTGGTGCGCGCCGTGTCCCACGAATTGCGCACGCCCGTGGCGCGCCTGCGTTTCGGCCTGGAAATGATCGGCTCGGCCACCACGCCGCAGCAGTTGGAGAAATACCGCGAAGGCATGGACCACGACATCGAGGACCTCGACAAACTGGTCGATGAGATGCTGACCTACGCGCGGCTGGAGCAGGGCTCGCCGGCACTGAATTTCCAGCGGATCGATCTGGATGCGCTGGTCAATCAAGTGATCGAAGAACTGGCGCCGTTACGCGCCGAGGTCACCGTGCAGCGTGGATTGTGTTTGTCGGCGGCAGATTGCGATGACGCCTGGGTCGAGGCGGAACCGCGTTACTTGCATCGGGCCATCCAGAACCTCGTCAGCAACGCCATGCGCCACGCCTCGTCGCGGGTGACCGTGAGTTATCAGGTGGGGCAGCAGCGTTGCCGGGTGGACGTCGAGGATGACGGGCCGGGTGTGCCGGAGTTGGCCTGGGAGCGGATTTTCACGCCGTTCCTGCGCCTGGATGACAGCCGTACCCGCGCTTCGGGTGGGCATGGGTTGGGGTTGTCTATCGTGCGGCGGATTATTCATTGGCATGACGGACGGGCGTTGATCAGCAAGAGCAAGAGTCTGGGTGGGGCCTGTTTCAGTTTGAGTTGGCCGCGCAATCAGGAGAAGCGCTGAGATTTGTGGTGAATGATAGGCCGCCTTCGCGAGCAGGCTCGCTCCCACAGGGATTTGTGGTGATGCATAGATCCAATGTGAGAGCGAGCCTGCTCGCGAAGAGGCCGGCCCAAACACCACACCTCTTCAGGCCTTGATACTGACCAGACTCAACAGCTGCCCATCCATCACCCCAAACTGCGCCTCCAGCTCTGTCCCGTTGCGCCACTCACCCGACAAATCCGTCAGCAACCGCAACCGCACCTCACCGGCCTCGGTCCATTCCAGCACCTCGGCATGTTCAAAATAAAAGCGCTGCTGAACAATCGGGTACAGCGCCTTGAACAGGCTTTCCTTCACCGAAAACGTCAGTGTCACCAACAGCGCCAGATCATCGCGATGACCGGCCGCCATGCGCTGCAACTCTGGCGGCGTGAGGATTTCCCCGGCCAGGCGCTCGGCCCGTTCCGGGTTGAGCAGGTTTTCCAGGTCCATCCCCAACCCGCGCCAATCGGTTTTCCTCGCGACAATCGCTGCCGCCCGGCCGGTGCTGTGGGTGATGGAGCCGGCGATGTGCGCGGGCCACACCGGCGCCCGGTCTTCGCCGATGGCCGGGATAAAACTCAGGCCTTCCAATTGTTGCAGTGCAGCCCGAGCGCACACCCGTCCAGCAAGAAACTCGGCCTGACGCTTGGCGACCGAGCGCTGAATGCTCGCCGGCGGCTCGATGGCACTGCGCCGGAAATCATCGTTGGCCAGTTGCGAGCTGTCGAAGTGGGTACTCAGCAACACCGTATCGGGCAGCACAAACGGCAGCGGCCAATGGGCATCGAGCGGGGTGCAGCAGGCGGGAAGGGCGGGGGTGGGATTCATGGCGGGCATTTTGCCGGGTTGCTCTCGGGCTGGGTAGTGCAAAGGTCTGGATTGGCGGTGCGGCCTTCGCGAGCAGGCTCGCTCCCACACTGGATCTGCGTAGCGACACAAATCCCTGTAGGAGCGAGCCTGCTCGCGAATGGCCGCGCCGCGGTCTAACCAAATATCTTTTTGAAAAACGCCTGCATATCCGCCCAGGAACGCTCATCCGCGGCTTTGTTGTACCCGATATCCGGCCCACCATGATCGCCATGGCTCAACCGGTCCGCATCCGGATTGCTGAACCCATGCTTGGCGCCCTCAAGGCTGACGAACTGATAGTCGGCGCCAGCCTTGTCCATTTCAGCCTTGAACGCCGCCACCGCATCCGGCGTGACCATACTGTCCATCGCCCCATGCTCCACCAGGATTTTCGCTTTCACACTGCCAGGGGTTGCTGGCGTATTGGTTGCCAGCGCGCCGTGGAAACTCACCACCCCCAGCAGCGGGGCACCCTGACGCGCCGCATTCAGCACCACACCGCCGCCAAAGCAGTAACCAATAGCCGCGACTTTTTGCGGGTCGGTTTGCGGTTGTTGCTCCAACAGGGTAAGTCCGGCCTGAAAGCGCACGGCGGAGGCCGAGCTGTCCTTGAGCACTTCCTGCATGAACGCCATCGCGTCCTTCGGATGCTCGGTGTTTTTGCCATCGCCGTACATGTCGATGGCCAGCGCGCTGTAGCCCAGACCGGCGAGGTCGCGGGCGCGGCGCTTGGCGTAGTCGTTCAGCCCCCAGAACTCATGCACCACCACCACGCCGGGGCGCGGGCCTTTAATGGCGTCATCGTAGGCGTAGTAGCCGATCATTTTTGTGCCGTCGGCACTTTGATAAGGGATTTCTTCAGTCTTGATAGCGGCCTGAGTCAGGGCGCTCAACACCAGCAAGCAGAGGGCGAGGATTACGCGCATGGTCGGATCTCCTGCAATGGATTCATCAGAATAGCCGCAGTGATCTGGTTCAGCTCAGGTTCAGTCTGCGTTCAGGGGCAGTTCAGGGGCAGGTGAGTAAGGTGGCTCGTACCCAAAGCACCTGCGCATGAGGAAATTCCCTAATGACTGGCTTTAAAAACCTGATTCTGGCTTTCACCGTTCTGAGCGCCAGCACCGCCGCGCTTGCCTCCGATGACGTCATTGCCAGCCTTGCTCTTGGGAAGACCAACGAGAAGGTCAAAAGATCCCTCACTCTGAACAGCTTCAGCACGGTCCGCACCGTGGGCCATGAAAGTGCCTGGAGTGCGCATTTGGGCCAACCCGCCACCCCGGCCGATTACCGCGCCGGTTACGCCAACGTGTCGGTCTCGCACAATGGCATTAAACTCAATCAGCAAGACCTGATGGGCCGCTATGATCTGTCCTGACCGTTGGATGCGCCGTTGTGCCATTGGAGATGTCGTTTTGCCCGGGAGAGCGTTATGAAACTGCTGGTCGTCGAAGATGAAGCGCTGTTGCGCCATCACCTGCAAACCCGCCTGACCGAAAGCGGCCACGTGGTCGAATCCGTGGCCAATGCCGAAGAGGCGCTGTACCAGACCGGACAGTTCAACTTTGACCTGGCGGTGATCGACCTCGGCCTGCCGGGCATGGGCGGGCTCGACTTGATCCGGCAACTGCGCACGCAGGGCAAGACCTTTCCGGTCCTGATCCTCACCGCGCGCGGCAACTGGCAGGACAAGGTCGAAGGCCTCGCCGCCGGCGCCGACGATTACGTGGTCAAGCCGTTCCAGTTCGAAGAACTCGATGCGCGCCTGAATGCCTTGCTGCGCCGTTCCAGCGGTTTCACCCAGTCGACCATCGTCGCCGGGCCGCTGTTGCTGGACCTCAATCGCAAGCAAGCGTCCCTTGATGAACAACCGCTGGCGCTGACCGCTTATGAGTACCGGATCCTCGAATACCTCATGCGTCATCACCAGCAAGTGGTGGCCAAGGACCGCTTGATGGAGCAGCTCTATCCCGATGACGACGAGCGCGATCCGAACGTCATCGAAGTGCTGGTCGGCCGTCTGCGCCGCAAACTCGAAGGCCCGGGCGGGTTTAAACCGATCGACACCGTGCGCGGCCTCGGCTACCTGTTCAATGAGCGTTGCACTTGATTCGTTCCCTTCGCGTTCGCTTGATGCTCGCCGCCACACTGTTGGCGGTGTTGTTCATGTTGGCGTTGCTGCCGGCGATGCAGGGCGCGTTCAGCCTGGCGTTGCAGGACTCGATCGAGCAACGCCTGGCCTCGGATGTCACCACGCTGATCTCCGCCGCACGGGTGGAAAACAACTCCCTGCAAATGCCGGCGCAATTGCCCGATGAGCGCTTCAACCTGACCGACAGCCGCTTGCTCGGCTACATCTTCGACCGCGAAGGTCACCTGGTCTGGCGGTCGAAAGCCACCGGGCAAGAACTGATCAACTACAAACCGCGCTACGACGGCCGCGGCAATGAGTTCGCGCGGATTCGCGAGTCCAACGGGCAGGAATTCTTCGTCTATGACGTCGAGGTCAAGTTGCTCGGCGGTAAAAGCGCGGCGTTCAGTATCGTCACGCTGCAACCGGTGCGTGAGTACGAAAACACCCTCGAAGGCCTGCGCGAAAACCTCTACCTCGGCTTCGGCGCGGCGTTGCTGGTGTTGCTGTCGTTGCTGTGGATCGGTCTGACCTGGGGCTTGCAGGCGTTGCGCCGGCTTAGCCAGGAACTCGACGAAATCGAAAGCGGCACTCTCGAAAGCCTCAGCGAACAACACCCGCGCGAACTGTTGCGCCTGACCGGCTCCCTCAACCGCTTGCTGCACAGCGAGCGCGAACAGCGCAGCCGTTACCGCGACTCCCTCGACGACCTGGCCCACAGCCTGAAAACCCCGCTGACCGTGCTGCAAGGCGTCAGCGAAGACATGGCCCAGCGCCCGGAGAACCGCGATCAGGCCTGGGTGCTGCAAACCCAGATCGAACGCATGAGCCAACAAATCAGCTATCAACTGCAACGCGCCAGCCTGCGCAAAAGCGGTCTGGTGCGCCACCAGGTGCGCCTGCAACCGGTGCTGCAAAGCTTGTGCGATACGCTGGACAAGGTCTACCGCGACAAACGCGTGCGCGTCGCCTTCGATCTGCCGCAACCGTGTTACGTGCCAATCGAGCAGGGCGCCTTGCTGGAAATGATGGGCAACCTGTTGGAAAACGCTTATCGGCTGTGCCTGGGTGAAGTGCGTATCAGCGTGCGAGAAACGCTGAGCGGGGTGGAGTTGTGTGTCGAGGATGACGGGCCGGGGGTGCCGGCGGATCAGCGCGCGCGGATTCTGCAAAGGGGCGAGCGGCTGGACCGTCAGCATCCGGGGCAGGGGATCGGGCTGGCGGTGGTCAAGGACATTATCGAAAGCTACAGCGCCAAGCTGACGCTGGGGGATTCGCCGATGGGTGGGGCGGCGTTCCGGATTCATTTTCCGGTGGTTTGATGAAGGCAAGAACGACTTAAGGTACTGACCATTCGTCGTAAAAGGGCCTGTACCTGTTATTTCTGACAGTAGCCAAGCTTCCTTCTCCGGGTGTCTGATCACCCCTCAAAGCCCCTGCAAACATGGGCTCATTGAGAAGGAAGGTGTCCCATGACGGCCAACGAATCAACCCCTGGTGTGCTGGTCAACGCACCGGTGAAATTTGCCGGTGCTACCCCCGGCGTTATCGTCACGCCAGCGCCTCCCGCCGGGGTGCCGGTGGAGGGTCTGCCGCAAGCGAGCTTCAGGGAGGTCCTCAGAAGGGATGGCAGTCGGGAAGGGGCGGTACAGGCTGTGGTTGATCCGCCCTTGGGTGGGAATTATCTAAACATTGCGCTGTACGTGCAGGGACCCCGGGATACGCAGTGGCAGTTGATCGAGCGCAAACCGGTGGCCCCGGCCGATCAGAACAACCCTGTGTATTTCAACGTCTTTCAGTCGCTGCTGAATGACGGGGTGCATCGTTTTATGTACGAGGTGGAAAGCACCAGCGGCAACAGTGGCCCCTCAACCGAATCATGGGCGCTCTACCACCGCGACCTTCCGGGCGGGAACGACGTTCCCGGTACAGGGGCTCATCCCGACCTGCGCATCAGCCTGCCGCCCGAACTGGGCAACCCGCCTCAGATCGGCAAGGACGAGGTGGATCGAGGTGTGCCGGTCACGTTGTCTTATCCGTTCATGAGGGCTTACGACGTCATCACGCTCGAGCTTAATCGCGAACGTTTCACCTTCACGGTACAACCGGGTGACGAGGGTAAACCGTTCGTGATCACCGTCACCCGCAGCATGTTCGAACGGGCCGGTAGTCATCCTGAATTTCCGTTCTCCTTCACCGCGGTTGATCATGTAAACAACCCGACCCATAAGCGGCGTTGGTCGAGCGTCATCAAGGCTAATGTCAATACTGAACGAGTCACATTGACGGCCCCTGATTTGAGCGAGAATCCGGACGATCCGGCCGATGATCCAGAGACAATTGACCTGGGCAAGGTGAAGGATTTTCTCTATGTGCTGGTTCACGTATTTTCACCCCTGTGGGCGGCCAATGACACGATCCGGATGACTTACACCTGCACCCCGGAAACAGGATTGCCCGTCACCCATACCGTCGAGATGCCTGTAACGCGACTACCTTTCACCCACAAACTGCAAGTTCCTGTGACTAAGGTTTTGAAGGGCGGCGCCGTGTCAGTGATTTACGAACAGGTCCAAGGGGGGAAGGTCATCGCCACTTCGTTGCCCGCCAAGGCGCCGGTCATTGGTGAAAGCCTCGTTAAATTGAGTGCACCGCTACTGGTCGCGCCAGCCACTAACCCGATCGATTTACTGAAGTTCCTGACCGGAGTGAAAGTGCGTGTAGAACACCTCACTGACCAAAACGGTGGTCAGGCGCAACTGTTTGAGGTCAACCCGCCGCCGGATTCCCCGCCGTTTGCGGTGGTGACGCTGAACAAGAACTTTCGGGCCAACTTCGACCTTGATGCGGCATTCCTCAGCACGCACTACGGCAAGGAGTTCCGTCTGCGCTGGAGGCTGATACGCGGCGGGGAGCAGATTGCCCAGTCAGGGCCGCTGGTATTGAGCGTGCTACGAATAGCCGATGGCGACACGCGGTTTCCGACCCCAGCGATCGATGGAGCAGTAGCTGGACAGTTGGATGTAACCAAAATGCAGGCGTCGGATAAGCTGCGGATTGCAGCATGGTGGCCTCAATCCAGCGGGACGAATACTTGTTGGTTGCAATATGCAGGCGTCGACATAAATGGCAGGACTACTTTCGACGACCTCGTAGGGCAACCGCATGACGGAGGACTGCCGCTGATTCGGCCGGCACCGATTGGCTGGTTGAAAACGCTCAAGAATGGCAGTTCGGTAACGGCAACGTTCAAGATTCAAATTGCTGAGGGCGCGACTCTCGTCACCTTTCCGATTTGCACTTACACAATCAAGGCCGAAGCACTCATCTTGCCTGCCATTACGATGGTCAGAGACACCTCCGACCGGATCATTTCGCCAGGGACGGAGACTGTGGCCCGCTCGGTGAAACTATCAGGAACCGCGCAGGAGGGGGCGGTCGTCGAGATCTACGACAGTGGGCAATTAAAGGGGCGGGTTACTGCGACTGGAGGGCATTGGGAGCTTCCGATCGCGGGGCTCTTGGTAGGCGACCATATCTATAGTGCGAAAGACACTCGCGGTACGTCCGAAAACTGGACCATTCGAGTCATCGCGGCTGTGCCACCGATTCTGGTGTCCATCACCAGACAGTTGGGAGGTAGCTATCCAAGCGGCAGCAGGATACCTGTCACGGTTTCCGAAAGAGGGCCGATTATCTTTCGCGTGACGTGCCAGGCCTTACCCTATGATCGGATGATTTACATCAATCAAATAAACTACGGTATGTCCGGCGTGCTTGTTTTAGCCGGAAGTACGTCAGGAGTCTCCCCTGCCTCTACCGCTTCCATACATCCCAATATGGGGCGGACCGAATGGACGCTCAGAGATACAGCGTCCGATGTCTTATCGGTGCTGCCTCGTTACTGGAACACGGTTAATTAGCGAAAAAGAGGACGTATTTATTTATCCGAAGTTGCGTCCCGTGAGGCCTGAGCGAGCATTAAACGGCGATGTTTAAAACACATCTCCAGACACTCACTCAGGCTACACATCCTTGCGCCGTTGCCTACGACTACGCCAGAATCCGCCGGCTTGTGTGTCTAAGGCTTGGGTCCTATCGTTATCCCGTCGCTGACCAATCAGCGATCGGGTTTAGCAGCCCGGATCTCTCTAGATGCACAACGTCCGTCGTTTTATGGCGGCTTTGCGTGGGGCACTTCGGTGCGCCGGGTTCTAGAGTCCTGGTCTGCTAACCCGCGCATAGCCGCCACCCGTTTTTCGTTTAGCAGCGATGAGTAGCGGCTCCATAACTCTAGGAGCTTCAAATGTTCAAGATCACTCCCAACCCGCCAGAAACCGACACCGACGACGTCTCCCCCTACGAAACCCCCCGATTCCAAAAAACTCAACAAAGCTGCCGACCGCGCCCTCGATTACTACCTCAAACCGGTCATTCCCAAAGACACCGCCCGCAAACCCAGCACGATCTACTTCGTCGGGGCCGACACCAATGATGAAACCCTGTTGGTCAGCGCCTGTGAAACCATGGCGTCGGCGAGTGTGATGCTCAGTGAATTTGCGGGGCAGGTGGAGGGGACGCAGCGCAACACGGTGCTGGGGATTGCGCAGGTTGTGATGCTGGGGGAACTGGCGATGAACCGGATGCTGGACAGGCTTGATCCGCCTTAGCCGATATTGAGTCAGGTAGACCGCGTCATCGTTCTTCGCGAGCAGGCTCGCTCCCACAAGGGATCTTCAGTGACCACACTATTTGTGAATATCCGAGATCAACTGCGGGGAAAAGGGGACGCATTTATTTTTCTGGCTGATCTGGTTTTCCCTATGGCCTGAGTGAGCATTAAACGGTGATGTTTAAAACACATCTCCAGACACTCGCTCAGGCTACACATCCTTGCGCCGTTGCCTACGACTACGCCAGAATCCGCCGGCTTGTGCGTCTGGGGCGTGGGTTCTATCGTTTGCGGGTCGCTGACGAATCAGCGATCGGGTTTAGCGATCCGATCCCCTACACAGACGCAAAAGCTGCAATTCGCGTAATGGCGGCTGTGCGTGGGAGACCCCTCGAGGTCTACCCGGGGTTTCTGTGTCCCGGATCGCTAACCTGCGTACAGCCGCCACCTTTACTTGTTTAGCGATAAGCCGTGGCGGCTCAATCAACCACGTAGCTGCACATGTTCAAGATCACTCCCAACCCGCCGGAAACCGACACCAATGATGAAACCCTGTTGGTCAGCGCCTGTGAAACCATGGCGTCGGCGAGTGTGATGCTCAGTGAAATTGCGGGGCAGGTGGAGGGGACGCAGCGCAACACGGTGCTAGGGATTGCGCAGGTTGTGATGCTGGGGGAGCTGGCGGTGAACCGGATGCTGGACAGGCTTGATCCGCCTTAGCCAATATTGAGTCAGGTAGACCGCGTCATCGTTCTTCGCGAGCAGGCTCGCTCCCACAAGGGATCTTCAGTGACCACACTATTTGTGAATATCCGAGATCAACTGTGGGAGCGAGCCTGCTCGCGAAGAGGCCAGTCAATTCAACGCAAAAATCAATTCTCCTGCGCGCGATAAGCCCCAGGCGTCAACCCGGTCCATTTCTTGAACGCCCGATGAAACGCCGAAGGCTCGGAAAACCCCAACTGCTCGGCAATCTGCTGCAACGACAAATCCGCGCGCCCCAGGTGATAAATCGCAATGTCGCGCCTTAGCTGATCCTTCAATTCCTGAAAACTCGTGCCTTCCTCGCGCAAATGCCGACGCAAGGTCTGCGGACTGATGTGCATGTGCGCGGCCACCGCTTCCAGGTCCGGCCAGCGAGCGCTGTCGCGGCTGAGCAAGCGGCGCAACTGGCTGCTCAGGCTGTCGCCGTCATCCGGGCGTGACAGCAGGTCGGCGGGGGAGTGTTCGAGGAAGTGCTTGAGGGTGCGATCGTCCTGCAACAGCGGCATGTTCAGGTAGCGACTGTGAAACAGCAGGCTGCTCTGCGCCGAGGAAAACACCATCGGGCAGGGGAACAGCAAGTCGTATTCGGCGCCGTGTTCGGGTCTTGGGTAACTGAACGTCGCCTGTTCCAGGCGCATGCGCTGGCCAATCAGCCAGCTGCCGAGCCGATGCCACACCATCAACTGGCTTTCGGTAAGGAAATGGTCCGGGTCCTGGAACTTCGAATCGTCGAGGCTCAGGCGGATCATTTCGCCTTCGTGGCTCAGGGTCAGGCGCGGACCCTCGGGGAATAAGCTATAAAACAATAAGCCGCGATGCAGTGCTTTATCCAGATTGCGGCAGTGGATCACGGCGTGGCACATCATGGCGAAGCTGCCGGTTTTACTCGCGACCGGCCCGAATCCGAGGTATTCGTCGTCCAGTGCCAGCCACAGGCCCTGGATCAATCGGGTGAACTGCTCAGGTGCGATACGCGCACGCGGTTCGTCCAGCAGCTCGGGACTGATGCCCAGTTGCTGCAACAGGTTTGAATAGTCATAACCCAGCCGGCGTGCGCCACCGAGAACGGCACGGGCGAAATGACTGGCGATGGTGCGTTCGCGCATAGAAGGCAGGTCCGTCCATTGAACGACGGATGGTAGCCGCGCTGACCGTCGAGGAACAAGGCGGATATCCGCCAAATTGCCGGACGAGGTTGGGTGGATGGGCGGAAATCCGCCACATCGGTGTCACCACTCAGTGACGAAGAAAAACCTGCAGCCCTTGATGTCAAAAGGCTTGCAGGGATTTTAGCGAAGGTGGCACGGGCCTTGCGATACAACGAGCAGATGCCTGCCGTCGCGCAGCTCGAAAAACAAATCCCTCCAGAAGCAGGAGGGTTCGCAATTCAGGTGTCAGGGACAACAGGTGGATGTTGTCACCGGGCACTCTTGAGGAACTTTGCAATGACGACTCGTCAGCCACTGTACAAATCCCTGTATTTCCAGGTGATCGTTGCCATCATCATCGGCGTTTTGATCGGTCACTTTTATCCGCAGACTGGTGTGGCCCTCAAGCCGCTGGGTGACGGGTTCATCAAGCTGATCAAAATGATCATCGCTCCGATCATCTTCTGCACCGTGGTCAGCGGTATCGCCGGTATGCAGGACATGAAATCGGTCGGCAAGACCGGTGGTTACGCGCTGCTCTACTTCGAAATCGTTTCGACCATCGCACTGTTGGTCGGTCTCGTGGTGGTCAACATCGTCCAGCCGGGTGCCGGCATGCACATCGACGTGACCACGCTGGATGCCTCCAAAGTGGCTCAGTATGTGGCCGCTGGCGCTGATCAAAGCGTGGTTGGCTTCCTGCTGAACGTGATCCCGAACACCATCTTCGGCGCGTTCGCCACCGGCGATATCCTGCAAGTGCTGATGTTCTCGGTGATCTTCGGTTTCGCCCTGCATCGCCTGGGTGCCTACGGCCGCCCGCTGCTGGACTTCATCGATCGTTTCGCCCACGTGATGTTCAACATCATCAACATGATCATGAAGCTCGCGCCACTGGGTGCCTTCGGCGCCATGGCGTTCACCATCGGCGCCTACGGTGTCGGCTCGCTGGTGCAGCTGGGTCAGTTGATGGCCTGCTTCTACATCACATGCGTCGTGTTCGTGCTGGTCGTACTGGGCGGCATTGCTCGCGCTCACGGCTTCAGCGTGCTGAAAGTGATTCGCTACATCCGTGAAGAATTGCTGATCGTGCTGGGTACTTCTTCTTCGGAATCGGTACTGCCACGCATGCTGATCAAGATGGAACGCCTGGGCGCGCAGAAATCCGTCGTGGGTCTGGTGATCCCGACCGGTTACTCGTTCAACCTCGACGGCACCGCGATCTACCTGACCATGGCGGCCGTGTTCATCGCTCAGGCGACCGACACCCACATGGACATCACCCACCAGATCACCCTGTTGGTGGTGTTGCTGCTGTCTTCCAAAGGCGCTGCCGGCGTGACCGGTAGTGGTTTCATTGTGTTGGCCGCTACCTTGTCCGCCGTTGGCCACTTGCCGGTTGCCGGCTTGGCGCTGATCCTCGGTATCGACCGTTTCATGTCCGAAGCCCGCGCCCTGACCAACCTGGTGGGTAACGCCGTTGCCACCCTGGTTGTGGCCAAGTGGGTCAAGGAACTGGACGTTGACGTGATGCACGCTGAACTGGCTTCTGGCGGTCGCGGCATCTCCGATGAACGCGTAGAAGACGACCTGGGCGTGGCCGAAGGCCCAACCCCAACCAACGTCAAGTAACACGCGTTGCAATGAAAAACCCGCTTCGGCGGGTTTTTTCTTGTCCGCAATTTGAGCGCAACGGTCACCTTTGCTGACACTTCGGGTGATTGCTGCAATGCCAATGGCTGCCTAGGCTGGAGGCATCGTTCACGGAGATCGTTCATGCTCGGGCCATTGGCATCACTCAAGGTTCTGGATTTTTCGACACTGTTACCGGGGCCGTTTGCCTCGTTGTTGCTGGCGGACATGGGCGCCGAGGTGTTGCGCATCGAATCGCCGACCCGCATGGATCTGCTGCGGGTGCTGCCGCCGCATGATCAGGGGGTTTCCGCCAGTCACGCCTACCTCAATCGCAACAAGCGCAGCCTGGCGCTGGACCTCAAGCACCCCGAGGCGCTGGCGGTGATCAAGCAGTTGCTGGCCGACTACGACATCGTGCTGGAGCAGTTCCGTCCCGGTGTGATGGAACGCCTGGGGTTGGGGTATGAAGCCTTGAAGGCGATCAATCCAAAGCTGATCTACGTATCGATTACCGGTTATGGCCAGACCGGCCCCTACAAGGACCGCGCCGGCCACGACATCAACTACCTGGCGCTGGCGGGGCTGGCCAGCTACACCGGCCGCGCCGACAGCGGGCCGCTGCCGTTGGGCATGCAAGTGGCGGATGTCGCCGGTGGCTCGCTGCACGGGGTCATCGGCCTGCTCGCGGCGGTGATCGCCCGGCAGCAAACCGGGCAGGGCCAGCATCTGGATGTGAGCATGACCGATTGCGCGTTCAGCCTGAACGCCATGGCTGGCGCCGGGTACCTGGCCTGCGGCGTGGAGCCGGGCAGGGAAGACCAGATGCTCAATGGCGGCAGCTTCTATGACTATTACCGTTCAGGGGATGGACGCTGGTTATCGGTGGGCAGCCTGGAGCCCGCGTTCATGAAGCAACTGTGTACGGCGCTGGGGCTGGAGGAGTTGTCGCCCTTGGGCTTGTCGCCAAAGCCTGCGGATCAGAAAAAGCTCAAGGACGCGTTGAAAACTGAATTCGAGAAACATGACTTTGGCGAGTTGTGCGGCCTGTTTGCTGAACTGGATGCGTGTGTTGAGCCGGTGTTGAATCTGGGTGAGGCGATTGCGCATCCACAGCTGAAGGCGCGGGAGCTGGTGGCCGAAGTACCCCGTGGTGACGGGACGACTCAGGCGCAGATGGCGTGTCCCTTGAAGTTTTCGGATGGCTTGCCTGAGCCCCGGCATATCGGTGCGGCGCTGGGGCAGCATACGGATCAGGTGTTGGGGGAGTTGGGGATGAGTGCTGAGCAGATCGCAGAATTGCGGCGTGCCAAGGTGGTTGTGTAGTGAATGCCAAGGCCCCTTCGCGAGCAGGCTCGCTCCCACACTGGATTTGTGTCACGCCGAAAATCCCCTGTGGGAGCGAGCCTGCTCGCGAAAGGGCCGGTACATGCACCGCAAATCTTGCTACTCGACCCGCATCTCCCCACTGAACACCAGCGTGCTCCGACACCGCCGGCACAGATACCGCCGGCCCTGGCGCACCAAACCATGGCGCTGCGCCGAAAACGGGAAATCGCTGTCCGCGCACGGGCATTTGTAGATATAGCGCGTCACGCTGCGGCGTTTGACGTCGTAGGTGTGGCAGCGATTGGGCGGCAGTTCGTACACGCCGCGCATGATCAGTTGCCACTCTTCACCGTGTGGCTGGATACGGTCGCCAAACAGTTGATGAGCGATCAGGTGCGCGACCTCGTGGGCCACGGTTTGCTTGAGGAAGTCTTCGGTGTTTTCCCGGTACAGCTGAGGGTTGAAGCGCAACAGGTTCTCGTGCAAATGCGCGACACCGGCTTTTTGACCACGCAGCTTGAGGCTCACCACGGGGCGTTTGAAAGTGCGTTTGAAAAAGGATTCGGCGAGTAGGTAACAGTCTTCGACGCGGGTATTGAGTTGCTCGGGCATGCTTGATGGATCTCCAGAGACGTCGAGTATGCCGCAACCCTGGAGTCTTGCGAATCGCCGAGGCGCCGAATGGTCGTCGCCCCCGGCATTAGAAGGCCGCCTTGCGGCGGCCTGTATTGGCAGATCTAGTTTTTGGGTGGAAAGCAGCATTAATTCGTATAGACCGGCCCCACGCCGAGTCCCCAGACAATGACTGTGAACGCCATGATGGCAACCAGCACCACCAGGCCTACCGCAAGCACCGAACTTGAAAACAGGAACCCCTCGTCTGATGGAATGTTCATGAAAGTGGGTAGCCCCACGTACAGCAGGTACACCGTGTAGCAGATGGCCGCCGTCCCGACGATCATCCCCAGCCACATGTGTGGGTACAGCGCCGCCAGACCGCCGATGAACAGCGGGGTCGCGGTATAGGTCGCAAACGCAACGCAACGGGCCAGGCTCGGGTTGGCGTCATAGGTGCGAGCCATCCAGTGGATGAACGCCCCCATCACTGCAACACCGCCGAGCATCGCCACGTACGACATGATCGTCATCCATAGCGCGCTTTCCTGCGTCAGCATCACCGGGGCACGGCTGCCGATAACCCAGCCGACCTGCGTGGTGCCGATAAACGCGGACACGGCGGGGATCGCCGCCAGAATCAGCGTGTGGGTCAGGTACATGTGGCTGATGCTTTCCTCTTGGTCGCCACGGATTTCTTTCCATTCCTGGTCGGGGTGGGTGAAGAGCCCCACTACGTGATGGATCATGCCAGTCACTCCTCTTGTTTTTACCGTCGCCCCCCAGTGGAGCGCCTACAGGCCAAAGTGGCCACGTAAGTAAAGGTCTGGATTTGAATGCGACCTTATGTCGCAGTATAGAAAGGACTTACCCGCACAGGTGATAGGGGCTTAGAGCAAATCGCGCTGTAAAGATCTCTGTTAATCGCCGACGGGTCTGTGCACGCCGATCCCTCGCCACAGGGGGATGCTGAACCCAGATAAAGTGAAGCCCCAGGCACTTCGCCCCTGATGGGTTTTTGCGTAAAATGCCGGCCTTTCGTCACACCTCACGGATTCGCGTCATGGGCACTCTCACGGTTAACCAGAACAAACTGCAAAAGCGCCTTCGCCGTCAGGCCGGTGAGGCTGTTGCCGATTTCAACATGATTGAAGACGGCGATAAGGTCATGGTCTGCCTGTCCGGTGGCAAGGACAGCTACACCCTGCTCGACGTGCTGATGCACTTGCAGAAGGTCGCCCCGATCAAGTTCGAGATCGTGGCCGTGAACATGGACCAGAAGCAGCCAGGTTTCCCGGAGCACGTGCTGCCGGCCTACCTCAAGGAACTGGGCATCGAGTACCACATCGTCGAGAAGGACACTTACTCGGTGGTCAAGGAGCTTATTCCCGAGGGCAAGACCACCTGCTCGCTGTGCTCGCGCCTGCGTCGCGGCACGCTGTACACCTTTGCCGACGAAATAGGCGCGACCAAAATGGCCCTCGGTCATCACCGGGACGACATCGTCGAGACGTTCTTCCTCAACATGTTCTTCAACGGTTCGCTCAAGGCCATGCCGCCTAAACTGCGTGCCGATGATGGTCGCAACGTGGTGATCCGTCCGCTGGCGTACTGCAACGAAAGAGACATCCAGGCCTATTCGGATTTCAAGCAGTTCCCGATCATCCCGTGCAACCTCTGCGGTTCCCAGGAAAACCTGCAACGCCAGGTGGTCAAGGACATGCTGCAAGACTGGGAGCGCAAGACCCCGGGCCGTACCGAAAGCATTTTCCGCAGCCTGCAAAATGTGCAGCCGTCACAATTGGCGGATCGCAACCTGTTTGATTTCACCAGCCTCAAGATCGACGAGACAGCGGCTTCGCGCTTCGTCAACGTGGTAAACCTCTGATTAAAACTGTGGGAGCGAGCCTGCTCGCGAAAGCGGTGTGTCATTCAACGAATAGGTTGACTGATACTCCCTCTTCGCGAGCAGGCTCGCTCCCACATTTGGTTTTTTGTTTAATACCTCAGGAGAGGGCATGCGCGATTACAAGTGGCTGCACGAATACTGTCTGAACCGCTTCGGGTCAGCAGCTGAACTGGAAGCCCATCTGCCCGTTCCGAAAACCCCGGCACAATTGCGCAAGATCAGCGACGACCGCTACCTGTCGACCATGGCCCTGCGAGTGTTTCGTGCCGGCCTCAAGCACAGTCTGGTGGACGCCAAGTGGCCGGCCTTCGAAGAAGTGTTCTTCAAGTTCGACCCGGAAAAAGTCGTGCTGATGAGCGCCGAACACCTCGAGCGCTTGATGCAGGACGCGCGAATCATCCGCCACTTGGGCAAGCTCAAAAGCGTGCCGCGCAATGCGCAGTTCATTTTGGACGTCGCGCATGAGAAGGGCAGCTTCGGTGCGCTGATTGCCGATTGGCCGGTGACGGATATCGTCGGGCTGTGGACCTACCTGAAAAAACGCGGCCATCAATTGGGCGGGCTGTCGGCACCGCGCTTCTTGCGCATGGTCGGCAAGGACACGTTTGTGCCGAGCTACGACGTGGTCGCGGCGTTGAATGCGCAGAAGATCGTCGACAAGGTGCCGACCAGTTTGCGCGATCTGGCCTTGGTGCAGGATGTGTTCAACCAGTGGCATGAACAGAGTGGCGGGCGGGCGATGAGCCAGATTTCGATGATGCTTGCCTACACAGTGAATCATTAAAACCGAGTCGCGGCATTCGCGAGCAGGCTCGCTCCCACAGGGTTCACGCGGTCCTGGTGGGAGCGAGCCTGCTCGCGAAGACGTCAGATCAGGCGACGGAAATTTCACCTTCACCGGCAAGCTTGCGATTCAACTGAAACCGCCACCGCACATACAACAACGCCGAGCAAAACACCGCCAGGCTCGCACCCATCTCCAGCAACCCAAACAACTGCCGATTCGGGTCATACGCCGCCAGCGCGCCCTTGATGAAGTACAGGTTCACCACAAAACACATCCACGAATGCCCGCGCGCACTGCCGATGATCATCCCCGGCGCCAGCAACAGCAGCGGCACCAACTCGATCAGCAGAATCACCCACGGCCGTGCGCCATGCAGATCGGCAAACACCAGGTAGTAGGCGCACAACAGCCCAACCAGACCGAAAAAGCACAGCAGGCTGACGACGCGCATCGCCCGGACCCGCGGTTCGAGCCATTCGATGGACGGTAGAATCTTCGGCTTCTTGGCCACGTCAGTTCCCCAGTTTTTGCGCAGTCTTCGCCAACCGCAGGCCCAAGGCCCGGCACAGCGCCACTTCATGTTCATTCAAACCGCTTTTGCCATCGGCCCCGGCGTGATGACTGGCGCCGTACGGCGTGCCGCCGCCACGGGTTTCCAGCAATGCCGATTCGCTGTAAGGCAGGCCGGTGATCAGCATGCCGTGGTGCAACAGCGGCAACATCATCGACAGCAGCGTGGTTTCCTGGCCGCCGTGCAGGCTCGCCGTGGAGGTGAACACGCCCGCCGGTTTGCCCACCAGCGCGCCGGTCAGCCACAGGTTGCTGGTGCCATCGAGGAAATACTTGAGTGGCGCAGCCATGTTGCCGAAACGGGTCGGGCTGCCCAGGGCCAGGCCCGCGCAGTTCTTCAGGTCGTCGAGGCTGGCGTACAGCGCGCCTTCGTCCGGAATGTCCGGTGACACGGCTTCGCATTCGGTGGAAATCGCCGGCACGGTGCGCAGGCGTGCTTCCATCCCGGACTGCTCGACGCCGCGGGCAATCTGCCGGGCCATTTCATTGGTCGAGCCGCTGCGGCTGTAATACAGAACCAGAATGTAGGGCGCACTCACGGCAGCAACTCCAGGATCTGCTCCGGCGGACGGCCGATGACGGCTTTGTTGCCGACTTCCAGAATCGGGCGCTCCATGAGTTTCGGATGAGCCGCGATGGCCGCGATCAATTGCGCTTCGCTCAGGCTGCTGTCCGCCAGATTGAGGGTTTTGTACTCGTCCTCACCGGTGCGCAGCAGTTGCCGGGCGCTGAGGCCGAGCTTGCTCAGCAGGCTCTGGATTTGTGCGGCGTCCAGCGGGGTTTCGAGGTAGCGGACCACGGTCGGGGTCAGGCCACGGGCTTCGAGCAGTTCGAGCGCACCGCGGGATTTCGAGCAGCGCGGGTTGTGATAAAGCGTCAGATCGGTCATGTGCGGGTCGCTTCTTGCGTAAAGTGGCGGCTATTCTAACTGTGCAGCGCGCAATCCAGAACCTTGCGAGGCGATGGGTCGCAGGCGCATTCAATTTTGAGCAAGGATTACCACATGACAAGGCGACTGGCAGCGGCATTGGCGATTATCGGGGCGTTGATGCTGGGGGGCTGCGGCAATGACTATGGCGTCGACCAGAACGGCCAGAAAGTAGCCTCCGAGCGCCTCGACAAACAATGGGTGGTGCTTAATTACTGGGCTGAATGGTGCGGCCCTTGCCGGACCGAAATTCCGCAGTTGAACGCGTTGGCCGATCAATTGAAGGACAAGAAGATCGGCGTGTTCGGGGTCAATTTCGACAACGTGCAGGGTGAAGAACTGAAGAGCGCCAGCGAGAAACTGGGGATCAAGTTCACCGTACTGGCTTCAGACCCCGCCGATCTTTTTGAACTGCCACGCAGTGAAGCCTTGCCGGTGACGTACATCATCGATAACAAGGGCAAGGTTCGCGAACAACTGATGGGCGAGCAGACGGCGGCGGGGGTGATGGCGAAGCTTGAGGCGTTGCAGGCGGTCAAGTGATTAGACGCGGGTCTGTGCCTGACGGGATTTTGTGGCGAGGGAGCTGTTGTGGCGAGGGGGCTTGCCCCCGTTTGAGTGCGTAGCGCTCACAAGATCTTTGGTATATCAGAGATTTTGGGGCCGCTTCGCAGCCCAACGGGGGCAAGCCCCCTCGCCACAGTTGTTTTCAGGTTGCAGCAGGGTGATCAACCCTCTTCAAGCCACCAACGCAGCGGCTTGCCTTCGGCCGGCCAGAAGCGCATCTGCTCGATCGGGGAAATGTCCCAGCGCTGCACGCCTTCCAGCGCCTGCAAGAAGCGTTTTTCCTGCTCCATGATCGCTGGCGCACACAGCTTGCGGGTGCTGCCGATCTGGCCGAAGCTCAGCTTGTCGCCTTCCAGGGTGTACGGCGCGAACCAATGGTTGCAGCCGCCGTTGCCATAGGCCCGGCCGTCGTCACCCAGGGTGATGGTCAGGTGGCTGTAATCCATCAACGGACGTTCGCCGATCCATTCCAGAATGTAACTACGGTTTTGTTGCAGTTGCACCGGCTCGGCGGCGCAGCCCAGCAGGCTGGCACCGACCAGGGTGGTCAGGGCGAGGCGTTTCATCACGCGGGCTCCTGGCATGTCGGGCACTGGTGCTTCTCACCCACGGTGGTCCAGCCCAACTCGGCAATCCGCGCGGTGGCAGCGGGCTTTTCAGCCTTGTTGCCCAGCTTGGCGTCGACCGCAAACTCGAAGTTCAGCTCTTTGGCGCAGCTGTCGCAGTTGACTTTCCAGGTGTGGATCGCCAGTTCACCGAATACCGGACCACTGGCCACCGCGACCCATTGGCCAGGCGGATTGATCAAGTGGCGAACCGTTTCGACGGTCAGGCGCATGGACAAGTCCTTGGCGCCTTTGAGGGTCACAACCAACACGTCGTTGTTACGAATCGAGCCGCCGTTGCCGGTAACTTGATAACGCCCCGGCACAAGGGCGCGGCATTCGGTGAGGGTGTGTTGCGGGTTCATCAGGCTATAGCGGAAATCGTGTTCGACCATGGGTCCTCCAAATATGCGCGGTATGCTATCACGGGCCTGCTCGCAGCATGGGGCGGGGAGATGACCTTCGATCAGGTTCAAATAACCGGTCGACTCATGGCACACTGCCGCTTTTACACCTCTAGGGAACGGACATGGCGTTAATCGAATGTTATGAGTGCAAGCAAAGCATCAGTTCCACGGCGGCTGCTTGCATTCATTGCGGTGCACCGGCGGCAACGGTGCAAGCGGCCACTTCGACAGTAGCGCCCGTGCAGGCACCGATTACTTTCGGGCGTTTGCCGGAGGACGAGAAAGTGGCGAGGGTGACGCCGGCCGCGTTCGGACGTAAGCGAAAAACCCAGGTTGAAACCGAAGCTCCAGCACCGGTACCGATCCCCGTGATGAACGGGACGCGACCGGTAGAACTCTGGCTGAAACTGATGATTTTCTTCCTGCCGCCGTTTTTTGTCTGGTTCCTGCTGCGTCGCGGGCATTCAGTGGGGCAGCGCTTGCTCGGCTTCGGCTGGCTGGGACTGATGATCCTGTTGTCCAAAGCCTGAGAAAAATCAGCCTTCGACCCGGTTCTGCGGCGTTCCAGCGGCCCAGGCGACGATGTTCTGCAAGGTCGTCGCGGCAATCGCGCCCAGGGCTTCACGGGTCAGGAAGGCCTGGTGCGCGGTGATGATCACATTCGGAAAGGTCAGCAACCGCGCCAGCACATCGTCCTGCAGCGGCAGGTCCGAACGGTCCTCGAAAAACAGCTGCGCCTCTTCTTCATACACATCCAGCCCCAGATAACCCAATTGGCCGTCCTTCAAGGCGTCGATCAATGCCGGGGTGTCCACCAGACCGCCACGCCCGGTATTGATCAGCATCGCGCCGGGTTGCATATGCGCCAGTGATTCGCGGTTGATCAGGTGTTTGCTCTGCTCGTTGAGCGGGCAATGCAGGCTGATGATCTGCGACTGCGCCAGCAGTTGCGGCAAACTAAGATAGCGAGCGCCAAGGGCTTCGACCTGCGGATTGGGGAACGGATCGTAGGCGAGCAATTGGCAGCCGAAACCGTTCATGATCTTGGCGAACGTTGCGCCGATCTGTCCGGTGCCGACCACACCGACGGTCTTGCCCACGAGGTCGAAGCCGGTCAGCCCGTGCAGGCTGAAGTCGCCTTCGCGGGTGCGGTTGTAGGCGCGGTGCAGGCGGCGGTTGAGTGCCAGGATCAACGCCACCGCGTGTTCAGCCACAGCGTGTGGCGAGTAGGCCGGGACGCGCACGATCGCAAGGCCCAGGCGCTTGGCTGCGGGCAGGTCGACATGGTTGTAACCGGCCGAGCGCAGGGCGATCAGGCGCGTACCGCCCGCGGCAAGACGTTCCAGCACCGGGGCGCTGAGGTCGTCATTGATGAAGGCGCAGACCACCTCGTGATGTTCGGCCAGCGCCACGGTATCCAGGCTCAGCCGCGCCGATTGAAAGTGCAGTTCGATGCCGGCGGGCAGCTCGGCGCCCAGAAAACTGTCGCGGTCGTAGGTCTGGCTGCTGAAAAGAATCGTGCGCATGAATCCTCCTGGATAACTCGGGTCAAGCTTTATGTAGCAGCTTAGCGCTGATGGTGGTCAGCGCCGTTGCGCTGCATCAAGCGTTGATACGGGCATGCGCGGCCAGGCGATTGATCGCCCGGTCGAGGTCTTCCAGGGCGCCGGGTGCTTTGGGGTCTTGTTGCTTGAGCAGGGTTTCACTGCGCTGGCAGGCGGCGCGCAGTTGCGGGACGCCGCAATAACGGGTCGCCCCGTGCAAGCGATGGACGCGTTCGATCAGTGCATTCTGGTCGTTGCTTTCGCGGGCAACCCGAATGGCTTCGCGGTCGGCTTCGAGCGAGGCCAGTAACATCGCCAGCATGTCCGCCGCCAGATCCGCCTTGCCCGCGGCCAGGCGCAAACCTTCTTCGGGGTCTAGCACCTGCAAATCATGCCCGCTGCCGTGGCTGTCGCTGGAACGTTCCGGCCCATGGTTACGCAGGGCGAGGCCTGTCCACTTCAGCACCACCTGCGCCAGTTGCCGCTCGCTGATGGGTTTGGTCAGGTAATCGTCCATGCCGCTTTGCAGCAGTGCGCGTTTTTCATTGGCCATGGCGTGAGCGGTGAGGGCGACGATCGGCAGCGGCGTGCAATGCCGCTCGCTTTCCCACTGACGAATCGCCTCGGTGCTTTGACGTCCGTCCATGCCGGGCATTTGCACGTCCATCAGCACCAGGTCGAAGGTTTCGTTCTGCACGGCTTTGACCGCCGCGTAACCGCTTTCAACCGCAAGCACTTTGGCACCCATGTCTTCGAGCAGGGTCTGCACCAGCAACAGGTTGGCCGGGTTGTCGTCGACGCACAGTACTTTCGGCGCACGACTCGACACCGGTTCGCCGGGTTCGCTGCGCTGCTGGCGCGGGTTGACCAGATCGGACAAGGCCCGACGCAGTTTGCGCGTGCAGGCCGGTTTGGCCTGAAGCTGACTGTGCGGGTTCGGCACCGAAAGATGGAACAGCGTCTGCTCGGTGGTCGGGCACAGCACCAGGACTTTGCAGCCCAGGTGTTCGAGGTCCCAGATGTGCTGGTTGAGACGCTCGGGCGGCATGTCGTTGCTGGTGATGCCGAGCACCGCCAGGTCGATGGCCTGATCCGTCTGATGCGCGCCGGTCACGCCATTGGCCAGGTTTTCCAGGGTATTGAACGGCGTGACGCTCAGGCCGCAATCTTCCAGTTGATGCTGCAATGCCTGCCGCGCCAGTTCATGGTTTTCCAGCACCGCCACGCGGCGCCCGAGCAGGGGCGCGCTGGGCAGGTCTTCGGCGTCATCGCGGGTCTTGGGCAGGCTCAGGCTGATCCAGAACTCCGAACCTTCACCCGGTGTACTGTCGACGCCAATCTCGCCGCCCATCTGTTCAATCAGTCGCTTGGAAATCACCAGCCCCAGACCCGTACCGCCGGGTTGCCGGGACAGGGAGTTGTCAGCCTGGCTGAAGGCCTGGAACAGCGCGCGCACGTCCTGGCTCGACAGGCCGATGCCCGTGTCCTGAATGCTGATGCGCAGTTGCACGCTGTCTTCGTGTTCTTCTTCGAGCATGGCGCGGGCGACGATGGTGCCTTCGCGGGTGAACTTGATGGCGTTGCTGACCAGGTTGGTGAGGATCTGCTTCAGTCGCAGCGGGTCGCCGACCAGCGACAACGGCGTGTCGCGGTACACCAGGCTCACCAGTTCCAGCTGTTTGGCGTGGGCGGCGGGGGCGAGGATGGTCAGAGTGTCCTGCAGCAAATCGCGCAAGTTGAACGGAATATTGTCGAGCACCAGTTTGCCGGCCTCGATTTTCGAGAAGTCGAGGATCTCGTTGATGATCCCCAGCAGGCTGTCGGCGGACTTTTCGATAGTGCCCAGGTAGTCGAGCTGGCGCGGCGTCAGTTCGCTTTTTTGCAGCAAGTGCGTGAAGCCGAGAATGCCGTTGAGCGGCGTGCGGATTTCATGGCTCATGTTAGCCAGGAATTCGGATTTGATCCGGCTCGCTTCCAGGGCTTCCTTGCGCGCCAGGTCCAGCTCGATGTTCTGGATCTCGATGGTTTCCAGATTCTGGCGCACGTCTTCGGTGGCCTGATCGACGCTGTGCTGCAATTCTTCCTGGGCATTTTGCAGGGTGCCGGCCATGCGGTTGATGCCGGACGCCAGTTCATCCAGTTCCTGGCTGCCGAGGGGCGGCAGGCGGGTTTCCAGATGACCGTCCTTGAGTTGCGCCACCGCCAGTTTGATCTGGCTGATCGGCCGGTTGATGGTCCGGCCCATGCGCAGGGCCAGCAGCGCCGCACCGGCCAGTCCGGCAGCAATCATCATCAGGCTGGCAAACAGGCTGCGGTAACCGCGCAGCAACATACCGTTGTGCGACAGCTCGAGTTCGACCCAGCCCAGCAGGCGGTCGGCTTCGTCGGGAATCAAGTCGCCGGCCAGGTTGCGGTGTTTGCCGAATACCGGCAGCAGATAGCGCGTTGCATCGTTGCCGCTACGGCGCAACATCTTCGAACTGTCGCCCAGCGGCGGCGCCGGATTGAGCATGGTCGGGCCGGCATGGGCCACTGGCGTGCGGTCGGGGGCGAGGAAGGTCACGGCGCGCACGTCGGCTGTTTCCAGCGACTGGGTGGCGATGCGTTCCAGCAGCTCATTGTCCTGGTGAGCCATGGCCGGGGCCACCAGCGGTGCAAGCTGTTCGGCAATCATCTCGCCGCGTTGCATCAGTTGGGATTGCAAGTCGGACTGCTGCATCCAGGTGAAATAGCCGCCTAGGACCAAGGCCATCAAAGTGGTCGGCAAGAGGGTCAGCAACAGCACGCGGCCTTTAATTCCCAGTTTCTTGAGCACGCATCTCTCCTGCATCCAGCGATTGATTGACCTGCGGGTACATCCGGTACGCGCCACCCGGGCAGTGTAGCGATTTGCAGGCAGGCAATCTTCGTAAAATTGATGTCGTCATTCGTCGGCCGGTAGGTTGGTTTTGCGTCTTGGGCAAACCTTGGGTTGCCCATCGGCAGGCAATCTTGAATAATCGCCCAACTGAGAATTATTTGCAGATACTGATGACTCCCATCCCGATTGGCCATCCCCGAATCCTTTCCATCGAAGACGACCTCGTGCTCGGTGCTTATGTGCACGAGCATTTGGGCCGTTGCGGTTTTCAGGTGACCTGGTGCCAGGACGGCCAGGAAGGCCTGGCCATCGCGCGCCAGCAAGCTTTCGATGTGGTGTTGATGGATATTCTGTTGCCGGGCCTGGACGGGCTCAATGTGTTGACGCAATTACGCCAGAGCCACGCCACGCCGGTGGTGCTGATGTCCGCACTGGGGGCCGAGGAGGACCGCATCAGCGGCTTTCGCCTGGGCGCCGATGACTACCTGCCAAAACCCTTCAGCATGGCCGAGTTGCGCGTGCGCATCGAAGCGATCCTGCGGCGGGTGGCGCTCGACCGTCGACCGGCGCCGCAGCCATTGGCCTGCGAGGTGCACAGCCTGCGGTTCGACGATGAGCTGTGTGAGGTTTTCCATGGCGAGCACGCCGCCGGCATGACGCGCAGCGAATATCGGTTGCTGGAAACGCTCAATCGCAATGGCGATGAAGTGTTGAGCAAAGCCTTCCTTTATCAGCATGTGCTGCAACGCGGTTACGCCGCCCATGATCGCAGCCTCGACATGCACATCAGCCAGATCCGCCGCAAACTCAAAGGCATCGGCTATACCGAGCGCGAAGTGCGCACGGTCTGGGGCAAAGGCTACGTCTTGAGTGCTGCCGATGAAATGGTCTGACCTGCCTGGGCGGTACTCGCTGTTCTGGAAACTCGCCTGTTTGCTGGTAGCGTTTTGTCTGCTGATGATCTGGCTGAGTTGGTCCTGGGGTCGGTACATGGAACAGAAAAACCTGTTCTTGTCCGAAGAGGCGCGGATCACGCTAACCGGCTACGCCGCCGAAGCCGAGCAAGCCTGGAGTCAACACCAGAGTGCTGGCGTCGATGTCTGGCTGCAGGGTATCGGCAAGCACGAAACATCCTGGGTCGGCGTCATCGGCGCTGATTTGCAGTCGCTGAGCAGCTATCCGCTGACGGATAAAGAAATTCAGCGCCTGACCTTTTTGCGTGGGCTGGATTGGCCAACGAGTCGCCATACCAAAGGCTTGCCGTGGTTGAGAATCCCCTTTCCCAAAGACCCGGCGGCGGGCAGCCTGGTGATCGAGCTGCCCCAGCGTTTTGTTCCGGGTCAATACCGGCTGTTCTGGCGGGTGATCACCAACGGCATCATTCCGGGATTGTTCACGCTGTTGTTATGCGTCGGTCTGTATCGACTGCTGGTCGTGCCGTTGAACAGTTTGCGCGAACAGGCGAATGCCTGGCGCGCGGACCAGTTGAACGTGCGCCTGTCGAGCAGCACCACCAATCGATCAGATGAACTCGGCGAGCTGGGCCGGGCCTTCGATCACATGTCCGAGCGCCTGCAAAGCACCGTGGCCTTGCAGCAGCAGTTGCTGCGCGATCTGTCCCACGAACTGCGCACACCGTTGAGCCGCTTGCGGGTGGCCAGCGAAAGCGAGCAGGGGCTGACGGCGTTGCGCGAGCGTATCGGTCGGGAAGTCGATGGCATGCAGCGTCTGGTCGAGGACACGCTGCAACTGGCCTGGCTCGATACCGAGCGTGCGCCGTTGCCCGACGAAGCGATTCAGGTTCAGGCCTTGTGGGAAATGCTCACGGAAAATGCCTGCTATGAAAGCGGCTGGCCGGGCAGTCAATTGCGCTGCACGGTGGCTTCGTCGTGCTGGGTGCGCGGCAACCTCAATACCCTGGCCCAGGCCATGGAAAACATCCTGCGCAACGCCATTCGTCATTCGCCCGAGGGCGGTGTGGTGAGTCTGGGCGGGCAGCGCGATGGTGATTTCTGGCATGTGTGGCTGGAGGATGAGGGCGGCGGGGTGGCTGAGGCTGATCTAGAGCGGATCTTCTGCCCGTTCATTCGGCTCGACGGCTCGCGACCGGGGGATGGCGGGTTCGGGTTGGGGTTGAGCATTGCGAGGAATGCGGTGCGGCGTCAGGGTGGGCAGCTGTGGGCTGAGAACACTGGGGTTGGGTTGCGGCTGAATATGCGGTTGGTGGCTGAAGTTGATGGTGTGAGCGATGACGCCTTCGCGAGCAGGCTCGCTCCCACAGGGGATGTGGGTCGCCCACAGATGGTGTGATCAACACAGTCCCAATAATGAAATGGCTACCCCCGCTGCCCCCTGTGATTGCCCACTGAGCTTTCACAGGGGGCCCATATTTCGGTCATCTCCAGCCAGAATAGTCCCTGTCCAGGCTGCTTATTCCCATAAGCCATAAGCACCGCACTTTGCGTGATATGGCCTGCGAACGTTTGCCGGTATGATAGGCGCCCCCGCAGTCTGGATTGCGAATACGCCATGACCTTGCAGTACCCAACCATCGCCGATTGCGTCGGCAACACTCCGCTGGTCCGTTTGCAGCGCCTGCCTGGCGCCACCAGCAATACCCTTTTGCTGAAGCTCGAAGGGAATAACCCGGCGGGTTCGGTCAAGGACCGTCCGGCGCTGTCGATGATCACCCGCGCCGAGTTGCGCGGGCAGATCCACGCTGGCGACACGCTGATCGAAGCAACTTCCGGCAACACCGGGATTGCGTTGGCGATGGCCGCCGCGATCAAGGGTTACAAGATGATCCTGATCATGCCGGACAACTCCAGTGCCGAACGTAAAGCCGCGATGACGGCTTATGGTGCCGAGCTGATCCTGGTCACTCAGGAAGAAGGCATGGAAGGCGCCCGCGACCTCGCTCAGCGGATGGAAGCCGAAGGCCGTGGCAAGGTGCTGGACCAGTTCGCCAACGGAGATAATCCGGAGGCGCACTACACCACCACCGGCCCGGAAATCTGGCGCCAGACCGAGGGCACCATCACCCATTTCGTCAGTTCGATGGGCACCACCGGCACCATCATGGGTGTCTCGCGCTACTTGAAAGAGCAGAGCGACAGCGTGCAAATCATCGGCCTGCAACCGATGGAAGGCTCGGCGATTCCGGGCATCCGTCGCTGGCCGCAGGAATACCTGCCGAAGATTTATCAGGCGGATCGCGTCGACCGCATCGTCGACATGGCGCAAAGCGAAGCCGAGGACGTGACCCGTCGTCTGGCCCGCGAAGAAGGCATCTTCTGTGGCGTGTCCTCGGGCGGTGCAGTAGCAGCGATGCTGCGCCTGTCCAAAGAAGTTGAAAACGCGGTGATCGTCGCGATCATCTGCGACCGAGGCGACCGTTACTTGTCGACCGGCATTTTCGACGCGCCCAACTGATGGCCAAGCACGAGAGAGGCCTGCGCTTCCAACCCACGGGCGGCAGCAAGGCCCCACAAATCCCGACCGGCAAAAAGCAGCGCTTGAGCATCGAGCGCCTGGCCAATGACGGTCGCGGTATCGCTTTTTTTGAAGGTCGCACCTGGTTCGTCATCGGCGCCTTGGCCGGTGAAGAAGTCGAGGCGCGAGTATTGGGCGCCCACGGCAAAGTGGTCGAGGCGCGCACCGAGCGCGTGTTCCAGGCCAGCGAACTGCGTCGCCCGGCACCGTGCCCGCACGCCGGTCGCTGTGGCGGCTGCAGCGTGCAACATCTGCCTCATTCTGAACAACTCGCCCTGAAACAACGCATGCTCGCCGAGCAACTGTCGAAAGTCGCCGGTGTCGAACCGCAAGAGTGGGCAGCGCCGCTGAGCGGTCCGGAATTCGGTTACCGCCGTCGCGCCCGTGTGGCGGTGCGCTGGGACATGAAAGCGAAAAAACTCGACGTCGGATTCCGCGCTGCGGGCAGTCAGGACATTGTCGCGATCAACGAATGCACGGTGCTGGTACAGCCCTTGCAACCGATCATGACCCACTTGCCGGAGATGCTCCGTCGCTTGAGCAAACCTCAGGCGCTGGGGCATGTGGAATTGTTCAGCGGTTCGTCGTTGGCCGTATTGCTGCGGCACATGGCGCCGTTGTCTGACGCCGACATGACCCTCCTCAAGGAATTCTGCGCCGCCCATGAAGCCCAATTGTGGCTGCATGGGGACGGTGAGCCACAACCGGTCGAGGCCGATGCGTCGCTGGGTTATCGCCTGGAGCAGTGGGACCTGGAACTGGCCTACCGGCCGGGGGATTTCATTCAGGTCAATGCCGGGGTCAACGAAGCGATGATTGCCCAGGCGTTGGACTGGCTGAAACCGCAGGCGGATGAGCGGGTTCTGGATTTGTTTTGTGGCTTGGGTAACTTTGCCTTGCCGCTGGCCAAGGCCGTTCGCGAAGTCGTGGCGGTGGAAGGTGTGCAGGCCATGGTCGAGCGCGCCGCTGCGAACGCGGCTAGCAATAATCTGCATAACGCGAAGTTTTTTCAGGCCGATTTATCCCAGCCTTTGACCGACGCTGAATGGGCGCGCGAAGGCTTTTGTGCGGTACTCTTGGACCCACCGCGTGACGGTGCTTTCGAGGCCGTGCGCAAGCTGGCGTCCCTGGGCGCCAAGCGGTTGGTGTACGTGTCGTGCAACCCGGCAACGCTGGCGCGCGACACGGTTGAATTGATCAAGCAGGGCTACCGGTTAAAACGTGCCGGGATTCTCGATATGTTTCCTCAAACGGCACATGTCGAGGCCATGGCGTTATTTGAAGCGAGCTAGGACGGCTCGTCTGGTCCGACTGTCCCGCCCGTGCAGCGCTCGCATGAGCCCCGCGAGCGCAAGCGGGCAACGAAGGTCAGCGATTTGACGCATTGAATCTGCGTCGTAGGGAAGGTAAGCAAGATGGTACAGGTGAGAGCACACCAGCCGATCAATACAGACGGCAGTATCAATCTCGAGGCTTGGCTCGATCATGCGGTCAGTGTCGATCCGGCACTGGATCGCGAAGCCTTGAAGGAAGCGTGCGAGTTCGCTCGTACGTCTGAACAGCAGGCCAATGCGGCGAAGAATCTCTGGTCCGAAGGGACGTCGAGTTTCCGCACGGGCCTTGAGATCGCCGAGATTCTCGCCGACCTCAAACTCGATCAGGATTCACTGGTCGCCGCGATCTTGTACCGTGGCGTGCGCGAAGGGCAGATCCTCTTGCCTGCGATCAGCCAGCGCTTCGGCCCGGTGGTGGCCAAGCTCATCGACGGCGTGCAACGCATGGCGGCGATCAGCGACAGCCTGAGCCCGCGTAAATCCCTGGTGCTGGGCACTCAGGGCCAGGTCGAAAACCTGCGCAAAATGCTGGTCGCCATGGTCGACGACGTTCGCGTCGCACTGATCAAGCTGGCTGAACGCACCTGCGCGATTCGCGCGGTGAAAACCGCCGACGACGAAAAACGCAATCGCGTCGCCCGTGAAGTCTTCGACATCTATGCGCCCCTCGCGCACCGTCTCGGTATCGGTCACATCAAGTGGGAACTGGAGGACTTGTCCTTCCGTTACCTTGAGCCTGACCAGTACAAGCAAATCGCCAAGTTGCTGCATGAACGGCGCCTGGATCGCGAGCGTTTCATCGCCGACGTGATGAGCCAGCTGAAGAACGAATTGCAGGCCACCGGCGTCGATGCCGACATCAGCGGCCGGGCCAAACACATCTATTCGATCTGGCGCAAAATGCAGCGCAAGGGTCTGGAATTCAGCCAGATCTACGACGTGCGCGCCGTTCGCGTGCTGGTGCCGGAAATGCGCGATTGCTACACCGCGCTCGGCATTGTCCACACCTTGTGGCGGCACATCCCGAAAGAATTCGACGACTACATCGCCAACCCGAAAGAGAACGGCTATCGCTCGCTGCACACCGCGGTGATCGGCCCCGAGGGCAAGGTGCTGGAAGTGCAGATCCGCACCCACGCCATGCACGAGGAAGCCGAGCTGGGCGTATGCGCGCACTGGCGCTACAAGGGCACCGACGTCAAATCCGGCTCCAACCACTACGAAGAGAAAATCTCGTGGTTGCGTCAGGTCCTCGAGTGGCACGAAGAGCTGGGTGATATCGGCGGCCTGGCGGAACAGCTGCGGGTCGATATCGAGCCGGACCGAGTCTACATCTTCACCCCGGACGGTCATGCCATCGACTTGCCGAAAGGCTCGACGCCGCTGGACTTCGCCTACCGCGTGCACACCGAGATCGGCCATAACTGCCGTGGCGCGAAGATCAACGGGCGCATCGTGCCGCTCAACTACAGCCTGCAAACCGGTGAACAGGTCGAGATCATCACCAGCAAGCACGGCACCCCGAGCCGCGACTGGCTGAACCCTAACCTGGGTTACATCACCACCTCGCGGGCGCGGGCGAAGATTGTCCACTGGTTCAAATTGCAGGCGCGTGACCAGAACGTCGCGGCCGGTAAGACCCTGCTCGAGCGTGAACTCAATCGTCTGGGCTTGCCGGCGGTGGACTTCGAAAAGCTGGCCGACAAGGCCAACATGAAGACCGCCGAGGACATGTTCGCCGCATTGGGCGCCGGTGATTTGCGCCTGGCGCAATTGGTGAACCTGGCGCAGCAACTGGTCGAGCCGGAACGCGGCAACGAACAGCTGGAGCTGATCCCGCGCAAAGCCACCGGCTACAAACCGGGCAAGCGTGGCGACATCCAGATCCAGGGTGTCGGCAACCTGATGACGCAAATGGCCGGCTGCTGCCAGCCGTTGCCGGGGGATGCCATCGTCGGTTACATCACCCAGGGCCGTGGCGTGAGCATTCACCGCCAGGACTGCGCTTCGGTGCTGCAACTGGGCGGGCGCGAGCCAGAGCGGATCATCCAGGTCAGCTGGGGCCCGGTGCCGGTGCTCACGTATCCGGTGGACATCGTCATCCGCGCCTACGACCGCTCCGGTTTGCTGCGTGACGTGTCGCAGGTGCTGCTCAACGAGCGGATCAACGTGCTGGCGGTCAACACCCGCTCGAACAAAGAGGACAACACTGCGTTGATGTCCCTGACCATCGAGATTCCGGGGCTGGATGCGCTGGGGCGGTTGCTGGGACGGATTTCCCAGTTGCCGAACATCATCGAAACCCGCCGTAACCGGACGCCTTGATGACCCCCGATCAAATGAGGGAGCGAGCCTGCTCGCGAAGAGGGCGTGTCAGTCGACATCAATGTTGTCTGACCCACCGCTTTCGTCGGAACGCCGCCCGGAGCCGGCTCGCTCCCACATTGGTTTTGTGTAGAGACTGATTGATGTATTCACTCGAAGACTTATTGCATTTGATGGCCCGTCTGCGCGACCCGCAGTTCGGTTGCCCGTGGGACATCAAGCAAACCTACGCCACCATCGTCCCGCACACCCTCGAGGAAGCCTACGAAGTCGCTGACGCCATCGAGCGGGGTGACTTCGATCACTTGCAGGGTGAGTTGGGGGATTTGCTGTTCCAGGTGGTTTATTACAGCCAACTGGCACGGGAAGAAGGGCGCTTCGAATTCGCCAGTGTGATCGACAGCATCACCCGCAAGCTGATCCGTCGCCATCCTCACGTGTTCCCCACCGGTGATCTGTATGCGCCCATGGACATCCCGCGCCTGAGTGAAGAACAGGTCAAGCAGCGCTGGGAAGAGATCAAGGCCGAGGAGCGCGCCGAGAAATCTGCCGCGCCGCAACAACTGTCCTTGCTCGACGATGTGCCCGCCGCGCTGCCGGCATTGTCGCGTTCCGCCAAGTTGCAGAAGCGCGCCGGGCAGGTCGGTTTCGACTGGCCGGACGCCTTGCCGGTGCTGGACAAGGTTCGCGAAGAGCTCGATGAAGTGCTCGAAGCGATGGCCGACAATGACTCGGCGGCGATTGCCGATGAAGTGGGTGACTTGCTGTTTTCCGTGGTCAATCTGGCGCGTCATCTAAAGGTTGATCCGGAAACTGCGCTGCGTGGTGCCAACAGTAAATTCGAAAGACGCTTCCGTTTTATCGAACAGGCATTGCGCGACACCCACCGTCCCATAGAAGATTGCACCCTCGAAGAGTTGGACGCCTTGTGGGGCGAAGCCAAACGTCAGGAAAAGAATTTGACCAGCTGCGGTTGAGCAGTTGCCTAAGTGAGAAACAAGCACCATGAGCATTTCCCTTCGCGACCAGTTGCTCAAAGCAGGGCTGGTCAACCAGAAGCAGGCCAAACAGGTCGGCAAAGACAAGCAGAAACAACAGCGCCTGGCCCACAAAGGCCATATCGAACTGGATGACTCGCAGCAGCGTGCGGCGCAGGAAGCGCAGGCCGAAAAGGTCAAGCGCGACCAGGAGCTGAACCGTCAGCAGCAGGAAAAGGTCGAGGCCAAGGCCCGCGCCGCGCAGATCAAGCAATTGATCGAAGTCTCGCGTCTGCCGAAGCTGACCACTGAGGATTACTACAACTTTGTTGACGACAAGAAGGTCAAGCGTCTCTGCGTCAACACGCTGATGCGTAACCAGCTCAGCAATGGCTTCCTGGCCATCGTGCACCACGCCGGCGGTTACGAAGTGATCCCGCGTGAAGCGGCGCTGAAGATCCAGGAGCGCGATCCACAACGCATCGTGCAGATGAACGTGAAGACTGAAGAAGTGGCCGCCGAGGACGATCCGTACGCCGCCTATCAGATTCCGGATGATCTGATGTGGTAAGCCGTTAACGGCCGCAACAACGACAAACCCCGCTCATGGCGGGGTTTGTCGTTTTCAATGCTGTAGTTGCTCAAGCGGAGCGCAACGCCCTTTGCTGCTCCAGTGTTTCCAGTTCGGATTTGTAGTTGTGCGCGTCAGTCTCGGAGTGAAACATCCCCACCAACAGGTCTTGTTGATGGACATCCCAAATGCGGATACCGGCGGCTACACCCTCATGGGATTTATGTGAATCGTCGCGTTCAGTTACTTTTACAGTCATCTGCTAGCTCCAATCTCAATTACCTGCACCAAGGCGTGTGCAGGTCTTTGTTATACGTTTTGTTAGCTTGCTAAGTAAACGTTCGGGATTGGTAACGAACAATTGCCGATTCTGCAAAAGTCCTGCAGCCCGCGTAACGCGCGACATTCGGTCGCAGGGCGTTGAGTTTTATGACAAAAGATTCATGTTTGCATTGATGAAGATGACTGTCTTCACACAAAACCTGTGGGGGCGGTGTTCAATCTTTCACGGGCACAAAAAAAACGCCCCGAACCAGTCGGGGCTTTTTTTTGTGCAGCGAAACGGCGAGGTATTACTTACCTGCCCAACGCTTCAGTACCAGCGTGGCGTTGGTGCCACCGAAACCGAAGCTGTTGCTCATCACGGTGTTGATGGTGGCGTTTTCGCGAGTCTTGGTCAGGATCGGCATGTCTGCCACTTCCGGGTCCAGTTCGTCGATGTTGGCGGAGCCCGCCATGAAGTTGCCTTCCATCATCAGCATGCAGTAGATCGCTTCGTGAACGCCGGCGGCGCCCAGGGAGTGACCCGACAGGCTCTTGGTGGAGCTGATGGCCGGAGCCTTGTCGCCGAACACTTCACGCACACCTTTCATCTCCGCGACGTCGCCGACCGGAGTCGAGGTGCCGTGGGTGTTCAGGTAGTCGATCGGAGCGTCAACGGTGGACATGGCCATCTGCATGCAGCGGATGGCGCCTTCGCCGCTTGGGGCGACCATGTCGTAGCCGTCGGAAGTCGCGCCGTAGCCAACGATTTCCGCGTAGATCTTCGCGCCGCGGGCCAGAGCGTGTTCCAGCTCTTCGACCACGACCATGCCGCCACCGCCGGCGATGACGAAACCGTCACGCTTGGCGTCGTAGGCACGGGAAGCCTTGTCCGGGGTTTCGTTGTACTGGCTGGACAGTGCGCCCATGGCGTCGAACAGGAACGACTGGCTCCAATGCTCTTCTTCACCGCCGCCGGCGAACACGATGTCCTGCTTGCCCATCTGGATCTGTTCCATGGCGGTACCGATGCAGTGAGCACTGGTGGCGCAGGCAGAAGCGATGGAGTAGTTCAGGCCCTTGATCTTGAACGGGGTGGCCAGGCAAGCGGAAACGGTGCTGCTCATGGTCCGCGTTACACGGTACGGGCCAACGCGCTTCACGCCTTTTTCGCGCAGGATGTCCAGCGCTTCCATCTGGTTCAGCGTGGAGGCGCCACCGGAACCGGCGATCAGGCCGGTACGCGGGTTGGAGACTTGCTCATCGGTCAGACCGGAGTCAGTGATGGCGTCTTTCATGGCCAGGTAGGCGTAAGCTGCCGCGTGGCCAACGAAGCGATAGATCTTGCGATCGATCAATTCTTCGAGAGGAAGGTCGATGGAGCCGGAAACCTGGCTACGCAGACCCATTTCGGCATATTCCGGGTTGAACCGGATGCCAGGGCGACTTGCACGCAGGTTAGCGGAGACGGTCTCTTTGTCATTGCCCAGGCACGAAACGATGCCCAGACCAGTGATAACGACGCGGCGCATGCGGATAACCCTTAGAAGTTGTCAGTGGAGGTGAAAACGCCGACCCGAAGGCCTTCGGCGGTGTAGATCTCGCGGCCGTCGACGCTGACCGAACCGTCGGCAATGGCCAGGTTCAGTTTGCCTTTCAACACGCGCTTGATCTGAATGTTATAGGTGACTTTCTTGGCGGTCGGCAGGACCTGGCCGAAGAACTTCACTTCGCCCGAACCCAGCGCACGGCCACGGCCCGGCAGACCTTGCCAGCCGAGGAAGAAGCCGACCAGTTGCCACATGGCGTCAAGGCCCAGGCAGCCTGGCATCACCGGATCACCTTCGAAGTGGCAGGCGAAAAACCACAGGTCCGGAGTGATATCCAGCTCGGCGACCAATTCACCTTTGCCGTACTTGCCACCCTCGGCACTGATATGGGTGATGCGATCCACCATCAGCATGTTCGGGGCGGGCAGTTGTGCGTTACCTGGGCCGAACAGCTCACCGCGACTGCAGCGCAGCAGGTCTTCCCGAGTAAAGGCGTTTTGTTGGGTCATGCGAGCTCCTCAATAGTCCCATGCGGCAGGGTGGGGCAAATCTCCCGGCCGATCGAGGCGTTCATGCCTCGAGTCAGCAGCCTACTCATAGACTATTGCGTTGTGGTGAAAGTCACAGCACCAAGGACATGAATGTACACTTGTGCACTGAAATTATTATTCAAGCCCCTTTTCGGGCCTGTTCGGGTGCCTAAGACTGCCGCACTTTCGCCTTTCACGCCAGTCGCAGATGGTCGAAAGGCCTGTACTACTGCACCCAGCGCTGCAGAATTTGCTGCAAATCAGTTCGTTTGAACGGCTTGGCCAAGTAATCGTTCATGCCCGCCGACAAACAGGCTTCGCGATCACCCTGCAACGCATTGGCGGTCAAGGCGATGATCGGCAAGTCCGCGCAGCCGGGTAATTGGCGAATCTGTCGGGTTGCTTCGTAGCCGTCGATGATCGGCAGTCGGCAGTCCATCAGGATCGCTTCAAAAATCAGGCTTTCGGCGCTGCGCACGGCCTGCGCGCCATCGGTCGCGACGCTGACAGTAAAGCCCAGGCTGCGCAACATTGCTTCGATCACGGTCTGATTCACCGGGTTGTCTTCGACCAGCAACACGTTATGCCCGGCGCCATCCTCATTGCCGGTCTGCGCCCTCGGGGTCAGCACCGGCAGCGTCTGTTTATAGAGCGCCAGCGGGATTTCCAGGGTAAACACCGAGCCCAGGCCTTCTTCACTCTGCGCCCGCAAGGTGCCGCCCATGCGTTCCGCCAGGGTGCGGGCAATCGGCAGGCCCAGGCCGGTGCCACCGTAACGGCGTGAAATGGAACTGTCGGCCTGCTGGAAGGCATTGAACATCAGCTCCAGGCTTTCAGCGGAGATACCAATGCCGCTGTCGCGCACGGTGCAGGTGAACCACAGCAGTTCGTGGTCCAGCGATTGCCACTGCGGTTCGATGCTGACGCGGCCGTGTTCGGTGAACTTCAAGGCATTGCCGACCAGATTCACCAGGATCTGCCGGATGCGCGTCGGGTCGCCTTGAACCTGAAGGGCGCGCAGGTCATCTGGGATCACCAACTGCAGATCGAGCCCGCGTTGCGCCGCGCTGTGCTGGAACGATTGGGCGCAACTGACGATCAGGTCCGCGAGGTTGAACGGGATGTGCTCCAGTTCCAGTTCCGAACGCTCGATGCGCGAGAAGTCGAGAATGTCGTTGATGACCTTGAGCAGGTGTTCGGTGGACTCCGAGGCCAGCGCCGCGTATTCGACCTGCTCTTCGGTCATGTCGGTGGTTTCCAGCAATTGCAGCATGCCGAGTACGCCATTCATCGGCGTGCGCAGTTCATGGCTCATCATCGCCAGGAAATCAGACTTGGCGTTGTTGGCCTTTTCCGCTTCCTCGCGTGTCTGGATCAACTGCGCCATCGCCTGATGCTGTTCGCGACTGGCTTGTTCGAGGCCGCTGGCGAGGTTGTTGATGTGTTGCGACAGCGCGCCCAACTCGGTGTCATCCACAATGGGCAAGGGCCGTGTGTAATCGCCTTCCTGGATCGCCTTCACCGCATTGCCAATGTCGCGGATCGGTTGCGACAGGCTGCCCGCCAGGCGCCGTGCGACCAGAAAGGTAAACAGCAGGGCGAACAGGGCGAGGATCGCGGCTTTCAACAGGATTTCCTGCTGACGCTGGTTGAAGGCGTCATTCGACAGACCGACGATCACCCGGCCCAGATAGTCCTCGGAGGGGCCGATACTCGCGGCTTTGGAGCCCTGGAAAAAATCATTGTTGAGCGCAATCCGCTGCAACCGCACCGGTGCCTGGAACACTTCCACCTGTTGCGAGCGGCGGTGGGTTTCCGACGGTTGCTCGACGTACACCAGAATCCGGTTGGCGTTGTCCTGGACCTCGAGGAAGCGCACGTTCGGCGTGGCGAGTGTCGCCTTGAGCAAGCTTTCGAGCACCTCGTTGTTACCCGAAATCACCCCGTATTCGGTGGCGGGAGCCAATTGGTTGGCGATCAACTGCCCGGTGTGGTTGAGCTCCTGACGCAGGTCCTGAATCCGTACGAAGGTAAAAAAGCTGATCAGCAGCAGTGTCAGCAACAGGGCCGGGCCAAGGCTGATCATCTGTGTGCGGGTGTTGATGTCCCAAGGGCGTCGGAAGGTCATGGGCGGCTTTCTCCTTCAGCCAACTGCAGGGCGGCAGACGCGTCATCAATCTGCTCAATACCTAATGAACGAGCCACTTGCGGGTTACTTGAGACTTTGAAGTGTTGCGGGTAAAGCGCGCGCGGCCAGCTCGCCGGTGGCAGGTCGAGCAATTCGTCGAGCACCTGCAGCCAGTCGCTCTGATCGCTGTACGTGCTGGCCAGGCTGCCGGCCTTGACGAACGCGGCATTCGGGCCGACCAAGGCCAGTTGCCGGGAGTAGCTGCTCAATAGCAGATTCTTTGCGGTTTTCGGGTTGTACAGGTCGGGATCGTCGAGGCCCAGCAGCACGTCGCAGTTTTTCAGCAAGTCCTGCAAGGGGCGACTGTCATTGGTGTTGTCCCAACGCTCGGCAACCACATCAAGCGATTCCCCCAGGGCGGCCAGGCGCATTTCTTTCAACAGGAATTCGCTGTGATCGTCGTACAGCACGCCGACGCGCCGCGCCTGGGGTAGGACCAATCGGGTCAGGCGCAATTGCCGATCCAGTGGCGGATCACTCCAGAGCAGGCTGAGCTGCGGTGGAAAGTTCACGCCGAAACGTTGTTGGGCTTGCAGGCGACTGATGCGCAGTACCAGCGTCGCCGGGCCTTGGGCCTCTTGCTGGCGCCAGTCGAGGCTTGGCAGATCGAGCAGGATCAAGCGCGTGGCGGCGGGCAGTTTGCTTGGCAAGGGGAGGCTCGCCAGTGGTTGGAAACGCACGTTGTCGGTGGGGCGCATCTCACTCAATGCATGGACGAAGGACTGCACGCCGGGGCTGTCTTCGGCGCCGGTCAACAAAATGTCGTCAGCCTGTATCGGCAGGGCGCCGAGCAGGCAGCCAACCGCCAGGCACAACCCGGCCAGCAGGCGGCCCAGTGGCGGCGACTTCCATGGCAGGCAACGGCGCATTTAAAACGTCAGCTCCGCGCTGAAATAAACCACTCGGCGCTCGTCGTAGTTGTTGTCGACGAAGGTGGTGGGTTGGTTGTCCAGGCGTTGCTGAAGAATGCCGGCCAGTTCCAGATGGGCCTTGCCCAGGCCGATACGTTTGGCAATACGTGTGTCTACCCGCTCGAAGCGGTATCCGTTGAGCGCATCGTCGCCATAGTAGAAGAGCGCGCTGTTCCAGCCCTGTCCCCAGTTGCGCAGCCAACCGGCGGAGCCGCTGTTGCGCGCGGTCTGTTGCTCATCCAGCGGGTTACTGGCGTCGGCGTCGACGTAGGCATAGGTCAGGCGCAGGCGGTCAGCGCTGCCGAGGTGCCAGTCCAGTTGTGTTTCCGCCCCGGTGAAGCGCGAGGTGTTGGAGTTGCTGGCGATGTACTGATTGTTGCGCAGCGGTTCGCTGATCATGCCGTTGATTTCGTCGTAGAACAGCTTCACATCGACGCTCAGTCCCAGCTCGACGAAGTAGCCGTTGTAGCCCAGCTCTCGCGAGCGCATGCGTTCCTTGTCGAGGTCGCCGGGGCCA
Source organism: Pseudomonas oplopanacis (assembly GCF_057128725.1). Lineage (NCBI taxonomy): Bacteria > Pseudomonadati > Pseudomonadota > Gammaproteobacteria > Pseudomonadales > Pseudomonadaceae > Pseudomonas > Pseudomonas oplopanacis. The sequence goes on along the minus strand of NZ_JBSKHV010000004.1, from coordinate 323,215 downwards.
CGGGTCTTGACGAAATAGCGGGCGCTGCTCTGGCCGTAAGCGCTGGGCCGCAGGTTAGTCACCTGGTAACTCCAGTTGACGTTGTTCTCGAACATGTCCGGTGAGCGGATGGCTTCCGAGTACACGGCACGTAAACCATGGCGCGGGTTGATCAGGTAATTGACCGCGACACGCGGGGTCAACGAGCTGCCGGTCAATTGCGTGTCTTCGAACATCGCCCCGCCCTGCAACAACCAATGCTCGGTGGCTCGCCACTCCAGCTGGCCGAACGTGCGCCACGTGGTGTCATCGAGCGTGCCATTGAAGTAGGTCTCGGAATCGGCCCGGTCGTAACGATAGTTCATGCCACTGACCAGTCGCAGACTGTCGGACAGGCTGAGGGTGTCTTGTACTTCGAGGTCGTAGCGCGATTCCCGGGCGCTCTGGTCGATGTCGCCACAGAGCGTTTGCCGCGCGCCACTTTTCCATTGCCCCAGCACTTGATTGGCCAGCGCTTGTTCCGCCGGCGTGCCGCGAGGCGCGCCGGGACCGGTGAAGCGATCCATGTTGCGCGCCAGGCGTTCGGTGTAATTGGGGTTGAGCTGCCAGAGTTGGGTCAGCTCCGGGCTGAACGACACTTCGGCATCGCAGGCGCGCCAGGTTTGCTGGCGATCCCAGTGTTGGGCCGAGCCCTGGACATAAAGGCTGTGATCGGGATTGAGGTCCAGGTTCCAGCGCAGCGAGCCGGCGTAATCCTTGGCGGCGACGTCGGAATTGTCGCCGGCGGCGGTAATCCCCGGGAACACCGGGCGGTAGGTATACGGCCGTTGGTTGGTGCCTTCCTTCGCATTCAATTGCCAGTCGATGCTCTGGTTTTCGGCGAGCGTCTGGCTGACCGCGAGGTTGAAGCGATTGAGGCGACGGCTGTCCCGATAATCGGCACCGTTGCGGTCCGAATCGAAACCGTCGTCTTGCTGCCCGGACAGTGACAGACGCAGGTCACCGCCGTCCCAGCCGGTGCCCTGGCTGGCGTAATAGTCGTTGATGCCGCGTTGGCCACGGGTGACTTTGACGCGGGTGCCATGGCTGTTGGCCGGGTTGCGCATGATGATGTTGACCACGGCCATCAGCGCGTTGGCGCCGTAGCTGACGGTGTTCGGACCACGAAAGACTTCGATGCGCTCGATGTCTTCCATGGCCACCGGGATATCACTCCAGTCCACCGTGGCCAGTCCGGCGCGGTACACCGAGCGACCGTCGATCAGCACCTGCATGCGCCGGGCGGCGGTGGCGTTGGTGCCGTGGTAGTTCACGGCGGCCTGGTTGCCGCTGATGTTGCCGACCATCATGCCCGGCACCAGTCGCAGCAATTCGCTGATGTCGCGGGCGCCGCTGGCGTTGATCAATTCGCTGTCAATCACCGTCATGCTCCCCGGAACTGCGGCCGGCGATTGCTTCAGGCGTGTCGCCGTCAGCACTTGCGGGAGCGGTTCGTTGTCGAGGAACAAGTCGTCGGCCAGCAAGGACGGGCTGAACATCAGCGCCAGGACCAGCGGCGAGCGGGGTGATGGAGAACCAAGCGACACGTCATACCCTTTGATCGTGAGGAGTTGGCGCGCATGTTAACCGAGCGCGGGCACTTTTCCATTCACGATGCCGGCATTTTCCTCGTATTTATTGGTCTTCTTCCTACAAGTGTTGGTAATTGATGCGGGGGCTGGCCGCCACGGGGGCGCTCCGTATAATGCCGACATCGCCACTGGTATGGATTAACGGATTGCATATGACTGAACAGCGCCCAATTGCGGTCCTGGGAGGCGGAAGTTTTGGTACCGCCGTGGCCAATCTGCTGGCCGAAAACGGTCATCAGGTCCGGCAGTGGATGCGTGACCCCGAACAGGCCGAGGCCATTCGGGTCAATCGCGAGAACCCGCGTTACCTCAAAGGCATCAAGATTCTCCCGGCGGTAGAACCGGTGACCGACCTGCAAGCCACGCTGGATGCCTGCGACCTGTGTTTCGTCGCGTTGCCCTCCAGCGCGCTGCGCTCGGTCCTGGTCCCGCATGCCGCTCAGTTGAGCGGCAAACTGCTGGTCAGCCTGACCAAAGGCATCGAAGCCCACACCTTCAAGCTGATGAGCGAAATCCTCGAGGAAATCGCTCCGCAAGCGCGCATCGGCGTGTTGTCGGGACCGAACCTGGCCCGTGAAATCGCTGAACACGCGTTGACTGCCACGGTAGTCGCCAGTGAAGACGAAGAGCTGTGCCAGCGGGTTCAGGAAGCGCTGCATGGCCGGACCTTTCGCGTGTACGCCAGCGCCGACCGTTTCGGCGTCGAGTTGGGCGGGGCGCTGAAAAACGTCTACGCGATCATTGCCGGCATGGCCGTTGCGCTGGGCATGGGCGAAAACACCAAGAGCATGCTGATCACCCGCGCACTGGCGGAAATGACCCGTTTTGCGGTGAATCAGGGCGCCAACCCGATGACCTTCCTCGGCCTTGCCGGGGTGGGCGATTTGATCGTCACCTGCTCGTCGCCAAAAAGCCGTAACTACCAGGTCGGGTTTGCCCTCGGCCAGGGCCTGAGCCTGGAAGACGCGGTGACGCGTCTGGGCGAAGTCGCCGAAGGCGTGAACACGCTGAAAGTGCTCAAGGCCAAGGCTCAGGAGGTGGGCGTCTATATGCCACTGGTCGCCGGGCTGCACGCAATCCTGTTCGAAGGGCGCACGCTTAATCAGGTAATTGAGCTGTTGATGCGCGGCGAACCGAAAACCGATGTCGACTTCATTTCTACCAGCGGTTTCAACTAAGCACGCTTTGTAAATAAGCAGGGGAGCACGACATGAACGATCCAAAAATGGAAACCAAGTACGAGTCGATCCTGCTGCGGGTGCTGTGGATGATCGTATTCGTGCTGGTCTGGCAAGTGGCGCAGTTCATCCTTGGCGCGGTGGTGCTGGTGCAACTGATCTATCGTTTGTTCTATGGCGCTCCGAGCGCCAGCCTGATGAACTTCGGCGACAGCCTGAGCCAGTTCCTGGCGCAGATCGGTCGTTTCGGCAGCTTCCACAGCGACCAGAAACCCTGGCCGTTCGCCGACTGGCCGACGCCGCGTACACCGGAAGGTGAAGCGCCGCATGTTGTGGCGCCCGCGCCGCATCCGGCCCGAGATGAGGAACCCAAGCTATGAAACTCTGGGTATTGCGTCATGGTGAAGCTGAACCGTATGGCTCGCGTCCTGATTCCGAGCGAGCACTGACCCCTCATGGTTGTGAAGAAGTGCTGCGCAGTGCGGCCGAGCTGATCGGTCAGCCGATTACCGCGATCTACGCCAGCCCTTACCTGCGGGCGCAACAGACCGCGCAATTGGTGCGCGAAGCGCTGGGGTTCGAACCGGACATCCGCACCGTCGAGTGGCTGACACCCGACAACCGCCCGCAAGCGGTGTCGGAGCAGTTGGTGTCGGTGGATTACGCGCTGTTGGTCAGTCACAACCCGCTGGTGGGCAATTTGCTCGGTTATCTGCAGCACGGTCACGTGCAAGAGCCGGAAACCGTCAAAACCGCCAGCCTGGCAGAGCTCGAAGGCGACTTGCCGCTGGCCGGCGCCATGAAACTCAACGGCATCAAGCACCCCTGATAGTTTTGCTCCCACAGGGGACGGCGGTGTTGCTGATTTTTGTAATGAAATAGTCAACCAAGCAACCGCTTGGTTGACTACGCTTGCTCCAGACCAAAAATTCAGGAGCGAGTCGCATGTCTGCTGCTTTTCGTTTGCCGCTGGATGTCTTTTACGAGCGTGAGGCCCGTCATCCACGCCAGCGTTTTCTGGTCCAGCCCACGGGCGGCGGGCAGGTCGAGACCTTGACCTGGGCCGACGTCGGCCATCAGGCACGTTGCGCGGCACATTGGCTGCGCGCTCGCGAACTGCCGCAAGGCAGCCACATCGCGCTGATATCGAAAAACTGTGCCCACTGGATCATCGCCGACCTGGCGATCTGGATGGCCGGGCATGTCTCGGTGCCGTTGTACCCCAACCTCACCGCCGAATCGGTGGCCCAGGTACTCGACCACTCCGAAGCGGCGCTGGCGTTTATCGGCAAGCTTGATGACTGGCCGAGCATGTCTCGTGGCGTCAGCCCTGACTTGCCGACGATCAGCTTGCCGCTGCACCCACCCGGCACCTTCGATTTCAGCTGGGCCGACCTGCAACGCAGCTCGCCCATCCAGGATAACCCCACGCCGGCGGCCGATCAGTTGGCGACCATCATTTACACCTCCGGTACCACCGGCCTGCCCAAAGGCGTGATGCACAGTTTCGGCAATCTGGGTTTCGCCACCACCCGCGGTACGCAGTTGTTTGGCCTCAACGAGTCGGATCGATTGCTGTCCTATTTGCCGCTGTGCCACGTGGCCGAGCGGATGTTCGTCGAACTGGCGTCGATTTACACCGGGCAAACGGTGTTCTTTGCCGAGAGCCTCGATACCTTCCTGACCGATTTAAAGCGCGCCCGGCCTACTGCCTTGTTCGGCGTGCCGCGAATCTGGACCAAATTCCAGATGGGCGTGTACAGCAAGATCCCGGCAAAGCGCCTGGATTTTCTGCTCGGGCTGCCCTTCATCGGCAAACGGGTCGGGCATAAAGTCCTCGTCGGGCTGGGGCTGGATGCATTGCGTGTCGCCTTGTCCGGCGCTGCGCCCGTGCCACAAACCTTGCTGCTGTGGTACCGCAAACTGGGGCTGGACGTGCTGGAGGTCTACGGCATGACCGAGAGCTGCGGCTATTCGCACATTTGCCGGCCCGGCGAGAACAAGCCCGGCTGGATCGGCAAGCCGTGCCCTGAGGTGGAAGTGCGAATCGATGAATCCGGCGAGGTCATGGTGCGCAGCGGCGCGACCATGCTCGGCTACTTCAAGGAACCGCAGAAAACTGCTGAAACCATCACCGAGGACGGCTTCCTGCGCACCGGCGACAAGGGCGAGGAAGACGCCGAAGGCAACCTGCGCCTGACCGGGCGCCTGAAAGAAATCTTCAAGACCAGCAAGGGCAAATACGTCGCGCCGGCGCCAATTGAAAATCGCCTGGCGGTGCATTCGCGGATTGAACAAGTGTGCGTGGTCGGTGACGGTTTGAGTGCGCCGTTGGGACTGTGTGTGTTGTCGGCGGTCGGGCAGCAGGACGCCAGCGGCACGGCGAGGGCAGGGCTGCATTCAAGCCTGGAAAAACTCCTGGATGAAGTCAACGGCGTCCTCGACAAGCATGAGCGCTTGCGGCGTCTGGTGGTGGTCAAGGACAGTTGGGCCGTGGAAAACGGCTTCCTGACGCCGACCCTGAAGATCAAGCGCAATGTGATCGAAGCGGCTTACGGCGACCGCTTCGAAGAATGGAGCGAGCGCAGCGAGGCGGTGCTGTGGCAGGATTGAGCCACGAACAAAACCAACATAGGAAAGCAGCGATGAGTCTGTGGCGTACCACTCCCAACATCGAGCAGTTGAACGCGATCCAGAAAAACACCATCGGCGAAGTGCTGGATATCCGCTTCGAAGCGTTTGACGAAGGCTCCCTGACCGCAAGCATGGTCATTGACCATCGCACTCACCAGCCTTACGGCCTGCTGCATGGCGGCGCGTCGGTGGTGCTGGCCGAGTCGGTCGGTTCGATGGCCAGTTATCTGTGCATCGACGCCAGCAAGTTTTACTGCGTGGGCCTGGAAATCAACGCCAACCATTTGCGCGGCCTGCGCAGTGGACGGGTGACAGCCGTGGCCACGCCAATCCACATCGGCCGCACGACGCACGTCTGGGACATCCGCTTGACCAGCGATGAAGGCAAGGCCAGTTGCGTGTCGCGCCTGACCATGGCGGTCGTGCCGCTGGGCGAAAATCCGCCAGCGCGCTGACATCCCAGGCAAACTGCCTGGTCTTTTTTGGCGAGGGAGCTTGCTCCCGCTGGGCTGCGCAGCAGCCCTAATCTCCGTCACGGATGACCGCATTGGAAGAGCGACGACTGCTGCGCAGCCGAACGCGAGCAAGCTCGCTCGCCACTATGGCTCCACTGCATAGTCTTGACCGGACTGTCATCATTCCTGTCACTTACAGTCATTGCTGTCAGCCGTTGTCTTACGGACAATCAACGCCTGTTCTCGCTCATGGATTTGCCGGTATGTCGCAACAGATATTTTTCGCCCACGCCAATGGCTTTCCTTCCGGGACCTACGGCAAGTTGTTTGCGGCGCTGGCGCCCGAGTATCAGGTGACGCATCTGGAGCAGCACGCTCATGACCCGCGTTTTCCGGCGGACGACAACTGGTACAACCTGGTGGACGAATTGATCCATCACCTCAAGCAGCAGGCGGAACCGGTGTGGGGCGTCGGCCATTCCTTTGGTGGCGTGCTGCACTTGCACGCGGCGCTGCGTTGCCCTGAGTTGTATCGCGGCGTGGTGATGCTCGATTCACCGGTGCTGACGCGCACCGATCAATGGGTCATCCGCGCCGCCAAGCGATTCGGCTTCATCGACCGCTTGACCCCGGCCGGCCGTACCCTGGGACGTCGCGAAGAATTCGCCGACCTCGAAAGTGCGCGTAGCTACTTCTCGGGCAAAACCCTGTTCCGCAGTTTTGACCCGGAATGCTTTGACGCCTACCTGCAACACGGTTTGCACAAGGTCGGTGACAAGCTGCGCCTGCGCTTTGATCCTGCGACGGAAATCAGCATCTACCGTGGCGTGCCCCACACCAGCCCCGGTCGCACGCGTCAGCTGCAAGTGCCGCTGGCGGTGGTGCGCGGGCACAAGAGCCGCGTGGTGATGCGTCATCACGCAAGCGCTGTCGGACGCATGCCGCAGGGTGAATCCCTGACGCTGCCCGGCGGTCACATGTTTCCTCTCGAACGTCCACATGACACGGCCACGCTGCTGAAAACCCTGTTCAGCCGATGGGACGGTCGCAACGAAAAGGATTGCGCATGAGCAATGCCGTCGAAGAAGTCCGTCTGAGCCTGCCGCACATCGAGTTGGCGGCACACTTGTTCGGTCCTGAAGACGGCTTGCCGGTGATTGCGCTGCATGGCTGGCTGGACAATGCCAACAGTTTTGCCCGTCTGGCGCCCAAGCTCAAAGGCCTGCGTATCATCGCCCTGGACATGGCCGGTCACGGTCACTCCGGGCATCGCCCGCCTGGTGCCGGTTACGCGATGTGGGACTACGCCCATGACGTATTGCAAGTCGCCGAGCAACTGGGCCTCAAACGTTTTGCGCTGATGGGGCACTCCATGGGGGCCATCGCCTCGTTGATCATTGCCGGGTCGATGCCGGAGCGCGTCACACACCTGGCGTTGATCGACGGCATCATTCCTCCTACAGACAAAGGCGAAAATGCGGCCGAGCGCATGGGCATGGCCCTGCAAGCGCAGCTGGATTTGCGGGAGAAACAAAAACCGGTCTACAACACCCTCGATCGCGCCATCGAAGCACGCATGAAGGGCTTGGTAGCGGTCAGTCGCGAAGCCGCCGAGCTGCTGGCCCAGCGCGGTTTGATGCCCGTGCCGGGCGGTTACACATGGCGCACCGACAACCGCCTGACGCTGCCGTCGCCGCTGCGTCTGACCACCGAACAGGCCATGGCGTTTGTCCAGCGAATCAGTTGTCCGGCCAAACTGGTGGTGGCGGCCGACGGCATGCTCGCCAAACATTCCGAGTTGCTGGAACGTCTACCCTTTAGCCGTGAACAGCTGCCAGGCGGTCATCATTTGCACCTGAATGACGAAACTGGCGCCGACCTTGTCGCAGACTGTTTCAATCGGTTCTTCGCCGTTCCTTGACTTGCGCCGGGCAACTGTCGAGGCTGGGCGGGTTGAAATGGGAGACAACCATGATAGATCGCTCTACCGCTGCGACCCCGAATGGCCACAAGGTCTCTATCGTGCTCGAGAAACCCGGCCTGCCCTGCACGGAGCATGCCCCGGGTTTCGATAACAAGGAACGGAAGTTAAAAGGGGCCCAGGCCATGCTGATCCGATGAGCCTGTCCATGCGTTCACTCAGTCTGCTGGCGCTGTGTTGTTTCAGTCCTTTATCGTTTGCCGCTGATGTCCCGGGCAGTCAGGACTTGCCGATCCTGCCGCGCATGGAAGATGCGCAGATCGTTGATTATCGTCCGGCCGTCGAGCTTGAACGGATCTACCCCCTGGGTTCTATCCGCAAGATCAGCGGCCAGCTGCGCTTTGACGGTCAGGTCACGGCACGCGGGCAGACCACCTCGGTCACCTACGAGTTGCCGCCGGAGCATTCCTCCACCGAAGCCTTTACTGCTGCGCGGGAAGCCTTGCAGAAGCAGGGCGCCGAGTTGCTGTTCTGGTGCCAGGCCCGCGATTGCGGCGAAAGCAGCCTGTGGGCCAACGAAGTTTTCGGCAACGCCAAACTCTACGGTGCCGACGATCAACAGGCGTATTTGCTGCTGAGACTGGCGGCGCCACAGGACAATTCGCTGGTGGCGCTTTACAGCATCACGCGCGGTAACCGCAAAGCCTACCTGCATGTCGAGCAATTCGACGCGGCGGCGCCGTTGGGCGACTTGTTGCCGACGTCCGCCACTCTGCTGCGTCAACTCAAAAGCACTGGTGAACTCGATTTCCCGAAACTGAACGCTGATCCCGACGACACGTGGCTGCGTCTGATTTCACGCGGACTGAACCTGGACACCACCTTGCGAGTCAGTGTTTCCGGCACCAAGGCTGAGGCCTGGCGTCAGGCATTGATTGCTCAGGGTGTGCGAGCGGCGCGACTGGAAGCCGGCACCGTCGAAGGCTCTGGCCTGCACATCGAGCTGTTGCGATAAGCTGCACAGGCGAATGCGCGCGACGCGTTCGTCTACCCTTTGTTGACTGACTTTTTGAGACTTTACATGCCCAATAACGATCGGCTGTTGGTGCAGATTCTGCTCCTGGTGCTGTTTGGCGCGAGCTTCTGGGTGATGGCGCCGTTCTGGTCAGCGCTGTTCTGGGGCGCGGTGCTGGCGTTTGCCAGTTGGCCGCTGATGCGTTTGTTGACCCGTTGGCTGAATGGCCGTGAATCCCTGGCGGCAGCGCTGCTGACCCTCGGCTGGATGTTACTGGTAGCCGTGCCGCTGGTATGGCTGGGGTTCAACCTGGCCGACCATGTGCGTGACGCCACGGTGTTTATCAAGGATGTACAGGTCGAAGGCCTGCCGCAGGCGCCTGACTGGCTAGGCAGTGTTCCCTTGGTAGGCGCACGGCTGGTGGTGATCTGGAACAGCATCGATGAGCAGGGCGCGGCAATGATGATCTCGCTCAAGCCTTATCTGGGTCAGGTCGGTAACTGGCTGCTGGCGCGCAGTGCGCAGATTGGCGGCGGGATTCTCGAGCTGACGCTGAGCATCGTGTTTGTGTTCTTTTTCTACCGCGACGGCCCGCGTCTGGCGATCTTTGTTCATGGTTTGCTGGAGCGTCTGATCGGTCAGCGCGCCGGGTATTACATTGATCTGGTGGCGGGCACGGTACAGCGGGTGGTGAACGGTGTAATTGGTACGGCGGCGGCGCAGGCCGTGCTGGCACTGATCGGGTTCCTGATTGCCGGGGTGCCGGGCGCCTTGGTGCTGGGCATCGTGACCTTCCTGCTCAGCCTGATTCCGATGGGGCCACCGCTGGTGTGGATTCCGGCCACGGCGTGGCTGGCCTGGAAAGGCGAGTACGGGATGGCGGTGTTCCTGGGGATCTGGGGCATGTTCATCATCAGTGGCGTCGACAACGTGCTCAAGCCGTACCTGATCAGCCGGGGCGGGAATCTGCCGTTGGTGATTGTGCTGTTGGGGGTGTTTGGCGGGTTGATTGCGTTTGGCTTTATCGGGCTGTTTATCGGGCCGACCTTGTTGGCGGTGGCTTACAGCTTGCTGACGGACTGGAGCAAGAGTCAGGCGCGGGTAGAAGATCGCCGGCCTTAAAGTTTTGTATTGAGGCTTAAGGCCCCTTCGTCGGAACGCCGCCCGGAGCAAGCTCGCTCCCACACTGGATCTGTGTCGTTCACAAATCCCCTGTAGGAGTGAGCCTGCTCGCGATAGGGTCGCTGCGGTCTACCGGGCTTGACGCTTGGCTCAGGTAGCAACGTTCAGGTACTTGCCCACCGTCGCCACGTTATCGAGCGAATACTGCTTGCTCAGATTGGCGATCATTTTGTGCAGCGCCTCGTTGACGTTGAACTGATCGGTCGAGCTGTCACTGGTCTTCTCACGGCCTGCTTGCAACGCTGCTGACAATTCATCACTGCTGACACCGCCGCTGCTGTCACTGTCCAGTGCCTTGAGCAGGGCGGCGCTGGTGTCGGTGCTGGTCGATGACGTGCTGTTGCTCGCCTGCAGCGCACTGCTCAGTTCGGTGGCGGTCACGCTGCCATCGCTGTCGGTATCGAGCTGGCTGAACAGCTCCTCGCTGGACACCTGCTGTGGTGGTGGCGGCGGAGGGGCCAGGCTGGCGGCGAGTTCGTCCTTGCTGACAGTGCCGTCCTGGTTCTTGTCCAGGGCCGAGAAGATTTCCTTGCTGTCGGCAGTGCTGTCGGCGCTGGTCAGGCCGGTACTCAGTTCGTCGCTGCTGATGGCGCCGTCACCGTCGGTGTCCAGCGCGCTGATCATGGCATCGGCGAGCTCAGTGCTGGGTGGTTGATCATGTTGCGGTGGCGGCGGCGGGGCCATCGCGGCCATTTCTTCGCTGCTCAGGTTGCCGCTGTTATCGCTGTCGAGGTCGGCGAAGTTTTTGCTCAGGCTGACCAACAGGCCGTCGTCGGATTTTTGCGACAAGGCACTTTTCAGCTCGTCCTGATCCACCGCGCCGTCGCTGTTGGTGTCGAGCTTGGCCAGCAGTTCTTTCTGGAACTGCTGGCTGCGGGCGGTGTTGGATGTGGTGCTGCTGGTGCTGGTATAGCTCGTGTAGTTGCTGACGCTACCGATCATTGTGCTCACTCCCTGGAATGGAAAACCGGTGGGGACACCGGCTTATGCAGCCTCAAGGGGCAAGGTGTCGTGGGTATGTGAGGTTTGTACCGGTCAGTACACACAGCTCTCATGCCTGGCATGACCCCTGTAGGAATTTATGTGTGGCTCAGGTGCGGGGCAGGTGAATGACGGCGGTCAAACCACCGCCGGGGGTTTCTTCCAGGCTCAATTGCCCGCCCAACCGTTCCGCAGCCTCGCGGGCGATGGTCATGCCCAGGCCGACACCGCCGGAGTTGCGATTGCGTGAACCCTCCAGCCGAAAGAACGGTTCAAACACCGCCTCACGCTTATCCGCCGCAATGCCCGGACCCTGGTCAATCACCCGGATCACCAGGGTTTCGCGGCTGTCTTCGAGGGTGATCAACGCTTGTCCGGCATAGCGCAGCGCGTTATCCAGCAGATTGTTGATACACGAACGCAACGCCATCGGCTGGACGTGCAGCGGGGCGCAGTGGCCGCTGGCCTGCACATCGGCACCCTGGTCCTGGGCGTTTTCACACAGCGACTCCACCAGCGCCTGCACGTCCATCCATTGCCGGGCCTCGCTGGTGCGCTGTTCGTGCAAATACGTCAGGGTGGCGTCGAGCATGCTGATCATGTCGTCCAGATCCTGACGCATCTGACCTTGCAGCTTCTCGTCGTCGATCTGCTCCAGACGTAATTTGAGCCGCGACAGCGGCGTGCGCAGGTCATGGGACACCGCGCCGAGCATCCGCGAGCGCTGCTGCACCTGTTCGATGATGCGTTTCTGCATCAAGTTGAAGGTGTAGGCCGCTTGCCGCGCTTCCCGTGGGCCCGACTCATCCAGTGGCGTGCTGTCGAGGTTTTCGCTCAAGCGCTCGGCGGCATCGCTCAGGCGCTGGATCGGCCGGCTCAGCAGTTTGGCGCCGTACCAGGCCGCAATGACCAGCGAGATCAATTGAAAGGTCAGCGGCACCAACGGCCCGCCAAACCATGGCCGAGGCGGGCGGTTTTCAAAGCGTGGGTCCATCGGTGGGCGCTGTCCGTCAACGCCTTGGGAAAACTCCGGCGGCGGTGGAGGAGGGGGCGGGCCGTAATGGTGAAACCAGGCAAATGCCAACAGGTGCGCAAGGAAGATCGCCAGCAACAGCACGCCGAACAGGCGGCCGAACAGCGTATCGAAGCGCGCACGCATCAGCCGATGTCTCTGGCGTCGAACAGATAACCCTCGCCGCGAACGGTCTTGATCAACTGCGGGGCTTTGGGGTCATCACCGAGTTTCTGGCGCAGGCGCGAGACCAGCAGGTCGATGCTGCGATCAAAGGCTTCAATCGAACGGCCACGAGCCGCGTCCAGCAATTGCTCGCGGCTGAGCACCCGACGCGGACGTTCGATAAACACCCAGAGCAGGCGGAATTCGGCGTTGGACAGCGGCACCACCAGGCCGTCGGCGGCAATCAACTGGCGCAACACGCTGTTCAGGCGCCAGTTGTCGAAGCGAATGTTGGCTCGCTGTTCGGTGCGATCATCGCGCACCCGACGCAGAATGGTCTGAATCCTCGCCACCAGTTCACGGGGTTCGAACGGTTTGGCCATGTAGTCGTCGGCGCCCAGTTCCAGGCCGATGATCCGGTCGGTCGGTTCGCAGCGGGCCGTAAGCATCAGGATCGGAATGTCCGATTCGGCACGCAGCCAGCGACACAACGACAAACCGTCTTCGCCCGGCAGCATCAAGTCCAGCACCACCACGTCGAAATGTTCGGCCTGTAGCGCCAGGCGCATCGCCGCGCCGTCGGTGACACCGCTGGCGTGGATGTTGAACCGGGCGAGGTAGTCGATCATCAGTTCGCGAATCGGGACGTCATCGTCGACGATCAGGGCGCGAATGCTCCAGCGTTTGTCATCGCCGGGCGCTTTTTGATCGTCGTTCAAAGGGGCTAGGGTGTTGTGCATGCGTGCGTTCATCTGCCAGAGAGGCTGCCAACCACAAAGATGGGCTGCGAGGTTGTGGCTTCAGCATAGGCGTCCGGCCCGGAGGCGGGAAGTGCTGTAAGGACGTGTTGCGGCTGCCGACGGTAGCGATGAAGGATGTTGTGGGCGTGTCATGAGTGTATCGGCCTCGACACAATTGGCCAAAGGACTAGTCTTGCCTGAGCGCCGATGACGAATTACCGATCATCGGGTCCCGCAGCGCCGCTGGTTCCGCTACAATGCGCGCCGATTTCGTCCTGCCTGAGAGCCCGCACATGTCCGTCTGCCAGACTCCTATCATCGTCGCCCTGGATTTCCCCACCCGTGACGCCGCACTGAAGCTGGCCGACCAGTTGGACCCGAAGCTGTGCCGGGTAAAAGTCGGCAAGGAATTGTTCACCAGCTGCGCGTCGGAAATCGTCGGCACCCTGCGTGACAAGGGTTTCGAAGTGTTCCTGGACCTGAAATTCCACGACATCCCGAACACCACCGCCATGGCCGTCAAGGCCGCTGCGGAAATGGGCGTGTGGATGGTCAACGTTCACTGCTCCGGCGGCCTGCGCATGATGGCGGCCTGCCGTGAAGTGCTGGACCAGCGTACCGGGCCCAAGCCGCTGCTGATCGGCGTGACCGTGCTGACCAGCATGGAGCGTGAAGACCTGGCCGGTATCGGTCTGGACATCGAGCCACAGGAGCAAGTGTTGCGCCTGGCCGCGCTGGCGGAAAAAGCCGGGATGGACGGTCTGGTGTGCTCGGCGCTGGAAGCCCAGGCCTTGAAGTCGGCTCACCCGTCGTTGCAACTGGTGACCCCGGGCATTCGTCCGGCGGGCAGTGCGCAAGACGATCAACGCCGCATCCTGACCCCGCGCCAGGCCCTGGACGCCGGTTCCGATTATCTGGTGATTGGCCGTCCGATCAGCCAGGCAGCTGATCCGGCCAAGGCACTCGCCGCTGTAGTCGCCGAACTCGCCTGAACACCGCTAACCCTGTGGGAGCGAGCCTGCTCGCGAAGACGGAGTGTCAGTCGACATCAATGTTGACTGATACACCGCTTTCGCGAGCAGGCTCGCTCCCACAGTGGTTTTTGGTGACTTCAAAAAATCGGGTTAAACCTTCAACACCAACTTCCCGAAATTCTCGCCGCTGAACAATTTCATCAGTGTCTCCGGGAATGTCTCCAGTCCATCAACAATGTCTTCCTTGCTCTTGAGTTGCCCCTTGGCCATCCAGCCGGCCATTTCCTGCCCGGCGGCGGCGAACTGGGCGGCGTAGTCCATCACCACAAAACCTTCCATGCGGGCGCGGTTGACCAGCAGCGCCAGGTAATTGGCCGGGCCCTTGACCGCCTCCTTGTTGTTGTACTGGCTGATCGCGCCGCAAATCACCACGCGTGCCTTCATGTTCAGTCGGCTCAGCACGGCATCGAGAATGTCGCCGCCGACGTTATCGAAATACACGTCGACCCCTTTCGGGCATTCGCGTTTAAGACCGGCGATGACGTCCTCGTTCTTGTAGTCGATGGCACCGTCAAAACCCAATTCGTCGATCAGGAACTGACACTTGTCCGCGCCGCCGGCAATCCCGACCACGCGGCAACCTTTGATCTTGGCGATCTGCCCGGCAATGCTGCCCACCGCACCGGCTGCGCCCGACAACACCACGGTGTCACCGGCCTTCGGCGCGCCGACATCGAGCAGAGCGAAGTAGGCGGTCATGCCGGTCATGCCCAGGGCGGACAAGTAGCGCGGCAATGGCGCCAGTTTCGGATCAACCTTGTAGAAACCGCGCGGTTCGCCGAGGAAGTAATCCTGCACGCCAAGGGCGCCGTTGACGTAGTCCCCGACCGCAAACCCCGGGTTGTTCGACGCAACGACTTTGCCTACGCCCAGGGCGCGCATTACTTCACCCAAACCGACCGGCGGAATGTAGGACTTGCCCTCGTTCATCCAGCCGCGCATGGCCGGGTCCAGGGACAGGAATTCGTTTTTCACCAGAATCTGACCTGCCGCCGGCTCGCCGACCGGTACTTCCTGATAGGTAAAAGTCTCGCGGGTCGCTGGACCCACCGGACGTTTGGCGAGCAGAAACTGGCGATTGGTCTGGGTAGTCATGACAGGCACTCAAGATGAATGAAGCCTTGTTGATAGCCCTTCAAGCTCAATGCCGCAAGTTTGGCTGATGCGGCGAATGCACATCGATCCAGTGCAGTGATAGTTGGCACGGTCGTTCTATCACCGCCACGCATGGGCGCCCAACCGGCCACCTGATAGTGCTGCCGCGGCATGACCCTCTGTGGCTAGACTGAAACTACGAAATCCCCCCGCACTCGAGGACATAACAATGAGCATGACGTTTTCCGGCCAGGTCGCCGTGGTGACCGGCGCTGCCAACGGTATTGGCCGTGCGACGGCCCAGGCATTCGCCGCCGAAGGGCTGAAAGTGGTGGTGGCCGACATGGACACCGCCGGCGGCGAAGGCACCGTGGCGCTGATTCGTACGGCCGGCGGCGAAGCGACCTTCGTGCGTTGCAACGTCACGCTGGAAAACGATGTAAAAAATCTGATGGACGAGGTGGTGAACACCTACGGCCGTCTCGACTATGCCTTCAACAACGCCGGCATCGAGATCGAAAAAGGCAAACTCGCCGACGGCACACTGGATGAGTTCGACGCGATCATGGGCGTCAACGTCAAAGGCGTCTGGCTGTGCATGAAGTATCAGTTGCCCTTGTTGTTGGCCCAGGGCGGCGGCGCGATCGTCAACACCGCTTCGGTGGCGGGCCTGGGGGCTGCACCGAAGATGAGCATTTACGCGGCGTCCAAACACGCGGTTATCGGCCTGACCAAATCGGCGGCCATCGAATATGCCAAGAAAAAGATTCGGGTGAATGCGGTCTGCCCGGCGGTGATCGACACCGACATGTTCCGCCGTGCCTATGAAGCAGACCCGAAGAAGGG
Source organism: Pseudomonas oplopanacis (assembly GCF_057128725.1). Classification (NCBI taxonomy): domain Bacteria; kingdom Pseudomonadati; phylum Pseudomonadota; class Gammaproteobacteria; order Pseudomonadales; family Pseudomonadaceae; genus Pseudomonas; species Pseudomonas oplopanacis. The sequence continues at coordinate 307,347 of NZ_JBSKHV010000004.1, read as the reverse complement.
CGATTTCGCCAACGCCATGCACCCGGTGGGTCGCATCGGTAAGGTGGAGGAGATCGCCAGCGCGGTGTTGTACCTGTGCAGCGACGGTGCCGCGTTCACCACCGGTCATTCGCTGGCCGTGGATGGTGGCGTTACCGCGTTTTGAAGTCAGTCGCCGCTACGTAGGAAAAAGCCCGCACCTTTGCGGGCTTTTTTACAGTTCCGGGACGGGACTGCTCAATGTGTTTCAAAGGGTTAGAACCGAGGGTTTTGGCGGCTTTGTCGCACATCCCCTCCAGCGCTCCTGTGATTAACTGTTTCCCGCAAAACGGACAGGAGTTTGCTTGCTCATGGAATTGAGAATCGATCGACAGGCATTGGTGCCCGTCGTGCAGCAAATCGTCGACGCGTTGGCTGGCTGGCTCCGTCAGGAAGGGGTGCTGCCGGGGACGCGTTTGCCTTCAGCGCGGCAAATTGCACGGGTCAATCTGCTCAGTCAATCCAGTGTCGTCGAAGCCTGTGAGCGTCTGGTGACGCAAGGCATGCTGGCGCCGCGTCAGGGCACCGGTTTCATGGTTGCCCATCCTGCGCAGGGGGCTGGGCGGCGACAGGGTTGCCCTTGGTTCGAAGGAGCTGATGTAACGCAGAAGGGCCTGCCCGGTGAACTCCAGTTGGGCTGTGGCAGCCTGCCCGAAAGCTGGCGTGAAACCGACGATTTGAGCTACGCCATTCGCCAGGTGAGCCGCACCGACATGGCCGGTTTGTTCAGCTACAGCACGCCACTGGGTTTGCCTGCCTTGCGTGAGCAGATCCTCAAGCGTCTCCAGCCACTCGACATCGAAGTGGATGAGCGGCGGATTCTGACCACCACCGGGGCGACCCATGGGCTTGATCTGATCGTGCGTACCTTGCTCAAACCGGGGGATTGCGTGGTGGTTGAAAACCCGGGGTATTCGCTGTTGTTCGATCTGCTCAGGCTCAACGGCATGACGATGATCGAGGTGCCGCGGACCCCGCGCGGGCCTGATACGCAGGTGCTGGAGGCGTTGCTGCTGAAGCACAGGCCCCGTGCGCTGTTTATCAATAGCTTCTACCACAACCCGACCGGCAGCAGCCTGGCACCCGCGGTGGCGCAGCAGGTGCTGCAACTGACCCGAGACCACGGTGTGCTGGTCATCGAAGATGACGTCTTTGCCGATTTGCACCGCGGCCCCGGCACTCGCCTCGCGGCGCTGGGGATCGACGACAACGTCATCTACGTCGGGAGCTACTCCAAAACCCTCAGCAGTTCATTGCGCGTCGGCTTTGTCGTCGCCAGTGTCGCGGTTGTTTCGCGACTGGCCGAGGTCAAGATGACCAGCAGCATGGGCGCCTCAAGGTTCTGCGAATCGGTGCTGGCTTGCCTCCTGGCCAGCGGCGCGTATCGCAAATTGGTCCAGCGTCAGCGCCAGCGCTTGAACACCGACAGAGAGGCCGCTTTGCAGATACTCGAAGATGCCGATTGGGAAGTTTTCGGCAAACCGGTGGGCGGGCTGTTCATCTGGGCGCGATCGCGAATGTCCGACTACGCTCAGGTGCGCACGCAGGCCCGACGCTTCGGTGTGTTGCTGTCTTCTGCCACAGCATTCAATCCTGGCGGTGAGGCCACGGACTGGCAGCGCATCAACGTGGCTTGCGCCTGTGATCCACGCGCCCGGGCATTTTTTCAGGCCACCACTCTGAATCGACCTCAAGCGTTCTGAAAACGACGCGGGCGTAGCTTTTTGCCATTATTCCGACGCCAGAGACTTGTGCTGGCTCAGGCCCGTTGCGAATCTGCGTCAACAGACTATGTCAGGGGACTAAGTGCAATGATTTCGGCCGTGCAAGGACGTTTTGCCAACCTCGGTATGGCAAAAAAAATGGGTGTCGGGTTCGTCCTGGTGCTGCTGCTGACCGCACTGGTGGCAGCCATCGGCGTATGGTCCCTGCAAACCATCAGTCATCGCTTCGATGGGCTCAAGCAGATGTCGTCGCTCAATAGCGGCTTGCTCAAGGTGCGTCTGCTCGAGCAGGAGTACGCCTTGCACGGCAACCCGAAAACCGCCGATGCCCTGCACGAAGGCGTTGATGGCCTGATCGCTCTGGCGACCCAGCTCAAGGCTGCCTCGGCGGCTAACGTGCCGGTGATGAATGATGTCGAGCAGTCGCTGGGTGCCTATCGCAAGGCGTTCGATGAGTTCGTCTCGCTGAGTCAGGCCAAGGACCTGGCGCTGGAAATGGCCAGTTGGTCGGTGTCCAGCGTGGCCAACAACCTTGATGTGCTGCAAGCCGGCCTGGCCGATGACGGCGCCTACACCTTGAAGCAATCCGAGGGTAAGGACGGTGGGCAATTCCTCGAGCAGGCCAGTCAGGTCAGCCAGGTCTCGCGGTTGATGTTGCAGGCCATGAACGAAGCGCGCGTGCGTCTGGACCAGAGCCGCAAGGGCGACGACAGCGCGGGCCAGGGCAAGATCGAGCAGGCGGACCAGGCGTTGACTCAGGCCGAACAGCTGAAAACCACGGTCAAGGATGAGGGCTATCAGACGGTCCTCAATGAAGTGAGCGGCCACATCGGCAGTTTCAGTGAAAAACTGACGGAGTACACCGGCCTGTTGGCCCAGGAGAAAACCGTCTACGAACAACTGCATCAACGCGCCGCGCAAGTGGTGGAGCGGGTGGATCAGGCCTATGTCGCTGAAGATCAGTCGATGCAGGCCGAACTGAAAAAGAACTCGTTGCTGATCATCGGTTCCTCAGCCCTGGCGTTGCTGGTCGGGCTGGTGGCGGCGTGGGTGATTACCCGGTTGATCGTGGCACCGCTGCGCAGTGTGATCCTGGTGGCCCAGCAGATTGCCGCGGGTGATTTGAGTGCGACGGTCGAAGTGACCCGCCGTGACGAGATCGGCCAATTGATGCAAGCGATGCAGCAGATGGGTGCCGGGCTCAGCAGCATCGTCAGTGGCTTGCAGGCCGGTATCGAGCAATTGGCCAGTTCAGCGCATTCGCTGTCGGCAGTGACCGAGCAGACCAACCTGGAAGTCAGCAGCCAGAAAGAAGAAACCGAGCAGGTCGCCACGGCGATGAACCAGATGACCGCGACGGTGCACGACGTGGCACGCAATGCCGAAGAGGCGGCCCAGGCTGCACAGACCGCGGATGGCAAGGTTGAAAGTGGTCAGCAAGTGGTGCGCCAGAGCATGGCGCGCATCGAGCAACTGGCGGATTCGGCGACGTCGGCCAGTTCCAGCATCGAAAGCCTGAGCGCAGAGATCCAGAACATCGGCACGGTGCTCAGCGTGATCAAAAGTGTTGCCGAGCAGACCAACCTGTTGGCGCTCAACGCGGCGATCGAAGCCGCGCGGGCAGGCGAGCAGGGCAGGGGCTTTGCCGTGGTGGCCGACGAGGTCCGGGCGCTGGCCAAGCGTACCCAGCAATCGACCGAGGAGATCGAGCGACTGGTCAGTGCCTTGCGCTCGGCCGCTCAATCGTCGGTGCAGCAGATTCAGAACAGCGGCGAACTGGTGAAGCTGGCGGTCAGCGATGCGTTGCAGACCGAGAGTGCGCTGGGAAGTATTGCGGCGGCGGTGTCGTTGATTCAGCAGATGAACCAGCAGATTGCCGCGGCAGCCGAGGAGCAAAGTTCGGTGGCCGAGGAAATCAATCGCAGCGTCACGAGCATTCGCGCGAGCGCGGATCAGTCATCGCTGGCAATGCAGGGCAACGCGGCGTCCAGTATCGAGCTGGCTCAGCTCGGGCTTGAACTGAAAGGGATGGTGGGGCACTTCCGGCTCTGAAGAGCCCTGTGATCACTGTGGGAGCCTTGTGAGAGCGAGCTTGCTCGCGATGACAGCCTCACAGTCAACCGATCTTTCCCGAATGTACTCCCCGCCAAACCCAACTCAAAAAAAAGCCACCTTCTCAGGTGGCTTTTCTGTTTCCGCTGATCAGTCGTAGATCACTCTCTTTTTCCAGTCGGCATCGGCGTCGACTTGTTTGAGGCCGACGTTCAACTGGTTTGCCTCGCCCTCAACGGCAGCGATGTTGTCCATCACCATGGCGTTGGCGCGAGCCAGGAGTTTCTCCAGGTATTCCAGCTGCTCGGAGTAGACCTGCGGCTCCTGCTGTTTACGCAGGTACTGCACGCCACGTTCGAACGCCAGGCGGGCCTGACCCGGCTGGTTCTGTTGCAAGCAATGCTGGCCGAGGTTGTTGAAGAACTCGATGTGCAGCAGCACCAGGATATGGCGGACTTCGCGGATCCAGCGCTTGGCTTCGTTGGTCGGCAGGTAACCGTCCTGGGCCGCACGGGTGATCTGGCCATGCAGGGCTTCCAGCAGGAAACGTACGTCCTTGGCCTTGGCTTCGGTCTGGATCGGTGCCGGTGGGTTGTTGACCGGGATCGACTCGCCCTGGGCGGCAAGGGCCTCCAGTTCGGTGATCCGTGCCCTGAGGTTGGCGCTGGTCTTTTCCAGGTTGAGCAGGCGCTGGCAGACGTTGAGTTCCAGGCGGGTCAACAGCAGCTTGAGCGCCGGTGTCATCAACTGGCCGGGGAAGGTCTCGGTGATCTCGCCACAACGACGCAGGCGGTCGTTGAGCTCAACCTTGGTGCGGGCCTTTTCCAGCTTGTTGTTTTCCACCACATGGTTCATGTAGCCAATGGCGATCAATAGTGCGATCCCGGCTACAACTAGCAGGGTGATCATGAGTGGTGTCACCGGTAAGACCTCTTTATAGGGTTTGCGTTCGAGTGTAGTGGGCTGCCATTGGGGCGCATAGGCCGCTCGACGACTTGAATCAGCTATGGCCATGAATGTATCGGCCGTTGTCCTGCTTATATAAATGGTGGCGAAGATGTTTCAGATTGCCATCATCTTGATGGCGTGGACTATAGCGTCTTGAAGGAGGCCGGAATATAGGCGTTGGGCCCCAGTCTGTGGAAAAGCCCGAAACGCGTCTGAAAGCAGGGCGAAGTCATTGATTTAAATAAATTTATATCTGGGGGTTGACGACCCCTCAATCCATCCATAGAATGCGCGCCACTTACAGCGTAAAGCACACAGCGAAACGCGGTAGGGAGTGAATGTTGTACGTGTGTCCCCTTCGTCTAGTGGCCTAGGACACCGCCCTTTCACGGCGGTAACAGGGGTTCGAGTCCCCTAGGGGACGCCAATGCGGGAATAGCTCAGTTGGTAGAGCACGACCTTGCCAAGGTCGGGGTCGCGAGTTCGAGTCTCGTTTCCCGCTCCATTTTTAAGCAGCGTTGCTTTCGGGCAGCGTTGAGTGAAACCAGAACCGATATCTTCGGATACGGATTTGGGCACTGAAATACACACCATGTGTTTCAGTTAGCGTGTCCCCTTCGTCTAGTGGCCTAGGACACCGCCCTTTCACGGCGGTAACAGGGGTTCGAGTCCCCTAGGGGACGCCAATGCGGGAATAGCTCAGTTGGTAGAGCACGACCTTGCCAAGGTCGGGGTCGCGAGTTCGAGTCTCGTTTCCCGCTCCATATTTAACGAAAACGCCGCTCAGCAATGTGCGGCGTTTTTGTTTGTGCGTTTTTTATGGCGCAACAGCAAACAACCTTCTTCGAGAAATGCCGATCAGGTCAGTGCCAGGTTTGGACCCGCCAGCAGGGCAGGTCCAAGAGACGATCAGAGCTTCGGCAACTGCCCGATGCGCCCCATCATTTCGGTCACGATCTGCAGGTCCAGCAGGAACTGGTCGACCGTCTTGAACTCGTTATCCGTGTGGCCGGTGTACTTCATTTCCGGCCGGGCCAGGCCGAATTGCACGCCATTGGGCAGTTCATGCACCGAGGTCGCGCCGGCAGAGGTGCCGTACTTGTGTTCCATGCCCAGGTTTTCGCTGGCCACGGCCAACAGTGCCTTGACCCATTCGCCTTCAGGGTTGCGGTACATCGGCTCAGCGATCGAGTAGTCGAACGTTGCCGCTACGTGGGTTTTCTTGCTCCAGGCCGCGATTTTCTCGGCGATTTCGGCCTTGAGCGCTTCTGGGGACTTACCTTTCGGCACACGCAGGTTGACCGCCAGCTTGAAGGTTTTGTCATCCATCCCGACGAACGTCAGGGAAGTGGTCAGCGGCCCCATGAACTGATCGGCAAAACCGACACCCAATTTCCCACCCAGGTAATCCAGCCCCCAGTTGTCGGCGGCGTAGCGGGCAGCGTCGGTGATGTGGTTGTGCTTGAGCGCGACTTTTCCGTCGAGGCTGTTGATGAAGTCCAGCATCCTGGCCACCGGGTTGACGCCAGACTCGGGCTCGGAGGAATGAGCGGAAACGCCGGTCACGGTGAGCTTGACGTCTTTGTCGACGACCTTGGCGTTCACTTCGAAGTTTCCACCATTGCGCTTGGCGTACTCGTTACCGGCCTTTTGCAGGCTGGCGGCCAGTTCGGCAGGCTTGTCAGTCACTAATGTGGCGACCGAAGCCGACGGAATCTGATTGGTGGCCAGGCCGCCGGTCATCGAGGTGATTTCCGCGCCCTGGCCTTCGCCGTCACGCCGGGCAAAGTTGGCCATCACGGTGCCGTAGCCTTTTTCGGCGATGACCACCGGGTAGCCGCCGTCCAGCGCCAGGTTGTAGTTGGGCGTCGGGTTGTGTTCGAAGTAATAGGGGATGGCGTCGCCGGTGGTTTCTTCGGTGGTGTCGATCAGCAACTTGAAGTTCCTCGCCAGCGGCAGCTTCTCTTCCTTGATGACTTTCATGGCGTAGAGCGCCACCACGATACCGTTCTTGTCGTCCTCGGTGCCGCGGCCATACATGCGGTCGCCGATCAGCGTGACCTTGAACGGATCCAGTCGAGTGCCGTCTTTCAGGACCCAGTTCTCCGGCGTCACCGGCACCACGTCGGCATGCGCGTGAATGCCTACCACTTCATCGCCGCTGCCTTCGAGGGAAATTTCATAGACGCGGTTGTCGATGTTGCGGAAATTCAGGTTGAAGGACTCGGCAAGGCCTTTGATCTTGTCGGCGATCTTGATGAATTCGGGGTTGTCGTGCTGAGCAACACCCTCCACCTGGAAGGTCGGGATTGCCACCAGTTCACGCAAGGTCTCGGTGGCCGCAGCGCCGTATTTCACCCGTGCATAGAGGCCCAGCAGACGGTGGATCTCGTTCTGCTGTTCAGGGGTAAGCGTCTTGTTGTCCTGGAAAGCACTGATGGCCGGGCCGAGATCGGCGGTTTTGGCCAGGTCGCTTTTGGCCACGCCTGCCAGGAACTGCCTGAAATCCGTGGCTGAGGCGTCACTGAAATTCTTGAGAATGGTCGCGCTCTGTTGCGGTGTGATGTTGGTTTGTGCGACGACGGAAAACGACGAAAGGCTGGCCAGAATCAGGGTCGACGCGGCCAGATGCTTGAGTGAGAAGTCCATTGTGAAAGGCATTCCTTTGCAGGCAGTTTGTGGGAAGTGTCTGATCGATTGGTCAGAAACATTTCCAACCTAACACCACGCAGGCGTGAAAGGGGAGTCCTTGAAGCAGGATCTGTCGCACAGAAACGCAAAAGCGACGCAGATATGAAAAAGGCCCGCGAGTCAGACTCGGCGGGCCTTTTGCTCGGGCGCAGGTTTTACATCGACAGAATCAGGCGTCCGGCAAACAGGATCAGAATCACCCCCATCGTCCGTTCAAACCAATGCCCCATGCGCATGAACAGCACGCGCACCCGGGTGCTGGAGAAGAACAGCGCGACGATCACAAACCACAACGCATTCACAAAACACATCCAGACCCCATACAGCGCCTGGATGTTCAGCGGTGTCGTGGCGCTGATGATGGTGGTGAAAATCGCCAGGAAAAACAGCGTCGCCTTGGGGTTGGTCGCGTTGGTCAAAAACCCGGTGGTGAAGGCCTTCAACAGCGTTTGTTCGACGACAGGCTCGTCCGCAACTTTATCGCCTTCAAGCGTGGATTTGGGTTTGCTGCGCAGCAGGCTGACACCGAGGTACAAAATGTAGGCACCGCCCACGACCTTGGCCACGGTCAACAGCCACGGCGTGGTATGCATCAGCGCGCCGACCCCGAGCAGGGTGTAAAGCACGTGCACGGAAATCCCCGCGCCGATACCCAATGCCGTGCAGATGCCCACCAACCGGCCGAAACGCACGCTCTGGCGGATGGTAACGGCAAAGTCCGGCCCGGGTGCGACCACAGCCAGAAAGTGAATGGTTGCCAGCGCCAGAAACTCGCCCAGGTAATTCGAAAGCATCTCAACTCCAGAAGGTAAGGGGTGAAGCATTGCCGCGGTAGCCGACAAAAAACGAAAGGCTCAATCGCGGATCCGCCACGCCCGGTGTCACCGAGTGCATGCAGCGCGAATTGAACATGATGAAATCGCCCGGCTCGGGGCGTATCTCCAGGGTTGGAGGGCCGAGCAGGGCCGGGTCGATGCCGTAGCTGTCGCCGCGCATTTCGTCGAACTGATCTGGCGAAATGTCGTCGTCCCACATCTGCAGTGCGCCGCCCTCGGTCGGCATGTTCAGGTACACGTTGCAGGCGAACTGCGCTTCCAGGCTTCTGGCCTGGTAACTGTCCGGGGCGTCCTTGGCGAAAATGTCGTGGTGGGCCAGAAAACAAACGCCCGGTTTCACCACTCGCGACAGGCCGACGTACATCTTGCGACCGTAGAGGTTTTCCAGGTGCGCGCCTGCCGGCCAGGATTCGTCGAGCATGCAGCGCAGGGTGTCGACCGGGGACGAGTAGGGCGCGCAACGGTTACGCAATTCCGCGATGTTGCGGGTGGCGCGTTCGAAGTAGTCCTCGATCAGCAGCGGCTGGTTTTCCGCTTCATAAAACGCCATGCCGATGCGGCCGATGCTCGGCGCATTGATATAGCCTTCGAAACCGGGGGCGAGGATCTTGTCGCCAATCTGGATCGCCAGCGGCGGGGGCAGCAAGCCTTTGACGCGGATGGCGAGGACTTCTTCATTGGCCAGTTTTTTTATGCACGTCTCATCGAGACGCTCGACGTCAAGCATCATGTCTTAGGTCCATCTATCAGATAGTCAACAGAACCCGCGAACGCAGGCTCCCCCGGCGTCAGGCGATGACGGTGGCGCCATCGCCCAAATGCTCAATCCACGGTGTAGTGGACTGACAGCGTTCCCTTCTTCAATGAAAGGGAGGCGATCGTGACCGTGCCCAATTCCTTCAGGCTACGTACATGGGTGCCGCCGCAGCCGTAGGCGGGCAGTGCACCGAAACCGATTTCCCGGGCGCCTTCGCGCAATGACGTCAGGCGTGGAAAGTCCTCGGCAATCCACTGTTCGATGCCGAGTTGAACGGTTTGGGTATCGATGTCCTGCGCGCTTTCCAGCGCCTTGAACTGCACCCGCCCTTCGCCCGGCCAGTGATGCGCCTTGATCGGCATCCAGCCCTTGGCCTGGACGAAGTGGCCGATCAGATGCCCGGCCGAATGCATGCGCGTATTGAACTGACGCCGCTCGACGTCCACGCGAATCTGGGTCATGCCGGGTTTTACCGGCTGGTCGACGAAATGAATGATCCCTTCGGGATCCTGGATGACTCGCAGTACCTGGCTATCGCCTATCGAGCCTGTATCGAAGGGCTGTCCGCCACCCTGGGGATGGAACAGCGTGGCGCGAAGTACCACCGCAAATTCGTTCTCGTGGGGCGTGCAGTCCAGGACTTCCACATTGGCCTTGAGGTCATCACTATGGAAAAAGAGGCGAAGCGTCATATTCCATGCCCTTATTAAAGTTTCTATTTTTATTATATGAAGCGTGGAATTGCGTGATAATCCGTTCAAACATCAAAGGACTGTTGCGCTGTGAGCATAAATCTTCCACTGCCGCTGCTGGGTGAAATGGCGATTTTCGTCAAGGTTGTCGAGACCGGCAGCTTTTCCGAGGCGGCCCGCCAACTGGGTTCTTCACCTTCGGCGGTCAGCCGCAGCATTTCGCGTCTGGAGAAGGCGCTGGCCACGCGTCTGCTGCAACGAACCACGCGCAAATTGCGCTTGAGCGACGGTGGCGAAGAGGTGTTCAAGCGCTGCCAGGACATGGTCAGCGCGGCTAAATCGGTGATGGAAATCAGCGGGCAGTTCACCCATGAAGCCGAAGGCTTGGTGCGGGTCAGTGTGCCCAAGGCCGTGGGGCGATTCGTGATTCACCCGCACATGCCGGAATTTCTGCGGCGTTATCCCAAGGTCGATGTGGAGTTGTTGCTTGAGGATCGGCAAGTGGATCTGATCGACGATAACGTTGATCTCGCCATCCGTATTACCGACCGCCCGCCCGCGGGTCTGGTGGGGCGGCAACTGCTGACCATCGACCATTTGCTCTGTGCTACGCCGCAATACCTGGCCGAGCACGGCACGCCGACCCATCCCCATGACTTGCTCAATCACAGTTGCATCTACTTGGGCGAAACCCCGAGCGATGCGCGCTGGAAATTCAAGAAAGGCACCAAAGCGGTGACGGTTGGCGTGCGTGGGCGGTATGCCGCCAATCATACGGGTGTGCGGTTGGGCGCTGTGTTGCAGCACATCGGCATTGGCAGCCTGCCGTATTTCACCGCGCGATATGCGCTGGAGCAGGGGCTGATTGTGCAGGTGTTGCCGGACTGGACGTTTCTGGCTTCGTACCATGGTGGTGCGTGGTTGCTGCATTCGCCGACACGCTATCTGCCGCCGAAGTTGCGAGTGTTTATTGATTATCTGGTGGAGTGTCTGGAGAAGGAGCCGACGTTGAGCAAGCCGGGGAAGGCCGGCAGGGTGGCTGCGGAATATGAGTTGCCTGAGAGTGATGGGTTGCTTTGACTGGCCCCTTCGCGAGCAAGCCCGCTCCCACATTGGAACACGGTCAAATGTGGGAGCGGGCTTGCTCGCGAAGGCGTCCTCCCAGGCGCCACATTACCGGCCACAAAAAAGGCCCGCATGTTCAACCATGCGGGCCTTTTGCATTACTGATCGGAAATCAGTGCTTGCTGTCGTCGTTCGACATCGCCAGCAGCTGCTTTTCCTGGTTCCAGTCAAACGGTTCGTCGTTCTGTTCAGCTTCGAAGCGACGTTCTTCCAGCGCCTGATACAGATCGATTTCATCATCGGGCATGTAATGCAGGCAGTCACCGGCGAAGTACCACAGCAGGTCGCGCGGGACCAGGTGGGCAATTTGCGGGTAGCGAGTGATTACCTGGCAGAGAATGTCCTGGCCCAGGTATTGGCTTTCGATCGGATCGACCGGCAGCAACGCACGCAATTCATCGAAGCGCTCCAGGAACAAGGCATGGCTTTCTTCGGGAACCTGTTCGGCCTCACCCACGGCGACCAGGATGCTGCGCAAGTGGTCAAGCAAGACGAGATGGTCGGCAACGACGTTGGACACGAGATAAGTCCTCAAGAGCAAAACGGGCGCGGGAGTATAAAGCCCCTGCGTCCGTTTTGCATGGGGGCACTGGATCAGCGGACCTTTCCTGGTGCCAGCGCCAGCTCCTCTTTGTCGAAATCATCGACGTCGATCACCTTGCGTCGTGCCGTTTCGGCGGCCCGCAGGGTCTGCGCTTCCGTTGCCTGCAATACACCCGCCTCCAGCGCGGCATCGATCACGTGTTCGCCGGCGGCCGGTTTGACCTGGCCACTTTTGAGCGCAATGTGCAGTTTTTTCTGCAGTGGCTGCGCAGCGTTCAACAGATTGCAGGCGTGTTGCAAGGCACCGACGGCATCCTCGGCTGATTGCGAACGGTAGCACCCGCCCAGCAACTCCTCGAGTGTCGGGTCGCCCTTGGCGCGACCAATCACGGCAGCCACTTCGGCGCCGAGTTTGTCCGACGGCCCTTTGTGTCGACGGCCGAACGGGAACACGATCACCCGCAACAGGCAGCCCAATACCTTGTTCGGGAAATTGGTCAGCAGTTCATCCAGTGCCCGTTCCGATTGGCCAAGGCTTTCCTCCATGGCCCAGGTGAACAGCGGCGCCATGTGTTCCGGTGAATCGAGATCGTGGTAACGCTTGAGAGCGGCAGAGGCGAGGTACAGGTTGCTGAGCACATCCCCGAGGCGTGCCGACAGGCGTTCGCGGCGTTTCAGTTCGCCGCCCAGCAGCATCATGCTAAGGTCCGCCAGCATGGCGAACGCCGCGGCCTGACGGTTGAGCGCGCGGAAATAGCCCTGGCTGAGCTTATTGCCCGGCGTGTGTTCGAAGTGTCCGAAACCGAGGTTCAGCACCAGCGTGCTGGCGGCGTTGCTCACGGCAAAACCAATGTGTTTGAGCAGCAGGCCATCGAACTCGGTGAGTGCCTGGTCCTTGTCTTCACGACCGGCGAGGGCCATTTCCTTGAGCACGAACGGATGGCAGCGAATGGCACCCTGGCCGAAGATCATCAGGTTGCGCGAAAGAATGTTCGCGCCTTCCACGGTGATGAAAATCGGCGCGCCATTCCAGCTGCGACCGAGGTAGTTGTTCGGCCCCATGATGATGGCTTTCCCGCCGTGAACGTCCATCGCGTGACTGATGCACTCGCGACCGCGTTCGGTAAGGTGATACTTGAGAATCGCCGAGAGCACCGACGGTTTCTCGCCCAGGTCCACCGCGTTGGCGGTCAGCATGCGCGCCGCATCCATCATCCAGGCGTTGCCGCCGATGCGCGCCATGGCTTCCTGAATCCCTTCGAACGCCGACAATGGAACGTTGAATTGCTCACGGACCTGAGCGTATTGCCCCGTCACCAGGCTGGTGAACTTGGCCGCGCCGGTGCCGACTGCCGGCAACGAGATCGATCGCCCGACCGACAGGCAATTCATCAGCATCATCCAGCCTTTGCCGAGCATTTCCTGGCCGCCGATGAGGAAATCGAGCGGCACGAACACGTCCTTGCCGGAGTTCGGGCCGTTCATGAACGCGGCCCCCAGCGGCAGGTGACGGCGGCCGATTTCAACACCCGCCGTGTCGGTCGGAATCAGCGCCAGGCTGATGCCCAGGTCTTCCTTGTCACCCAGCAAGTGGTCCGGGTCATAGGCCTTGAAGGCGAGGCCGAGCAGGGTCGCCACCGGGCCGAGGGTGATGTAGCGCTTTTCCCAGTTCAGGCGCAGGCCGAGGGTTTCCTTGCCTTCCCATTCACCTTTGCAGATCACCCCGGTGTCGGGCATTGCCCCGGCGTCGGAACCGGCCAGCGGGCCGGTCAACGCGAAGCAGGGAATGTCGTCACCACGGGCCAGCCGAGGCAGGTAATGATTGCGTTGTTCGTCGGTGCCGTAATGCAGCAGCAGTTCGGCCGGGCCGAGGGAGTTGGGGACCATCACGGTGGACGCAAGGTCGCCGCTGCGGGTCGCCAGTTTCATCGCGACTTGGGAGTGGGCGTAGGCGGAGAAGCCCTTGCCGCCAAATTCCTTGGGAATAATCAGCGCGAAGAAGCCGTTTTCCTTGATGTGCGCCCAGGCTTCGGCGGGCAGGTCCATGTCTTGGCCGATCTGCCAGTCGGTGACCATGGCGCAGAGTTCGTCGGTCGGGCCGTCAATGAACGCCTGTTCTTCTTCAGTCAGCTGGGCTTTTGGATAGGACAGCAATTTGTCCCAGTCTGGACGGCCGCTGAACAATTCGCCGTCCCACCACACGGTGCCGGCGTCGATGGCGTCGCGTTCGGTTTGCGACATCGGCGGCAGGGTTTTCTGGAACCAGCTGAACAGCGGCGCGCTGAAGAACTTGCGACGCAGGTCGGGCAGCAGCAATGGCGCCGCAACGGCTGCAATCAACACCCAGAACACCAGCAGCAGCCAACCCGGCGCGCGGCTGAAAGCCCCCATCGCGACGATGTAGACGGCAACAATGCACAGGGCGGGCAGGGGGGCGGTGCGACGATGGGCTAACCAGGCTATCCCGACAATCAGAACCAGTATCCACAACAGCAGCATATTTAATCCTCCGTGAACCAGGGTAAAACCAACCTTCAGAGCTTAGACGGCATCCGCCAAACAGGGTGGTCAGAGCGAGGTGATTGAAATCGTGGGAAACCTTGGATGAGATTTGTAGGCTCGGTTGGCAACACGCTTGGGAATTCGTTCGTTTCCTACGCGACAATGCGCCCAAGTTTGGCCGAAACGTCGTTATCTCTGTGCTGAACCTGTCGCTAGACTCGAGGCTTCCCCAGGAGATTGATCTCATGCACGAGTACTTGAGTCCCGGCCGCTTCATCGATAGTGACCACCCCTCGGTGGTGGAGTTCGCCGAAACACATCGCGGCAGCGGTCGTGATCCGCTCGAGCAGGCGATCAGACTTTATTACGCGGTGCGCGAGGCGGTGCGCTACAACCCCTACACGTTCAGCCGCGACCCGGAGACCTTGCGCGGCAGTTATGCGCTGGCCGCCGGGGAAAGCTATTGCGTGCCCAAAGCCACGTTGCTGGCCGGCGCCGCGCGACATTGCGCGATCCCGGCGCGCATCGGTCTTGCGGATGTGCGTAATCACCTATCGACCCCGCGCTTGCTTGAACTGCTGAAAAGCGATGTGTTCGCCATGCACGGCTACACCGAGCTGTATCTGAACGACCGCTGGGTCAAGGCCACGCCGGCGTTCAACCAGCAACTGTGTGAATTGTTCAATGTCGCGCCGCTGGAGTTCGACGGGATCAGCGACAGTGTCTTTCATCCGTTCAATCGCGATGGCGCACAGTTGATGGAGTATCTGGTCGATCACGGCCAGTTCACCGATGTGCCGGAAGCGTTCTTTTTCGAGCACCTGGAAAAGTGCTATCCGCACCTGTTCAGCGACACACTGCCGGTCCTGCTGGGAGATATGCAGAGCGATTTGAGTCGCGCCTGATCCGGCGTATGCTGCCTGCCCACTTGTCGAAAAAGAGGCGGTCATGCTGAAGATCTGGGGTCGTAAAAACTCGTCGAATGTCAGAAAGCCTTTGTGGGCCGCCGAAGAACTGGGGCTGGCCTACGAGGCCATCGATGCGGGCGGCGCCTTTGGTGTCGTCGATACTCCGCAGTACCGGGCGATGAACCCTAACGGCCGCGTGCCCGTCATCGAAGACGACGGTTTTGTGTTGTGGGAATCCAACGCTATCGTGCGTTACCTGTTGGCCAGTCACGCCAGCGGCACGGCGTGGTATCCGGCGAATCTGCAAGCTCGCGCCACGGCCGACAAATGGATGGATTGGGCCACTTCAAGCCTTGCCGGCCCGTTCCGCACCGTGTTCTGGGGGGTATTGCGCACGCCGGCCGACAAGCAGGACTGGCCAGCCATCCATGCCGCGATCAAGGAATGCGAGGACTTGCTGTCGATGGCCGATCAGGCACTGGCCGTCACGCCGTACTTGTCTGGCGATGAAATCGGCATGGGCGATATTCCGCTCGGCAGTGCTATTTATGCTTGGTTCGAAATGCCGATCGAGCGCCGGTCACTGCCACATCTCGAGGCGTGGTACGCCCGGTTGAAACAGCGTCCGGCGTATCAAAAAGCCGTTATGACCGCGTTGACTTAATACTCACTATCGACACACTTGACTGTACTTGTGTGGCGGCGACAAGCACCATTGCGCTCACGTGCCGTGGTTGTTCCCGTCGCCGCCGGCCGTCTTTTATCCCTTTCTTCCTTCTTGGTGCGTAATCCGATATGAGTTCCGCTCTGTCCATCCGGCAGCTAACCAAAACCTACGGCAACGGTTTCCAGGCCCTGAGTGGTATCGATCTGGACGTTGCCGAAGGTGACTTCTTCGCCTTGCTCGGCCCTAACGGTGCCGGCAAATCCACGACCATCGGCATTCTCTCGACCCTGGTGAACAAGACCAGCGGAACGGTGAATATCTTCGGTCACGACCTGGACAAGAATCCTGCGCAGCTCAAGCGCTCCATCGGCGTGGTGCCCCAGGAATTCAACTTCAACCAGTTCGAAAAGACCTTCGATATCGTCGTGACCCAGGCCGGTTATTACGGCATCCCGCCGAAAGTTGCCAAGGAACGCGCCGAGCAATACCTGACCCAACTGGGGCTGTGGGACAAACGCGATGTGCCGTCGCGTTCACTGTCTGGTGGTATGAAGCGTCGATTGATGATCGCCCGTGCGCTGGTCCACGAACCACGCCTGCTGATCCTCGACGAACCGACGGCGGGCGTGGACATCGAACTGCGTCGCTCGATGTGGACCTTCCTCACCGAGCTGAACCAGAAAGGCATCACCATCATCCTCACCACGCATTACCTGGAGGAGGCTGAGCAGTTGTGCCGCAACATCGGCATCATCGACCACGGCACCATTGTCGAGAACACCAGCATGAAGCAGTTGCTCAGCCAGCTGCATGTGGAAACCTTCCTGCTCGATATTAAAAACACATTGACCAGCGCGCCGCAGTTGCTCGGCTACCCGACCCGTCTGCTCGATGGTCACACGCTGGAAGTCCAGGTCGACAAGGCCATGGGCATCACCGCGCTGTTTACTCAACTGGCGCAGCAAAACATTGAAGTGCTGAGCCTGCGTAACAAAACCAATCGCCTCGAGGAGTTGTTCGTGTCCCTGGTGGAGAAAAATCTGTCGAAGGTGGCGGTATGAGTTCCGAGTTGCAGCCCAACCTCGTTGCCCTCAATACCATCGTTTACCGTGAGGTCCGGCGTTTTACCCGGATCTGGCCGCAGACGCTGCTGCCGCCGGCCATCACCATGGTTTTGTACTTCGTGATCTTCGGCAATCTGATCGGCAAGCAGATTGGTGGCATGGGTGGCTTCACCTACATGGAGTACATCGTGCCGGGCCTGATCATGATGTCGGTGATCACCAACTCCTACGGCAACGTGGTGTCGAGTTTCTTCGGCAGCAAGTTCCAGCGCTCCATCGAGGAACTGATGGTGTCGCCGGTGTCTCCGCATACGATTCTGATCGGCTACACCCTGGGCGGCGTGCTGCGCGGGTTGATGGTCGGGATCATCGTGACGATCCTGTCGCTGTTCTTCACCGATTTGCAGGTGCATCACCTCGGCGTGACCATTCTGGTGGTGGTGCTGACGGCGACGATCTTCTCGTTGCTGGGCTTCATCAACGCCGTGTTTGCGCGCAACTTCGATGACATCTCGATCATCCCGACCTTCGTGCTGACACCGCTGACTTACCTGGGCGGGGTGTTTTACTCGATCTCCCTGTTGCCTCCGTTCTGGCAGACCGTGTCCCTGGCGAACCCGGTGCTGCACATGGTCAATGCCTTCCGATACGGCATTCTTGGGGTTTCGGACATCAAGATCAGCATCGCGATCACCTTTATGCTGGTGGCGACGCTTGTGTTGTATGTCGGTTGTGCACGGTTGCTGGTCAGTGGGCGCGGGATGCGTACCTGATTCAACACCGCGTTGCCCCTTTCGCGAGCAGGCTCGCTCACACACTGGATCTATGTCTCGCTGAAGATCCCTGTGGGAGCGAGCCTGCTCGCGAAGGGGCCAACACAAACACCGCATAAAAAACGGCCTCCACACTGGAGGCCGTTTTGCATTCCTACATCCGGTTTTTCTTGCGTCGTTTCCACTGCCGCGCCACCCACCACCGCCAGTACGTCATGGTCAGGAAGTAGGCGAGAGCCCCCAGCACCAGCCCCGTCACCACCGACCCCAGCAAAAACGGTTGCCATAACGTCGACAATTCGCCGCTGATCCATTCCCAGGACAATGCATCAGGCAATTGGCGGGCAGGCACATCCAACAGCCACGCCCCGGTCTGGTACGTGCAGAAAAACACCGCCGGCATGGTAATCGGATTGGTCAGCCAGACCAGGCTCACCGCTATCGGCATGTTGCCCCGCACCATGATCGCCAGCACCGCGGCCAGGAGCATCTGCAACGGGATCGGCAGAAACGCCGCGAACAGGCCGACCGCCATCGCCCGCGCCACGGAGTGGCGGTTGAGGTGCCAGAGATTGGGGTCATGCAGCAGCGTGCCGAGAAAGCGTAAGGATTTGTGTTCCCTGATGCTGGTCGGGTCTGGCATGTAGCGTTTGAACAAGCGCCGGGGCATAAGGCTTCTCGGTCGGTTAAGGCGGCAAGTATGTCTGGATTCTACGAACCGCCCATTCAGACTTTGTGACAATTGATATCGGCGCCGGTGCGGTTGGCCGGCTATGCCTAGGTGGGGACTCTCAAGGATGAGTGTATGCGCACTGGGATGTTGGCGCTTGCGCTGGGTTTGCTGACCCTGCGTCTTTTGCCGGTTTTACCGCCGGTCTGGTTTTGGATGTTGCTGCCACTGCCGGCTTTGATGCTATTGCCGTTTCGGACATCTGCGTTGGCGTTTTTCCTGTTCGGCTTCAGTTGGGCGTGCGCGAATGCGCAGTGGGCACTGGATGATCGGCTGCCACAAAAACTTGATGGCGAAACCCGCTGGATTGAAGGGCGGGTGACCGGGCTGCCGCAAAATGCCGACGGCGTGGTGCGATTCGAACTGACGGACAGTCAGTCAAGGCGAACGAAGTTGCCCAGGCGTTTGCGCCTGGCCTGGTATGGCGGGCCACCCGTCAGCAGCGGCGAACGCTGGCGACTGGCGGTCAAGTTGAAGCGTCCTGCCGGGCTGCTCAATCCGCATGCCTTCGATTACGACGCCTGGCTGCTGGCTCAACGCATCGGTGCGACCGGCACGGTCAAGGACGGCGAGCGACTCGCCGAAGCCCGATGGGCGTGGCGCGACGGCATTCGCCGGCGTTTACTCGCGGTCGATGCCCAAGGCCGAACCGCCGCATTGACCGCGCTGGTACTGGGCGATGGCGCCGGGTTGAGCCGTGAGGAATGGCAAGTGCTGCAAGACACCGGCACCGTGCATCTGCTGGTGATTTCCGGGCAGCACATCGGAATGCTGGCGGGGCTGGTCTACCTGCTGATTGCCGGGTTGGCGCGTTTTGGCCTGTGGCCAGGACGTTTGCCGTGGCTGCCATGGGCATGCGGACTGGCGTTCTCGGCGGCGCTGGCTTACGGGCTGCTGGCCGGCTTCGACGTTCCGGTGCAACGCGCCTGCGTGATGATCGGTCTGGTGCTGCTGTGGCGGCTACGTTTTCGTCACCTCGGCGCCTGGTGGCCGCTGTTGCTGGCGCTCAATGGCGTTTTGCTGCTGGATCCGTTGGCCAGTCTGCAACCGGGTTTCTGGTTGTCCTTCGCTGCCGTGGCGGTGTTGATCTTCACCTTTGGCGGGCGGCTGGGCCCCTGGCGGTGGTGGCAAACCTGGACCCGGGCTCAATGGTTGATCGCGATCGGCCTGTGCCCGTTGTTGCTGGTGCTCGGCTTGCCGATCAGCCTCAGCGGGCCGGTGGTCAACCTGCTGGCAGTGCCCTGGATCAGCCTGGTGGTGTTGCCGCCAGCCTTGCTCGGGACATTGTTGTTGCCCGTGCCTTATGTCGGCGAAGGGCTGCTGTGGCTGGCGGGTGGGTTGATCGACGGGATGTTCAAGGCGCTGACAATGATGGCCGGGCAATTGCCCGCTTGGGTGCCGATGGCGGTTCCGTTGTGGAGTTGGGCGCTCGGTACGTTGGGCGCCGTCCTGCTGTTGTTGCCGCGAGGCGTGCCGTTACGCCCTTTGGGGTGGCCGTTGCTGTTGTTGCTGGTCTTTGCGCCTCGGCCGCTGTTGCCGGAAGGCATGGCCGATGTCTGGCAACTGGACGTCGGCCAAGGCTTGGCCATCCTGGTGCGGACCCGTCATCACACGCTGTTGTATGACGCCGGGCCGCGTTTCGGCGACATGGACATGGGGGCGCGGGTGGTGCTGCCGTCGTTGCGAAAACTCGGAGTGGAAGGGCTCGACCTGATGCTGATCAGTCACGCCGATGCCGATCACGCCGGCGGTGCGCGAGCCGTGAGCAATGGCCTGCCGGTCAAACAGATTCTCAGTGGCGATCCCGAGGGTTTACCTGCCGAACTGCAAGCCCAAGGCTGTGACAGCGGCCGGCAATGGAGCTGGGACGGTGTGAATTTCCAGTTGTGGCAATGGACGTCAGCCTATGACAGCAACCAGAAATCCTGCGTCCTGCAAATAGAAGCCAGCGGCGAGCGACTGTTGCTGACCGGTGATATCGACATCGCTGCCGAGCGGGCCTTGCTGGAGAGTCCACTGGCGGTGGCCACCGATTGGTTGCAATCACCGCATCACGGCAGTCGCAGTTCCTCGTCGATGGCCCTGTTGAGCGTATTGCAACCCAAGGCCGTATTGATCTCCCGTGGCCAGGGCAATTCCTTTGGCCACCCGCACCCAACGGTCGTGGCGCGTTATCAAAAACGCCGCATGGCGATTTATGACAGCGCCGAGCACGGTGCCATTCATCTGCAACTCGGGCGTTTCCAGCCACCGTGGACGATGCGTCTGGACCGGCGTTTCTGGCGCGATCCACCGCCGGTCAATAAATAGCCGAGAGTTATTAAAGCCCGACCGGATGCGACATCACGGTCTTCGGTGCGCCGACCCCCTATGTTAGAGTGGCGCACTTTTTCGAGGGGACTGTCACTGTGTGGGAATTGGTCAAATCCGGCGGCTGGATGATGCTGCCGATCATTCTGAGTTCCATCGCGGCCATGGCCATCGTCGCCGAGCGTCTGTGGACCCTGCGTGCCAGCCGCGTGACGCCCGAGCACTTGCTCGGCCAGGTCTGGGTCTGGATCAAAGACAAACAACTCAATAAAGAAAAACTCAAGGAACTGCGCGCCAACTCGCCGTTGGGTGAAATCCTGGCGGCGGGCCTGGCCAACTCCAAGCATGGTCGCGAGATCATGAAAGAGTGCATCGAAGAGGCCGCCGCCCGGGTCATCCATGAACTGGAGCGTTACATCAACGCCCTGGGCACCATCGCCGCCATGGCCCCGCTGCTCGGCTTGCTGGGGACGGTGCTGGGCATGATCGATATCTTCAGTTCGTTCATGGGCACGGGCATGACCACCAACGCCGCAGTGCTGGCCGGCGGTATCTCCAAAGCGTTGATCACCACGGCCTCGGGCCTGATCGTCGGCATCCCCTCGGTCTTCTTCCACCGGTTCCTGCAACGGCGCATCGATGAGCTGGTGGTGGGGATGGAGCAGGAAGCCATCAAGCTGGTTGAAGTGGTGCAGGGCGACCGTGACGTGGACTTGTCCGAGGGCAAAAAAGCGTGAAATTCCGCCGCAAGCAACGGGAGAACGTGGACATCAATCTCGTGTCGCTGATCGACGTGGTGTTTGTCCTGCTGCTGTTTTTCGTTGTGACCACCACCTTTACCCGAGAAACCCAGTTGCGCGTCGAACTGCCGGAAGCGGTCAGCGGCGCGTCGGCTGACGATCAACCAGCCAAGCAAGTGGAC
Organism: Pseudomonas oplopanacis; assembly: GCF_057128725.1. Taxonomy (NCBI): domain Bacteria; kingdom Pseudomonadati; phylum Pseudomonadota; class Gammaproteobacteria; order Pseudomonadales; family Pseudomonadaceae; genus Pseudomonas; species Pseudomonas oplopanacis. Next base: position 286,085 of record NZ_JBSKHV010000004.1, on the reverse strand, counting down.
ATTACTATCAACGCTGAAGGCGTGTTCTCGGTGAACAATCGAGTCCTGCCCAAGAGCGACCTGGCGACCGTGATGGACGCGCTGCAAAAAGAGTCCAACGGCGACACCAACCTGCCGCTGTCCATCAGCGCTGACGGCAAGACTCAACATCAGTCTGTCATTACCGCCATGGACGCCGCCGGCAAGCTCGGTTTCAGCCATTTGCGCATGACCACTGTCGAGGCGGCGCCCGCGCATTGATGGCCATGTCTGATCGCTTGCTCGCCGCGTGGTACGAAGGTCATCCGGCCCTGAAGCTGTTGCAGCCACTGGAGTGGCTGTATCGGCGGGTGGTCATGAACAAGCGCAAGCGATTCCTGGCAGGTGAGGGCGAGATCTATCAACCGCCCGTGCCGCTGATCGTGGTCGGCAATATCACCGTCGGCGGCACGGGCAAGACGCCGCTGATCCTGTGGATGATCGAGCATTGCCAGCGCAGCGGGTTGCGGGTCGGTGTGGTCAGTCGTGGTTACGGTGCCAAGCCGCCGCAGCTGCCGTGGCGGGTCGAAGCCGACCAAAGTGCCGAGGTGGCGGGCGATGAACCGTTGTTGATCGTCCAGCGTACCGGCGTGCCGTTGATGATCGACCCGGACCGCAGCAGCGCAGTAAAAGCGTTGCTGGCGAGCGAGCCGCTGGACCTGATCCTGTCCGATGACGGCATGCAGCATTACCGCCTGGCCCGCGACCTCGAACTGGTACTGATCGACGCCGTCAGAGGCCTGGGCAACCAGCGTTGCCTGCCGGCCGGACCGTTGCGCGAGCCAGTCGAACGCCTGCAAAGCGTCGACGCGGTGCTCTACAACGGCGCCGCAGAGGACCGCGACGGCGGGTTTGCCTTCCAGCTGCAACCGACCGCCCTGATCAATTTGCTCAGCGGTGAACGACGTCCCCTCGACCACTTCCCCGCAGGCCAGGCGGTGCATGCCGTAGCCGGAATCGGCAATCCGCAGCGTTTCTTCACCACCCTCGAAACGCTACACTGCAAACCTGTCCCGCATGCGTTTGCCGACCATGCCGAATACAGCGTGCAGGCCTTGAATTTCACACCGTCATTGCCGTTGGTGATGACTGAAAAGGACGCGGTGAAGTGCCGTGCCTTCGCCGCCGCCGATTGGTGGTACCTGGCGGTCGATGCTGTGCCATCGCCGGCCTTCGTGGCCTGGTTCGATACACAGCTGATGCGCCTGTTGCCGGCTCGTCTTTTGCCTTAACTCCGTTTTTATCCAGGGAATGCTCATGGACACCAAATTGCTCGACATCCTCGCTTGCCCGGTCTGCAAAGGCCCACTCAAGCTCAGCGCCGACAAGACCGAGCTGATCAGCAAGGGCGCCGGCCTTGCGTACCCGATCCGCGATGGCATTCCGGTGATGCTCGAAACCGAAGCCCGCACCCTGACCACCGACGAGCGTCTGGATAAATGACCACAGCCTTTACCGTTGTCATTCCATCGCGTTATGCCTCGACCCGCTTGCCGGGCAAACCGCTGCTGCTGATCGCCGGCAAGCCGATGATCCAGCACGTCTGGGAACAGGCGAGCAAAAGCAGCGCCCAGCGCGTGGTGGTTGCCACTGACGATGCGCGCATTGTCGAGGCGTGCAATGCCTTCGGCGCTGAAGTGGTGCTGACCCGCGAAGACCACAATTCCGGCACCGACCGTCTGGCCGAAGTCGCCGCGAAGCTGGGCCTGGCGCCCGACGCCATCGTGGTCAACGTCCAGGGTGACGAGCCGCTGATCCCGCCGAGCGTGATCGATCAGGTCGCGGCTAACCTGGCGGCCCACACCGAAGCGCGCATGGCCACCTTGGCCGAGCCGATCGAAGACGTGGAAACCCTGTTCAATCCCAACGTGGTCAAGGTCGTCAGCGACCTTGATGGTCTGGCGCTGACCTTCAGTCGTTCGACCTTGCCGTGGGCCCGTGATGCCTTCGCCAAAAGCCGCGAGCAATTGCCGGAAGGCGTGCCGTATCGCCGTCACATCGGCATTTATGCCTACCGCGCCGGTTTCCTGCATGACTTCGTCAGTTGGGGCCCGTGCTGGCTGGAAAACACCGAATCCCTGGAACAGCTGCGTGCCCTGTGGCACGGCGTGCGGATTCACGTCGCCGACGCGTTGATCGCACCGCCGACCGGGGTCGACACCGTTGAAGATCTTGAGCGCGTTCGTCGCCTGCTGGAGGCCTGATGCGCGTTTTGTTCGTGTGCCTGGGCAACATCTGCCGTTCTCCAACGGCCGAAGGCGTGCTGCGGCACAAACTGCGCGAAGCGGGGCTGGCCGATCAGATTGAAGTCGCCTCCGCCGGCACCGGTGACTGGCATGTCGGCAAGGCTCCGGATAAACGTAGCCAGGCCGCGGCCAAACTGCGTGGCTACGATTTGTCCGCCCAGCGTGCCCAGCAAGTCAGCCGCGCCGATTTCGCCACTTACGACCTGATCCTGGCGATGGACAACAGCAACCTGCGCCACCTCAAGGCCCTGCAACCGGCCAAGGGTAAAGCCGAGCTGGACTTGTTCCTGCGTCGCTTTCAGTCGGAACTCGATGAAGTCCCGGACCCGTACTACGACGGCGACCAGGGCTTCGAACAGGTGCTGGACCTGATCGAGCGCGCCAGTGACTTGCTGGTGATCGAATTGAAGGGACGGCTATGAGTTTGCAGGTGCAATCACAGGTTTCGCTCAAACCGTTCAACAGCTTTGGTGTCGACGTTCAGGCTCGCCTGTTCGCCGAGGCGCATAGCGATGCCGACGTGCGAGAGGCCCTGGCCTACGCCGCAGAGCATGACGTGCCGTTGTTGGTGATTGGCGGCGGCAGCAATCTGCTGCTGACCGCCGATATCCAGTCGCTGGTGCTGCGCATGGCCACCCGCGGGATTCGCATCCTCAGCGATGACGGCCGCAACGTCGTGATCGAAGCCGAGGCCGGCGAGCCGTGGCATCCGTTCGTGCAACACACCCTGGCGCAGGGTTTGTCGGGCCTGGAAAACCTCAGCCTGATCCCCGGCACCGTCGGTGCGGCGCCGATGCAGAACATCGGTGCGTACGGGGTCGAGATCAAGGACGTGTTCGCCGGCCTGACCGCGCTGGATCGCCAGACCGGCGAGCTGCGGGATTTCACCTTGGCTGAGTGCAACTTTGCTTACCGCGACAGCCTGTTCAAGCAGGAACCGGGACGCTGGTTGATCCTGCGCGTTCGTTTCACCCTCGACCGTGCCGCGCACTTGCATCTGGAATATGGCCCGGTGCGTCAGCGCCTGACCGAGCAAGGCATCGAGCAGCCGACGGCGACGGATGTCAGCCAGGCGATTTGCAGCATACGCAATGAAAAGCTCCCGGACCCGGCGGTGCTGGGCAATGCCGGCAGCTTCTTCAAAAACCCGCTGGTGCCGGCGGCGCTGGTCGCCCGGCTCAAGGGTGAATACCCGGATCTGGTGGCGTATGCGCAACCCGACGGGCAAATGAAACTGGCCGCGGGCTGGTTGATCGAGCGGGCAGGGTGGAAGGGTTTCCGCGACGCGGATGCCGGCGTGCATAAGTTACAGGCGCTGGTGCTGGTCAATTACGGCGGTGCCACGGGGCTGCAACTGCTTAACCTGGCGCAGCGAATCCAGAAAGACATTTCAGAACGATTCCATGTCGATCTGGAAATGGAGCCCAACCAGTATTGAAGCTAAGCTTTCAGGACTGATCTCAAAGCCCTGCACACTTCCACTGTGCAGGGCTTTTTTGTTAATGCTGGGTTAACTTAGCCACCTAACGATGCAAGCATTTGCTCCATCAAAGGCCCGGTGCAGACATTCCCGTCGCATAAGAGAGCCTCATTAGCCTGAGTCGATCTGCGTATCACGAACCAAGATCCCACGGCAGATTGCTCGACCCCATAACCCAAGATCTATGCGGGCGTGCCCATGATTACCCTGAAACTCAACGGTCAAGACCATCCACTCGACGTCACCGAAGACATGCCGCTGCTCTGGGCTATCCGCGACGTCGCCGGTTACAACGGCACCAAATTCGGCTGCGGCATGGGCCTGTGCGGCGCGTGCACGATTCACATTGACGGATCACCGGCGCGCAGTTGCATTACGCCGATTGGTTCGGTGGTCGGCCAGAACGTCACCACCATCGACAATCTGCACGCCGATCCGGTTGGGCAAGTGGTCCAGCAAGCCTGGCTCGACACCGCCGTGGCCCAGTGCGGTTTTTGCCAGGGCGGGCAGATCATGTCGGCGACGGCGCTGCTCAAGACCAACCCCAATCCTACGGATGCGCAGATCGAAGAGGCGATGGTCGGCAACATTTGCCGCTGCGGGACTTACAACCGCATCAAGACGGCCATCCGTCAGGCTTCCACTCACTTGAAGGAGGCCAAGGCATGAACCAGCTACCGAATGATTTTGCCCTGAGCAACCTCAGTAACTTGAGCCGCCGCGGTTTCCTCAAAGGGGTCGGTGCGACCAGTGCCTTGGTGCTGGCGGCCAGTTGGGGCTGGCAGGACGTTTTCGCTGAAGAGGCCTCGAAGAAGTTCGGCGCCGACGGCATGCCCCACGGCGCGATCGATGATCCCAAGGTCTACGTCAGCATCGCCGCCGATGGCACGGTGACCGTGGTCTGCAACCGTTCGGAAATGGGCCAGGGCGTACGCACCAGCCTGACGATGGTGGTGGCCGATGAACTGGACGCCGACTGGGCGATGGTGAAGGTGCAGCAGGCGCCGGGCGACGAAGTGCGTTTCGGCAACCAGGACACCGACGGTTCGCGCAGCATGCGTCACTGGTACGAGCCGATGCGCCGTTGCGGTGCCGCCGCGCGAACCATGCTGGAACAGGCCGCTGCCGAGCAGTGGAAAGTGCCGGTCGCCGAGTGCCATGCGCAATTGCACAAAGTCATCCACAAACCGTCCGGTCGTGAATTGGGCTATGGCGCATTGGCCGTGGCAGCCAGTGCGCTGGCGGTGCCTGCGCGTGACAGCGTACGGCTCAAAGATCCGTCGGAGTTTCGCTACATCGGCAAGGAAGGCACCAAGGCCATCGACGGTGCCGACATCGTCAACGGCCGCGCCATTTACGGGGCCGACGTGCATTTCGACGGCATGCTCTACGCCACCATTGCGCGTCCGGCGGTGTACGGCGGCAAGGTCAAGTCCGTCGACTCCAGCGCTGCGCTGAAAGTCCCCGGCGTAATCAAGGTCGTGCAAATCGAAGGCAGCCCGCTGCCGTCCGAATTTCAACCATTGGGCGGCGTGGCCGTGGTGGCCAGCAACACCTGGGCGGCGATCAAGGGCCGCGAGGCGCTGAAGATCGAATGGGATGACGGCCCGAACGCCAGTTATGACTCGATTGCCTATCGCAAGGAGCTGGAAGCGGCGTCCCTCAAGCCCGGCAAAGTGGTGCGCAATACCGGCAGCATCGACGAAGCGATGAAGAACGCCGACAGCACCCTCGAAGCGTCCTATTACTTGCCGCACCTGGCGCAGGCACCGATGGAGCCGATGGTCGCCATTGCCCGCTTCAAGGACGGCGTCTGCGAAGCCTGGGGGCCGAGTCAGGCGCCACAGGTCACCCGGACACGGATCGGCGAGCGCCTCGGCGTTCCGTTCGATAACGTCACGTTCAACGTCACCTTGCTCGGTGGCGGTTTTGGACGCAAATCCAAGCCTGACTTCATCATCGAAGCGGCAATCCTCGCCAAAGAGTTCCCCGGCAAGGCCGTGCGGGTGCAATGGACTCGCGAAGACGACATCCACTGTTCCTATTTCCACACCGTGTCGGCCGAGTACCTCAAGGCCAGCCTGAACAAGGATGGCCTGCCCTCCGGCTGGCTGCACCGCACCGTGGCCCCGAGCATCACCGCGCTGTTTGCACCGGGCATGAACCATGAGGCGGCGTTTGAGTTGGGCATGGGGTTCACCAACATGGCCTACGCGATTCCCAACGTGCGCCTGGAAAACCCGGAGGCGACGGTGCATACCCGCGTCGGCTGGTATCGCTCGGTGTCGAACATCCCGCACGGTTTTGCGATTCAGAGCTTCGTCGATGAACTGGCGCACAAGGCCGGTCAGGATCCGCTCAAGTACCAGATCAAGTTGCTTGGCCCGGACCGTCAGATCGATCCGCGCACGTTGAGTGAAGAGTGGAACTACGGCGAATCCCCCGAGCGCTATCCGATCGATACCGGCCGCCTGCGCACGGTACTGGAAACCGCTGCCAAAGCCGCGGGTTGGGGGCGTGAACTGCCCAAGGGCCGAGGCCTGGGGCTGGCGGTGCATTACAGCTTCGTCACCTATGTGGCGGCGGTGATCGAGGTCGAAGTCAAAGACGACGGCACGTTGATCGTGCACAAGGCTGACATCGCCGTGGATTGCGGGCCGCAGATCAACCCCGAGCGCATCCGCTCGCAGTTCGAGGGCGCCTGCGTCATGGGGTTGGGCAATGCGGTGCTGGGGGAAATCAGCTTCAAGGACGGCAAGGTCCAGCAGGACAACTTCCACATGTACGAAGTGGCGCGCATGTCACTGGCGCCCAAGGAAGTCGCGGTGCATCTGGTCACCCCGCCAGGTGTTGTGCCCTTGGGTGGTGTCGGTGAACCGGGCGTGCCACCGATTGCCCCGGCGCTGTGCAACGCGATCTTCGCCGCTACCGGCAAACGCATCCGCAACCTGCCGGTTCGCTTTCAGCTGCAAGGTTGGCAGAAGGCGCAAGCCTGATGGACAGCGTCGATCTGAACGTCCTGCGCAGCGTGCTCGAATGGCGCCGCGCCGGTCAGCGGGTGGTGCTGTACAGCGTGGTCCAGACCTGGGGCACCGCGCCCCGGGCACCTGGTGCCATGCTGGCCTTGCGTGAAGATGGCGTGGTGATCGGTTCGGTGTCGGGCGGTTGTGTCGAGGATGACCTGATTGCCCGGCTGCACGATGGGCGTATCCCGGCGGATGGGCCGCCGGTGCAGTTGATCACCTACGGCGTCACTCGCGAGGAGGCCGCGCGGTTCGGTTTGCCCTGCGGCGGCACGTTGCGCCTGACCGAGGAGCGGGTCGGCGATCCGCGTTGGGTGGCCGAATTGCTGGCGCGCTGTGAGGCCCATGAAATCGTCGCTCGTTCGCTGGATATTGCGACCGGTGAAGTGGTCGTGCAGTCAGCGAGCAAATCCGATGTGCTGAGTTTTGACGGCACCACGCTGCGCGCCATTTATGGTCCGCGTTGGCGCCTGTTGCTGATCGGCGCGGGGCAATTGTCCCGTTACGTCGCCGAGATGGCGCGGTTGCTGGATTTCGAAGTGCTGATCTGCGATCCACGCACCGAGTTTGTGTACGGCTGGGAAGAGCAGCACGGTCGTTTTGTCTCGGGCATGCCGGATGAAGCGGTGCTGAACATTCAGACTGACGAACGCACGGCCATCGTCGCCCTGACTCATGATCCTCGCCTGGATGACATGGCGCTGCTGACGGCGCTGGACTCCAGAGCCTTTTATGTCGGCGCGCTGGGGTCTCGGGTCAACAGCCTGAAGCGCCGGGAAAACCTCGCCGAACTGGGCTTGTCGCCAGGCGCTATCGAGCGTCTGCATGGCCCGGTGGGGTTGCACATTGGCAGCCACAGTCCGGCGGAAATCGCCTTGTCACTGATGGCCGAAATTGTGGCGATCAAGAACGGTGTCGAACTGAAACAAAAGAAGCCGTTGCAGGAGGCTATATGAATGAATCCATCGGCGTCATCGTGCTGGCGGCCGGGCAGGGCAGTCGTTTTCGTCAGGTGGCGGGGGCAGATAAAGACAAGTTGTTGGCCGATTGCACGGGGCGCGACGGTGCGGTTCGTTCGGTGATCGAGCAGGTGTTGATGAGCTTGCCGGTTTCGTTGGTTAAACGCGTACTGGTGACGACAGAGGACCGTCCGCAGGTGATTCGCATGGCTCAAGCGTATGGCTGCGAGATTGTGTTGATCGACTCGACGGGCATGGGCGACAGCATTGCGGCGGGTGTGGCGGCGTGTCCGCAGTGCAGTGGCTGGTTGATAGTGTTGGGGGATATGCCGTTTATCCTGCCTGCGACGGTTGAGAGCCTGCTGGCGGGTGTGGCTGAAGATGCGATCATCGTGCCGGTGCTGGGGGGGGAGTTTGGGCATCCGGTGGGGTTCGGCCGCAGTTTTGGACCGGGGTTGATGGGGTTGTCGGGTGATCGAGGGGCCAAGCCGCTGTTTGCGAAGGGCAGGGTGGTTGAAGTGGCAGTGGATGATCCCGGAGTGCTGTGGGACGTCGATGTGCCTGAATCACTGACCTTCAAGCCTGCATAAATCCCCTGTGGGAGCGAGCAGGCTCACTCCTACAGGGGATTGCGGTGATGTTTGGAGGCATAAAAAAGCCCCGCCTGGGTGACCAGACGGGGCTTTTTATGGCCTAGGAGTTAGACGAGAGGTTTAGGCTCGTGCTCTTTTTCCTGGGCTTGTTCGTGTTGCTCTACGGCTTCCTGAACGGAGCGCGGTGCTTCTTCGATGACGGATTCGGCAACAGGTGCCGCTTCGATCACTTCAGCAACAACCGGAGCCGGTTCGGCAGCGACAGGCGCTTCAACCGGTGCGGCAGCGGCAGCCAGTTCGGCTTCCTTCTGCAGACGCTCTTCTTCACGCTTGCGACGACGCACTTCACGTGGGTCGTTCGGCGCACGGCCGCTTGGCGTCAGGGCGCTGATCGGGGCCGCTTCAACGGCTGGTTCAGCCACTTCGGCAACAACCGGAGCCGGTGCCTCAACGACTGGAGCAGGTTCGGCAGCCACAACCACTGGCTCGGAAACCATCGCTTCAGACACTTCAGCTTCGGCCACTGGTGCAGGTGCTGGTGCTTCAACAGCAACCGGCTCGGCAACCCAGTTGAACGCGGTTTGTTCTTCACGAACTTCACGGACAGCTTCGGTCACGGTTTCGGTGACGGTTTCGGCAGCAGGCTCGGCAGCAACCACTGGCTCGGCGACGACAGTCGCTTCAACCACAGATTGGGCTTCTTCACGAACAAACGCTTCGCGAACCGGCGCCACTTCGATTTCCGGAGCGGCAGTCGCTTCGACCGGAGTCGTAGCTTCAACCACTGGCGCTTCAACCGGAGCGGTTTCCTGAACAGACGCCGTGGCGCGTTCAGCTTGCTCGTGAGCTTGTGCTTCAGCAGGTGCACTGATCACGGTGCTGGCAACGGCTGCGGTAACAGCCAAGCCTGCGGCCAGATCAGAAGTGCTTGGTGCTTCGTTGCTTTCGCCAGCTTCGTTACCTTCGGATTCTTCCGAACCTTCGATCACGTTGCCGTTGGCATCGCGTTGACGCTCGCGACGGTTGCTGCGACGACGCTGGCCACGGGAGCGGCGGCGTGGACGATCGCCTTCGGCGCCTTCCTGACCGTCTTCCGGCAGTTGCTCTTCGTTGGAGGTCAGCTCTTCTTCAGCAACGGCGGCAGCCGCTTGTTCAGCACGTGGCTGACGTTCTTCACGCGGAGGGCGTGGAGCGCGTTCTTCACGTGGCTGGCGAGCCGGACGTTCTTCAGCGGTTGCAGTAGCAGTCGCAGTCGCGGCAGCAGCGGCTGGAGCGGCATCCAGAGGCTCGCGCAGTTCACGAACCGGACGCTCTTCACGATCACCGCGTGGCTTGCGGTCTTCGCGTGGAGCGCGCGGTGCACGTTCTTCACGAGGTGCGCGAGGTGCGCGCTCTTCACGTGGAGCACGTTCTTCGCGGGCTACGGCTGGGGTTTCTTCGCGGGCTTCGCGTGGTTCACGGGGAGCACGCTCTTCACGCGGTGCACGTTCCTCACGAGGCTTGCGTTCTTCATCGCGGCGACCATTACGGTTGCGGCTCTGCTGACGACCGTTGCGACGCTCTTCGTTACGCGGCGGACGCTCGGTGGTCGCTGGTTTTTCAACCACAACCGGAGCAGCAGGCTCTTCCTTGGTCGCGAACAGGCTGACCAGCGACTTCACCAGGCCTTTGAACAGGCTTGGTTCTGGCGCGGCAACCGGTGCGGCCACTGGCGCGGCAGCGACGACTTCGGTCGGAACCGGGGCGTTGGCGCGGGCCGGAGCGGTCTTGACCGCGGCTTCCTGGCGAACCAGGGTGCGGGTCGCAGCGGCTGGCTGGACTTCTTCGACTTCGGCAGCGGCAGCAGCGATTTCGTAGCTGGACTGGCCGACTGCGGCTTCCGGGCTGTCATCGCGCAGACGCTGAACTTCGAAGTGCGGCGTTTCGAGGTGATCGTTCGGCAGAATGACGATGCGGGCACGGGTGCGCAGTTCGATCTTGGTGATCGAGTTGCGTTTTTCGTTGAGCAGGAACGCAGCCACCGGGATTGGCACTTGGGCGCGAACTTCGGCGGTGCGGTCTTTCAGGGCTTCTTCTTCGATCAGGCGCAGGATCGCCAGCGACAGCGATTCAACATCACGAATGATGCCGGTGCCGTTGCAACGCGGGCAAACGATGCCGCTGCTTTCGCCCAGCGATGGACGCAGGCGCTGACGGGACATTTCCAGCAGGCCGAAGCGCGAGATGCGACCGACTTGCACGCGAGCGCGGTCGGCTTCCAGGCATTCGCGGACTTTCTCTTCCACGGCGCGCTGGTTCTTGGCAGGGGTCATGTCGATGAAGTCGATGACGATCAGGCCGCCGATGTCGCGCAAGCGCAACTGACGGGCGATTTCTTCGGCGGCTTCAAGGTTGGTCTGCAGGGCGGTTTCTTCGATGTCGCTGCCTTTGGTGGCGCGCGCCGAGTTGATGTCGATGGACACCAGGGCTTCGGTCGGATCGATAACGATGGAGCCGCCGGAAGGCAGTTCAACGACGCGCTGGAAAGCGGTCTCGATCTGGCTTTCGATCTGGAAACGGTTGAACAGCGGAACGCTGTCTTCGTACAGCTTGATCTTGCTGGCGTACTGCGGCATCACCTGGCGGATGAAGGTCAGGGCTTCGTCCTGGGCTTCAACGCTGTCGATCAGCACTTCGCCGATGTCCTGGCGCAGGTAATCGCGGATGGCGCGGATGATCACGTTGCTTTCCTGGTAGATCAGGAATGGCGCGGAACGATCCAGCGAAGCTTCTTTGATGGCGGTCCAGAGTTGCAGCAGGTAATCGAGGTCCCACTGCATTTCTTCGCTGCTGCGGCCAAGGCCCGCAGTGCGCACGATCAGGCCCATGTCGGCCGGGGCAACCAGACCGTTCAGGGCTTCACGCAGTTCGTTGCGCTCTTCACCTTCGATGCGACGGGAGATACCGCCGGCACGCGGGTTGTTCGGCATCAGAACGAGGTAACGACCGGCCAGGCTGATGAAGGTGGTCAGGGCGGCGCCCTTGTTGCCACGTTCTTCTTTTTCGACCTGAACGATGACTTCCTGGCCTTCGCTCAGGACGTCCTTGATGTTGACGCGGCCTTCGGGGGCTTTCTTGAAGTATTCGCGGGAGATTTCTTTGAGGGGCAGGAAGCCGTGGCGCTCGGAGCCGAAATCGACAAAGGCAGCCTCAAGGCTTGGTTCGATGCGAGTAATCCGGCCTTTATAGATGTTGGCCTTCTTCTGCTCGCGTGCACCGGATTCGATGTCCAGGTCGTAGAGGCGTTGGCCATCTACCAGTGCAACACGCAACTCTTCGGGTTGAGTTGCGTTAATCAGCATTCTTTTCATGTAGTACCGTCGGTTTCCGGGCTGCCGGAAACGGCGTTCGGCACACACGACTTCTCACGGTCGGTGTCAGGTGCGTCAGGAGTAGTTGGCTACTCCAGTGTCTAGCGAACCCCGACCAATTGGGCCGGTGTCGCGACGTACGCGTCCTGCTTGCTGTGGCTACTTAAGCACTCAGTCAGGAGGAGGAATCAACCAGCGGCTGTGGACGAGATGAAGCGTCTTGATAAAGCCTATTGCTACACAGTCCAGCGGTTGTGCATCTCCACCCTACACGTATCCCTGATAATTCGGGTGCTGCCGCGCGCAGAATCCGCAGCGGGTTGGCATTTACCGTGAGCTCCGAAGGGGGAGGTCACGCATCATGGCTAATTTAGGCGTTGTTTCCGAAGCGTTCGCTCAGGGTCGTTCGTGGCTGACTGCACTTTGTGAACTGGCCGTGAATATTTGCTCGCAAGGCGAGTTAAAACTCTGCTTTGCGGCATGATTCAGGCCTCATGTCACCTGCGCTCGTTACAGCTGCAAACTCCACCGTTACGTAGCGAAAGCCCCGTAGGACGGCCTCGCGTCCTGGTGAATTGCGTTGGTCAGGGCCGGTTTTTGACCGTTGGTCCGCTGTCCAGGCCGCTTTTGGCGGCGTTCGCGACTATAGCAGCAATGATTAAGTGCTTCAATTCCATAAAAAATTGTTATCATCCGCGCCATGACGACGACTACCCCTCCGACCCCAGCCGTACAACTGCTGGAGGTCTCGCCGGAATATGCCGGCCAACGTATTGATAACTTCCTTCTCGCTCGGCTCAAAGGCGTGCCCAAGACCTTGATTTACCGCATTTTGCGCAAAGGCGAAGTGCGGGTGAACAAAGGTCGGATCAAGCCCGAATACAAGCTGCAGGCGGGCGATATCGTGCGCGTGCCGCCGGTTCGCGTGCCTGAGCGCGATGAGCCGGTGCCGCTGGCCCAGGGCTTGCTGCAACGCCTCGAAGCCTCGATTGTCTTCGAAGACAAAGCGCTGATCGTGATCAACAAGCCTTGCGGTATCGCGGTCCATGGCGGCAGCGGTCTGACTTACGGAGTGATCGAAGCCTTTCGTCAGTTGCGTCCCGATTGCAAGGAGCTCGAACTGGTTCACCGTCTCGACCGTGATACCTCCGGCCTGCTGATGATCGCCAAGAAGCGCAGCATGTTGCGTCACTTGCACACGGCGTTGCGCGGCGATGGCGTCGACAAGCGCTACATGGCGCTGGTCCGCGGTAACTGGGCGGCCTCGATCAAGCAGGTTCGTGCATCGCTGGGCAAGAGCAATCTGCGCTCCGGCGAGCGTATGGTCGAAGTCGATGAGGAGGAGGGCAAGGAGTCGGTGACCGTGTTCAAGGTCCTGCGCCGCTTCGGCGACTTCGCCACCCTGATCGAAGCCAAACCGATCACTGGTCGGACCCACCAGATCCGCGTTCATACCCTGCACGCCGGGCATTGCATCGCCGGCGATACCAAGTATGGCGACGAAGGTTTCAGCAAGGAAATCCGCGATCTGGGCGGCAAGCGTCTGTTCCTGCATGCCTACATGCTGACCGTGCCGCTGCCGGATGGTAGCGAGCTGAAATTGCAGGCGCCTGTGGACGAAATGTGGTCCAAGACCGTGGAGCGACTGAGTGCGCCAATCTGATTACAAGCTGCTGATTTTCGATTGGGATGGCACGTTGGCCGACTCCATTGGTCGGATTGTGGAGGCGATGCATGTCGCCTCCGAGCGTTCCGGATTTCAGTTGCGCGATGATTTTGCCGTCAAGGGCATCATCGGCCTGGGTTTGCCTGAGGCGATTCGCACCTTGTATCCCGAGATTGGCGATACCGAGCTTGTAGCGTTCCGTCAGCACTATGCCGATCACTACATCGCCGCCGAGGCGGTGCCTTCGCCGTTGTTCGAAGGTGTTGTCGAGTCGATGGAGGCGTTTCGTGCCGAGGGTTATCATCTGGCTGTGGCGACCGGTAAGGCCCGTCGCGGGCTGGATCGGGTGCTGAAGTCGCACGGTTGGGAAGATTATTTTGATATCACCCGCGCCGCCGACGAAACCGCCAGCAAGCCGCATCCGCTGATGCTTGAGCAGATCCTCGCGCATTGCGAGGTTCGGCCCGAGCAAGCGCTGATGGTCGGCGATTCGTCCTTCGACTTGCAGATGGCGCACAACGCCGGCATGGACTCGGTGGCGGTCAGCTACGGCGCGCAATCGATCGAGGCGTTGAAGTTGTTCGAGCCGGCACTGGCCATTGATCGTTTTTCAGAATTGCATGCCTGGCTGAATCAGCGGGCTTAACAGGTTTTTGCTGGGGTAGATGTCATGACCGACGAATGGAAAGCGCCCGCCAAGGCGAGCGTAGAGAGCGGTGACGAAAAAAGCTGGAAGCTGCTGGAAAAGACCCTGCTGGCCGGCGTGCAGGAACAGCGCCGCTCCCGTCGCTGGGGGATTTTCTTCAAGTTGCTGACGTTCGTGTACCTGTTTGTGGCGCTGATCCTGTTCACACCGCTGATGGACATGGAAAAGAGTGCGACCCGCAGCTCCCACTACACCGCATTGATCGATGTGGTTGGCATGATCGCCGACAAGGAATCGGCCAGCGCCGACAACATCGTCGGCAGCCTGCGCGCGGCCTTCGAGGACGATAAGGTCAAAGGTATCATCCTGCGTATCAACAGCCCGGGCGGCAGTCCGGTGCAGTCGGGTTATGTGTATGACGAAATCGTTCGTCTGCGTGGTTTGCATCCGGATATCAAGGTGTACGCGGTGATCTCGGACCTGGGCGCTTCCGGCGCTTACTATATCGCCAGTGCGGCAGACCAGATCTACGCCGACAAGGCGAGCCTGGTGGGCTCTATTGGTGTGACGGCGGCCGGCTACGGCTTTGTCGGCACCATGGAGAAACTGGGTGTGGAGCGTCGGACGTATACGTCGGGCGAGCACAAGTCGTTCCTCGATCCGTTCCAGCCGCAGAAGCCAGAGGAAACTCAGTTCTGGCAGGGTGTGCTGGATACCACGCACCAGCAGTTCATCAACAGCGTGAAGAAGGGTCGTGGTGATCGCCTCAAGGACAAAGAGCATCCGGAGCTGTTCTCCGGGTTGGTCTGGAACGGAGAGCAGGCGCTGCCGCTCGGTCTGATTGATGGCTTGGGCAATGCTAGTTCGGTGGCTCGTGACGTGATTGGCGAGAAAGAACTGGTGGACTTCACTGTTCAGGAATCGCCGTTCGATCGCTTCTCGAAAAAGCTCGGTGCCAGCGTTGCTGAGCAATTGGCGATGTGGATGGGCTTTCACGGTCCGTCGATGCGTTGATTCTGTGGCTGCTAGAAATCAAAATCCGATGCCTGCGCGGGCATCGGATTTTTTATGCGTCTCGTTTGGACATTGGAACTGATCTGCAAATTTGCTTCCGCTCCAGACTCAATGGAAGGACTGTATTGAAAATAAAAATGCCAGTCAGCTTAACTGACCGGCATTACGCCAAGCGCTCGCTTTTTGTTAATTGTCTAACCCTGAAACAATGCGTAAGCATATCTCTGGGTTCGACAGAATCCTCTCACTAATATCAGGAAGCCGGACATTTCCAAACAATAGTTGCTAATCGCGCCCTAAAGGTGACAGAAGCTTAGCATTATCAATCAAAAGTATATTTTCCCTCTACCATGAACGTCGGCTCTCTCCAGTTGATGCTCCTGACAATTCCAGTCCCAGTAGATTTTATAAATTCCGCGTCACACATTTCCCAGACGATTTTCATTAGCCCCATATTATCCGCAACATGCGCCCAATTAGCCCAGCTATAGAGACGATCCAGCTGAGGAAAAGAGATGCCTAATTCATTCTTGGTAAGAAATAAGATTACTTCTTCAGGCTTCTCGTTTAATGCAATGGTTTTAATGACGCTCATCGATTCGCTCCTCCTAATTGTTTGTACTCTCTTTCAATTTGTTTGCCGTATGCCTCCATGGCTTCAGGTGTGTAGAGTAACTCAGGATCGTCTTTTAGTTTGTAGTCTTCCAGTGTTGCAGCGTGAGTGCTATTCCAAATAGCGCCTTCATCATTTGGATTTAAACCGTCTGCCACCCCTAATTTTCTGAAACGTTCAAGCTCTCTGAGTTCATGAGTATAGAAACGTTTGTCGGTAGCCGTGATTACTAATTTACCTTGGAGAATCTTTTTCAGTCGATCAGCCATGATGGCATTGGCATCTGAAGGACTGAAACGTCCAATATGCAATTTCACTCGTTTAATACCCGCTTTCGTCACGGTAGCCTTGGTCCAATCCAGATCCAGGATGGGGCCTCCAGCTTTGGCAGGATTAAAAAATCGACCGCTATAATTTCCTCTCGTAGTAGCCCCTTCATAAGGGCTATTGAAAACAACATAAATCGGCGGCAAGCCGCTGTTGATCGGAAAGCAGTAGATACAATCCCTGAAATTCGGCAGCTCGGACGCAGGCAATGGTTCGGGCTGTACGAGTAGCGGCAACAGCTCAACGCCACTGTAACGCGGTACTTCCACGGGTCTGGCAGGTGAAGTTGTCGAACTGTTGCCCCAGTGGATAATGGGAAAACTGAGGGTGATCGGTGGTGTGTCGGCGGAGGTGAAACTGTAGCTGTTAGTCTTCTGGTCGAACTCCAGCGCCCGAACTGGCACCGCTGATGAAATGCTCCCCTCCGCCGGTGTTGCAACGAGGGTGTATTGGCCAAGATCACCATAAATCCGGTAGGGAAGATCGATGGTTCCTTCGGCAGCGGCGATTTCATTCATGTTAGACGGTGCATCTGGCAATACCGTACTGCCAGATAGTTTGAGAGCCGTTTGAGGATAACGCTCGCCGTTACCCAGGGTGGGTGAATAGAGCAAAGCACCGATCCCAATCGCTGTCGCTGGACTGAGAAGTACCCCTCTCAGACCTGTCAACAACAATGTGCTTTTACGGATCGCTGCCTCGAAGGTCCAGCCGTCCGCGTTTTGGAGGGTAGCGGCACCCGCCACAGTGACCACCTGCGCGGATTGACTAAGGGTTAAATTGAAGTTGTAGGTAGTTTCACCTCTAGCTAAGGCAGAATGGATTGCAGCATCTATAGCAGGAGATGCGTCGTCTAAGATGGAAACAGCCTCGACAAGTATTCGTTTAATGTAGGCGGCTGTCAGAGATCTCAGGAAGCTTTCATAAAGGCCTAGGCGTTCTGCGTCGTGTTCTGCAGCGTCCACATAAGCTGCGAATAGCTCGGCACTTTCCATGCTGTCGAGTGACAATGCATCTGTGCCAAAAAATGCATCCGCTTCATACCAGCACCTATTCAGCCTAATTCGTTGCAGGAGCTCG
This sequence comes from Pseudomonas oplopanacis, assembly GCF_057128725.1. Taxonomy (NCBI): domain Bacteria; kingdom Pseudomonadati; phylum Pseudomonadota; class Gammaproteobacteria; order Pseudomonadales; family Pseudomonadaceae; genus Pseudomonas; species Pseudomonas oplopanacis. The sequence goes on along the minus strand of NZ_JBSKHV010000004.1, from coordinate 269,070 downwards.
ACAATAATAATTTTCTTTTTTAAGGCCCCCTCCAGCTTGTTGAATGAGTGGGCGTCAGTGGCTGAGCTTATACGCCCCTCTATTTCATTTCGAACGCCCGCCGTACCATTCGGAAAAACACTTCCTATCTGATCTTGCGCCGAATGCGCAATAGCTACTAACTTTGAATATGCGTCGGGCTCAATATCGATAGTTTCAATACGGTGAGCCACTGTAACCGTCGGAAGCGCTCCATCCCATTTTAGAGCACTGTCAAAATTTGACAGAAATCCCGGATATTCCGTGGGTGGGTTGGGCAGGGCGTTCGATGATGTCAAAGGCGGAGGAGAGGCGATAGAATTTTGCATGCAGCATCCCTTGCAATAATTTGAATTCCATTTGAAGAGCGCCTAAGTTATGCCGCAATCACGACACTCTATCAACAGTAAAATGTTTACTGCATATAACGTGTTTAAAGATTGGGAAGATTCAATATAAACTACGATCAATAGTAATATTTCTTACATCAAAAAATCCGATTTTAGGCAGAAACATCTAGTGCGTTTTTTAGAGATTGATGATCTGTTACCCGGATTTGAATCATGCTGAAGATGGGTTGGATTATTTGCAAGATCACTGCCAATGGCTCCGACCGTCTTGAAGGCGACACCGGCGCTGGAAGCATTCGCTTCCCCGCTCTGCCCCGCAAAAGGGATCGAACTGATGTTCATGGCGCGCTTAAAGTTTGAAATGTCAGATTAAAACTCAGCTGATAGGACTATCGCCCTATCAGTTCATCGTTGCTATTTGAAATTGCTTAACGGATCGGCGTTGAGTCGTTGCAGCCGGTTTTTTTATGGTCAGGGAATTTGCACGCCTTCGGCCAGCAGCATGTCGATCAGGCGAATCAGCGGCAGGCCGATCAGGCTGGTGGCGTCAGGGCCTTCGGTGCTTTGAAACAGGCTCACCCCCAAACCTTCGGCCTTGAAGCTGCCAGCGCAGTCGTAGGGCTGTTCGGCTCGCAGGTAGCGTTCGATACGTGCCTGATCCAGTGTGCGCATGTGGACGGTGAACGGCACGCAATCGACCTGGCATTCACCGGTCTGGCTGTTGAGCAGCGCCAGGCCGGTGAGGAAGGTCACGCTGGCACCACTCGCGGCCAGCAGTTGCTCGCGAGCGTTTTCGAAGGTGTGGGGTTTGCCAATAATGCGCTCGCCGAGTACCGCGACCTGATCGGAGCCGATGATCAGATGAGCGGTATGGCTGCCCGCCAGTGCCTGGGCTTTGTCTTTGGCGAGGCGTTTGACCAGTTCGAAGGCGGGCTCACCCGGTCGATGGCTTTCGTCGATATCCGGCGAGCTGCAGGTGAACGGCAGCTGCAAGCGGGCCAGCAATTCCCGGCGATACACCGAGCTTGAAGCGAGTAATAAAGGCAGCATGCGCAACTCCAAAAGTCAGGCGCGAATTCTAGCGGAGGCTTGCAAGTGACGGACAGGGCTGAATTTCCTTTGACATGGCTGGGTGCATCCCTATAATGCTGCGCCTATGTTGAATGACCCGATTCCACCTCACGTTGACCCGCGCAAATTGGCTGACCGTGGCACCACCCTTCAAGGTGAACTGCTGCTGGCCGATTTGGAGAGACTCTGCGACCCGCTTTCCGACACTGTCGGTACGGTGCAGGCTAAATTCGTTTTTGAACGAGATGAACGTAAATCTGTGGTCATCCACAGCTTTATCGACACCGAAGTCAAAATGGTTTGCCAGCGTTGTCTTGAGCTGGTCACCCTGCCGATCCATAGCGAATGCAGTTATGCTGTGGTGAAGGAGGGTGCGAATACCCAGTCGTTGCCGAAAGGTTATGACGTGCTGGAACTGGGCGAAGATCCTTTGGATCTGCAGTCACTGATCGAGGAGGAGCTTCTGCTCGCCTTGCCCATTGTGCCTGCTCATCATCCGGAAGAATGCCAGCAGCCGGCGGGTCTCGATGAGCCCGAACCGAGCGAGGACGAGGTAACGCGGTCCAACCCGTTCAGTGTATTGGCGCAGTTAAAGCGTGACCCAAACGTTTAGGAGTTAATCAATTATGGCTGTTCAGCAGAACAAAAAATCCCGCTCCGCCCGTGACATGCGTCGTTCGCACGATGCTCTCGAGGCTAGCACCCTGTCTGTAGAAAAAACCACCGGTGAAGTTCACCTGCGTCACCACGTATCGCCAGAAGGCGTATACCGTGGCCGTAAAGTGATCGACAAGGGCGCTGACGAGTAATCACTTGTCCGCTCAAGTCATCGCGATTGACGCAATGGGCGGGGACTTCGGTCCCCGCAGCATTGTTCAGGCCAGCCTCGCTTGCCTGTCTGCTACACCCTCGCTGCACCTGACCCTCGTCGGTCAACCCTCCCTACTTGAAGAATTGCTCTCTGGCCAATCGGCTGTGGATCGCTCGCGCCTGTCGATCGTGCCGGCGTCCGAAGTCATCACCATGGACGAAAAGCCTGCGCAGGCCCTGCGTGGCAAGCCCGACTCGTCGATGCGTGTGGCGCTGGAGTTGCTGCGTGATGGCAAGGTCCAGGCCTGTGTCAGTGCCGGCAATACCGGTGCGCTGATGGCGTTGTCGCGGTTTGTGCTCAAGACCTTGCCGGGCATTGATCGTCCGGCGATGGTGGCGGCGATTCCGACGCAGAAGGGTTACTGCCAGCTGCTCGATCTGGGCGCCAACGTCGATTGCAGTGCCGAGCACTTGTTGCAGTTCGCTGTCATGGGTTCGGTAGCCGCGGAGACACTTGGCATTGTTCGCCCGCGTGTTGCACTGCTGAACATTGGCACTGAAGACATTAAGGGCAATCAGCAGGTCAAGCTGGCCGCCACTTTGTTGCAGGCCGCCCGGGGCATCAATTACATCGGTTTTGTCGAAGGTGACGGTTTGTATCGTGGCGAGGCGGATGTGGTGGTGTGTGACGGCTTTGTCGGCAATATCCTGCTCAAGTCGAGCGAAGGCCTGGCGACCATGATTGCCGGGCGCATCGAAGCCTTGTTCAGGAAAAACCTTGCCTCGAAAATGGTCGGCGCACTGGCGCTGCCGTTGATGAAACGTCTGCAAGCCGACCTCGCGCCTGCGCGGCACAACGGTGCGAGCTTCCTTGGTTTGCAGGGGATTGTGGTGAAGAGCCATGGTTCGGCGGGTGTGCAGGGCTTTCAAAGCGCTATTTCCCGTGCGCTGATCGAGATTCAGGAAAACCTGCCGGAACGGATACACGGTCGTCTGGAGGATTTGTTGCTTTAGGCGTTTTCGTCGGACAATGCTTAAATGTGACCGCTCAGTTTAATTGGCCATCCAACTGTCAGTTTCTTGCGTCCCCCAAGCGGGACGTCATTTCTCCGACGACAAGATCATTAGGGGCTCGTTACATGTCTGCTTCCCTCGCATTCGTCTTTCCAGGACAGGGTTCGCAGTCCCTCGGCATGCTGGCCGAGTTGGGCGCGCAACATCCGGTTGTCCTCGAAACATTCAAAGAAGCTTCCGATGCCCTGGGTTACGACCTGTGGGCGCTGACCCAGCAAGGGCCGGAAGAACAACTCAATCAAACCGATAAAACCCAGCCGGCCATTCTGACCGCCTCGATCGCCTTGTGGCGTCTGTGGCTGGCCGAAGGTGGCGCGCGTCCGGCTTATGTTGCCGGTCACAGCCTGGGCGAATACAGCGCCCTGGTCGCTGCGGGCAGTCTGAGCCTGGGTGACGCCGTGAAGCTGGTTGAGCGTCGCGGTCAGTTGATGCAAGAAGCCGTTCCGGCCGGGCAGGGCGGCATGGCCGCGATCCTCGGTCTGGACGACGCTGATGTGCTGGCAGCCTGTGCCGAAGCGGCGCAAGGCGAAGTGGTCAGTGCGGTGAACTTCAACTCCCCGGGCCAAGTGGTCATCGCCGGTGCCAAGGCGGCGGTCGAACGCGCCATCGAAGGCTGCAAGGCGCGTGGTGCCAAGCGCGCCATGCCATTGCCGGTCAGCGTGCCGTCGCACTGTGAACTGATGCGCCCGGCGGCCGAGCGTTTCGCCGAGTCCATCGCTGCCATCGACTGGCAGTCGCCGCAGATCCCTGTGGTACAGAACGTCAGCGCCAATGTGCCGGCCGATCTGGAAACCCTCAAGCGTGATCTGCTTGAACAACTCTACAAGCCCGTGCGCTGGGTTGAATCGGTCCAGGCATTGGCTGCCAAGGGCGCGACCCAATTGGTCGAATGCGGTCCTGGCAAAGTGCTGGCCGGTCTGAACAAGCGTTGCGCCGAAGGCGTGTCGACATCCAACCTCAATACCCCAGACGCTTTCGCTGCCGCTCGCGCAGCGCTGGCCTGAATCAGGAGAAACTTGCATGAGCCTGCAAGGTAAAGTTGCACTGGTCACCGGCGCGAGCCGTGGCATCGGCCAGGCCATCGCCCTGGAACTGGGTCGTCAGGGCGCCATCGTGATTGGTACCGCGACCTCCGCTTCCGGTGCCGAGCGCATCGCCGCGACCCTGAAAGAAAACGGTATTCAAGGCACGGGCCTTGAGCTCAACGTCACCAGCGACGAATCCGTTGCTGCGGTACTGGCGAGCATCACTGCACAGTTCGGTGCGCCGGCGATCCTGGTCAACAATGCCGGTATCACCCGCGATAACCTGATGATGCGCATGAAAGACGACGAGTGGCATGACGTTGTCGATACCAACCTGAACAGTCTGTTCCGCCTCTCCAAGGGCGTTTTGCGCGGTATGACCAAAGCCCGTTGGGGACGAATTATCAGTATTGGCTCGGTTGTGGGTGCCATGGGCAACGCAGGCCAAGTAAACTACGCAGCCGCCAAGGCCGGTCTGGAAGGTTTCAGCCGTGCACTGGCGCGTGAAGTCGGTTCGCGTTCGATTACGGTAAACTCGGTGGCCCCTGGGTTCATCGACACCGATATGACTCGCGAATTGCCCGAGGCACAGCGTGAAGCCTTGCAGACGCAGATTCCGCTGGGCCGTCTGGGACAAGCACAAGAGATCGCGTCTGTGGTCGCTTTTCTTGCGTCGGACGGTGCGGCTTACGTTACTGGGGCTACAATCCCGGTGAACGGCGGGATGTACATGAGTTAAATGTGACGGATCGCTTCAAAAAAATGTCATACGAGCTGTCTAAAATCCGTTATAAAGCTGCAATCTATTTATAGGCAGAGGGCTGTCGGGTTTGAGGAGTGAAGCTTTCAGTTGAAAAGCTGAAAAGTCTTTCTATACACTTACCCACTGGCCAGCTGCCTGAATTTGTCCATTAGGAGTGAAAACAAGGTATGAGCACCATCGAAGAGCGCGTCAAGAAAATCGTTGCTGAGCAACTGGGCGTTAAAGAAGAAGAAGTGGTCAACACTGCTTCCTTCGTTGAAGACCTGGGTGCCGACTCCCTTGACACCGTTGAGCTGGTGATGGCTCTGGAAGAGGAATTCGAGACCGAAATCCCTGACGAAGAAGCTGAGAAGATCACTACTGTACAAGCCGCAATCGATTACGTTACTAACCACCAGGCTTAATAGCTTGTAATCGTTGCTTGCTGTCATGGAAAAACCGCACTGCCATCACGGCGTGCGGTTTTTTCTTTAGGCCTGATGCAAAGTCGTCATTTGAAAAAAGGAGAGTGCTGTGTCGCGTAGACGCGTCGTAGTCACCGGTATGGGTATGTTGTCGCCACTGGGCACGGATGTGCCGAGCAGTTGGCAGGGCATTCTGGCTGGCCGCAGTGGCATTGGTCTGATCGAACACACCGACCTTTCTGCCTATTCCACCCGTTTTGGCGGCTCGGTAAAGGGCTTCAATGTCGAGGAATACCTGTCGGTCAAGGAAGCGCGCAAGCTCGACCTGTTTATTCAATACGGTCTGGCCGCAGGTTTTCAGGCGGTGCGTAACTCGGGGCTGGAAGTCACTGACGCCAACCGTGAACGCATCGGCGTGGCCATGGGCTCGGGTATTGGCGGTCTGACCAATATCGAAGAAACCAGCCGCACCCTGCATGATTCCGGCCCACGGCGGATCTCTCCGTTTTTCGTGCCAGGCTCGATCATCAATATGATTTCCGGTTTCCTGTCCATCCACCTGGGTGCACAGGGACCTAACTACGCCATCGCCACCGCGTGTACCACCGGTACGCACTGCATCGGCATGGCAGCCCGCAACATCATGTACGACGAAGCCGACGTGATGATTGCCGGTGGCGCCGAAATGGCTGCGTGCGGTCTGGGCATGGGCGGCTTCGGTGCTTCCCGCGCACTGTCGACCCGCAACGATGAGCCGACCCGTGCGAGCCGTCCGTGGGACAAGGGCCGTGATGGCTTCGTCTTGTCCGACGGTGCCGGTGCTCTGGTTCTCGAAGAACTGGAACACGCCAAGGCGCGCGGCGCGACCATCTATGCCGAGCTGATCGGCTTCGGCACCAGTGGCGACGCTTACCACATGACCTCGCCACCGGCAGACGGTGCGGGTGCTGCACGTTGCATCACCAACGCCCTGCGCGATGCCAAGGTCAACGTTGATCAGGTTCAATACATCAACGCCCACGGCACCTCGACATCGGCCGGCGACCTTGCCGAAGCCTGCGCGATCAAGTCGGTGTTCGGCGATCACGCCTACAAGCTGGCGGTCAGTTCGACCAAGTCCATGACCGGTCACCTGTTGGGCGCGGCGGGCGCGGTCGAAGCGATCTTCAGCGTGCTGGCAATCAATAGCCAGGTCGCGCCGCCGACCATCAACCTCGATGAGCCGGACGAAGGTTGCGACCTCGACTTCGTACCGCACACGGCGCGCAACATGGACATCGATGTGGTGCTGTCTAACTCCTTCGGGTTTGGCGGGACCAACGGCTCGCTGGTGTTCCGCCGGTTCGCTGACTGATGGACAGCTGGGTCGACGGTCAGCCGGCTGACGCTCTGTCGCTGAAGGATCGCGGCCTGGCTTACGGTGATGGTCTGTTCGAGACCATTGCCGTGCGTGGCGGACAGCCGCTGTTGCTTGAGCGGCATCTGTCGCGGCTGGCACAAGGCTGTTCGCGCCTGTCGATCACTGCGGATCAGGGACTGGTTCGCGACGAATTGCTGGCCTATGCCGCAGCACTCGGTGAGGGCGTGCTCAAGCTCATCCTCACGCGAGGTGACAGTCTGCGCGGTTATGCCGCCGATCCTTCGGCGCAAGCCCGACGCATTTTGCAAGGCAATCCGCCCGCGGCTTATCCAGCTGCGCACGCCGAGCAGGGCGTTCGTTTGTTCCCCTGTACCACACGACTTTCAAAACAACCCTTGCTTGCCGGGCTCAAACACCTGAACCGTCTTGAGCAAGTGATTGCCCGCTCCGAATGGCAAGATACCGAACATGCCGAAGGCTTGATGCTGGATCAGGCCGGTCGCGTGATCGAAGGTGTGTTCAGTAATCTGTTCCTGGTGCGCGATGGTGTGCTGATCACCGCCGATTTGAAACGCTGCGGCGTGGCCGGTGTGATGCGTGCCGAGTTATTGTTTCAAGCTGAGTCATCGGGGATCCCCACGCAAGTGAGCGACATCACGCTCGAACAGCTGCAATGGGCCGATGAAGTCTTTGTCTGCAACAGCGTGTATGGCGTTTGGCCGGTGCGCGCCTATGCTGCGCTGAGCTGGCCGGTTGGGCCGCTCACCCGTAAACTCCAAACCATTGCCCGCGCGCTACTGGATGCTTGATACGTGAGACGTAAATTCTTGCTGCTGCTGGAAACCGGATTGGTACTGGCGGGGCTGTGTCTGGGCGCTTCTGCCTGGAAAATCCATTCGGCGCTGGAACAACCGCTGAACATCACCCAGGAAGAACTGCTGGACGTGCCCAAAGGCACGACACCCACCCGCACCTTCTATCGACTGGAAGCCGATGGCGTCATCAAGGACGCGTTCTGGCTGCGCGTTTACTGGCGCTTCAATCTGCCCAGGCAACCGTTGCACAGTGGTGAATACCGCATGCTTCCGGGCATGACGGTTGAAGGGCTGATCGACCTGTGGAAGCGCGGCGAAATGGTGCAGTACAGCGTGACGCTGGTCGAAGGCTGGAATTTCCGCCAGGTCCGCGCCGCCCTGGCCAAAGATGAAAAGCTCGAGCAGACAATTGCAGGTTTGAGCGATAGCCAGGTCATGGAGAAACTCGGTCATCGCGGGATTTTTCCGGAAGGTCGTTTCTTCCCCGACACCTATCGCTTCGTGCGTGGCATGAGCGACGTCGATCTGCTGAAAAAAGCCTATGATCGCCTCGACGAAGTCCTCGCCAAAGAGTGGGATCAACGTTCTGCTGATGCGCCGTACACCGAACCCTATCAGGCGCTGATCATGGCCTCGCTGGTGGAAAAGGAAACCGGCGTGCCGCAAGAGCGCGGGCAGATTGCCGGGGTCTTTGTTCGACGCATGGCGATCGGCATGTTGCTGCAGACTGACCCGACGGTGATCTACGGCCTGGGTGATCGCTACAGCGGCAAACTGACCCGCGCCCACCTCAAGGAAGCGACCCCGTACAACACCTATATGATCTCGGGGCTGCCACCGACGCCGATTGCCATGGTCGGCCGCGAAGCCATCCATGCCGCCTTGAACCCGGTGGCCGGCAACAGCCTGTACTTCGTTGCGCGTGGCGACGGCAGCCATGTGTTCTCCGATGATCTGGATGCCCATAACAATGCAGTGCGCGAGTACCAGCTCAAGCGTCGCGCCGATTATCGTTCCAGCCCGGCGCCGATCCCTGGGCCAGAGGCGGTGAATGGCGAAGCACCGGAGGCCGAGGCGCCGATTCCTGCGGCTTCGCCTGATCCTGATCCCGAGGCCTTGCCTTCCGTGGCGCCGCAAGAACCGACGCCTGAACCTGCACCGACGCCTGAAGCTGCGCCTCCACCGGCATCTGAGCCCGCGCCGGAAGCTGTCGCTCCGCAAAGCCCGCAATAATTTCTGATAAGGACTGCCCGTGACTGGCTTGTTTATTACCCTGGAAGGCCCGGAAGGCGCCGGCAAAAGCACCAATCGCGAATACCTGGCCGAGCGCCTGCGCGCAGCCGGTATCGAAGTGCTGCTGACCCGCGAACCGGGTGGTACGCCGTTGGCCGAGCGGATTCGCGAAGTGCTGCTGGCCCCGGTTGATGAAGTCATGAACCCCGACACGGAACTGCTGCTGGTGTTTGCCGCGCGCGCCCAGCATCTGGCCGAAGTGATTCGCCCGGCGCTGGCCCGTGGTGCGGTGGTGTTGTGTGATCGCTTCACGGATTCTACATACGCCTATCAAGGCGGCGGTCGCGGTTTGTCGCTGGAGCGCATCGCGACGCTCGAAACCTTCGTCCAGGGCGATCTGCGCCCGGACCTGACGCTGATCTTCGACCTGCCGGTGGAAGTGGGCCTGGCCCGCGCCAGTGCTCGCGGTCGCCTGGACCGTTTCGAACTCGAAGGCCGAACCTTTTTTGATGCCGTGCGCAGTGCGTTCCTCAAGCGCGCTGAGGCGGATCCGGCGCGCTATGTGCTGGTCGATGCCGCCCAGCCGCTGGTGCAGGTTCAGCAAGCGCTGGACGCCTTGTTGCCGCGTCTGCTGGAGTTGACCCGTGGCTGAAGCCTATCCGTGGCAGGACAGCCTCTGGCAACAGTTGGCCGGTCGTAAGCAACACGCTCACGCCTATCTGCTGCATGGCCCGGCCGGGATCGGCAAGCGCGCGCTGGCGGAACGCTTGATGGCCAGCCTGCTGTGTCAGCGTCCCACCGCGCAGGACGCGTGCGGTGAATGCAAATCCTGCCTCCTGCTGAAGGCTGGCAGCCATCCCGACAATTACATCCTCGAGCCGGAAGAAGCCGACAAGGCGATCAAGGTCGATCAGGTCCGCGATCTGGTCAGCTTCGTGGTGCAGACCTCGCAGATGGGCGGGCGCAAAGTGGTGTTGATCGAGCCGGTCGAGTCGATGAACGTCAACGCCGCCAACGCCTTGCTCAAAAGCCTCGAAGAGCCGTCGGGCGATACCGTTCTGCTGTTGGTCAGTCACCAGACCAGTCGCCTGTTGCCAACCATCAAGAGCCGCTGCGTGCAGCAGGCCTGCCCACTGCCGAGCGAAGCGATGAGCCTCGCGTGGCTGGCGAAGGCCTTGCCGGACAGTTCGGAAGAGGAGCGCGTCGAATTGCTGACGCTGGCCGCCGGTTCTCCGCTGGGCGCGGTCAAGTTGCAGGCCCAGGGTGTGCGCGAACAGCGCGCGCTGGTGGTGGAGGGCGTGAAGAAGTTGCTCAAGCAACAGCAATCGCCGACGCAATTGGCCGAAGAATGGAAAACCATTCCGCAGTTGTTGCTGTTCGACTGGTTTTGCGACTGGTCGAGCCTGATCCTGCGCTATCAGTTGACGCAGGATGAAAACGGTCTGGGATTGACGGACATGCGTAAGGTGATTCAGTACCTGGCGCAGAAAGCCGCTCAGGATAAAGTCCTGACTATCCAGGACTGGATCCTCGCCCAGCGTCAGAAGGTGATGAGCAAAGCCAACCTCAATCCGGCGCTGTTGCTGGAAGCGCTATTGGTGCAATGGGCCTCGTTGCCTACCCAGAAGTGATCGTCTGCGCCTAGACTCTGTGTATCAGCAGTGGAGGTCCGCATGAATGAACTCGTCAACCCGGGGCCGCGTAACGGCATTTTGTCCCTGACCATCAAGGACAAATCCGTGTTGTACGCGGCCTACATGCCCTTCATCAGAAACGGCGGCCTGTTTATCCCGACCAACAAAAGCTACAAGTTGGGCGATGAAGTCTTCATGTTGCTGAACCTGATGGACGATGCCGAAAAGATTCCGGTCGCGGGCAAAGTCACTTGGGTCACCCCCAAAGGCGCTCAGGGCAACCGCGCCGCCGGCGTTGGCGTGCAGTTCAACGACGGCGACAACACGGCGCGCAGTCGAATCGAAAACCACCTGGCCGGAGCCCTCAAGTCCGACCGTCCCACTCATACGATGTAAGTTGCAGCCCTTTTATGCTCGTAGATTCCCATTGTCACCTTGATCGTCTCGACCTCGCCGCCCACGACGGCTCCCTGGATGCTGCTCTCGATGCGGCCCGTCAGCGCGGGGTAGGGCACTTTCTGTGCATCGGCGTCAGTGTCGATAACGCCGCCGACGTCAAAGCCCTGGCCGAACGTTATGACGACGTCGACTGTTCGGTCGGCGTGCATCCGCTGGACGTGCAGCCGGGTGCTGCGCCCGCATTGGACTGGTTGTTGCGTGAACTCAATCACCCGCGCGTCGTCGCGATTGGTGAAACCGGTCTGGATTATCACTACGAGCCGGAAGCGGCCGAGTTGCAGCAGGAATCGTTTCGCCTGCACCTGCAAGCGGCCCAGCAGACCGGCAAGCCAGTGATCATCCACACCCGCGGCGCCCGTGCCGATACTTTAAGCTTGCTGCGTGAGGCGGCACTGCCACAGGCGGGCGTGCTGCATTGCTTCACCGAAGACTGGGACATGGCCAAGGCCGCGCTGGACATGGGCTATTACATTTCCTTGTCCGGTATTGTCACTTTCCGCAATGCCGACGCGCTGCGCGATGTGGCCAGCAAGGTACCTGCCGACCGCTTGCTGGTGGAAACCGACTCGCCGTACCTCGCGCCGATCCCGTATCGCGGCAAGCCGAACCTGCCGCAGTACGTCAGGGAAGTCGCGGAGTTTCTGGCCATGTTGCGAGGTGAGCCTTACGAGCGATTTGCCGAGCAGACCACCGAGAACTTCAAGCGGCTGTTCCCTTTGGCGCATGTGAAACCGGTTTAGGACTCAATGCCGCCATCGCGGGCCGGCTCGCTACGCAGGGTCAAATCGCAGGCAAAAAAAACCCGGGTTCTGGGGGGTGAATCCGGGTTAAGACCATTAGGAGTAAAACAATGGTACGCGGTCCGTTGGTACCAATATCGGCGCAACACTTGGGGGAGATGTCTCGCCGACAGTTCAAGTATTGATCACTATTGCGCCTAGTCCAGTTTACGGGCCCCGGTTTTTAAACAATTTTGGAATACGCCCGCTTCGGAAGAGTTCTCATCAATCAGCGAGCCTGCGGCAAATCATCAAGAAACACAGATATGGTCGGATGATCCGTGCATTTTTGCGTAAGTTAGGCATAATACGCGGCTTCGAATTTTGACCCCCAACAGACCTTTTCTTATGCATAAAGAACCTCGTAAGGTCCGTGAGTTTCGTCGCCGCGAGCAAGAAATTCTCGATACCGCGCTCAAGCTGTTCCTCGACCAAGGTGAAGACAGTGTCACCGTCGAGATGATTGCTGATGCCGTCGGTATCGGCAAAGGCACGATCTACAAGCACTTCAAATCCAAGGCGGAGATCTATCTGCGCCTGATGCTCGATTACGAGCGTGATTTGAACGAGCTGTTGCATTCGGCCGATGTCGACAAGGACAAGGAAGCGCTGTCCCGGGCCTACTTCGAATTCCGCATGCGCGATCCGCAACGTTATCGGTTGTTCGACCGCCTGGAAGAAAAAGTGGTCAAGGGCAATCAAGTGCCGGAGATGGTCGAGGAGCTGCACAAGATTCGCGCCTCTAACTTCGAACGCCTGACCCTGCTGATCAAGGGCCGGATCAGCGAAGGCAAACTCGAAGACGTGCCGCCGTACTTCCATTACTGCGCATCCTGGGCGCTGGTGCATGGCGCTGTCGCGCTGTATCACTCGCCGTTCTGGAGCAATGTGCTGGAAGATCAGGAAGGCTTCTTCCAGTTCCTGATGGACATCGGTGTGCGCATGGGCAACAAGCGCAAGCGCGATACCGACACTCCGAGCAGCTGAACCATTCAGCTGCCTGATTGCGCCATGATTTCGCTATATGGCGCAGTACCGCAGGAATATACTCAGGCTTGGGACTTGCCAAAACTTGAATTCTGAGTCAAGTTTTGCGCGTTCCACTTGTCCATCGCCGGAGTGATCCATGATCGTTGACCGTCAAGGCAGGCGTTTTCGCAATTTGCGGATCAGTCTGACCTCAGCCTGCAATTACGCGTGTACCTACTGCGTGCCCAACGGCAAGCGGCTGGTGGCTGCGCAGGATGAATTGTCGGCCGAGGCCATGGCGCGCGGCGTGGCGTATTTGATCGAAGCGGCCGGCATCGAGCGGTTGCGCATCACTGGCGGCGAGCCGCTGGTCAGCCCCAAACTCGAAGCCTTCATGACCGCCGTCGGCCAGATGGGCCTGGAAGACATCAGCCTGACCACCAATGGTCAGCTGCTGGCGAAAAAGCTGCCGTTGCTGGTGGACGCCGGCATCCGTCGTATCAACGTTTCCCTCGACACCCTGGACGCCAGCGCCTTTCGCAGCATTGCGCGCGGCGGCGATCTGGCGACCGTGCTCGACGGCATGGACCAGGCCAGCGCGGCAGGCATGAAGATCAAGGTCAACATGGTCCCACTGCGCGGACAGAATCTTGATCAGGTGATGCCGCTGCTCGATTACTGCCTGGAGCGCGGCTATGAGTTGCGCTTCATCGAGCTGATGCGCATGGGCCACCTGGCCACCGACTCCAATGCGTTCCTGCAACAGTTCGTCAGCCTCCAGCAGTTGCTGAGCCTGATTGGCGAGCGTTATGAGTATCTGCAGGCCGATGCGCCGGTCGATGCCACTGCGGTGCGTTATGCGATTCCGGGACAGGGGCACTTTGGTGTGATCGCCAATGAAAGTGTTCCGTTCTGCCGTACCTGCTCGCGCTTGCGTCTGTCGTCCACGGGCTGGCTGCACGGCTGCTTGTCGTCGAGCAATCGCCATTATGTCGGCGACCTGCTCGACAAGCCTCGCCATCAAGCGCTGCCCGCGTTGCAGCGGCTGCTGGTGAAGGCTTTGGGTGACAAGCAGGAAGTGGCGTTCTCCGGCGGTGCGACGATCATGAAGATCATCGGCGGCTGACATTCTCTGTGGCGAGGGAGCTTGCTCCCGCTGGGGCGCGAAGCGGCCCCTGAACTAACAAAGACACTGCATTCCTCAGCATTTACGGCTGCTGCGCAACCGAGCGGGAGCAAGCTCCCTCGCCACAAATGTGCGTTATCAAACCGGAGATTTCTTAAGTCTCAAGGACTGGCGCGGAAGCTGCATCCCATGGCCATTCGCCGGTTTTCCGTCACCGGCCTCTGGAGGGTAGGATGCGTAGCCTGGTTTTGCTGCTGGCCGTTTTGGCGCTTGGTGGCTGCATGAATGTCAGCGACATGGCTGAAGGGACTCGCTACCACATGAGCGACGCGGGGCTGCTGGATCACAGCGACAGCCGTCGAGTGAATAACCTGCGGATTCAGCCGGATTCGTTCATCTACATTGCCCAAGGTGCCTTTTCGCCACCGGGCAATCCTTACCCGCGTCCAAACGTGGTGGCCGAAGAAGCTTTTAACGGCTTTATCGAATACTTCCCGATGGTCCGCCGCGCCCGCGCACCGGAAGGCCTCGACCAGGCCATGGCTGAAGCCCGTGCCGCCGGTGCTCATTACCTGCTTTACACGCGGTTCGCCAAGGCTGACGACCGCATCGGCAACTCCGATGAGTGGCTCGATCAGGAGTACGTGGACCGCCTCGGCATCGACAGCGGCGTGATTCAAATCATGTTGATCGAGACCAGCACCCAGTATTTGATTGATACTGCACGCATCAAGAGTCGTGGCGGTTTACTGACGTTCCATGACACCTCGCCAGGAGACCTGATCGGCCCACCCCTGCAGCAATACGCGCGCAGCCTGATCGGGATCAGTGACCAGTAATTTTAAGGAGAACGCCATGAGTGGCCCGCAAAAAGCCAACGACTTGTTGGGGCAAATCCCCAAGACCAAAGGCTTGCCGCCGGTTCACCTGTGGAACCCCGATTTCTGTGGCGACATCGACATGCGCATCGCCCGCGACGGCACCTGGTATTACCTGGGCACGCCGATCGGGCGCAAGCCGATGGTCAAACTGTTTTCGACCATCATTCGCCGCGATGGCGATGATTACTTCCTGATCACACCGGTCGAGAAGGTCGGGATCAAGGTCGACGATGCGCCGTTCGTGGCGATTGCCGTCGATGTGGAAGGCGAGGGTGAGGCGCAGCTCCTGCGGTTCACCACCAACGTGGATGAAACGGCCGAGGCAGGCACGGAACACCCGATTCGTGTGGTCATCGATCCAGTCACTCAAGAGCCTGCGCCCTATGTGCATGTGCGGACCAATCTCGAAGCCCTGATCCACCGCAATGTGTTCTACCAGTTGGTGGAACTGGCCGTGACCCGTGAAATCGACGGGCAACGCTGGCTTGGCGTGTGGAGTGGCGGCGAGTTCTTCCCCATCGGTCTAGAGCCTTAATATATCCCCCTGTGGACTTTCGAGAATCCAATTGACACCCAATCGTATGATGATTAGCGTGTTGCTCCATCGCGCGCGGTTTTGAGGTTTCCATGTCCAGCAGTTTTCATGCATCAACGGTCGATTGGCTGGGTTGCTGGATAGCCGCTGGCGAGGTCAAGCCCGGCGAAACCCTCAAGGTCGAAGCCGACCTGGGCGAGCAGCTCGGTGTCAGCCGCACCGTCATCCGTGAAGCCATCAAGACCCTGGTCGCCAAAGGCATGCTCGAAGTCGGGCCGAAAGTCGGCACACGCGTCTTGCCGGTGCGCCGCTGGAACCTCTTCGATCCGCAAGTCGTCGGTTGGCTGTCACGCAGCGGTTTGCCGGAAAACTTCGTCGACGATTTGTTAGACCTGCGCCGCACCATCGAGCCGATGGCTGTGCGCTGGGCCTGTGAACGGGCGACGGTCGAGCAAGTGCAGGCCATCCTCCTGGCCTACAACGCGCTGGAGCGGGCGGTGGACAGTGGCGCCGATTACAACCGCGCCGACCGGGTGTTTCACGAGTGCATCCTCGCCGCCAGCCACAATCAATTCATCGAACAAATGGTCCCGGCGCTCGGCGCGCTGCTGGCGGTGTCGTTCGAAGTGTCCGCCGCCGACCCCGACGAACTGCGGCGTACGCTGCCCATCCACAAAGACATGGCCGACGCCATCGCCGCCCGCGATGCCGCGCGCGGGGTGTGGGCGTGCATGACCCTGATCGATAACGCAGACTTGGCGATCAAACGCTTCTACCCCCAAGTCATGGCCGATAAAAAAACCGGCTAACTACAAAGAATCCCCTGTGGGAGCAGGCTCGCTCCCACATTAAAAACAAGAACAAGGCAGGAGGTTTCATGACGTTGAATGCGCTGACCCAGCATCGGGCGTGGCTTGGTGAAGGCCCGTTCTGGGATGCCCCGACACAGGCGCTGTACTGGGTCGACATCGCCGGCAAACAAGCCCTCCGGCTGATCGGCGCCAACGTCCAGATCTGGGAAATGCCGGAGTACGTCTCCGCGTTCATCCCCTGCGAAAGCGGTGATGCGCTGGTCGCGCTGAGCAGCGGTGTCTATCGTCTGGATCTCGACTCCCCAGGACTTGAGCCACGCCTGACCTTGCTCTGCATGGCCGACCCGCAACCCGGCAACCGCCCCAACGAAGCTCGCTGCGATGCGCAGGGTCGGCTCTGGCTCGGCACCATGCAGAACAACATCGGCGAAAACGGCGAAGACTTGCCGGTTACCCGTCGCTCCGGCGGATTGTTTCGCATCGACCGCGATGCGCGGGTCACGCCGCTGCTTCGCGGACTGGGAATTCCCAACACGCTGCTGTGGAGCGAAGACGCCACCACGCTGTTTTTCGCCGACAGCCTCGACGCCACGCTGTACCGATACTTCATCCACGCCGACGGCAATCTGGACACCGCTTACGTCTGGTTCGGCCCCGACAAGCGTGGGGTCCCCGACGGCTCGGCCATGGACGCCGAAGGTTACATCTGGAACGCCCGCTGGGATGGCAGTTGCCTGATAAGACTGACCCCGGACGGTCACGTCGATCGAATCATCGAACTGCCCGTCAGCCGTCCCACCAGTTGCGTATTCGGCGGCGAAGACCTGAAAACCCTGTACATCACCAGCGCAGCGAGCCCCCTCGACCATCCGTTGGATGGCGCAGTGTTGTCGCTTCGAGTGGATGTGGCCGGAAAACCGTGTACGCGTTTCGCTGGGTGAATCCCAAAATATGGGATGTAAAATTATATATTGAGATTATTTGCCGGGCAGGTTTATAGTCGACCATCAGTTACACGCACTCACACTTAAAAAAACAAAACAGGTGAAGTGATGCAGCGATTTTCCAGACAGTCTTTTGACCGGACATCGACAGATGCCCGGTTTTTGTCGTGCCCGCAAAAGGAGTCTTGATTCATGGCTGAACCTCTTTCTTTGCCAGCGGTGCCGGAACCGCCCAAAGGCGAGCGCCTGAGAAACAAGGTGGTGTTGCTGACCGGCGCTGCCCAAGGCATCGGCGAGGCCATCGTCGCGACGTTCGCGTCCCAGCAGGCCAAGCTGATCATCAGCGATATCCAGGCGGAAAAAGTCGAGAAAGTCGCAGCGCATTGGCGTGAACAAGGTGCGGACGTGGTAGCAATCAAGGCCGACGTCTCGCACCAGCAAGACCTGCACGCCATGGCCAGGCTGGCGATCGACCTGCATGGCCGCATCGACGTCCTGGTCAACTGCGCCGGGGTCAACGTGTTCCGCGATCCACTGGAAATGAGCGAAGAGGATTGGCGTCGCTGTTTCGCCATCGACCTCGACGGCGCCTGGTATGGCTGCAAGGCTGTGCTGCCGCAAATGATCGAGCAGGGCATCGGCAGCATCATCAACATTGCGTCGACCCATTCCAGCCACATCATTCCGGGCTGCTTCCCATACCCGGTGGCCAAGCACGGTTTGCTCGGCCTGACCCGTGCACTCGGTATCGAATACGCGGCCAAAGGCGTTCGCGTCAACGCCATCGCACCGGGTTACATCGAAACCCAATTGAACGTGGATTACTGGAACGGGTTTGCCGACCCGCATGCCGAGCGTCAGCGCGCCCTGGATTTGCATCCTCCGCGTCGCATCGGTCAACCGATGGAGGTGGCCATGACCGCCGTGTTCCTGGCCAGCGATGAAGCGCCGTTCATCAATGCCTCGTGCATCACCATCGATGGTGGGCGCTCGGTGATGTACCACGACTGAATACAACCGCTTTCAGGCGCGGAACTACGTCCGAAAGCCAATCATCATACGATATGACTATTAGCTCCAACGTTTCACCGGCTTTCAAATAACGCTCAAAAAAAATAACAAGGAGTCAGCTTATGAATCGTCGTCGCGGGATCCGTTCCCTGTGCTGTGCCGCCCTGGCGGTCACCGCGGTTAGCCTGAGCAGTACGCTGCTGGCAGCCGAGGAAGTGAAAATCGGTTTTCTGGTCAAGCAAGCGGAAGAGCCCTGGTTCCAGACCGAGTGGGCCTTCGCTGAAAAGGCCGGTAAAGACAAAGGCTTCACCGTTATCAAGATTGCCGTGCCGGACGGCGAGAAAACCCTGTCTGCCATCGACAGTCTTGCGGCCAACGGCGCCAAGGGTTTTGTGATCTGCCCGCCAGACGTCGGCCTCGGTCCGGCTATCGTGGCCAAGGCCAAAGCCAACGGTTTGAAAGTCATGGCAGTTGATGATCGTTTTGTCGATGCCAACGGCAAGTTCATGGAAGACGTGCCTTACCTCGGCATGGCCGCCTTTGAAGTCGGCCAGAAACAGGGCGCGGCGATGGCCACCGAAGCGAAGAAACGCGGCTGGGACTGGAAAGACACCTACGCGGTGATCAACACGTTCAACGAACTCGACACCGGCAAGAAGCGCACCGACGGTTCGGTCAAGGCGCTGGAAGACGCCGGTTTCCCGAAAGACCACATTCTCTTCACCGCGCAGAAAACCCTCGACGTCCCGGGCAGCATGGACGCCACCAACTCTGCGTTGGTGAAACTGCCGAGTGGCGCGAAAAACCTGATCATCGGCGGCATGAACGACAACACGGTGCTGGGCGGTGTGCGCGCTACCGAAACCGCCGGTTTTGCAGCGGCCAACGTCATCGGCATCGGCATTAACGGTACGGACGCTATCGGCGAGCTGAAAAAGCCCAATAGCGGCTTCTTTGGCTCGATGCTGCCAAGCCCGCACATCGAAGGCTACAACACCGCCAGCATGATGTTTGACTGGGTCACCACCGGCAAAGAACCGCCGAAATTCACCGCCATGGACGACGTGACGCTGATCACGCGCGAGAACTTCAAGCAGGAACTGGAAAAGATCGGCCTCTGGAACTGAGGCACGGTTGATTTCAACGGCGGCCTTGGCGACGGGGCTGCCTGATCTGTGAAGAGGTGGTTTATGCACGCGCAAGTACAGACACATGAGCACAGCGTCGGCGGCAGCCTGCGTTTCAACGGGATCGGCAAGACCTTTCCCGGCGTGAAGGCGCTGGACGGCATCAGCTTCGTCGCGCACCCGGGACAGGTTCACGCCTTGATGGGCGAGAACGGCGCCGGCAAATCGACCCTGCTGAAAATCCTCGGCGGCGCCTACACGCCGAGCAGCGGTGACCTGCAGATCGGCGAGCAGACGATGGCGTTCAAATCCACCGCCGACAGCATCGCCAGCGGCGTCGCGGTGATCCATCAAGAACTGCACCTGGTGCCGGAAATGACCGTGGCGGAGAACCTGTTTCTAGGGCACTTGCCGGCCAGTTTCGGCCTGATCAATCGTGGCGCCTTGCGCCAACAGGCGTTGGCTTGCCTCAAAGGCCTGGCAGATGAAATCGACCCGCAAGAGAAAGTCGGGCGCTTGTCCCTCGGGCAGCGGCAACTGGTGGAAATCGCCAAGGCGTTGTCCCGAGGCGCGCACGTCATTGCGTTCGACGAACCGACCAGCAGCCTGTCGGCGCGCGAGATCGATCGCTTGATGGCGATCATCGGACGCCTGCGCGACGAAGGCAAAGTGGTGCTCTACGTCTCCCATCGCATGGAAGAAGTGTTCCGCATCTGCAACGCGGTGACGGTGTTCAAGGACGGCCGCTACGTGCGCACCTTCGAGGACATGAGCGAGCTGACTCACGACCAATTGGTGACGTGCATGGTCGGTCGCGACATTCAGGACATCTACGATTACCGCGCTCGGCAACGTGGCGCGGTGGCGCTCAAGGTCGATGGCCTGCTCGGTCCTGGCTTGCGCGAGCCGGTGAGTTTCGAGGCGCACAAAGGCGAGATTCTTGGATTGTTCGGGCTGGTCGGCGCCGGGCGCACCGAGCTGTTCCGCCTGCTCAGCGGCTTGGAGCGCAATACCGCCGGACGCCTGGAATTGCGCGGCCATGAACTGAAGTTGCGCTCACCTCGCGACGCGATTGCGGCCGGGATTCTGCTGTGTCCCGAGGACCGCAAGAAGGAGGGCATCATCCCGCTCGCCAGCGTTGCCGAGAACATCAACATCAGTGCACGCGGCGCGCATTCGACCTTCGGCTGCCTGTTGCGTGGCCTGTGGGAAAAGGGCAATGCCGACAAACATATCAAGGCGCTGAAGGTGAAGACGCCCAGCGCCGAACAGAAAATCATGTACCTGTCCGGCGGCAATCAGCAGAAGGCCATTCTCGGTCGCTGGCTGTCGATGCCGATGAAAGTCCTGCTGCTCGACGAGCCAACGCGCGGCATCGATATCGGTGCCAAAGCCGAGATCTACCAGATCATCCATAACCTGGCCGAAAGCGGTATCGCAGTGATCGTGGTGTCCAGCGACCTGATGGAAGTGATGGGTATTTCCGACCGCATTCTGGTGCTCTGCGAAGGCGCGATGCGCGGCGAGTTGTCTCGCGCCGAGGCCAATGAATCCAACCTGCTGCAACTGGCTTTGCCGCGCCAACGCGCTGACGGCGTGGCGAACTGAGAGGTGACTATGATGACAACCCAAAACAACGCGCTGCCTACCGAGCGCAAACCCCTGGACCTGCGGCGCTTTCTCGATGACTGGGTGATGTTGCTGGCAGCCGTCGGGATCTTCGTGCTCTGCACCTTGCTGATCGACAACTTCCTCTCGCCACTGAACATGCGTGGCCTGGGCCTGGCGATTTCCACCACCGGGATTGCCGCGTGCACCATGTTGTATTGCCTGGCGTCCGGGCATTTCGATTTGTCCGTGGGCTCGGTGATTGCCTGCGCCGGCGTGGTCGCGGCGGTGGTGATGCGCGACACCGACAGCGTCTTTCTCGGGGTGGCGGCAGCGCTGTTCATGGGCCTGATTGTCGGGCTGATCAACGGGATCGTGATTGCCAAGCTGCGGGTCAACGCGTTGATCACCACGCTGGCGACCATGCAGATCGTTCGCGGGCTGGCTTACATCTTTGCCAACGGCAAAGCGGTCGGCGTCTCGCAAGAGCAGTTCTTCGTCTTCGGTAACGGCCAGTTGTTTGGCGTGCCGGTGCCGATCTTGATCACCATCGTCTGCTTCCTGTTTTTCGGCTGGCTGCTGAACTACACGACCTACGGGCGCAACACCATGGCCATCGGTGGCAACCAGGAAGCGGCGTTGCTGGCCGGGGTGAATGTCGACCGGACCAAGATCCTCATCTTCGCCGTGCATGGCGTGATCGGCGCACTGGCCGGCGTGATCCTGGCGTCGCGCATGACCTCCGGGCAGCCGATGATTGGCCAGGGTTTCGAGCTGACGGTGATCTCGGCCTGCGTACTGGGCGGGGTGTCGTTGAGCGGCGGGATCGGCATGATCCGGCATGTGATTGCCGGGGTGTTGATTCTGGCGATTATTGAAAATGCGATGAACCTGAAGAACATCGACACGTTCTACCAGTATGTGATTCGTGGTTCGATCTTGCTGTTGGCTGTCGTCATCGACCGCTTGAAGCAGCGCTAACCCCCGCTTTTGTGGCGAGGGAGCTTGCTCCCGCTGGGCTGCGTAACGGCCCCAAAATCTCTACTTTGATCGAGGATTTTGCGAGTGCTGCGCACTCGAGCGGGAGCAAGCCCCCTCGCCACAGTTGTACATCCTTCCGTCACTTACCCTAAAAATCCCTTGCCCGCATCGACCCGTTTCGGTTATCACTTTGTACATGATTAGACAGGTACGATTTGACAAGAAACAACGGGTGGTCGACGAACTCATCCGGCGCATTGAAAGCGGCCTCATGGAGGACGGCTTTCTGCTGCCGGGCGAGCATCAGTTGGCTCAAGAATTCAAAGTCAGCCGAGGAACGCTGCGTGAAGCCCTGGCCGAGTTGAAACGGCGCAACTACATCGCGACGCAAAGCGGTGTCGGTTCCATCGTCACCTTCGACGGTGTGGTGCTCGATCAGCGCAGCGGCTGGGCCCAGGCGTTGGCCGACAGCGGGGCGCTGGTCAATACCGAAGTGCTGCGGTTGGAAGCGGTGACGCGTGCGGACCTGATGCCGCGTTTCGGCACCGACCAATTCATCACCCTCGACCGGCGTCGCCGCTCCAATGACGGCACGCTGGTCTCCCTCGAACGCTCATTGATGCCCGCGACCGGCGGCCTGGAAAGCCTGCCGCGCGTTGGCCTGATCGACAATTCCCTGACCATCACCCTGGCCGCTTACGGCTACATCGGCGAACGCGGCGATCAATGGATCGGCGCCGAACCCCTGAATGCCGAAGACGCCGAATTGTTGGGACGTCCTGTGGGCTCCGTATTCCTCAAGGCCCTGCGGACCACCTACGACCGGCAAAACCGCTTCATGGAGCAAGTCGAAAGCTTGCTCGACCCCGTACATTTTCGCCTGCACCTGCAATTTGGTACCCCGAAATGACCGCGCTCAATCGTGCCCTGGGCGCGTTCTACGGACTGGCCCTGGGCGATGCGTTGGGCATGCCGACCCAATCCCTGAGCCGCGCCGAGATCAAGGCGCGCTTCGGCGAAATCAACGATCTGGAAGACGCCGGCCCCGATCAACCGATCGCCGCCAACATGCCCAAGGGCTCGATCACCGACGACACCGAACAGGCGATTCTGGTCGGGCAGTTGCTGATCGAAGGCGAAGGCTGGATCGATCCGTCGGTACTGGCGCAACGGTTGATCGAATGGGAAGCCGAGATGCAGGCCAAGGGCTCGCAGGACTTGCTCGGGCCTTCGACCAAACGGGCGATCGAGATGATCCTCGCCGGGCATTCGCCGGAAGAGGCGGGGCGTTACGGCACCACCAATGGCGCGGCAATGCGCATTACGCCGGTGGGCATTGCGGCCGATGTCGCCGACCCTGAGCGATTCATCAAAGCGGTGGTGCAAGCCTGTCAGGTCACCCATAACACCACGCTGGGCATTTCCAGCGCTGCGGCGGTGGCGGCGGTGGTTTCCGCCGGGATCAATGGCATGGACTTGGGCGAGGCGCTGAACCTCGGCCAGCACATCGCGCAGCAAGCCGAAGGACATGGTCACTGGGTGGCGGGCGGGCGGATTGCCTCGCGCATCAGCTGGGCGCGCAGCATCAGTGTCGACAGCGACAAGGCGCTGCTGGCGGATCTGATGTACGACGTGATCGGCACCTCGGTGGCCTCGCAGGAATCGGTGGTGGTCTCGTTTTCCCTGGCGCAGCAAGTGGCCATCGGCGAAATGAGTGCCTTCGAAGCGGTGTGCATGGCTGCGGGATTGGGCGGTGACACCGATACGATTGCGGCGATTCTCGGCGCGATGCTGGGGGCCTGCCTGGGCCTTGAGAGTTGGCCGGTGGCGATGATCGACAAGGTCAAGGCGGTTAACGGCCTGGAGCTGGAGCCGTTGGTGCAAGGGCTGTTGGCTTTGCGTTGACTGGGGTGACGCCTTCGCGAGCAGGCTCGCTCCCACAGGTTTCGCGTCCGGCATAAATCCCGTGTGGGAGCGAGCCTGCTCGCGAAGGCCGCACCGCTTATTCAAGTTATTCACCCGCAACGGATTGCACGAAAACGGCCAGGACAGCCGGGATGTTGTCTCGACTTCCGCAATTGCCCACAACCACAAAAATGGCAACAGGAGTATTTTCATGAGTTCGTCAACCGCCGGGCAAAGTGCCGGGCAACTGGAAACACGCGGCATCGAACCGGTGCCGGAAGCGGAGTGCAACGGTCATCCGCTGCAACTGTTCTGGGTCTGGTTCGCCGCTAACATCTCCATCCTCGGCCTGCCGCTGGGCGCCACGCTGGTGGCGTTTCGTGGCCTGGCGATCTGGCAGGCAATCATCGTTGCGATCCTCGGTGCCGCCGGTTCCTTCGCGGTGGTCGGGATCATCTCCATCGCCGGTCGTCGTGGCCGTGCGCCGAGCCTGACGCTGTCGCGCGCGATCTTTGGCGCACGCGGCAACATCGGCCCGACCTTGGTGTCGCTGATGTCGCGCCTGGGCTGGGAAACCGTCAACACCACCACCGCCGCGTTCGTGTTGTTGTCGCTATGCTCGATCCTGTTCGGATCGCCCGTAGAAGCCAAAAGCGCGCCGGTCCTGACGTTGCTGTTTATCGCGATTTTCGTGTTGCTGACGTTGTCGGTGTCCGGCCTCGGTCACGCCACGCTGCTGGTGATTCAGAAGTGGGCGACCTATGTGTTCGGCGCGCTGAACATTGTGGTCGGCGGTTTCCTCTGCGCCACCATCGACTGGAGCGCCGTGTTCAACGCCACGCCCGCACCGTTGAGCGCCATGATCATCGGCGTTGGCACCATGGCCGCCGGCACCGGGATCGGTTGGGCCAACGCCGGTGCGGACATGTCGCGCTATCAGCATCGCAGCGTCAAAGCCGTGCGCCTCGTGGCGTCGGCAGCGTTCGGCGCGGGGATTCCACTGGTGTTGCTGATCACCCTCGGCGGCTTGCTGTCGGTGGGTAATAACGACCTGGCTTCCGCCACCGATCCGATCATCGCGATCCGCGACATGCTGCCGACCTGGATGGCCGTGCCGTACCTGATCACCGCGTTCGGCGGCTTGCTGCTGTCGAATAACCTGTCGGTGTATTCGGCCGGCCTGACCACGTTGACCCTCGGTTTGAAGGTGAAGCGCGTGTACGCGGTGGTGGTGGACATCGTCGCGATCTTCGCCGGTTCGATCTATTTCATGCTGATCGCCGACAGCTTCTACGGCCCGTTCATTACCTTCATTTCCTTGCTGGCGGTGCCGATTACCGCGTGGGTCGGGATCTTTGTCGTCGACCTGATTCACCGTCATTACTACAGCCCCAAAGACTTGCTGGACGTCAGCCCGAGCAGCGCTTACTGGTACAGCGGCGGTATCGAATGGCGCGCCTTCGGTGCGTGGGCGGTGGCGATCGTATTGGGTTTCAGTTTCACCACCATCGGCACCACCGAACAGACGGTGTGGTTCCGTGGCTTCCTCTCCGACTCGTGGCTGGGCCACAACGGCCTGGGCTGGATCGTCACGTTCCTGGTGGCAGGGGGGATTTATTGTGTACTCGGTGGCGCCAAGGATCGCCGCGCCGCCATGACCGAGAATGCTCATGCCTAATTTGCTGCACACCGGCCAGGTCATCATCGACCTGGTCATGGCCGTGGATAAATTGCCGCAAACCGGCGGCGACGTGCTGGCGAAGTCCGCCAGTTTCGAAGTCGGCGGTGGCTTTAATGTGATGGCCGCGGCCCAACGTAATGGTTTGCCCGTGGTCTATCTCGGACGCCATGGCACCGGGCGTTTCGGCGATCTGGCGCGGGAGGCGATGCGGGCGGAAGGCATCCGGATCGGCATCGCCCACCCCGCAGAACGGGACACAGGTTTGTGCGTGGCGGTAACGGATGCTTCGGCCGAACGCAGTTTCATTTCCTACATCGGTGCCGAAGGTGAAGTGACCGCCGAGGACCTGGCCAGCGTGCCGGCCGAGGCGGGCGACTATGTCTACGTCAGTGGCTACAGCCTGCTGCAGGTCGGCAAGGCGCAAGCTCTGGTGGATTGGGTTCTGGAACTGCCGAAAGGCATCAACGTGGTGTTCGATCCGGGACCGCTGGTGGATTCGCCAGATGAGCCCTTGATACAAGCCTTGCTGGCGCGCATCGATATCTGGACCAGCAACAGTGTCGAGGTGCTGCGATTTACCGGTGCATCGGACATTGCCGAGGCGCTGGATCGCTTGGTCGATCACTTGCCCGCCGAAGTGTTGATGGTGGTGCGCGATGGTCCGCAAGGGTGCTGGATCAGCCAGCGTGGCGAGCGCCAGCACGTGCCGGGTTTCAAGGTGGCGGCGGTGGACAGCAACGGCGCGGGTGATGCGCATGCCGGGGTGTTTGTGGCTGGGCTGGCGCATGGGTTGTCGGCGATTGAGGCGGCACGGCGGGCGAATGCAGCGGCAGCGTTGGCCGTCACTCGTTGGGGGCCGGCGACTTCACCGGGGAGTGCTGAGGTGGATGCGTTGATCCGTGAGATTGATGGCGTCTGAACGATAGCCTTCGCGAGCAGGCTCGCTCCCACATTGGATCTGTGTACGACGCAAATCCCTGTGGGAGCGAGCCTGCTCGCGAAGGGGCCAGTCAATTCAGCAACAATCCTGACCGTTGCTCAGCTATCCAGCCTGCGCGCCGCCTCGACACCCGCCGCACTCAGTTTGATCGGCAGGTTCAACGAGTGCTCACCCGCCTCGTTGCACGTCACATGGCCGTGTTGAATCAGCCCGCGGTCCTGCAGGGCGGCGAGGGCGCTGGCCACGACTTTCTCCCCGCGATAATTGTCCAGGACCTCCTTGCCCAAGCCACTTGGGTGGGCGTGCAACAGGCGGGTCAGGACTTCTTTTTCCAGGTTGTTATCGTCGTTCATGTTTACCTCTTGATGGGTGTGGAGAGGTTGCTCGCGTCGGCGAGCTATTGATTGGCACCGCCCTCGGAACCCGAGCCACCGGTGGTGGTTTTCGAGCCGATGCCGCTGCCGGCGTTATCGGGTGTGCGGGTGTCCGGCTGGTTCAGTCCGCCTTGACGACCAGCGTCGTTACCCTGAGTCCGTGGGTCAGTGCCCGTGGAGGGCGGCAGGCTGTTATCGATGCCGGAGCCGTCGGTGTTCATGCCGGGTGCGCTCTGGATGGCGGGCGCTTTCGGGCCCTCGACCGGGTTGGTCGGGCCGGTTCCTTCAGCGAGTGTCGCGGCGAATGCGGCAGAGGACAGCAGCGTGGTGAGGGCGAGGGCGGTCAACCTGGACATGAACATGGCATCGTCTCCGTTTAATAGAGTCCTTACCTGATGTTGGTCCGCCTGCGATTTGCATTGGTGCCTGATGAGCGACGAACGGTCTAGGCCTGCTGCACGGCTTTAGCCGGCGCAACACGCCGCCAGATCAACCGGCCCACGGTGATCAGCCAGTTCAGGACAGCCACGGCCAACACGGTCAGCAGCAGCGCCGGCATCCCGTGTTCAACGATGATTTTCCCCGCCAGCAAGGGGAAACCAAACACGCCGATGAAGTAGGCGAGGCTGAACAACAGCAAGGCTTGCGAGGTGGTGCCGTGTGGTGCTTCGTTGGCCGCCAGGCCATTGATCACTGAATAGGTCAGCCCGTATCCGACGCCGAGCATCACGGCCGCCAGTACATAGCTGAACCCGCTGTCGACCACGAAACCAAACAGCACGATCGAGCCCATCATCAGGCCCGACAACAGGCAGGAGGCGCGGAACGGATCGCGCTTGACCACGATGCCGGCAATCAGCATACGGCTGCTGATCGCCGCGCCCATGAAGCCGAAAAAGAACAGCGAGTAGTCCAGCGAACGGGATGCGGCGTAACTGGTCTGGAAGCTCGACAGACCGCCGAACACACACCCGCCGAGACCGACCATGATGATCGGGAACACGGCGCGGGACGACAGCACTTGAGCCGTTGCGCGCCAGGAAATCCGCGCGACCGAGGTGGCGGGCGCGGGCGTTTTCTTGAGCTGTGCATCCAGTCGCCAGAACAGTGAAACGCCGATCAGGCTGGCCAGCGCGGCTAGGTAAAACGCCGCGGTCACCGGATAACCAAGGGCACTGGCGGCACGGCCCAGCAAGGGGCCGCTGCCGATCCCGGTCATCATGCTGCCCGACAGCAATGCAAAGTATTTGGCGCGTTGGGCCGGCGTCACCAGGCTGGCCACGATGATCGGCCCGAGGGTGTAGAACACGCCCCAACCCAGTCCCAGCAACAGTCCGAAAAACAGCAGCAAATTGCCGAAGCCCGGGGTCAGTGCGAAGCCGAGACTGGCCGCCACCAGCAAGACACCGAACAAGGCAATCGAACGCGCAGCACCGAGCAAGTCGGACAAATGCCCGGAGACGATCACCGCGGCGAAGGTGCTGAGCATGGCCGCTGAAATCACACTGCCGGCATCGTGTTCATTGCCGCCGCGTGAGCCGATCAGCAACGACAATAAAAAGGTCGCGCCATAGGACAGCGACAGCAAATAGCTGGCGAGGCAAAACAGGCCGAACAACCGGCTGGAGACTGGAGGTGTTGCGCTGGACATGACGCGGTTCCTTGACCCGATAGACGTGAGCGTTATCTATCTATCACGGGGCGCGCTGATGTTAGGTCTGTGGTTACCGATTTCAGGGTTAGCGCTGGCCGGAGTATCGCCTTCAGCAGACGCCGATCTCTTCCTTGAACTGCTCCATGAAACCCTTCAGGCGCTCATGCCTGATCTGCGCGAGACGTCGACCGGTTGGGGTCTGGAAACCGTCCGCGAGGTGCAGCAGCTTGGTCTGGAAGTGATCGAGGCAAAAGCGTTTGTCGTCGTAGTCGCGGTGCTGCGCCTCTGGGTCCAGCGGGTCGTACAACGCGCTGCCCATGCGCCCGGCAACGTAGAACGTGCGCGCGACACCGAGCAGGCCGAGGGAATCGAGACGGTCGGCGTCCTGCAAGATTTTCGCTTCGAGCGATGCAGCGGGAATGTTGGCGGAGAAGCTGTGAGCTTCAATGGCGTGGACCACTGCGCTGATGTTGGCGCCCGACCAATTCAGGTCGGCCAACACGGCGGACGCCTTCTCGGCAGCCAGTCGTGATGCCTGCGAACGCAGCGGCGAGTTCTTCTCCACCGACACGCAATCATGCAACAGCACCGCCGCGAGCAACACCTCAAGATCGCCGCCTTCCTGCGCGTGAATCGTGCGCGCGTTGTGCCAGACCCGCTGCAAGTGCGACAGGTCATGGGCACCGTCTTCTGAGGGTTCCAGCGCGTGGGGCAGCAAGTCAGCGGCGAGGGTTTGCAGAGGCGCGAATGCATCAATTGTCATGACAGTCCTTTGAAGTGAACACGTTTTTTTTGTGGCGAGGGAGCTTGCTCCCACTGGGTTGCGAAGCAGCCCCAACCCGAACGCAAAGTTATTTCAGTTAAATCCGGGTTGCCAGTTTTACGCCTGCTGCGCAGTCGAGCGGGAGCAAGCTCCCTCGCCACAGCGTTTTCTTATGTGACGGACGCAGCGTGGCAACTTAGTATGGCGTTTTCAACCTTTGACGAAGGCACGTCCCCATGACGATCGAGATCCGCCCGGCGACCCCCAGCGATGCACCGCAAATCCTCGGGTTCATCACTGAACTGGCCGACTACGAACGTGCCCGCCACGAAGTCATCGCCAGCGTCGCCGACATCGAGCGCAGCCTGTTCAGCGAAGGCGCCACCGCTCACGGCCTGATCTGCCTGCGCGACGGCCTGCCGATCGGCTTCGCCGTATTCTTCTTCAGCTATTCCACGTGGCTTGGCAGCAACTGCCTGTACCTCGAAGACCTCTACATCACCCCCGAACAACGCGGCGGCGGCGCGGGCAAAACCTTGCTGCGCCACCTGGCGAAAATCGCCTGCGCCAACGATTGCGGACGGTTTGAGTGGAGCGTGCTGGACTGGAACAAACCGGCGATCGAGTTTTACAAATCGCTGGGTGCGCAGCCGCAGGAAGAGTGGGTTCGGTATCGGATGGATGGGAAGGTGTTGCGCGAGTTTGCCGAGGGCCATTGATCGTCAGCCTTGTCACTTAAAAGATCGCAGCAATAAGCTGCGATTTTTTTGCGCGCATCCCAATATATGGGAGTGATATTTATATATTGAGATTGTCCCGCTTCCGGGTTTATAGTCCTGCTCACTCACTGCCAATAAACAAAACAGGTGAAGCGATGCTGGCGCAATTGATCGCGCTCGATTGGGGGACAACCTCATTACGTGCTTACAAACTCGCCGCGGGTGGCCAGGTACTCGAACAGCGTTCGCTGTCGTCGGGGATCATGCAGCTGCCGCGGACGCCGCGACTCATTAACGGTCAGGAATGCGCCGACGGTTTTGAACTGGCCTTTGATGAGGCGTGCGGTGACTGGCTCGACGCGCAGCCGGATTTGCCGGTGATTGCCTGCGGTATGGTCGGCAGCGCTCAGGGTTGGCGTGAAGCGGCTTACCGCGATACACCGGCGAACGTCGCCACTCTCGGAACGTCCCTACAAACAGTACGCAGCCTTCGCGGTGTCGATGTGCACATCGTGCCGGGTGTGATTCAGCGTTCGCGTTTGCCGAACGTCATGCGTGGCGAAGAAACCCAGGTGCTGGGCGTTCTGCAAAATCTTCAGGGCGAGGCGGGCAGCGATCTGTTGATCGGCCTGCCGGGCAGTCATTCGAAATGGGTGGAAGTGGCCGACGGCTGCATCGTGCATTTCGATACCTTTATGACCGGCGAAATCTTCGCCGTGCTCAGCGAACACAGCATTCTGGGGCGCACCCAGCAGCAAGGCGCGTCCTTCGATGGCCAGGCTTTTGATCGTGGGGTGCAAGTGGCGTTGTCGGCGGACGGCGAGATCGGCCCGCTGTCGACGGTGTTCAGTGCCCGCAGCCTCGGGCTGACCGGCGAACTGAGCGCCACGGCCCAGACGGATTATTTGTCGGGCTTGTTGATCGGTCATGAGCTGGCGGCGCTGGCGACGGCCCAGCGGCGTCGGCGCAACAGCGTGCACCTGCCTTCGATCATCCTCATCGGTAATGCCCAACTCTGTGCCCGTTACAGCCGGGCCCTCGACGCCTGCGGATTTGCCCGGGTGACGCTGGCCGAACAAGCCACCGAACGCGGGTTGTGGCAGTTGGCGCTCGCCGCCGGACTGATCACTTCCAACCCATCCCGTTAAACCTGACTGGAGGTCTGACATGCTCAAACACGCCTTGGCGCAAAACGGCCTGATCGCGATCCTGCGTGGCCTGCGCCCGGAAGAAGCGGCGGCCATCGGCGAAGTCCTGTACGCCGCCGGATTTCGCGTCATCGAAGTGCCGCTCAACTCCCCTGAACCGTACGAAAGCATCCGCATCCTGCGCAGCACCTTGCCCGCCGATTGCCTGATCGGTGCCGGCACGGTGCTGACGCCGGAGCAGGTCGAGCAGGTGAAAGCCGCTGGCGGCCAAGTGATCGTCATGCCGCACAGCGATCCGAAAGTGCTGCGGGCAGCGAAAGCGGCGGGGTTGTTCCTGTCGCCGGGTGTGGCGACACCGACCGAAGCATTCGCCGCGCTGGCCGAAGGCGCCGACGTGCTGAAGATGTTCCCCGCCGAGCAGATGGGCCCTGCGGTCGTCAAAGCCTGGCTTGCGGTGTTGCCGGCCGGGACCATTCTGGCGCCGGTCGGCGGGATCACGCCGGACAACATGCAGGTGTTTATCGACGCGGGCGTCAAAGGTTTCGGTCTCGGTTCCGGCTTGTTCAAACCGGGAATGACCCCAGAGGACGTGGCCGTCAATGCCAAGGCCTACGTGGCTGCCTGGAAAGCCCTTCGCTAAGACTTTTTGGCGCTGTGAGCGCTGCCTCTAATAAGAGAGAAGAAAATGAAAATCACCAAACTGACCACCTTCATCGTTCCGCCACGCTGGTGCTTCCTCAAAGTCGAAACCGATGAGGGCGTGACGGGTTGGGGCGAGCCTGTGGTTGAAGGTCGCGCCCACACCGTGGCGGCTGCCGTTGAAGAATTGTCCGACTACCTGATCGGCAAGGACCCACGCAACATCGAAGACATCTGGACCGTGCTCTATCGCGGCGGCTTCTATCGGGGTGGCGCGATCCACATGAGCGCGCTGGCCGGTATCGATCAGGCGTTGTGGGACATCAAGGGCAAGGCTCTGGGCGTGTCGGTCAGCGATCTGCTCGGTGGCCAGGTGCGCGACAAGATTCGAGTGTATTCGTGGATCGGCGGCGACCGCCCGGCAGACACCGCGCGTGCGGCGAAAGAAGCGGTCTCCCGTGGTTTCACTGCGGTGAAAATGAACGGCACCGAAGAACTGCAATTCCTCGATTCCTTCGAGAAAGTCGACCTGGCCCTGGCCAACGTCGCCGCCGTGCGTGACGCGGTCGGGCCGAACGTCGGCATCGGCGTCGACTTCCATGGCCGGGTGCACAAGCCGATGGCCAAGGTGCTGATGAAGGAACTTGATCCGTACAAACTGATGTTCATCGAAGAGCCGGTGCTCAGCGAAAACTACGAGGCGCTGAAGGAATTGGCGCCGCTGACCAGCACCCCGATTGCCCTCGGTGAGCGGCTGTTCTCGCGCTGGGATTTCAAGCGTGTACTGAGCGAGGGTTACGTCGACATCATTCAGCCGGATGCGTCCCACGCCGGCGGCATCACCGAAACCCGCAAGATCGCCAACATGGCCGAAGCCTACGACGTGGCGCTGGCGCTGCATTGCCCGTTGGGACCGATTGCGCTGGCGGCGTGCCTGCAACTGGACGCGGTTTGCTACAACGCGTTCATCCAGGAACAGAGCCTGGGCATCCACTACAACGAGAGCAATGACCTGCTCGATTACGTGAAAGATCCGCGGGTGTTCGATTACGACAAAGGCTTCGTGAAGATCCCGAATGGCCCGGGGCTGGGCATCGAGATCAACGAGGAATACGTGATCGAACGCGCGGCGGTCGGCCACCGCTGGCGCAACCCGATCTGGCGCCATGCCGATGGCAGTTTTGCTGAGTGGTAAGAGCTATCCGACTCAACAACACATAACCCCTGTGGGAGCGAGCCTGCTCGCGAAGACGGCGGCACATCCAACCTTGATGTGACTGCCAGAACGCTTCGCGAGCAGGCTCGCTCCCACAGTTTGATCTCCATGGTTAGCGAGATCTGCGTTTCACATTGACCTCAATAAACATAAGAAGAGGCACTCCTCATGCAACCGCAAACCCTCACCGGGCAAGCGTCGTTGGTGACGCCCAGTCGCAAGCGATTTTTCATCATGGTCCTGCTGTTCATCACCGTGGTGATCAACTACCTCGACCGCAGCAACCTCTCCATCGCCGCCCCGGCGCTGACCAGCGAACTGGGTATCGACCCGATCCATGTCGGGCTGATCTTCTCGGCGTTCGGCTGGACTTACGCCGCCATGCAGATTCCCGGCGGCTGGCTGGTGGACCGTGTGCCGCCGCGCATCCTTTACAGCGTCGCCTTGCTGCTGTGGTCGATCGCCACCGTGATGCTCGGTTTCGCCGGCAGCTTCATCGCACTGTTCGTCTTGCGCATGGCGGTCGGTGCCTTGGAAGCCCCGGCGTACCCGATCAACAGCCGCGTGGTCACCACCTGGTTTCCCGAGCGCGAACGCGCCACGGCCATCGGCTTCTACACCTCCGGGCAGTTTGTCGGCCTGGCCTTCCTGACGCCGGTTCTGGCCTGGCTCCAGCACGAGTTCGGCTGGCACATGGTGTTCGTCAGCACCGGTGCGGTGGGCATTCTGTGGGCGGTGATCTGGTACGCGGTGTACCGCGAACCCCGGGATTTCAAAGGCGCCAACGACGCTGAAATCGACCTGATCCGCGAGGGCGGCGGGTTGGTGGATATCCAGGCCGAACAAGCCAAAGTCAAAGCGAAATTCAGCTGGACCGACCTCGGCATCGTTCTGACCAAACGCAAGTTGTGGGGCATCTACCTCGGCCAGTTCTGCCTTAATTCGACGTTGTGGTTTTTCCTGACGTGGTTCCCGACCTACCTGGTGAAGTATCGCGGCATGGACTTCATCAAGTCCGGTCTGCTGGCGTCGCTGCCGTTTCTCGCCGCCTTCGTCGGTGTGCTGTGCTCGGGGTTCTTCTCCGACTTCCTGATCCGTCGCGGCTACACGGTGGGTTTCGCTCGCAAGCTGCCGATCATTGGCGGCCTGCTGATTTCCACCTCGATCATCGGCGCCAACTTCGTCGAGTCGACGCCGCTGGTGATTGCGTTCCTGGCACTGGCGTTCTTCGGCAACGGGCTGGCGTCGATCACCTGGTCGCTGGTTTCAACCTTGGCACCGGCGCGTTTACTGGGACTGACCGGCGGGGTGTTCAACTTCATCGGCAACCTGTCGGCGATTACCACGCCGATTGTCATCGGTTTCCTGGCGACCGGGGATTCGTTTGCCCCGGCAATTACCTACATCTCGGTTCTGGCATTGATCGGCGCACTCTCCTACATCTTGCTGGTGGGCAAAGTCGAGCGTATCAAGTTGTAGTGGCAGGCATCGGGCGACCATAATGCCGCCCGTTCACTCGCTCAACGGTAAAGGCTGGATATGCAGGAAGACGCCCCAAAAATCGCCAAGGACGCCGCCCCGACCGGCACCCAGACCCTGCTTCGTGGTCTGGGTGTGGTGCAGGCCGTGGCCAGTGGCGCCCGCGATCTCAAGGAAATCGCCCGGCTGATTGGCACGACGCGCAGCACCACCCATCGTCTGGCCAGTTGCCTGGTGGACGAGCGTTACCTGCGTGTGGTGCCGCAAGTCGGTTATCTGTTGGGTCCGAAGCTGATCGAACTGGGTTTCCAGGCGCGCGAAGAATTGCCGCTGGTGACCCTGGCCGGGCCGTATCTGGATGAGTTGTCGGCGTTGACCGGCGACACCATTCACCTGGCGATTCGTGAAGGCGACGAGGTGCTGTACCTGCACAAGAATCCGGGGCGCAATGGCCCGGAAATGCGTTCGCGAGTCGGCCATCGCATGCCGTTGGCCCGCACCGGGATCGGCAAGGCCTTGATGCTCGATGACTCGCAGGAAGAGTGGCAGCGGCTGTACGAAGTCAGCTTGCCGGCGGGTGGGAAGAACCTGTTTTGGCCGCAGCACCCGGAGCAATCCTGGGAGCAGTTTCAGCAGCGCATGGTCGAGTATGTCGCGGGCGGCTACGCCTTCGATCTGGAAGACAACGAACCGTCGATCCGTTGTGTGGCGGCGCCGATCCGTGATGCCAGCAAGCGCATCGTCGCCGGCATCAGCATCGCCAGCACCGTGCCTTACATGCCGCTGGAAAAAATGGCCGAGCTGATTCCCCTGATCAAAGGGGTCACAGCCCGGCTCTCGGCAGAACTCGGCGCGAAGGTTTAGACCTTCAGCGTCGCCATGTCGATCACGAAACGGTACTTAACGTCACCGGCGATCATGCGGGCGTAAGCCTCGTTGATCTGGCGGATGTCGAGCATTTCGATGTCGCAGGTGATGTTGTGTTCGGCGCAGAAATCCAGCACTTCCTGGGTTTCGGCAATCCCGCCGATCAGCGAGCCAGCCAGTACACGACGGCCCAACACCAGTTTGGCAGCGTGGACCGGCGGATCGATCGGTTCGATCAGGCCCACCAGAATGTGCACGCCGTCGAAACGCAGGGTGTCGAGGTACGGATTGAGGTCGTGCTGCACCGGAATGGTGTCGAGCAGGAAGTCGAAGTAGCCGGCAGCGGCTTTCATCTGGTCGGCATCGGTGGACACTATTACGTGGTCCGCACCTTGGCGACGACCTTCTTCGGCCTTGCTCGCCGAGCGGGTGAACAGCGTGACTTCGGCGCCCATCGCCTTGGCGAACTTGATGCCCATATGGCCGAGACCGCCCATGCCGAGGATCCCGACCTTGTCACCGGCCTTGACCCCGTAATGCTTGAGCGGCGAGTAGGTGGTGATGCCGGCACAGAGGATCGGTGCGGCGCTGGCCAGCGCGAGTTTTTCCGGGATGCGTACGACAAAGTGCTCGTTGACCACGATGCTGTCGGAGTACCCGCCCATGGTGTTGCTGCCATCGACCCGGTCCGGGGTGGCGTAGGTCATGGTCGGCCCTTCGAGGCAATACTGCTCGAGGTTGGACTGGCAGGCTTCGCAGCTACGGCAAGAATCGACCATGCAACCGACGCCGACCAGATCGCCGATTTTATGCTGGGTGACGTTCGCGCCGATGGCGGTGACTTTCCCTACGATCTCGTGGCCGGGCATCAGCGGGTACACGGCAATGCCCCACTCGTTGCGGGCCTGGTGGATGTCGGAGTGGCAGACGCCGCAGTAGAGAATTTCGATCGCCACGTCGTCGGCCCGAGGGCTGCGGCGTTCGAATTTTACGGGGGCGAGGGGAGTGGTGGCCGACTGGGCGGCGTATCCGATGGCGGTGTACATGAGGAACCTCGCAAAAGCAGTGACAGGTGAGGCGGTGCATTCTGGGCGCCGCACCTTGCACCGGCCATGGCGATTCCTCCGGGTGTCATGCCTATTCCTCCGGCATCCACGGGCGATTGATCAAATGCTCGATCAGACCTGCGAAGATGCTTTCATCCCTTTTTCCGCGACATTTTTGTGAAGAGCGCCCATGTTGTTGACCCGTCATCTCGATGCCAATGCCACGCTGGTTTCGCTGATTCAGCCGCTGACCACACGCGACGGCTTCGCGCCCACCGCGTTGCCGGGTGTGCAGGTATTGCGTGCCAGTTGTGATGTGGCGCGTGGGCCGCAGATCTATGAGCCGAGCCTGGTCATCATCGTCCAGGGCAGTAAATTGGCGTACCTGGGGCCGCGTACGCTGGAGTACGGCGCCGGTCATTATCTGATTCAGGCGCTGCCGGTGCCGTTCGAGTGCGAGACCTTTGCCGCGCCGGAGGGGCCGATGCTGGGGATTTCCATCGCGATCGACCGCACGTTGCTCGGCGAATTGGTGTTGGCCATGGGGTTGGTGGCTGGGCGCAGTATTGCGGCGCAGACGCTGGAGTCGATGACTTCGACTGTGCTCGACGACGCGATGCGCGGGTGTGTGGAACGGTTGCTGCGTTGCCTGCACGATCCGCTGGAATGCCAGGTGATGGGCCAGGCGCGATTGCGTGAGTTGTTGTTCGTCGCGTTGCGCGGGCCACAAGCCGATGTGTTGCGTGCACTGGTGGAGCAGCAGGGGCAATTCGCCCGGGTCGCGGCCTCGCTCAGTCATCTGCATGCGCATTACACCGAGCCGCTGAATGTCGAGACGCTGGCCAGTTGCGCAAACATGAGTGCGTCGACGTTTCATGAGCATTTCAAGCGCAGCACGTTGTTGTCGCCGGTGCAGTATCTGAAGCGCTTGCGTTTGCTCAAGGCGCAGCAGTTGTTGCTTTCCGAGGGCCTTGGCGTGGCGCAGGTGGCGCATCGGGTGGGGTATCAGAGCACGTCGCAGTTCAGTCGGGAGTACAAGCGCTACTTTGAGCGTAATCCCGGGGATGAACGCGCAGCCTGATCCACCGCAAATCCCTGTAGGTGCATGATCTTGAATCGCGGGCAACAAAAAGGCCCCCATTTCGGGAGCCTTGATGTTCAGGCGTTCGACTTACATGTTCGGGTAAGTCGGGCCGCCAGCACCTTCCGGGGTGACCCAGGTGATGTTTTGTGCAGGGTCCTTGATGTCGCAGGTCTTGCAGTGAACACAGTTCTGGGCGTTGATCTGGAAGCGCTTCTCGCCGTCTTCCTTGGTGATCACTTCGTACACGCCGGCCGGGCAGTAGCGCTGCGCGGGTTCATCGTACAGCGGCAGGTTTTTGCTGATCGGGATGCTCGGGTCGGTCAGCTTCAAGTGGCAAGGCTGTTCTTCTTCGTGGTTGGTACCGGAGATGAACACCGAGCTGAGTTTGTCGAAGCTGATCTTGCCGTCCGGTTTCGGGTAGTCGATCTTCTTGCAGTCAGCCGCTAGCTTCAGGCAAGCGTAATCCGGCTTGGTGTCGTGCAAGGTGAACGGCAGTTTGCCGCCGAAGATGTTCTGGTCGAGCCAGTTGAAACCACCGCCGACGATGGCGCCGAACTTGTGGATCGCCGGGCCGAAGTTGCGGCTGGCGAACAGTTCGTCGTAGAGCCAGCTCTTCTTGAACGCGTCGACGTAGGTGGTCAGCTCTTCGGTGCCGTCTTTCTCGGCGAACAGCGCCTCGGCCACGGATTCAGCGGCGAGCATGCCGGACTTCATGGCGGTGTGGCTGCCTTTGATCTTGGCGAAGTTCAGGGTGCCGAGGTCGCAACCGATCAGCGCGCCACCCTTGAAGACCATTTTCGGCAACGAGTTCAGGC
The DNA here is from genome assembly GCF_057128725.1 of Pseudomonas oplopanacis. Classification (NCBI taxonomy): domain Bacteria; kingdom Pseudomonadati; phylum Pseudomonadota; class Gammaproteobacteria; order Pseudomonadales; family Pseudomonadaceae; genus Pseudomonas; species Pseudomonas oplopanacis. The sequence goes on along the minus strand of NZ_JBSKHV010000004.1, from coordinate 230,951 downwards.
CACCTTTGCAAATGGCACGTGCGCCGTAGCTGACGCGCTTGCCGCCTTCCAGGTACTGCTTGAGCACCGGGTGGTGCTTGAGGCGCTGGAACTCGTCGAACGGCGACAGGTAGGTGTTGCTGTAGGACAGATCGACGATCAGGCCGACGACCACCTGGTTGTTTTCCAGGTGATAGAGGAACGAGCCACCGGTGTTCTCGGTGCCCATGATGTCCAGCGGCCAGCCGGCGGTGTGAACCACCAGGCCTGGCTGGTGTTTGGCCGGGTCGATGTCCCAGATTTCTTTCAGGCCGATGCCGTAGTGCTGGGCGTCGGCTTCGCTGTCGAGGTTGAAACGCTTGATCAGTTGCTTGCCGATGTGGCCACGGCAGCCTTCGGCGAACAGCGTGTATTTGCCACGCAGTTCCATGCCCGGGGTGTACAGGCCTTCTTTCGGATGGCCTTCGCGGTCAACGCCCAAGTCACCGGTGATGATCCCGCGAACCACGCCGCTCTCGTCGATCAGCGCTTCCTGGGCGGCGAAGCCCGGGTAGATTTCTACGCCCAGGTTCTCGGCCTGCTGGGCCAGCCAGCGGCACAGGTTGCCCAGGGAGATGATGTAGTTGCCTTCGTTGTGCATGGTCTTGGGCACAAAGAGGTCAGGAATCTTTTGCGCGCTTTCAGCGTTCTTGAGAACGAAGATGTCATCGCGGGTGACCGGCGTGTTCAGCGGGGCGCCGAGTTCTTTCCAGTCCGGGAACAGTTCGTTCAGGGCGCGTGGTTCGAACACGGCACCGGACAGGATGTGAGCACCGACTTCGGAGCCTTTTTCGACCACGCAGACGCTGATTTCCTTACCGGCTTCAGCAGCCTTCTGCTTCAAGCGGCAGGCAGCGGAAAGACCAGCGGGGCCGGCACCGACGATGACGACGTCGAATTCCATGTATTCGCGTTCCACAGGTTATCTCCTACTCAAGGCTCAACAGTTTTTTTTCTAATTGGAGGTTTGGTGTCGCATCCATGAATCCCTGCACTAATGCCGGGAGGGGACAATCGATTAGTCACCTTTCTCTCTGGGTGGCGCATTATATCTACACCACTCCTAGCGTCCAATACAAACGTTTGTTTGAATTGGCTCAAAGCCAGAGAAATCAAAGTCACGCGGCTTACGAACGGCCATTTTGCCGTATTGACCGGAATAGGCGTTCCGGTCAAGATACGGTCGGTTTTGCGCTCGCCGTAGGCTGACTGTTGGTTTCAAGAGCACCTCTAAAGACAGGGCGATGGCAGTGGAAAGTGATGCGCAGCGCAGGTTTGGCTCGCAGTTTACACGCCGCGATATTGAATGACTCGTTGGTCACCACTGACGAACGGTCATGCACTTCATGAGCGATGGTCACTTGACACGTTTGCCGGCGTTTTTAGAGGTGCCCTTGCGCCCGATGAGCATCAACCGCCAGGTTCGCCTAGGCGACTTTCTTTTCACCGGAGAGTAACGAGGAATCCATGAAGGTTCTTGTAGCTGTCAAACGCGTTGTGGATTACAACGTCAAGGTCCGCGTCAAGGCGGACAATTCCGGCGTCGATCTTGCCAACGTCAAGATGTCGATGAACCCGTTCTGCGAAATCGCAGTGGAAGAAGCCGTACGCCTGAAAGAGAAAGGCGTTGCGACTGAAATCGTCGTCGTCTCCGTCGGCCCGTCCACCGCTCAAGAGCAACTGCGCACCGCGCTGGCTCTGGGTGCCGACCGCGCCATCCTCGTCGAATCCGCCGAAGACCTGACTTCGCTGGCCGTTGCCAAACTGTTGAAGGCTGTTGTCGACAAGGAACAGCCTCAGCTGGTGATCCTTGGCAAACAAGCCATCGACAGCGACAACAACCAGACTGGCCAGATGCTTGCAGCACTGAGCGGCTACGGTCAGGGCACGTTCGCTTCGAAAGTCGAAATCAGCGGCGACAGCGTTGCCGTGACTCGCGAAGTCGACGGCGGCGCTCAGACAGTTTCCCTGAAACTGCCGGCCATCGTCACCACCGACCTGCGTTTGAACGAGCCGCGCTACGCGTCCCTGCCAAACATCATGAAAGCCAAGAAGAAGCCTCTCGAAGTGCTGACTCCGGACGCTTTGGGCGTTTCCACCGCCTCCACCAACAAGACCGTGAAAGTCGAAGCGCCTGCTGCACGCAGCGCGGGTATCAAGGTCAAGTCGGTGGCTGAACTGGTCGAGAAACTGAAAAACGAAGCGAAGGTAATCTAATCATGACTATCTTGGTAATCGCTGAGCACGACAACAAGGTTGTGGCTCCGGCCACCCTGAACACCGTGGCTGCTGCCGCCAAAATCGGTGGTGACATCCACGTTCTGGTTGCCGGCCAAGGCGTTGGCGCCGTGGCTGAAGCCGCTGCGAAAATCGCTGGCGTGAGCAAAGTATTGGTAGCTGACAACGCTGCCTACGCTCACCAACTGCCGGAAAACGTAGCGCCTCTGGTTGCAGAGTTGGGCAAGGGCTACAGCCACATCCTGGCTGCCGCGACTTCCAACGGCAAAAACATCCTGCCGCGCGTTGCCGCTCAGCTGGACGTTGACCAGATCTCCGAGATCATCTCGGTCGAAAGCGCTGACACCTTCAAGCGTCCGATCTACGCCGGTAACGCCATCGCTACCGTTCAGTCCAACGCTTCGGTGAAAGTCATCACCGTGCGTGCCACCGGTTTCGACCCGGTTGCTGCTGAAGGTGGTTCGGCTGCTGTTGAATCCGTTGCTGCTGCTCACGATGCTGCGATCTCCAGCTTCGTTGGCGAAGAACTGGCCAAGTCCGATCGTCCGGAACTGACCGCTGCCAAAATCGTCGTTTCCGGCGGTCGTGGCATGCAGAACGGCGACAACTTCAAACACCTGTACGCCCTGGCTGACAAGCTGGGCGCTGCTGTCGGTGCTTCCCGCGCCGCGGTCGACGCAGGTTTTGTACCCAACGACATGCAGGTCGGTCAGACCGGCAAGATCGTTGCTCCACAGCTGTACATCGCGGTCGGTATTTCCGGCGCGATCCAGCACCTGGCCGGCATGAAAGACTCCAAGGTGATCGTTGCGATCAACAAGGACGAAGAAGCGCCGATCTTCCAGGTGGCCGATTACGGCCTGGTGGCAGACCTGTTCGAAGCAATCCCCGAGTTCGAGAAGCTGGTCTAATCCAGCGGCCTGACTTATAAAGAGCCCGACCTTTTGGTCGGGCTTTTTTTTGTTCCGGATTTGAGTAGGAGAGTGTCGCCATGGATCTGCGCCGTGTGTGTGGCTGGTCGTTATTGCTGGGCCTGACGATGTTGCCGACCTTGTCCAATGCAGCGGGCAAATGCGATCGGCTGATCGTGACCGGCAGCCCGGACGCACCACCGTACTTGTGGCAAGACCCGCAAAATCCTAAAAAGCTGATCGGTGCCAGTGCTGACCTGTTGCAGCAAGTGGCGGGGGAGTTGGGCATCAAGGTCGAGTTGCTGTATGCCGGCAAACGCGCCCAGGCGCTGGACGAAGTTCGCAGCGGGCGCATGGACATGTTGGCCGATGCAACGTTGACCGTCAGCGAACTGGAAACCCTGGATTACATTCATCCGCCGTTGCTGGAAAACGACTATCTGGTCTGGACCCGCAAAGACTCGGCATTGGTCTACAACCAGGCCCAGGACCTCCACGGCCATCCCGGCGCATTGTCGGAAAAGTCTCGAATGACCCCGGCATTCGGCACTTTTGCCGATCAGCAATTGACCCTCACCCGTACGCCCAACCTGACCCAGGCCTTTCAGAAATTGCTCTTGGGCGAGGTGGAATTTGTACTCGCCGGACGCTACTCCGGCACGGCGGCCGCGCAGGCGCTGAGCATGGCCAACGACCTGATCCCCCGTGCCGAGCCGATCGACAAACCCGGTCTGTACCTCGCGGTTTCCCATAACTCCGCCTGCAACGATCCGTGGTTGCGCGGACAGCTGGCCAAAAAGATGACAGAATTGCCCGCCTCAGGACTGACGGACGCCGCGTTGCAACGCAATATCGAGCGTTGGAAAACGCAGCAACAGCAGCAGCAACAACCTGTCAGTGCCCCAAAACAGTAGGGATTCTTAGTGAGTATTCGACCTCTTTTCGCTGCCCTGGCCGTTCTGGCTCTGGCGGGTTGTGCAGCCGATCCGGCGCCGAATGAACAGATTCGCCTGACCGAACAGGCACTTGTCCAGGCCAAGGCCGTGGGCGCCACCGCCGACGACATGCCGGAAATGAAACTGGCCGAAGAAAAATTCGCCCGTGCCCAAAGCAACATGACCGAGCAGTCCTACAAACATGCGCGCATGCGTGCCGAGCAGGCCGAACTGGACGCGCGTCTGGCCGAAGCCAAGGTGCTGACCCTCAAGAGCGAGGAGCAATTGAACGTGCTCAATACCCGCATCACTCGTCTGCGCAAGCAAGTGGGGGATGCCCAATGAGCCTCAAGTCGAAAGCGCTCGGCAGCTTGATCCTCGCCGGTTGCGCAAGCTTGTATGGCTGTGCCGGCCAGCACAGTGAAGCCGCTTTGCAAGAAGCAGGCGCCGACTTCCAGAAGGTCAAGGAAGACTCCAATGTGCTGCGTATCGCGCCCAAGGACGTGATCCGCGCCGGTGAGTCCCTGGCTCGCGCCGATCGTTTGTCCAGCTATTGGGGCAGCGGTTCGGACGTGGTGCATTACGCCTACCTGAGCCAGCGCTACAGCGAAATTGCCCGGGAGCACACCAATCTGGTGCTCAACGAAGAGCGCGCGGCGAAGCTCGAACTCGAGCGTCAGCGTCTGCAACTGGCACTGCGCGAATCCAAATTGCTCAGCGTTCAGCAGCAGGGCAAGTGGCTCGAAGAGCAGATTGTCGCGCTGGCGACCACCCAGACAGATCGTGGTCTGGTGATGACGTTGGGCGATGTGCTGTTCGATACCGGCGAAGCCGAGCTGAAAAACTCGGCGAACCGTGTGGTGCTGAAGATTGTTCAGTTCCTGCAGCTCAACCCGAAACGCGTGGTGCGGATCGAAGGCTACACCGACAGCACCGGCGGCAAGCAGGACAACTTCAAGCTGTCCCGTGACCGTGCGCAATCGGTGGCTGACGTCCTGATGGACCTGGGCATCGACGACAAACGCATCCAGGTCGAAGGCTACGGCGATGAATACCCGGTGGACGTGAACGCTTCCGAGCGTGGCCGTGCGCAGAACCGTCGGGTGGAAATTGTGTTCTCCGACGAAAAAGGCCAGCTCGGCGCCGCCCGCTAAGGGTTGCGTTACTGGAAAACCCGGCCTGCCAGACAGCGCCGGGTTTTTTTGCGCCTGTCGTTTGCCTGGCTGATGACAAAAAGCAGTACAGATTTTGCTGACACTGCACTGTACGGTCGACTATTGTGGCAACTGTCCCAGTACACTTCTAAACTGTTCCGGTATTGTTTCACACAAGAATAAAATGCCCGTGAAATCGAGTGCTGCGTCATGACCAATCTCTTGCTCTACCAACGTATTGCTCAACAACTGGCCGAAGACATCCGCCGTGGTGTCTATCAACCGGGGGAGCGCGTGCCTTCGGTGCGCAAGATGAGCTCGCAGCTCAATGTCAGCCATGCGACGGTGTTGCAGGCATATGCCAATCTTGAAGATCAGGGGCTGATCCGCGCCCGCCCGCAGTCGGGCTACTACGTTCACCAGACGCCGGCCCTGACCGCGCCGACGCCAGACATCGCCCGGGTCGAGCGTCCTGGCCTGGTCACGCGCAGCAGCATCATTCAACAAGTGTTGGTCGAGTCCCGTCGCGAAGGTGTTTTCCCGTTGGGTGCCGCAGTGCCCAGTGTCGATTACCTGCCGGTGCGGGCACTGCATCAGCAATTGGCCAAAGTCACCCGTTTCCATAGCCCGCGTGCCTTCAGCTACATGTTCAGCCCCGGGTTTGAACCGTTGCGCCGGCAAGTGGCGATCCGCATGCGCGATGCCGGTGTGGTGGTCGATCCCTCCGAAGTGGTCATTACCCACGGCTGCGTCGACGCGTTGCAGATGTCACTGCGCGTATTGACCCGACCGGGCGACCTGATCGCCGCCGAATCGCCGACGTATTACGGTCTGCTGCAACTGGCTGACTTGCTCGGCCTCAAAGTGATCGAGATTCCGAGTGACCCCGCCACCGGCATGAGCCTTGAAGCGCTGCAACTGGCGGCCAACCAGTGGTCGATCAAGGCGTTGGTGCTGACCACGCGGCTGAGCAATCCCTTGGGTGGGACCATGCCCGAGGAGCGGCAGAAACAATTGCTGCGCCTGGCATCGGACTTCGACATCCAGATTGTCGAAGACGACATCTACGGCGAACTGATGTTCGAGCAGGGGCGTACCAAATCGCTCAAGGCCTATGACCGGCTGGATCGGGTCATCTATTGTTCAAGCTTCTCCAAAACCCTGTCGCCGGGCGTGCGGATTGGCTGGATGATTGCCGGCAAATACCAGCAGGAAATCCAGCGCTTGCAGACGTTCAGTACCCATTCGGCCTGCAGCGTCACGCAAATGGGCATTGCGGCGTATCTGGAAAACGGTGGCTACGATCGACATTTGCGCTACATCCGCCAGGAATACCGCAAGAACCTCAGCGCCTTCCAACTGGCCGTTCAGCAATATTTCCCCGAAGGCACGCAGATGACCCGGCCGACCGGCGGCTTCATTTTGTGGGTCAGTTTGCCGGGGCGGGTCAACACCCAGGAATTGCACGTACGGGCGTTGCAGCAGGGCATCAGTATTGCGCCGGGGCTGATCTTCAGTAACACCGAGCAGTTCAATCACTGCATTCGGCTGAACTGCGGCACCCCCTGGAACCGTGAAGCCGAACGGGCCTTGATGACGCTGGGGATGCTGGCGACGCAACTTTGCCAGGAGACGGCCGGCGGCTTCTGAGCAGTCCGGCGGGAGGTTCTCGGCGGAGCTTGTCATGTGGCGCGCAACAGGCGAGCATATGGCCCTCTGCCGTTATTGCTGTTGGGTTCATGAAGCCGATTTTTCCTGCCGTCTGCCTGTTTCTTTGCCTGTTGATGACCGTTCACGCTGAAGGCGTCATGGCAGCGGCTGCCCAGGAAAAACCCGCCGCCAGCGCAACCGGGACCAAACCGGTGCCTGTCAAAAAAGCCGCTGTCGTAAAAAAGCCAACGGCGGCGGTGAAAAAGCGGCCACCTATTGCCTCCAAGTCGAAAGCGCCCAGCGAAGTGGTGAAAACCCAACTGCCTCCGGTCAAACTCGACTTGAGACTGCCGCCGCAAATGGCCCAGGAATTGAAACCGATCGGCACCGTGCCGCTGCCCAGTCACGATGCGCTGCTGCCACAAATGTTTGGCGAAAAGTCCGGCAGCAGCCCGTTTCAGCTCAACGGTCGGCTGCTCAGTAACGAAATGCAGTTGCAGCTGCGCAATGAAGAGCGCCGGGAAGTCGAAGGCGCGGCATTGGATTTCGAGTTCAAGCAGTAAATCGTTCCCATCCGTGAGCCGCTGGCCAGACGCTTTGTCGGAGACTGGTCAGTCACGCTGGTTTGAACGAAAAAACCCCGGTCCGGGTAATTTAAAACAACTGTTTTAGCGGTTACTCTGTGTCCCGTCCTTTTACACATCACACCTCGTGAGGAGCTCGTCGTCATGAAATGCCGTGAAGGCTGTGGCGCCTGTTGCATTGCCCCTTCCATCAGTTCACCGATTCCCGGTATGCCCAATGGCAAAGCCGCTGGCGAACGTTGCGTGCAACTGTCGGTCGATAACCTGTGCAACATCTTCGGCAAACCCGAACGCCCCGCCGTCTGTTCGGCATTTGAAGCCGATATCGAAGTGTGCGGCAGCAGCAGTGACGAGGCGATCAAACTGCTGGGATGGTGGGAGCAGATGACGGCGGCGTGATGTTTACAACCAACGGAACTTCAACAATAAGGAATAAAACCATGGGTTCGCTGCATCGTATCGCTGTGTTGTGTGGATTGACCGCCGTGTTGGCCACTACGGCCGCCCAGGCTGAAGACTGGAAAGTCGCCAAGAACGAAGACGGCATCAAGATCTCTCTGGCTGAAGTGCCGGGTTCGGACTACAAGTCCTATCAGGGCGTTACCTTGATGAAGACCACCGTCGCCAAACTGCGTGCATTGCAGGAAGACGTGGCCGGCGCCTGTGCCTGGATTCACGAGTGCAAGATGCAGAAGCTGCTCAAGCACGAAGGCGACCAGAGCTGGACCTACACCCAATTCAATACCCCGTGGCCCGTCACTGCGCGTGATTCGGTGCTGCACATCACCACCGTTGAAGGCGCCGATGGCAGTCTGACCCGCAAACTCGAAGGCGTGCCGAAGTACATTCCAGAAGAAAAAGGGTTTGTACGTGTCACCAAGGTCGACGGGTTCTGGAAGTTCGTCCCGAAGGGTGACCAGGTCGAAGTAACCTATCAGGTACACACCGAGCCAGGCGGCAGCGTGCCATCGATGATCGCCAACAAGTTCGTGGTCGATGCACCGTTCAATACCCTGAAAACCCTGAAAGAACGCGCCGAGAAGTAATCGCTGCGTTGTTCTGCAAACGCCCCGACTGGTTCGGGGCGTTTGCGTTTTTAGCCGTGCACGGCTTTATTGTGTTTCCGGATATGCGTTGCACAAAATTTTCACAAAGCCTCCAAGACAATCCGCCCGCATCCGTCAGCCAAACAGTAATCAATGGCAATGAGGCGGGTGATCGTGCAACATTTGCGCACCGCGCAAGCCCCGGGGCCAAGTAATGGCCAATAGAGGGCAGGGCGCCGCTGTATTTTTGAAACTTCAACTTCCAATGGGTCCTAAAACGACATGGCAAACCCGGACGCCCTGAATCAGCAGCGAGCTTCTAGTCGCCTGCTGCAACCGACCGTCAAATCGCATCTGGCCTACACGTTGTTGTGCGCCTTGATCATGATGGTCATGTTCAGCCTGCTGCGTGTTGCGCTGCTGGTCTACAACCGCTCGATGATCCTCGACACCCCGGCTTCGACGTTCCTTGAAGCGTTCGCCAACGGCCTGCGTTTCGACCTGCGCCTGGTGGTCTACCTCTGCGTTCCGCTGTTGCTGGCACTGTTCAGCGCGCGGGCCATGGCTGCTCGCGGGTTCTTCCGCTTCTGGCTGACCATCGCGTCGAGCATCGCGCTGTTCCTCGGCCTGATGGAGATGGACTTCTACCGCGAGTTCCACCAGCGCCTCAACGGCCTGGTCTTCCAGTATGTGAAGGAAGACCCGAAAACCGTGATGAGCATGCTCTGGTACGGTTTCCCGGTGGTTCGTTATCTGCTGGCATGGGCCGTTGGCACGTTGATCCTGACCCTGGCGTTCAAGGGCGCTGATCGTGCGACCCGGCCTCGTGGCCCGTTCAGCGGCGGCAGCATCGGCACGCGCCAGATCGCCCCGTGGTATGCGCGCATCGGCGTGTTCGTCGTCTGCCTGCTGATCTGCGTGGTCGCCGCTCGCGGCACCCTGCGTCAGGGCCCGCCGCTGCGTTGGGGTGACGTCTACACCACCGATTCGAACTTCGCCAACCAGTTGGGCCTCAACGGTACGCTGTCGCTGATCGCGGCGGCCAAGAGCCGGATGTCCGAAGATCGCGACAACATCTGGAAAGCCACACTGCCGCAGCCTCTGGCCCAGCAGACCGTGCGTGACATGCTGGTGATGAAAGACGAAAAACTGGTGGATGCTGAAACTGCCGCCGTGCGTCGCGACTACACGCCACCGGCCGACAAGACCCTGCCGATCAAGAACGTGGTCGTGATCCTGATGGAAAGCATGGCCGGTCACTCGGTCGGCGCGCTGGGCGGCCCGGGCAACATCACGCCGTACCTCGACAAACTGTCGAAGGAAGGCCTGCTGTTCGACCGCTTCTTCTCCAACGGCACTCATACCCACCAGGGCATGTTCGCCACCATGGCGTGCTTCCCGAACCTGCCGGGTTTCGAATACCTGATGCAGACCCCGGAAGGCAGCCACAAACTGTCCGGCCTGCCACAGTTGCTGAGCGCCCGTGACTACGACGATGTGTACGTCTACAACGGCGATTTTGCCTGGGATAACCAGTCGGGCTTCTTCAGCAACCAGGGCATGACCAACTTCATCGGACGTAACGACTTCGTCAACCCGGTGTTCTCCGATCCGACCTGGGGCGTGTCCGACCAGGACATGTTCGACCGTGGCCTGGTAGAGCTCCAGGCCCGGGAAAACGGCAAGCCGTTCTATGCCTTGCTGCAAACGCTGTCCAACCACACGCCGTATGCCCTGCCGACGCCATTGCCGGTCGAGCGCGTGACTGATCGCGGCAGCCTCAACGAACACCTGACCGCCATGCGTTACTCCGACTGGGCATTGGGTCAGTTCTTCGAGAAGGCGCGTAAAGAGCCGTACTTCAAGGAAACCCTGTTTGTGATCGTGGGTGACCACGGTTTCGGTAACGAGCAGCAAATCACCGAAATGGACCTGGGTCGTTTCAACGTGCCGATGCTGATGATCGCACCGGGTATCCAGGAAAAGTTCGGCCAGCGTGACCACACCGTGGGCACTCAGATCGACATCGTGCCGACCATCATGGGTCGTATCGGTGGCGAAGTGCGTCATCAGTGCTGGGGGCGCGACCTGCTCAACCTGCCGGAAGGCGACAGCGGTTTTGGTGTGATCAAGCCGTCGGGCAGCGAACAGACCACGGCCATTCTCACCGCTGACCAGATTCTGGTGCTGCCAAAAGAGAAGGAAATGGAGCCGAAGATGTACCGCTATGAACTGGGCGCCAAGCCGCATGCCGAGATCGTGCCTAACGATCCACGCACCGCCGAGTTGAAGCTCAAGCTTGAGTCGTTCCTGCAAACGGCGACCAAGAGCCTGCTCGACAACACCGCCGGTGTTATCGACGGCAAACCGGACTAAGTTTTCAGCGCAATAAAAAGAGGCCCTTTTTCAAGGGCCTCTTTTTTTGTCCGTTAATTCGTTATATCCGTTAAATCCTGCCAAGCAAGAGCAGAATCAACAGCACTACCAGCACGACGCCGATGATACCCGACGGGCCATAACCCCAACTTCTGGAGTGTGGGAAAACCGGCAGACCACCGATCAGCAAGAGGATCAGAATAACGATCAGAATTGTGCCCATGTCTATTTCCTTGTTGGAAGTGTTCTGGATTGACCTGTCTTTTAACTGTCAGCTGGAAGGTTATTAATTCAAGCTGCTTACAAAGTCCGACTGGTGCACGAGTCGGAAAATTCCATGTTTTTTTAATGTTTTTTGATGACCTGTTTATTTCGTTTTTTGCAGGATTAGTTGAACCACACGCGCCCACGGTTTGTTCGGGCCATTCAGCAATCTGATGGAGCGTGGGTCGGGCAAGGACCTTCGCTACACTCAGCGCATCTTTCCCGGAACCACAAGGCTGTTTGCTATGCAAAATCGCATGATGATCACTGGCGCGGGCTCGGGCCTGGGTCGCGAAATCGCGCTGCGCTGGGCGCGTGAAGGCTGGCAACTGGCCTTGTCGGATGTCAGCGAGCCCGGTCTGCAAGAAACCTTGAAGCTGGTTCGCGACGCCGGTGGCGATGGTTTTATCCAGCGTTGCGATGTGCGCGACTACAGCCAGCTGACCGCGTTCGCCCAGGCCTGCGAAGAAAAGCTCGGCGGCATCGATGTCATCGTCAACAACGCCGGTGTTGCCTCGGGCGGCTTCTTCAGTGAACTGTCGCTGGAAGACTGGGACTGGCAGATTGCGATCAACCTGATGGGCGTGGTCAAGGGCTGCAAGGCGTTCCTGCCGCTGCTGGAGAAAAGCAAAGGCAAGATCATCAACATCGCGTCGATGGCCGCCCTGATGCAAGGCCCGGCCATGAGTAACTACAACGTGGCCAAGGCCGGCGTGGTGGCGCTGTCCGAAAGCCTGTTGATCGAACTGGCGCAACAGGAAGTGGGCGTGCATGTGGTTTGCCCGTCGTTCTTCCAGACCAACCTGCTCGACTCTTTCCGTGGCCCCACGCCTGCGATGAAAGCCCAGGTCGGTAAACTGCTGGAAAGTTCGCCGATCACCGCCACCGACATTGCCGACTACATCTACAACCAGGTGGCTGCCGGCGAGTTCATGATCCTGCCTCACGAACAGGGCCGCATGGCCTGGGCGATCAAACAGAAAAACCCGCAACTGCTCTACAACGAAATGACCCTCATGGCCGACAAAATGCGCGCCAAGGCCAAACAAAGCGCGGGCTGAACTTGCCCGTAGGCAACCGCGTCGTTAGGGTGGCCGGCATCGGTCACTCTAACGAGACACCTGCATGCTCAATTACCTGTGGTTTTTCCTCGCGGCGCTGTTCGAAATCGCCGGCTGCTTCGCGTTCTGGATGTGGCTGCGCCAAGGCAAAAGCGTTTTGTGGGTGCTGCCGGCACTGCTCAGCCTGACTGTGTTCGCGCTCCTGCTCACCCGAGTCGAAGCCACCTACGCCGGGCGCGCCTACGCTGCCTACGGTGGGATCTACATCATCGCCTCGATTGGTTGGCTGGCTGTGGTCGAGCGGATTCGTCCGCTGGGCTCGGACTGGATCGGCGTGGCGCTGTGTGTGATCGGCGCGAGCGTCATTCTGTTTGGCCCGCGCTTTTCCGCATCCTGAAGGATTGGTCCTGCATTCAATCGATTTGTCGGACGCTTCCGTCAGGAGGGTTCTTCCAGTGTTGTAGGGCTGGACTGATTTGCCGTCTTCGCATTGAAGACCCGCTAAACGCCGGGCATCTTCAAGGGCCGGTAACCCTCAAGGACCAATACCATGCTTGTACTCAGTCGCGTTGTGGGCGAGATGATTTCCATCGGTGACGACATTTCAGTGCGCATCCTCAACGTCAGCGGCAACAGCGTGCGCTTTGGCGTCGAAGCGCCGAAGAACGTCAATGTGCATCGCGCCGAGGTCTATGAACGCATCCAGGTCAAACTGGCCAAGACCAAAGGTCGCTGAGCCGCTCAGTCGAAGAGGTGCTTGGGCACATCGTGCTTGAGCATCAACTGGCACTGTTCGCTTTCCGGATCGAACACGATCAGTGCCTGACCTTTGGTCAAGGCCTGGCGAACCCGCAATACGCGGGTTTCCAGCGGTGTGTCATCGCCGTTGTCCGTACCGTCACGGGTCACGAAATCTTCGATCAGGCGGGTCAGGGTGTCGACTTCAAGTTGGTCGTAGGGAATCAGCATAGGCACCTCGGCTAAAACAATGTCGGGATGCTACGGCGAATGATCGGTGGCGGCTAGCCTCGGGCTCGCCGCCTTCGCGAGCAGGCTCGCTCCCACAGGGGCATGCGGTCAACTGTGGGAGCGAGCCTGCTCGCGAAAGCGGAAGATCAAACAATGAAGATGTCAGCTATCGTTGCGCTGCCCGACAAGGCTATCCACCGAAGGCACTCGCGTATCACTTTCCATCTGCGTCTCATGTTCAAGCTGATGACTGAATCGGTCCAGTGACCCCTTCGCCGGTTGCGCATCACTGGCAAACACTGGCGGACTCAGGATGTAGGCACCGAGCAATCGACTCAGCGCCGCCAGGCTGTCGATGTGCGTACGCTCATAACCGTGCGTGGCGTCGCAACCGAAGGCGAGCAGGGCGGTGCGAATGTCATGTCCGGCCGTCACCGCCGAGTGCGCATCGCTGAAGTAATAACGGAACAGGTCGCGGCGCACGGGCAACTCGTTGTCACTGGCCAGGCGCAGCAGATGTCGCGACAAGTGATAGTCATAAGGCCCGCCGGAATCCTGCATCGCCACGCTCACCGCGTGTTCGCTGGAGTGTTGGCCGGGCGCAACGGGCGCAATGTCGATACCGACGAATTCGCTGACATCCCACGGTAGCGCGGCCGCTGCACCGCTGCCGGTTTCCTCGGTGATGGTGAATAGCGGATGGCAGTCGATCATCAATTCTTCACCACTGTCGACGATGGCTTTCAGCGCCGCGAGCAACGCCGCAACGCCAGCCTTGTCGTCCAGGTGACGGGCGCTGATGTGACCGCTTTCGGTGAACTCCGGCAAGGGGTCGAAGGCCACGAAGTCACCCACGCTGATCCCCAGCGAATCGCAGTCGGCGCGGGTGGCGCAATAGGCATCCAAGCGCAGCTCGACGTGGTCCCAGCTGATCGGCATTTCGTCCACGGCCGTGTTGAAGGCGTGCCCGGAAGCCATCAGCGGCAACACGCTGCCGCGAATCACGCCGTTGTCGGTAAACAGGCTGACCCGGCTGCCCTCGGCAAAACGACTGGACCAGCAACCGACCGGCGCCAGGGTCAGGCGTCCATTGTCTTTCACGGCGCGAACCGCCGCACCGATGGTGTCCAGGTGCGCGGACACCGCGCGGTCGGGGCTGTTCTTCTTGCCTTTGAGCGTTGCGCGGATGGTGCCGCGACGGGTCATTTCGAAGGGGATGCCCAATTCTTCGAGGCGCTCGGCGACATAGCGCACGATGGTGTCGGTGAACCCGGTGGGGCTGGGAATGGCGAGCATTTCCAGCAGGACCTTTTGCAGGTAGTTGAGATCCGGTTCAGGGATTTTGCTGGTCATGGAAACTCCTGATGGGTACAGAACATCGATGGTTTCGATGAGGGGGATAAGTTAAATTTTTGGTGCCTGGCACGCCGCCTTCGCGAGCAAGCCCGCTCCCACATTTGACCGCGTATCCCTGTGGGAGCGGGCTTGCTCGCGAAGGGGCCAGTTCAAGCACTACAGATCTAAAGGGCCGCCGGCTGACTGTGCGGAAACAACAAATCCACAAACCGCTCAGCCGTCGGCTGCGGTTCATGGTTGGCCAGCCCGGCGCGCTCATTGGCTTCGATAAACACATACTCCGGCTGATCGGCCGCCGGCACCATCAAGTCAAGCCCGACCATCGGGATATCCAGTGCCCGCGCCGCCCGCACCGCTGCATCCACCAAGGTCGGATGCAGAATCGCAGTGACATCCTCCAGAATCCCGCCTGTATGAAGATTCGCCGTACGCCGTACGAACAAATGCTCACCCGCCGGCAGAATGCTGCTGTAGTCGTAACCCGCCGCATGCAACGTGCGTTGGGTCTCATGATCGAGCGGGATTTTGCTTTCGCCGCTGGTAGCCGCCTGCCGCCGTCGACTCTGGGCTTCGATCAGCGCGCCGATGGAATGCTGACCATCGCCAACCACCTCCGCCGGGCGCCGAATCGCCGCCGCCACCACCTCAAACCCGATCACCAGAATCCGCAGGTCCAGGCCTTGGTGAAAGCTTTCAAGTAGCACTCGACTGTCGAACGCGCGGGCGGCTTCGATGGCTTGCTGCACCTCTTCAATGGTTTGCAAATCCACGGCAACGCCCTGGCCTTGCTCGCCATCCAGCGGCTTGACCACCACCCGCTCGTGCTCATCGAGAAACGCCAGGTTGTCATCGGCGTTGCCGGCCAATTGTTGCGAAGGCAGGTTCAGCCCTGCGGCTTTGAGCGCCTTGTGGGTCAGGCTCTTGTCTTGGCACAGGGTCATGCTGATGGCGCTGGTCAGGTCGCTCAACGATTCGCGGCAACGCACCCGGCGCCCGCCATGGCTGAGGGTGAACAGGCCGGCATCGGCGTCATCGACCTGCACATCAATGCCGCGTCGAAGGGCTTCCTCGACAATGATCCGCGCATACGGATTGAATTCCGCCTCCGGCCCCGGCCCGAGAAACAACGGCTGATTGATGCCGTTCTTGCGCTTGATCGCAAAGGTCGAGAGGTTGCGAAAACCGAGCTTGGCGTAAAGGCTTTTCGCTTGGCGGTTGTCGTGCAGAACCGACAAGTCCAGGTAACTCAGGCCACGGCTCATGAAGTGTTCGATCAAATGCCGCACCAACACCTCACCGACGCCCGGCCGCGAACAATGCGGATCGACCGCCAGGCACCATAGGCTGCTGCCGTTCTCTGGGTCGTTGAATGCCTTGTGATGATTGAGGCCCATGACACTGCCGATGATCGCGCCGCTGTCTTCGTCCTCGGCCAGCCAATACACCGGGCCGCCCAGATGACGCGGGGTCAGCAGGTTTGCATCGATCGGCAACATGCCGCGCGCCTGATACAACTGATTGATCGCCTGCCAGTCCGCATCGCTTTGTGCCCGGCGAATACGGAAACCACGAAACACGCGAGTGGCCTGACGGTAATCGCTGAACCACAAACGCAAAGTGTCGGACGGATCAAGAAACAACTGCGCCGGTTCCAGGCCCAGAATCTGCTGGGGCGCGGCAACATACAACGCAATGTCGCGCTCGCCCGGCTGCTCATTGAGCAGCTCCTGGGCGAGGCTGGCCGGATCGGGGAAGGTGTGCCCGATCAGTAGCCGGCCCCAGCCGCAATGCACGGCAATCGGTGCGGCACTCAGTTCGCTGCCGTCTTCGGCGAGACGCGCCTGCAAGCGTTCATAAGAAGGTGTCTGGCCGCGCAACAAGCGTTGGCTGTAAGCCGTGGCGTGGGGTTTCATCGATCAGATTCCTTGCTCGCTGAGCCACAGGTTCAGGGCCGCCAGTTGCCACAGCTTGGAGCCGCGCAGCGGAGTCAATTGACCCTGCGGGTCAGTCAGCAAACGGTCGAGCATCGCCGGGTTGAACAGACCGCGATCCTGACTCGGATCGAGCAGCAGTTCGCGCACCCAGTTCAGCGTATCGCCTTGCAGATGCTTGAGGCCGGGCACGGGGAAGTAACCCTTCTTGCGGTCGATGACCTCACTCGGAATCACCAGGCGCGCCGCTTCCTTGAGCACTTGTTTGCCGCCGTCGGGCAATTTGAATTTGCCCGGCACACGGGCCGACAATTCCACCAGTCGATAATCGAGAAACGGCGTTCGTGCTTCCAGGCCCCAGGCCATGGTCATGTTGTCGACGCGTTTGACCGGGTCGTCCACCAGCATCACCGTGCTGTCCAGACGCAGGGCTTTGTCCACCGCCGCATCGGCGCCGGGCTGTGCGAAATGTTCCTTTACGAAGTCACCGGCGGCGTCATTCGCTGTCAGCCATTTCGGCTGCACGGTGGCGGCGTAATCGTCATAACTGCGGTCGAAGAATGCTTCGCGGTAGGCGGTGTACGGATCAGCGGCGCCGTCGACTTGCGGATACCAGTGATAGCCGGCGAACAACTCGTCCGCGCCCTGGCCGCTCTGGACCACTTTGCAATGCTTGGCCACTTCGCGGGACAGCAGATAAAAGGCGATGCAGTCATGGCTGACCATCGGCTCGCTCATGGCGCGGAACGCAGCGGGCAGTTGCTCGATGATCTCTTTTTCGTCGATGCGCAACTGATGGTGCTGAGTGCCGTAGTGTTTGGCGATCAGGTCCGAATACTGAAATTCGTCGCCACGCTCGCCGCCAGCATCCTGAAAACCGATGGAGAAGGTCGACAGGTTTTCCACACCGACTTCACGCAACAGCCCGACCAGCAAACTCGAATCGACACCACCCGACAGCAGCACGCCGACGTCTACCGCCGCCCGTTGACGAATGGCCACCGCCTCGCGGGTGCTGTCGAGCACCCGGTCGCGCCAGTCTTCCAGGGTCAGGTTCGTTTCGTCGGCGCGAGGGCCGTAGGGCAGGGTCCACCAGGTTTTCTGCTCGGTGCGGCCATCGGCCTCGATGCGCATCCAGGTGGCGGGTGGCAATTTTTCAATGCCGGCCAGCAAGGTACGCGGCGCGGGGACCACGGCGTGGAAGTTCAGGTAATGATTGAGCGCCACCGGGTCGAGTATCGGGTTGATGTCGCCACCCTTGAGCAACGCTGGCAGCGCCGAGGCAAAGCGCAGGCGCTGGCCGGTGCGCGACAGGTACAGCGGCTTCACACCGAGACGGTCGCGGGCGATGAACAGGCGCTGGGCGTCGCGCTCCCAAATGGCGAAGGCAAACATGCCGTTGAGCTTGGGCAGCAAGGCTTCGCCCCAGGCGTGATAGCCCTTGAGCAGCACCTCGGTGTCACCGCCGGAATAGAAGGCATAACCAAGATTTTCCAGCTCGGTGCGCAATTCCGGGAAGTTGTAGATCGCGCCATTGAAGGCCAGGGAAAGGCCCAGTTGGTTGTCGACCATCGGCTGCGCCGAGCCGTCCGACAGGTCCATGATTTTCAGCCGACGATGGCCAAGCGCAATAGGCCCTTGGGCATGGAAACCCCACGCATCAGGGCCGCGAGGGGCCAGGTGGTGGGTGATTCGTTCAACGGCCGCGAGGTCCGCAGGTTGATGATCAAAGCGTAACTCGCCAGCTAATCCGCACATAAAATCCTTACCGGTTTTTCCGTTGGGGAGGGTCAATCGATACCCGGCCAAAACGGCGGGTACTCAGAAACTGACCCGGTGAGATCGTGGGAGTTTTAGATCGATAAGTAATAAGCCCTCGCGTCGGGCAGGGCGGCCTTACCTGAAAAACGCTCAAGGCGTGCGGTACATATTGCTGCGAAGCATTGAAAATGCTGCTGCATAAGCCACTGAATACGCTAGTTTTCCGAGTTATTCATTACCGCTTGAAGGGGCTACTTTATGGCCTCTCCTGCATGCAATAAGGAACATTGCAAATGTCAGACAAGGACCCCGTCACCCCGGCTGCCAAGCCATTCACGGAATCAGACCGACTATCGGCTTTGATCGACATGACCGGCGATCTGGACAGTGCCGAAACGCTTCAAAAGACTTTGCCCACCTGGCTGACCGCCGCCACACCTGAACAGATTGCTGCGCTTGCCAGTGCCATGCGTGAACTGCAGGTTTGTCAGGCCAAGGTTCAACCGACGCTTGATGCGATCAAGCCGCTGTACGAGTTCTGCCGCTCTGAATTGACGGAAGCGCTGACGAAGCAATTCGCTGTTGCATTCGACGTTGAAAATGACGGCGTCGAGTTACCGGGATTCGACTGCGGTTGCCCCGGTTCCACTGCGACCGATGATCTAGCCAAACGGAAAGTGATCGCCAAACGCAGCCTGTTACAGGCCGCGATGCATAACTTCACCGAGGACGAAACGGCTGAGGATGGCTTCCCTCCTGGCGGGATCGTGCGTCTGGTTTCAACGCCGGAGGGTTTACCCCGGCTGACGCCCATGGCGTTTGCCAAAGTGTGTCGCGATCTGGATTTGGGGACGCGCTACCAAACACATTTCGAGGCCACCTTCAAACCTGCCGCGGTGGGCCTGGACATCCGTCGACTCAAAATGAACGCCCTTAAGGTTGATGCTCATACCGCGCTATTGAAGGGCGACATTGGCAATTCGGCGTTTCAGATGCTGCAAAGCCTGGAGTTGAACAGCGGCGCGGTCAGCGCTGCGGGTGTGAAGTCCATTCTCTACGAGAATCTGCCGGTTCATACACAAGGGCTGGAGTTGTTCGGAACCTGTGTCTGGGGAGTGATCATCTTCTCAAAACGCTCGCTAAAGGATCATCCGGTCGACGGGTGTGTCGTGTACATGCCGAACGAGCCGAGCCGGCCGTTGTACGAATACAGCACCTTCGCGCTGTTCGAGCATTATTTGACCCGACAGCTGAAGGATCGCCCCTACGCGGATTTTTTCGCCAGCTACATCGATGAAAGCAACAAAGCCGACTTCTACACCTCTGTTACACAAAAGAAGGATATGAACCTGCAGGCGCCTCCCATTCTGGCGACGCTGTTCAATTTCCTTTACCAGAGCCATGTCACGAAGCTGCAGAGTGATGCATTGCTCCTGGCGGTGCCGACGGCAGATGTTGACGCCGATGCGCGGCACAAGCGTCTGGAAGAATACGAAGAGGCAGGTCTGCTGATCGCCAACATCGCCGGTTTTTTTGTTCCCGTGCTGGGGCAATTGATGATGGGCGTAGCGGTTGGGCAACTGTTGGGCGAGGTCTACGACGGTATTGAAGACTGGCGCCATGATGACAAGGCCGGGGCAATGGCCCACCTGCTCAACGTTGCAGAAAACATTGCCATGATGGCGGCATTTGCGGCCGGCACCAAAGCCATCGGTTCACTGGTCAGGAGGACTGTCGAGCAACATCCGGATTTTTTCAGTCGGTTCACCGCCATCAGCAATGCGGCGGATAAGCCCAGGCTCTGGTTGTCGGACGGGGCGCCGTATCAGCGAGCGCCGCTGATGAGTGTGATCGCCGACGCCGAGGGCATCTATCACGTCAATGCCCGGCGTTTCATCAAGATCGACGACGCAACCTATGAGATTACCTTCGATCAAGCGCAGGCCGCATGGCGAGTCAGGCATCCCGCCCGCAGCGACGCTTTTTCACCGTTTGTCGAGCAAAACGGTGAGGGTGGCTGGCGCTTCGCTCATGAGCAACCGGAAGCGTGGAGCAGCGGTCTCTATGCTTTGAAACGCATTGATCCCCGGCTGGCCGAACTCGATGAAAGCCGGTTGGAACCCATACGAAAAATCACCGACACCCCTGTCGCTCGGTTGCATCATCTGGCCGAAGAAAACAGGGGATTACCTGCACGATTCAAGGATAGCGTCGCGCGTTTTCGCATTGAGCAGCGGCTGACCGGTTTCATTGCGGACATGGAGAAAGGCGATACCCGGCGTGCCGAGTATGCCCAGGAACAGCTGCATACCTTGCCGTCCCTGCCGGGCTGGCCCGCAGACCGCTACATCGAAGTACTCGACGACGAGCACAAGATCACCGCGATGTACCCGCCAACGACGTTGGTCCCGGACGAAGAGTTGAGTGTCGAGGTGACCGAGGCGCAGCTGGCCAAAGGTGAGCTGCTGGATACGGTGGTGGCTGGGCTGTATCAGAGTGAGCTCGAAGCATTGCTGGGCAAAAACATCGCCAAAGGTACAGAGAGCGGATTGCTTGCAAAGAAAATCGGAGCGGTGGTGAAGGCTGACCGCAGATCCGTCTTCAAGCACCTGTATCAACGGTATGACCAGAGCATCGTCAGCGATGTGCAAAAAGTACGCAGCGTCTTTTCCGAGCTCCCCGCCGGTCTGGCGCAGGAGTTGATCGCAGCCTCAACCAGTACCGAACGCCTTCGCCTGCGAGCAACAGGACGGATTCCCATGGGGCTGGCGCAAAACGTCCGGCGAGTGTTGGCCGATATTCGTCTGGACCGGGCGTTGACCGGGTTTTCGTTACCCGACATTGCCGAAACCGACACGCGGAAGCTGGCCATACCGTTGCTTTCCCGTCTGCGTGGCTGGAGCAACGAGGTGCGGATTGAGCTCCGTGAAGGTTCTCCCGCCGGGCCATTGACGGCCAGCGTAGGTAACGAAAATGCTGCACTCAAACGAGTCATCATTAGCACTGCCAGCGGACACGAAGCGTTCGGCAGCGACGGGAAGTCGCTTGGCACCGCTTCGGGGGCCAACAGCCTCTACAGCGCGATCTTGCGCGCGCTTCCCCTGGAGAAACGCACTGCCCTGGGCATCACCGGTATCGAGGACATTGATGCGTGGCGCTTGCGTGACAACCTGCTGGGTAAGGGCGTTGAGGATAGAGCCATCGCCGAGCGACTGTTTTCAGGCGCGGCTATCGAAGAGGCGGCTCCGGCCGGCGACTGCCTGCAAGCCGATGAACCGGTGGCCGGCTCGATTCATCCTCGAACACTGGTTCGCAAAGTCAGAAAACTCTACCCGCTGTTTACCGAAACGCAGGCCCGGACGTTTCTTGACGGGTTGGGCAGTGACCACCTGGATCGAGCGAGGCAGATCAAAAATCGACAGCAGGCACTGAAAAAGCTGCGAAGTACACTCCGTGCCTGGCGATCGGATGAGACCGGTTCAATGTCGCCGACCGAAAGCGTGAGTGAGCGGCGCCAGAGTCGTTCGCAAGTGTCCGACATCATGGAAAACAGCTGGCGCCATCTGTCTTTTATACGCAACGAGAAGGGGATTTCGGTACCGGGTTTGAGTCTGGACCAGATGCGAGTCGGCAAGCTCCCGATATTGCCACCCGGGGTCACCTTTGATCACGTGCAATACCTGTCGCTCAAGGACATGGAACTGGATAACGATGTGGCGTACTTCCTCAAGGCGTTCAAAAATCTTGAATCCCTGGAGCTGGATACCAACAAACTGACATTGCTGCCGGAAATTCTTTCGCAAATGCCTGGGCTCAAACACCTCAGCCTGGCGAACAATGATCTGCAATTGACCGAGCAGACCTTGAAGAAGTTGAACGGCCTGCGAACCCTTGAAACCCTCAACCTGAACGCCAATCGCCGGCTCAGTGCAACGCTGGATGTCGGCCGGTTGTTTGATTTGCGTTACCTGTCATTGCGCGACACTCGCGCGACTGAAATGCCGAGAAATCTGGCACGCCTGCCCAATCTGGACCGGGTTGATCTGCGCGACAATGAGATCAAGGAGCTACCGGACTGGTTGTTCGGCAGCACCCGGCGGTTCAGCGAAACGCTCAACTTGCGGCATAACCCTCTTTCTGAAAACAGTCAGACCCTGCTCGAGCAATTTCGCGAACGGGTGGGTGTCGGCATGGGCTACCTGGAAGACGACATTGCCCGCTTGAACGAGCAACAGGCACGGGAACTCTGGTTGCCGGATGAGTGGGCCTCGACTGCGCGGACCGCGACATGGACGGCATTCAAGGATGATCCGGCATCGGATGGTCTGTTTCGACTACTGGCCGAGTTGGGCGACACCGCTGATGCCGAATATGTGCGCGAGGACATGACCCGACGAGTCTGGAGTGTACTGGACGCCGCCCAGACCAATACCTCGCTGCGCGAGCAAGTGTTCGAACTGGCGGCCAACCCGATCAATTGCACAGATTCGGCGGCATTGAACTTCAGTCATCTGGAAGTGGCGACGGAAGTCGAGAAGGTGATCAATCCCATCGGTAGTGTGCGTTCTACGGCGGCAGATTTGTTGACGCTGGGCCGCGGTCTGTTTCGGCTTGAGGAGCTGGAAAAGATCGCTCAAAGTCACATCAAGCAGGACCCCAAGGCTGATCCGCTGGAAGTCAGCCTCGCCTATCGAACCGGGCTGGCCAACACACTGAACTTGCCGGGACAGCCCACACACATGCGCTATGCCTCTTTGAGTGGTGTGAAGCAGGCGGATCTCGACATTGCGGAGGGCAAGATAAAAAGCGCGGAGCTGTCATCGCAATTGAAGAGGTTTCTGATACGCCAACCGTTTTGGACGGATTACCTGAGTCGCCATTACCCTCGGCGATTCGCCTCGGTCAGTGCGACGTATCCACCCAAGTTACAAGCGGTATTTGATAAGGCCGAGAGCCTGACGACGGCCGATTATCTCAGTCAGGTCTCGGGGATCAAGACCGAAAAAGAAACGGCGGAGAATGCCGTTTTCGAGCGCTTGACCGAGGACGTCATAAAAATGGTGGAGCTGGGCACTTGCTCTCTGGCAGACGGTTGAGCGGTTTTACTTGCCCCGGATCAAACGCCGCAAGGCAAAGCGGTTTGGATGACAGGCTTCGGCGATGGCTCTGGGCAATGGCAGCGGTTCGTTGTCCAGCCACGCTGCCAGCAACTCGCCCGACAACGGTGCGGTAATCAGCCCCCGTGAACCGTGGCCGCTGTTGACGTACAAGCCATCCAGCCATGGGCAAGGGATGTCCGGAGTTTGTCGGGCATCCTTGCTCAGGGCGATGTAGGCGTCGGTAAATGCCTGGCTGTCGGCCAGGGGGCCGACAATCGGCAAGTAATCCGGGCTGGTGCAGCGAAACGCTGCGCGCCCTTCAAGTGCTTCAGGTTGCAAGGTGTCTGCACCGAGTCGCGCGACCAGGTCCATCGAGATTTCTTCGAGCATGTGCAGATTGCCGACATGCTCGGCAGCGGTCGGTGTCAGGTCATCGTTGTTGAAGTCGAAGCTCGCGCCAAGGGTGTGTTCACCCAAACGTGCCGGTGCGACATAACCTTCGGCACACACGACGGTGCTCAGGCTTTGGCTTTCTGGTGTCTGGTGGAGGCGGGTGATCTGACCGCGAATTCGTTTGAGCGGCAGTTCGCTGCTGTAGGGGAAACGCTTGATTTCGGCGGCGCCGGCAAGCACCACCACGGGAGCGTCGGCCAGCAATGATTGGCCATCCCACGCTTGCCATCGCCCATCGACGCGGCGTAGTTCCAGCACATCACGATGGGTAAGAATCCGGATGTGCGGATGCGCTGCTTGCCAGTGGCACAGGGCGGGTGGATGCACCCAGCCGCCTTCGGGGTAAAACAGGCCACCCGATTGCAGCGCGATACCGGCGCGATGCTCGGCTTTTTCGCGATCAAGCAGGTGCAGCAGGTCGTCGGGAAACGCCGCCGCCAACTGTGCCTGACGTTCCGCTTCCTTGGTATTGAAGGCCAGTTGCAGTACGCCGCAATCGTCCCAGTCGACACCGCGTTGCAACTGCTCGAGCAACCGACGGGTGTGGCCAAAACCACTGACAATCAACTGTGACAACGCCGTGCCATGGGCCGACAACTTTAGGTACAAAACGCCTTGTGGATTGCCCGAGGCTTCTTGCGCGAGCGCGTCGTGACGCTCCAGCAAACTGACCTGCCAACCCCGCGCAGCGAGACTGGCAGCCGTGGCGCAGCCGGCCAGTCCGGCACCGATCACCAGTGCGTGACGTTCGCCGTCCAGCGGTGTCGGGCGAGCAAACCAGGGCTTTGCGCTGACGGCTGCGGCGCTGTCTTCGGGCCAACCGAGGAACACGCCCCGCAGGATTTCCCATTTGTGACCAATGCCAGGCGTGCGCTTCATTTTGAAGCCCGCCGCGTTCAGCAGGCGACGCACCCAACCGGTGCTGGTGAACGTGCTGATGGTCGAGCCTGGCGCTGCCAGCCGTGCCAGTTCGGCAAACAGTTCGGCAGTCCACATGTCGGGGTTTTTCGCCGGGGCGAAACCGTCGAGAAACCAGGCGTCAATCTGCGCGTCCAGTTGCGGCAACTGCTCCAGTGCGTCGCCGATCAGCAGCGTCAGGGTGACGCGGCCGTTGTCGAGGATCAGTCGCTGGAAGCCTTGATGGATCGCCACGTATTGCGCGAGCAATTGATCGGCGAACGGTTTGAGTTCCGGCCACAGCGCCAGGGCCCGTTGCAAGTCGGGTGCGTTCAACGGGTATTTTTCAACGCTGACAAAGTGCAGCCGCGCACCCGCCACAGCGTGTTGCTCAAACAACTGCCAGGCACACAAAAAATTCAACCCGGTGCCGAAGCCAGTTTCGCCAATGACCAATCGGCCACCGTCTGCCAACGCCGCGAAACGCTCACGCAAATTGTTTTGTTCGAGAAACACGTAACGGGTTTCTTCAAGACCGGACTTGTCCGAAAAATACACGTCGTCGAACACTCGCGAATACGGGCGACCCTGGTCGTCCCAGTCGAGTTGGGCGTGAGGCAATACAGGTTTCATGGCAGGCTCGGCAACGGCAAGGCCGCCATTCTAGCCCCCTCGCCACAAAAGCCCACATGGCAGGGAATTTTCTCTGCGGGTGATCGGCCCAATCCGCTAGTCTTGCTTAATCTGGGAAGGGAGCCGTCCATGTTTGAATCCGCCGAAATCGGTCACGCCATCGACAAAGAAACCTATGACGCCGAGGTGCCGGCGCTGCGCGAAGCCTTGCTGGAAGCGCAATTCGATCTTCAGCAGCAGCAACGTTTTCCGGTGATCATCCTGATCAACGGCATCGAAGGCGCCGGCAAGGGCGAGACGGTCAAGCTGCTCAACGAATGGATGGACCCGCGCCTGATCGAAGTCCGCACCTTCGACCAGCAGACCGACGAAGAGCTGGCGCGGCCACCGGCCTGGCGTTACTGGCGGATGTTGCCGGCCAAGGGCCGCATGGGGATTTTCTTCGGCAACTGGTACAGCCAGATGCTGCAGGGCCGGGTCCATGGCCTGTTCAAGGATGCCGTGCTCGATCAGTCGATCAACCAGTCCGAGCGTTTTGAAAAAATGCTCTGCGACGAAGGCGCGCTGATCTTCAAGTTCTGGTTCCACCTCTCCAAAAAACAAATGAAGGCACGCCTCAAGGCCCTGGCCGACGATCCGCTGCACAGCTGGCGCATCAGTCCGCTGGACTGGCAACAATCCCGGACCTACGACAAATTCGTGAAGTACGGCGAGCGCGTATTGCGCCGCACCAGTCGTGACTACGCGCCGTGGCATGTGATCGAAGGGGTGGATCCGCACTATCGCAGCCTGGCAGTGGGCAAGATCCTGCTCGAAGGCCTGCAAAATGCGCTCAAGCG
This sequence comes from Pseudomonas oplopanacis, assembly GCF_057128725.1. Taxonomy (NCBI): domain Bacteria; kingdom Pseudomonadati; phylum Pseudomonadota; class Gammaproteobacteria; order Pseudomonadales; family Pseudomonadaceae; genus Pseudomonas; species Pseudomonas oplopanacis. The sequence continues at coordinate 204,776 of NZ_JBSKHV010000004.1, read as the reverse complement.
TTCCAAGGTCCATCCCGACAAGGTCAACGCCGCGCCGCTGCCGATCCATATCGATCAGATCAACCTGCTCGACAGCCTCGACTTGACCCTGAGCCTGGACAAGGACGATTACGAGGAACAGCTGATTACCGAACAGGCGCGGTTCTCCGGCCTGATGCGCGATAAACGCATGCGCCGGCACGCGTTGGTGGCGGTGTTCGAAGGCAATGATGCGGCGGGCAAGGGCGGGGCGATCCGCCGGGTCGCGGCGGCGCTCGATCCGCGTCAGTACAGCATCGTGCCAATTGCCGCACCCACCGAAGAGGAGCGGGCGCAGCCGTATCTGTGGCGGTTCTGGCGCCACCTGCCGGCCAAGGGCAAGTTCACCGTATTTGACCGCTCCTGGTACGGGCGGGTGCTGGTGGAACGTATCGAAGAGTTCTGTCCACCAGCGGACTGGCTGCGGGCTTACAGCGAGATCAATGACTTCGAAGAGCAGATTTCCGATTCGGGCATCATTGTTGTCAAGTTCTGGCTGGCCATCGACAAGCAGACCCAACTGGAGCGCTTCCAGGCCCGGGAAGAAATTCCGTTCAAGCGTTTCAAAATCACCGAAGACGATTGGCGCAATCGCGACAAATGGGACGCTTACCGTGCCGCCGTCGGCGACATGGTCGATCGCACCAGCACCGAAATCTCCCCCTGGACGCTGGTGGAAGCCAATGACAAGCGCTGGGCGCGGGTCAAAGTCCTGCGCACGATTAATCGGGCATTGGAAGACGCGTTCGAAAAGTCCGATAAGAAGGCCAGGAAGCACAAGAACTGAGGCGATGGTTACGCATACGCGGGGTGAATGATTGTCGCGGTCGGTTATGAGGTGGACTTATGCTCGGTCCACTCTCAACCGACAACAACAATGAGGTATGCCATGCGTGAAGTGGTGATCGTCGACAGCGTGCGGACCGGCCTGGCCAAATCCTTTCGCGGCAAGTTCAACCAGACCCGTCCGGACGACATGGCGGCGCATTGTGTCGACGCCTTGTTGGCACGTAGCGGCATCGACCCGGCCAGCGTCGAGGATTGCATTGTCGGTGCGGGCTCCAACGAGGGCGCGCAGGGCTACAACATCGGGCGCAACGTGGCTGTGTTGTCGCGTCTGGGCATCGGCACCGCCGGCATGACCCTCAACCGTTTTTGCTCCTCGGGCTTGCAGGCGATCGCCATCGCTGCCAACCAGATTGCTTCGGGTTGCAGCGACATCATTGTGGCCGGTGGCGTCGAGTCCATTAGCCTGACCATGAAAAGCGTCAACACTGACAACCTGATCAACCCGCTGCTGAAAGAGCAGGTGCCGGGCATCTACTTCCCGATGGGCCAGACCGCCGAAATCGTCGCGCGTCGCTACGACGTCAGCCGTGAAGCGCAGGATCTGTATGCCCTGCAAAGCCAGCAGCGCACGGCACAGGCTCAGGCCGCCGGTCTGTTCGATGATGAAATCGTGCCGATGGCGGTGAAGTATCGGGTTGAAGACAAGGCCACCGGGCAGATTCAAATCCTCGATGGCATCGTCGATCGCGACGACTGCAACCGCCCGGACACCACGCTGGAGAGCCTGGCGGGATTGACGCCGGTGTTTGCCGAGGACGGTTCGGTCACGGCGGGCAACTCGTCGCAACTGTCCGACGGCGCGTCGATGACGCTGGTGATGAGCCTGGAAAAAGCCCTGGAACTGGGGCTGAAGCCGAAGGCGTTCTTCCGTGGTTTCACGGTTGCCGGGTGCGAGCCGGATGAAATGGGCATTGGCCCGGTGTTCTCGGTGCCGAAGTTGCTCAAGGCCAAGGGCTTGCAGATTGCCGACATTGATCTGTGGGAACTCAACGAAGCGTTTGCTTCGCAGTGCCTGTACAGCCGTAATCGGCTGGAGATCGATAACGAGAAATACAACGTCAATGGCGGCTCGATTTCCATCGGGCATCCGTTCGGCATGACCGGTTCACGGCAGGTCGGGCATCTTGTGCGGGAATTGCAGCGGCGCAATTTACGTTATGGCGTCGTCACCATGTGCGTGGGTGGCGGGATGGGCGCGACGGGGTTGTTTGAAGCGGTGCGTTAATCCGCAGAACTGTGTCGCCTGATCAACCGCTTTCGCGAGCAGGCTCGCTCCCACATCGTAATGCGATCGAATGTGGGAGCGAGCCTGCTCGCGAATGCAGCGCCTCGGTCTAACGGCGGGCACTCAAAACCAGCATCCGCTCGATATACGCCTGAATCTCCCGCGCCGCCGCCTCGGCATTATCAAACGGTCCTTCAAGCGTATTTTCCCGAGTACTGAAATACAGTTCCCCATTCACGCGACACAACCGGTCGCTGCGAAAGTGCGTCGCGGGGGCGTTGTCCTGGGCGCGCATGCCGTACATGGCGATCTCCTGAAGGTGAATCCCCTGAGCTTATGCACGAACCCCGGACTGTGCCCGGCCACCTGATCGACGGCCGCTGCGACCTGCACAGTTTCATTCGCGTCCACTCGCCAACTGTCCCTGTGTGCCAGACGCCGCTGCGCCTAGAATGGTGTTTCTCGCCATCTGGCTGTTGGGGTTCGCATGCACATTTCATCCGGTCGCTGGGTTTACGGTCTGTTTCTGGCCCTGTTGACTGCGTTGTTGTGGGGAATCCTGCCGATCAAGCTCAAGCAAGTGCTGCAGGTGATGGACCCGGTGACCGTCACCTGGTTTCGCCTGATCGTGTCCGGCGGTTGCCTGTTTGTGTACCTGGCCGCGACCAGGCGTTTGCCGACGCGCAAAGTCCTCGGCCCGCGAGGTGGCTGGCTGGTCTTGATGGCGGTGCTCGGTCTGGTCGGCAACTACGTGTTGTACCTGATGGGCCTGACCCTGCTCAGCCCCGGCACCGCGCAACTGGTGGTGCAGATGGGCCCGATCATGTTGCTGATCGCCAGTCTGTTTGTGTTCAAGGAGCGTTTCAGCGTGGGGCAGGGGATTGGCCTGTTGGTGCTGCTGATTGGTTTCGCCCTGTTCTTCAATCAACGCCTGGCCGAGTTGCTCACCTCGTTGACCGAATACACCACCGGCGTGCTGTTGGTGTTGTTGGCGTCCACGGTCTGGACCTTCTACGCCCTGGGGCAGAAGCAATTGCTGACGGTTTGGAATTCGTTGCAGGTAATGATGGTGATCTACCTGTTCTGCGCGTTGTTGCTAACGCCGTGGGTGCACCCGCTTGAAGCGTTGCAACTGAGTCCGCTGCAAGGCTGGCTGCTGCTGGCGTGCTGCATGAATACCCTGATCGCCTATGGCGCATTTGCCGAAGCGCTGGCCCATTGGGAAGCATCGCGGGTGAGTGCGACGCTGGCGATTACGCCGTTGGTAACGTTTGTCGCGGTGGCCATCGCCGCGTGGTTATGGCCCGATTATGTGCATGCCGAGACGATCAACGGTCTGGGGTATGGCGGGGCGGTCCTGGTGGTGTTGGGGTCGGCGTTGGTGGCGTTGGGGCCTTCGTTGATTGCGGGGCTCAAGGCGCGAAAGGCCAAAATGGCGCTCGGCTGAACACCTTTTATCGCGGCCATTCGCGAGCAGGCTCGCTCCCACAGGAGAATGCGATCCCCCTGTGGGAGCGAGCCTGCTCGCGAAGACTGACTAATGGTCGCAGCTGATTTCAGCCCTTGGCCCCGGCCTCCAGCATATTCTCCGGCCTTACCCACGCATCAAACTGCTCATCCGTCAGATACCCCAACTGCAACGCCGCCTCCCGCAACGTCAGCCCTTCGGCATACGCCTTCTTGGCAATCTCCGCCGATTTGTCATAGCCGATGTGCGGATTAAGTGCCGTCACCAGCATCAAGCCACGCTCCAGGTGTTCAGCCATTTTCTCTGCGTCCGGCTCAAGCCCGGCGATGCAGTGCTGCTGGAAGTTGCTGCAGCCATCCCCCAGCAGGCGGATCGATTGCAGCAGGTTGTGGATGATCACCGGTTTGAACACGTTCAATTGCAGATGACCCTGACTCGCCGCGAAGCCGATGGCGACGTCATTGCCCAACACCTGACAGGCCAGCATCGACAGCGCTTCGCACTGCGTCGGGTTGACCTTGCCCGGCATGATCGAACTGCCCGGTTCGTTGGCCGGCAATTTAACCTCGGCGAAACCGGCGCGGGGGCCAGAGCCCAGCAGACGCAAGTCGTTGGCGATTTTCATCAGTGTCACCGCCAGGGTCTTCAGCGCCCCGGAAAGTGTCGTCAGTGGTTCGTGACCCGCCAGCGCCGCGAATTTGTTTGGCGCGGTGATGAACGGCAGACCAGAAAGGGCCGCCAGTTCGGAAGCAATCGCTTCTCCAAAACCGTGGGGCGAATTCAGCCCGGTGCCAACCGCGGTGCCGCCCTGGGCCAGCTCACAGACGGCTGGCAGCGCGCTGCGGATCGCCCGTTCGGCGTAATCCAGTTGCGCGATAAACGCCGAGACTTCCTGGCCGAAGGTGATCGGCGTGGCGTCCATCATGTGCGTTCGGCCGGTCTTGACCAGTTTCATGTGGCGCGCCGCCAGCTCGGCCAACCCGCCCGACAGCTCGCCGATGGCCGGCAGCAAGTGCTGTTGCACCGCTTGGGCCGCCGCGATGTGCATGGCCGTGGGGAAGCAGTCGTTGGAGCTTTGCGAGCGGTTGACGTGATCGTTGGGGTGCACCGGCGACTTGCCGCCGCGAGGGTTGCCGGCCAGTTCGTTGGCGCGGCCGGCGATCACTTCGTTGACGTTCATGTTGCTTTGGGTGCCGCTGCCGGTCTGCCAGACCACCAGCGGGAACTGGTCGTCGTGGCTGCCATCGAGCACTTCGTCGGCAGCCTGCTCGATCAGCCGGGCGATGTCGGCGGGCACGTCGCCGTTACGGTCATTGACCCGCGCCGCGGCTTTCTTGATCAGTGCCAGGGCGTGCAGCACCGCCAGCGGCATCTTTTCGTTGCCGATGGCGAAGTTAATCAGCGAGCGTTGCGTTTGAGCGCCCCAGTAAGCTTCATCCGGGACTTCCACCTGGCCAAGGCTGTCGGTTTCGATACGGCTCATCATGCACACTCCTGTAGGTCTGATAGCGCAGTTTAGGCCGTGATCGTCGGCCGTGGTTCCATCTGAAGGTTTTTTGCCTCTTCAACCCCTCTAATTCAGGCCTGACAAGGCTTGGGGTTGAGTGACACACTTTTTTAGGCGCAGAATGGACGCCCTTGGGGTTTTACCTCGCCTGCTAGAAAAGGAAACTCGATGACTCGTCTTCGTGCCATCTGTACCGCGGTTGCACTGGTTTGCGCCAGCGGCCCAGTTTTTGCCGATACCGCCAGCCACAACGCCAGTGCCGAAGCTTTCCTGACCCTGGCGCACGCTGACAAATTGGGCACTCCGGTGTACATGCAAGTACAGCAAATGTTCGCTCAGCGCTTTGAACAGACCAAAGCCCCTGAATCGAAAAAAGCCTTGCTGGAAACGTACCAAGCCAAAGCCAACGCCGCGCTGGACCAGGCCATTGGCTGGAACAAGCTGAAGCCGGACATGGTCAAGCTCTACACCACCAACTTCACCGAGTCCGAGCTCAAAGACCTGGTAGCGTTCTACCAGTCGCCGCTGGGCAAGAAAGTCCTGGAAAAAATGCCGCAGCTGACTCAGCAATCGGCCCAGATGACTCAAGCCAAACTGGAAAGCGCAGTGCCTGTGGTCAACAAACTGTTGGCTGACATGACTGCCGAGCTGGACCCGAAAGGCGCCGCCGCTCCAGCAGCCAAGAAAAAGCCTTAAGCGGAGTTCGGTATGACCATGCAACAACGCATCGAATCAACGCTGGGCCTGTTACAGCCGCAGCATCTGCAAGTGCTGGATGAAAGCCACATGCACAGCCGTGGGTTGCAGACCCACTTCAAGGCCGTGGTGGTCAGCCAGCAGTTCGAAGGGCTGAACCGGGTCAAGCGGCATCAAAAAGTCTACGGCACGCTCGGCGAGCTGATGGGCGAGTTTCATGCGTTGGCGCTGCATACCTACACGCCTGAGGAATGGGCACAGATCGACGCGGCTCCGGCCTCGCCGACCTGTGCTGGCGGCAGCAAGCATTAAACCCGCGTTTTTTGCTAGAATCCGCAACGCGCCGCTCACCCGGCGCGTTTTTTTTTTGAATCCGGTTCACCCTTTGCGAGGGTAGCCACCTGGAGAAACACCCATGACACAACAGATTGTCGTGGCGGCACTGTATAAGTTCGTCACCCTGGAAGATTACGTCGCCCTGCGCGAGCCCCTGCTGCAAGCGATGGTCGACAACGGCATCAAAGGCACGCTGCTGATCGCCGAAGAAGGCATCAACGGCACCGTGTCCGGCAGCCGCGAAGGCATTGACGGGCTGATGGCCTGGCTCAAGAACGACCCACGCATGGACGACATCGATCACAAAGAGTCGTACTGCGACGACCAGCCGTTCTACCGCACCAAGGTCAAGCTCAAGAAAGAAATCGTTACCCTCGGCGTTGAAGGCGTGGACCCGAACAAAAAGGTCGGCACCTACGTGGATCCACAGGACTGGAATGCGCTGATCAGCGATCCGGAAGTGTTGTTGATCGACACCCGTAACGATTACGAAGTCTCGATCGGCACCTTCGAAGGCGCCATCGACCCGAAAACCACCAGTTTTCGCGAATTTCCTGACTACATCAAAGCCAACTTCGACCCGGCCGTACACAAGAAGGTCGCGATGTTCTGCACTGGCGGCATCCGCTGCGAGAAGGCGTCGAGCTTCATGCTTAGCGAAGGCTATGGAGAGGTCTATCACCTCAAGGGCGGCATTCTGAAGTACCTCGAAGAGGTGCCGCAGGAAGAAACCAAATGGCAGGGCGACTGCTTCGTGTTCGACAACCGCGTGACCGTGCGTCATGACCTCAGCGAAGGCGACTACGATCAATGTCATGCCTGCCGTACGCCGATCAGCGTCGAAGACCGCGCTTCCGAACATTACGTGGCCGGCATCAGCTGCCCGCATTGCTGGGATACGCTGAGCGAGAAGACCCGGCGCAGTGCCATTGATCGGCAGAAGCAGATCGAACTGGCCAAGGCGCGCAACTTGCCGCACCCGATCGGCTACAACTACAAGCAAACCCCTTCCGAGGCTTGAACCATGTCTGCGCGCCGCCTGCTCTATGTGATGGATCCGATGTGTTCCTGGTGCTGGGGGTTTGCGCCAGTGGCCAAAGCCTTGGTCGAACAGGCGCACGCGGCGGGCGTAGAGGTGCATCTGATCGTCGGTGGTTTGCGCACCGGCAGCGGTGCGGCGCTGGAGCCAACCACCCGACGTTACATTCTTGAACATTGGCAGGCGGTCACTGATGCCACCGGCCAACCATTCAAGACAGAAGGCGCGTTGCCGGAAGGCTTTGTGTATGACACCGAGCCTGCCTGTCGAGCGTTGGTGACCGCGCGTGCCCTGGCGCCGGATTGTGCATGGAAACTGCTGGGCCTGATCCAGCACGCGTTCTATGCCGAAGGCCGCGATGTCACCCACGCCAGCGTGCTGGTGGAATTGGCCGAACAGGCCGGTCTGCCGCGCATCGAATTCGCTGCCGCGTTTGACCGAGCCGATATGCACGCCGCCACAGCGGCCGATTTCACCTGGGTCCAGGACCTGGGCATCGCCGGTTTCCCGACCTTGCTGGCTGAGCGCAATGGTCAATTGGCGTTGCTGACCAATGGCTATCAGCCCCTGAGTGAATTGTCCCCGTTGCTCGGCCGCTGGCTGGAGCACTCCGTCTGTGCATGATGGTCCTGATGACGCCCCGGCTCCCACGCGTGTCGATCGGCTGAGCTGGGCCGAAATCCGCCGACTGGCCCTGCACCATAAAAAATCCCTGTGGATCGCCAATGGCGTCGCCGTGCTGGCGACCTTGTGCAGTGTGCCGATTCCGTTGCTGCTGCCGTTGCTGGTGGACGAAGTGTTGCTGGGGCACGGTGACGCCGCGCTGAAGGTGATGAACCACGCCCTGCCCGAAGGCTGGCAGAAAGCGGCCGGCTACATCGGCCTGATGTTGTTCGTGACATTGTTGCTACGTTGCGGCGCCTTGTTGTTCAACGTGATACAGGCAAAATTATTTGCGGCGCTGGCCAAGGACATCGTCTATCGCATTCGTACCCGACTGATCGAGCGGCTCAAGCGCATTTCCCTCGGTGAATACGAAAGCCTGGGCAGCGGCACGGTGACCACGCACCTGGTCACGGACCTGGACACGCTGGACAAATTCGTCGGCGAAACCCTCAGCCGCTTCCTCGTGGCGATGCTGACGCTGGTCGGCACCGCGAGCATTCTGATCTGGATGCACTGGAAGCTGGCGCTGCTGATCATGCTGTTCAATCCGTTGGTGATTTACGCCACGGTGCAACTGGGCAAGCGGGTCAAACACCTGAAGAAACTCGAGAACGACAGCACCTCGCGCTTCACCCAGGCACTGACCGAAACCCTCGATTCGATCCAGGAAGTGCGTGCTGGCAACCGCCAGGGATTCTTCCTTGGGCGCCTTGGCCTGCGGGCCCGGGAAGTGCGTGATTACGCAGTCAACTCGCAATGGAAAACCGATGCCTCGAACCGGGCGAGCGGCCTGCTGTTCCAGTTCGGCATCGATATTTTTCGCGCGGCGGCGATGCTCACTGTGTTGTTCTCCGACCTGTCCATTGGCCAGATGCTGGCGGTGTTCAGCTACCTGTGGTTCATGATCGGCCCGGTGGAGCAACTGCTGAATCTGCAGTACGCCTACTACGCGGCCGGCGGTGCGCTATCGCGGATCAACGAGCTGTTGGCCAGGGCCGATGAACCGCAATACCCCGGTGGCGTCGACCCGTTCCAGGGCCGTGACACGGTGGGCATTGAAGTCCAGGGCCTGAGTTTCGGTTACGGCGATGAGTTGGTGTTGAACAAGATGGACCTGTCCATCGCCCCCGGTGAAAAAGTCGCGATTGTCGGCGCCAGTGGCGGTGGCAAGAGCACCTTGGTGCAACTGTTGCTGGGCTTGTACACGCCACTGGCCGGGACCATCCGCTTCGGTGGCTCGACCCAACAGGAGATCGGTCTGGAAACCGTGCGCGAAAACGTCGCCGTGGTCCTGCAACATCCGGCCCTGTTCAATGACACCATCCGCGCCAACCTGACGATGGGCCGTGTACGCGGCGACGATGCTTGCTGGCAAGCACTGGAAATTGCCCAGTTGCACCACACGGTTCGAGAGCTGCCCAATGGCCTGGACAGCATCGTCGGGCGCTCCGGCGTGCGTTTGTCCGGTGGCCAGCGCCAACGCCTGGCGATTGCGCGGATGGTCCTGGCCGAACCCAAAGTGGTGATTCTCGATGAGGCGACCTCGGCGCTGGACGCTGCCACCGAATACAACCTGCATCAGGCACTGGCGAAGTTTCTCAGCCACCGCACCACGCTGATCATTGCGCATCGGTTGTCGGCGGTGAAACAGGCTGATCGGGTGCTGGTGTTCGATGGTGGACAGATTGCCGAGGATGGCGACCATCAACAACTGATTGCCGGAGGTGGTTTGTACGCAAAACTCTATGGGCATTTGCAGCAACTTTAGCGTCGACGTGCAGTCCCTTTTCTATTCCGCTTCATCCGTTGCAGGGAACATCCTGGTGAATAATCAAGGACTTGCCCGTCCTGGCAGGCTTCTCGCTTGCCGGGATCGAGATCGCACCCTAGTCTAGCTATAGCGATCACATCGGGATGATGATCTGGCAGTGCTAAAACAAGGGACCTCATGAATCAAACCCGGACTCTCGGAACGCCGCGGCTATTGGGCATTGTCTGGCCATTTATTGCCGTCGTGCTGTTTCAGGCCCTGTTGGGTGGTGTAAGCCTGTACGTTTTGTCGGCAGTTCGCGGCTACGTTGCCGGTGAAAGCCTTTGGTCAAAGGGCCAAAAGGACGCCATCTATTACCTCAACCTCTACGCGGACAATCGCGACGAGGCGATTTTCCTCAAATACCAGAACGCCATAGCCGTCCCTCAAGGTGGTCACGAGTTGCGTGTGGCACTGGATCTCCAGCCGCCGGACATCGAAGCCGCACGAGTGGCGATTCTCAAAGGGGGCAATCACCCCGACGACGTTTCCAGCCTGATCTGGCTCTACCTCAATTTCCGACATTTCACCTACCTTGAAAAAGCCATTGATCGCTGGACGGTGGGCGACGCGTACCTGTTGCAACTCAATGAGGTTGCGCAAGAGATGCACCGGCGCATTACCGAAGGTCAGGCCACCACCGCCGATATCTGGCGCTGGAAGGATCGAATTTTCGCCATCAACGATGCAGTGACGCCCGCGGCCAAAGCGTTCAGCGACGCATTGGGCGAGGGCTCGCGCTTGATTCTCCGGTTGCTGCTGGTGACCAACCTCGCCACGGCGCTGGGCTTGATCGCGCTGGCGTTGCTGCGTACCCACAAGTTGCTCAAGCAGCGCCATGAGTTCGCCGAGGCGCTGCAACTGGAGAAAGACCGGGCGCAGATCACCCTGCAATCCATTGGCGACGGGGTCATCACCACAGATGTCGAGGGCGCTATCGCCTACATGAATCCCGCTGCGGAAGCGCTGACCCACTGGAAAGCCGATCAGGCGACGGGTTTGCCGTTGGCGGCACTGTTCAATTTGCTGGATGAAAACGCTCAGGCTGATGGTTTCACGTTGATCGAACATATCCTGAGTGGTCAGCTCAGCGGTGGCAGTGAACATTCCAAGCTGATCCAGCGCCTGGATGGCAGCACGGTGTCGGTGACGCTGGTTGGCTCGCCGATTCGCAATGCAGGCAAGGTCAGTGGCACCGTGCTGGTGTTGCATGACATGACCCAAGAGCGCCAGTACATTGCCAATCTGTCCTGGCAGGCGACTCATGACGCGTTGACCGGGCTCGCCAACCGCCGCGAATTCGAATTTCGCCTGGAACAGGCTCTGCACAACCTGACGCGGCATTCCGCGCGTCATGCCCTGATGTTTCTCGATCTGGATCAATTCAAACTGGTCAACGACACCTGCGGCCATGCGGCGGGCGACGAGTTGCTGCGGCATATCTGCGCGCTGTTGCAATCGGGCTTGCGCGAAGGCGACACCCTGGCCCGTCTCGGTGGTGACGAGTTCGGCATCTTGCTGGAAAACTGCGCACCCGAAGCGGCGGACAAGATTGCCGAGAACCTGCGCCAGACCGTCCAGAACCTGCACTTTGTCTGGAAAGGTCGGCCCTTCGTGACGACGGTGAGTATCGGGCTGGTTCACCTCGCGCAAACACCAACCTCCCTTGAAGCCTCGCTGCGTGCCGCTGATATGGCCTGTTACATGGCCAAGGAAAAAGGGCGCAACCGGGTTCAGGTCTATCACGCCGATGACTCCGAGCTGTCGCTGCGCTTTGGCGAGATGGCCTGGGTCCAGCGTCTGCACATGGCGCTGGAAGAGGATCGCTTTTGCCTGTACTCCCAGGAAATCGCACCGCTGGGTCATACCGAGCGTGGGGGAGGGCATATCGAAATCCTGTTGCGCCTGCATGACGAAGCCGGCCGCATGATCTTGCCGGACAGTTTCATTCCGGCGGCGGAGCGTTACGGATTGATGACTGCACTCGATCGTTGGGTGGTGGAGAACGTCTTCAAGATCATTGCCCAATGCATGGCCGAACAGCGCAAAGGGCCGCTGGCCATGTGTGCGATTAATCTGTCAGGTACTACTATCGGAGATGAGGCGTTTCTGGACTTCCTGCGTGAACAGTTTGTTAACTATTCAATTCCGCCTGAAATGATTTGTTTTGAAATCACTGAAACCAGTGCAATTTCAAATTTGGGCAGTGCAATCAGATTTATCAATGAGCTCAAAGGTTTAGGTTGTCACTTTTCGTTAGATGACTTTTGTGCCGGAATGTCCTCGTTCGCTTACTTGAAACATTTGCCTGTAGACTTCTTGAAGATCGACGGGAGTTTCGTAAAGGATATGCTGGACGACCCGATTAACCGCGCCATGGTCGAAGTGATCAACCACATCGGCCATGTCATGGGTAAGCGTACGATTGCCGAGTTTGTAGAGTCACCCCAGATCGAGCAGGCATTGCTGGAAATCGGGGTCGATTTCGCTCAAGGGTATGTGATTGAACGCCCGCATCTGTTTACCTGCGATAGTTTGCAAAGTCGTCCTGCCCGGCCTCAGCCTTTGTTGTTCAAGGCCCCTGGCACGTTCCGTTGAAATCTCTTGCTGATCCGAACAATCACAATCAAAAGGAGCCCGACAGTGATCGACACATTCAACCGAACCGGACCACTCATGGAAGCTGCAAGTTATCCCGCCTGGGCTCAACAGCTCATCAAGGACTGCAGCGAGAGTAAGCGCCGGGTTGTCGAACACGAACTGTATCAGCGCATGCGAGATAACAAACTCAGCGCAAAAACCATGCGTCAGTACCTCATCGGTGGCTGGCCGGTCGTTGAACAGTTCGCGTTATATATGGCACAAAACCTGACCAAGACCCGCTTTGCCCGCCATCCTGGTGAAGACATGGCGCGTCGCTGGCTGATGCGCAATATTCGCGTGGAATTGAACCATGCCGATTACTGGGTGCACTGGAGTCGGGCGCACGGCGTCAGCCTTGAAGACCTCCAGGCGCAGCAGGTTGCCCCTGAACTTCACGCCCTGAGCCATTGGTGCTGGCACACCAGTTCGGCGGATTCGCTGATCGTCGCCATCGCCGCGACCAACTACGCCATCGAAGGCGCGACCGGCGAGTGGTCGGCGCTGGTGTGCTCCAGCGGCGTCTACGCTGCGGCGTTCCCGGAAGAAGATCGTAAACGTGCGATGAAGTGGCTGAAGATGCATGCCCAGTACGACGATGCCCATCCGTGGGAGGCGCTGGAAATCATCTGCACCCTGGCGGGCATGAACCCGAGCAAGGCGTTGCAAGTGGAACTGCGTCAGGCCATCTGCAAGAGCTACGACTACATGCACCTGTTTCTGGAGCGCTGCATGCAGCTTGAGCATTCGGAAAAAGTGCCGGTAGCGCGCGAGCGCATGGCGCTGGCGGAAAGCTGATCCATAGGCAACACAAAGCAAAAAATGTGGGAGCGAGCCTGTCTCGCGAATGCGGATTATCAGTCAACATTATCGTTGAAAGATAAATCGCATTCGCGAGCAGGCTCGCTCCCACATTGGTTTTTGGTGTTGAGAAAGCTCAACCCGCCATCGTCAACCGGTTACGCCCCTCACGCTTGGCGACGTACAGCGCGCTGTCGGCTCGTCGCAACAAGCTCTCGGCAGACTCACCCGGCAGCAGGGTCGAACATCCGAGGCTGACCGTCAGCTCGACTGCATTGCCATCTGCCTGATAGTCCTGGGCCTGAGCCGCCGCCCGCAGACGCTCGCCGACCATGGCGGCTGCTTCTCGAGTAGTGTTGGACAGCAGGATCAGAAACTCTTCGCCGCCAAACCGGAACACCATATCGACATTGCGCAGCTGGTTCTTGATCGCTGTGGCGACCGCCTTGAGCACGTCATCGCCGGCATTGTGGCCATAACTGTCGTTGACGTTCTTAAAGTGGTCGATGTCCAGCATCAGCAGAGATAGCGGCATCAGGTGACGTCGCGACATCTCGATTTCGCGTTCCAGGGTCTGATCCATGGCGATACGGTTGCCGGTATCGGTCAATGGGTCGCGCAATGCGCTTTGCGTTGCCGCTCGGTAAAGCAGGGCATTGCGCATTGGGAACAGCAGTGCAGACAGCAAAGACTCCAGATTGCCTTGATCAAGCTCGCTGAATCGCTGATTGCGGCGAAAGACCAGCTCACCCAGCTGCTCGCCTTCGTGGCTGAGGCTGTAACTGACCGAGTGATGGCCGCGCTGACCGAACTCCAGGCGCAAGTCGCTGGCCTGATGCCGATAGTTCAAGGCATCCAGTGGCACCAAGCGCTGAACTTCGCGGAAGAAAAGACCGAGAATGCGTTGTGGCTCAAGGCTGGTTTGCAACTGCTGACCCAGTTGCTGACGCAATTGCGCAAGGCTGACGGGGCGTTCCAGAAGAGGAGGTTGCTGACCAAATCCCAGGCGTTGCAATTTGGCGCTATCGAAGTCAATTGCGTTGGTCTGGGAAGGTGATTTCATATGGCGTGAGCCCCTAAGCGGTAAAGCTGTCTTACAGGCTGGGTGAGAGCGGCTTTGGGCTGCGCGTCATACTGGTCCATCAGTCCCGTGGGACAGTTGGCGCAAGTTTAGTCCGCTTTGCCGAAGATTAGTAACCTATGGGCTCCGGCGTCCGCCCGACTGCTTTCACTTTGCATGTCTGAAGAAATTTAGAGCGAAAGTCGTGCCATTCGGTTCATTCGAATAAAAAACCATAAAAATCATAAAGTTGAGTTTTATTTTGAGTTTTTTTAACGAAAGGGGGCGGCGGTTGTTTGACTGGGAGAGGGGTGGTTACGACTCACTTTGAGTGCCGCGCCGGAAAATCGGCACGGCACAAAAGCGACGCACGGTGTCACTGGGCGTTGAACGCCTGGCCATTGATGCCAGTGCTGTCCGGACCCATCAGGTAGAGGTAGACCGGCATGATCTCCTCCGGGGTCGGGTTGGTGAGCGGGTTTTCCCCTGGGTAAGCCTGGGCGCGCATGCTGGTGCGCGTGGCGCCCGGGTTGATGCTGTTGGAGCGGACCGGAGCCACGGTGTCCACTTCGTCGGCCAGGGTTTGCATCAGGCCTTCGGTGGCAAACTTCGACACGCCATAAGCGCCCCAGTACGCGCGGCCCTTGCGGCCGACGCTGCTGGAGGTAAACACCACCGAAGCGTCCTGCGACAACTTGAGCAATGGCAGCAGTGTGCTGGTGAGCATAAACATGGCGTTGACGTTGACTTGCATGACACGCATGAAGTTTTCGCCGGACAGCTGTTCGATCGGCGTGCGCGGACCGATGATCGATGCGTTGTGCAGCAAACCGTCGAGGTGGCCGAACTCGGTTTCGATCATCGCCGCCAGTTCGTCGTACTGGTGGGGCAGGGCGGTCTCCAGGTTGAACGGGATCACCGCCGGCTGAGGATGCCCGGCCGCTTCGATTTCGTCATACACCTGAGTCAGGTTGGCTTCGGTCTTGCCCAGCAGCAACACAGTGGCGCCATGGGCTGCGTAGGTTTTCGCAGCCGCCGCGCCGATGCCGCGACCAGCACCGGTGACCAGAATGACGCGATCCTTGAGCAACTCGGGGCGAGCGGAATAATCAAACATAAGAAAACCTCAACACAATTCAACAATAAGGCGAACACCGAACCTGTGGCGAGGGAGCTTGCTCCCGCTCGGCTGCGCAGCAGTCGCGAAACCTGCAGATGCGGTGGGCCTGACAGAGTGCGGTGATAGCTAGAGGGGTCGCTTTGCGCCCCAGCGGGAGCAAGCTCCCTCGCCACAAAAAGCCGCTCTACTTAGCAACTGCATAAAGCGCTATCGAGCACCTTGCGCAACTCCAGCGGATGATCAACCACCACATCCGCACCCCAGTGACGCGGGTTGTCGTCGGGATGAATGTAGCCGTAGGTCACTGCGGCGGTCTTGGTGCCGGCATCGCGCCCCGACTCGATATCGCGCAGGTCATCGCCGACAAACAACACGCTGGCCGGGTCCAGGTCGAGCATCTTGCACGCCAGAATCAGCGGCTCCGGGTCTGGCTTGCTGTTCTTCACGTGGTCCGGGCAGATCAGCAGCGCGGAACGCTCGGCCAGCCCCAGTTGCTGCATGATCGGCTCGGCGAAACGCAGCGGCTTGTTGGTCACCACGCCCCAGATCAGGTTGGACTTCTCGATGTCGGCCAGCAATTCGCCCATGCCGTCAAAGAGCTTGCTGTGAACCGCGCAACCGGCCAGATAACGCTCGAGGAACTCGAGTCGCAGCGCTTCAAAGCCTGGCGATTCCGGGTCCATCGAGAAGGTCACGGCGACCATCGCCTTGGCGCCGCCGGAAATCTCGTCACGGATGTGCTTGTCATTCATTGGCGGCAAGCCGCGATCGGCGCGCATTGCCTGGCAGATGGCAATAAAGTCCGGCGCGGTGTCGAGCAGCGTGCCGTCCATGTCAAAAAGGACTGCTCTGATACGCATCGGCTTACTCCTCGCGCAGGGTCTGGATCATGTAGTTGACGTCCACGTCGGCCGCCAGTTTGTAGTGCTTGGTCAGCGGGTTGTACGTCAGGCCGATGATGTCCTTGACGGTCAGGCCGGCCATGCGGCTCCAGGCACCGAGCTCGGACGGGCGGATGAACTTCTTGAAATCGTGCGTGCCGCGCGGCAGCAGCTTCATGATGTATTCCGCGCCGACGATGGCGAACAGGTACGCCTTCGGGTTGCGGTTGATGGTGGAGAAAAACACCTGGCCGCCGGGCTTGACCATGCGGAAGCAGGCGCGGATGACCGACGACGGATCCGGCACGTGCTCGAGCATTTCCAGACAGGTGACGACGTCGAACTGCTCGGGCATTTCTTCGGCGAGGCCTTCGGCGGTGATCTGCCGGTACTCGACGTTCACGCCCGACTCCAGCTGATGCAGCTGCGCGACCGCGAGCGGTGCTTCACCCATGTCGATGCCCATGACGGTGGCGCCGCGCTGGGCCATGGCCTCGCTCAGGATCCCGCCGCCGCAACCGACGTCCAGCACCTTCTTGCCGGCCAGATTGACGCGTTCATCAATCCAGTTGACGCGCAGCGGGTTGATGTCGTGAAGCGGCTTGAACTCGCTTTCACGGTCCCACCAGCGATGGGCCAGGGCTTCGAATTTCGCGATTTCGGCGTAGTCGACGTTGCTCATGGTTCAGTCCTCTAAAACTTGAAAAATCCTGTTGCCCCGGTTTTATGGTCCGGGGGTCTTACGATTCGGTACGGCCGCTGATGCGCTGGCCCCAGGCCTTGGCGGTGGCGCATAACTGTTCTTCATCCAGACGGGTCAGACGTCGGTCATCCAGCAGTTGCTTGCCGGCGACCCACAAATGTTTCACGCAGTCCCGGCCGGTGGCGTAGATCAATTGCGAAACCGGGTCGTAGACCGGTTGCTGCGCCAGGCCGGACAGGTCAAACGCGACGATGTCTGCCGCTTTGCCGATTTCCAGCGAGCCGGTTTCTGCCTCGATCCCCAGCGCGCGGGCGCCATTGAGCGTGGCCATGCGCAAGGCTCGATGAGCATCCAGCGCGGTGGCCGAGCCGGCGACGGCCTTGGCCAGCAACGCAGCAGTGCGGGTTTCGCCCAACAGGTCCAGGTCGTTGTTACTGGCGGCGCCGTCAGTGCCGACCGCCACATTGACCCCGGCCTGCCACAAGCGCTCGACCGGGCAAAATCCGCTGGCCAGCTTCAGGTTGGATTCCGGGCAATGAATCACGTTGGTGTTGCTTTCTACCAGCATCACCAGGTCTTCATCGCTGATCTGGGTCATGTGAACGGCCTGGAAGCGCGGCCCGAGCAAGCCCAGGCGGCCAAGGCGAGCCAGCGGGCGTTCACCGCGCTGTTCGACCGATTGCTGCACTTCGAAGGCGGTTTCATGGACGTGCATGTGGATCGAGGCGTCCAGTTCTTCGGCGATCACCCGGATTTTCTCCAGGTTTTCATCGCCCACGGTGTAAGGCGCGTGGGGGCCGAAGGTGATTTTGATGCGTTCGTGGTGCTTGAGATCGCCAAACAATTCCACGCCCTGACGAATGGCTTCGTCCGCCGTGCTGGCGCCCGGGATAGGGAAATCGAGGATCGGAATGGCGATTTGCGCGCGTATGCCGCTGTTGTGCACGCGCTCGCTGGCAACCTTCGGGAAGAAATACATGTCAGAGAAGCAGGTGATGCCACCTTTGATCTGCTCGGCGATGGCCAGGTCCGTGCCATCCCGTACGAAGGCTTCATCGACCCACTTGGCTTCGGCCGGCCAGATGTGGTTTTCCAGCCAGGTCATCAGCGGCAGGTCATCGGCCAGGCCACGAAACAGCGTCATGGCGGCGTGGCCGTGGGCATTGATCAGGCCGGGGCTGAGCAGCATGTCCGGCAACTCGCGCACTTCAGTTGCGTTAAGCTTCAACGCAGCCGAGCGTGGGCCGATAAAGACGATGCGTCCGTCACGGATGCCCAGGCCATGCTCTTTGAGGACAACACCAGCGGGTTCGACGGGTACCAGCCAGGTCGGCAGCAATAACAGGTCGAGCGCAGCGGCAGTGTTCGGCATCGAGGGTCGGTTCCAGTGCTTTTGTAAAGGATGGCGAAGTATACCCGAGCGTCTTCGCGGGGGGATCGCTATAATCGGCGGCTTTTGTGCTTGAGTGCGGGGTGTGGGATGCGCGATCGACTGTTGGCTGCGGAGAAAGTGAAGGCCATCGATTGGCGTGATGGCGCCCTGTACCTGCTGGATCAGCGTGTTTTGCCCTTCGAAGAAACCTGGATTGCCTACACCAGCGCAGCCGGTGTGGCCGAGGCCATTCGTTCGATGGTGGTACGCGGTGCGCCAGCGATTGGCATCAGTGCGGCTTATGCCATGGTGCTGTCGGCCCGCGCCCGGATTGCCGAAGGCGGTGACTGGCAGGCCTCGTGGGAAGAGGATTACGCGGTATTGGCCGATTCCCGTCCAACCGCGGTGAATCTGTTCTGGGCCCTGAGTCGCATGCGTGACCGCCTGGATCGTCTCAAGGAAGATGCAGACCCGCTGGCGGCGCTGGAAGCGGAGGCCATCGCCATTCATGAAAGTGATCGCGAAGCCAACCTGACCATGGCTCAACTGGGTGTGGACTTGATCCGCAAGCACCAGGGTAATGCTCAGGCAATCCTGACCCACTGCAATACTGGCGCACTGGCCACCGGCGGCTTCGGCACGGCGTTGGGTGTAATTCGCGGGGCCTTTATCGAAGGCATGGTCGAGCGCGTTTACGCCGATGAAACCCGGCCGTGGTTGCAAGGTTCGCGTCTGACCGCGTGGGAACTGGCCAATGAAGGCATTCCCGTGACCCTGAATGCCGACTCCGCCGCTGCGCACATCATGAAGACCAAAGGCGTGACGTGGGTGATCGTCGGCGCCGACCGGATCACCGCCAATGGTGATGTGGCGAACAAGATCGGCACCTATCAGCTGGCGGTCAACGCCATGCACCATGGCGTGCGCTTCATGGTGGTAGCGCCGAGCTCGACCATCGACATGAACCTGGCCAGTGGTGATGAAATTCCTATCGAAGAGCGCGATGGTCGTGAATTGCTGGAGGTCGGTGGCAAGCGGATCGGGGCGGATGTCGACGCGTTCAACCCGGTGTTCGATGTGACCCCGGCAGACTTGATCGACGTGATCGTTACCGAAAAGGGGATTGTCGAGCGGCCGGATACGGCGAAGATGGCGCAGTTGATGTGCCGCAAGCGTCTGCACTGATAATTTCTGGCGCCTGAGAGATTGCCATCGCGAGCAGGCTCACTCCTACAAGGGATTTGTGGTCAGCGCAGACCCAGTGTAGGAGTGAGCCTGCTCGCGATGAGGCCCTGACAGCCAGTAAATACGCTTCATTCCCCTCCGAAATTTTACTCTAAGCCCCTCTCGTCTCCCTCAAGCCTGTCACCGGTCAACTAACTATGCTCCATGCGCGTCTGGGGGATAGGTGCGTGGCGGCTCTTGTGATAACATCCGGCGTTTTCCGAGGCAGTCCCGCGGGGTTGTCTTTACTGCGCAAATCCATGGTTAATCTTGTTGATTTGTCGTAAGTCGGTGTATGGCACTCAGCCTGCAGCGGCGAGCTTCGTTCGTCCCATATGGATGTGACGAAGTTTCACCAGAAAAAGGAATCGAGCTTCTCATGGGCGAACTGGCCAAAGAAATCCTCCCGGTCAATATCGAAGACGAGCTGAAGCAGTCCTACCTCGACTACGCAATGAGCGTAATTGTCGGGCGGGCCCTGCCGGATGCGCGCGATGGCTTGAAGCCCGTGCACCGGCGTGTGCTGTTCGCGATGAGCGAGCTGGGCAACGACTTCAACAAGCCGTACAAGAAATCTGCCCGTGTTGTCGGTGACGTGATCGGTAAGTATCACCCGCACGGTGATACCGCGGTGTACGACACCATCGTCCGCATGGCGCAGCCGTTCTCGCTGCGTTACCTGCTGGTAGACGGCCAAGGCAACTTCGGCTCGGTGGACGGCGACAACGCCGCGGCCATGCGATACACCGAAGTGCGCATGACCAAGCTGGCGCACGAGCTGCTGGCTGACCTGCACAAAGAAACCGTGGACTGGGTGCCGAACTACGACGGCACCGAAATGATCCCGGCGGTCATGCCGACCCGTATTCCCAACCTGCTGGTCAACGGCTCCAGCGGTATCGCCGTGGGCATGGCGACCAACATTCCGCCGCACAACCTCGGTGAAGTCATCGACGGTTGCCTGGCGCTCATCGACAACCCTGAGTTGACCATCGATGAGCTGATGCAATACATCCCCGGTCCGGACTTCCCGACCGCCGCGATCATCAACGGTCGCGCCGGCATCATCGAAGCCTACCGCACCGGTCGCGGCCGCATTTACATGCGCGCCCGCTCGACGATCGAAGACATCGACAAGGTCGGTGGTCGCCAGCAGATCGTCATTACCGAACTGCCTTACCAGCTCAACAAGGCCCGTCTGATCGAGAAGATCGCCGAGCTGGTCAAAGAGAAGAAGCTTGAAGGCATCACCGAGCTGCGCGACGAGTCCGACAAGGACGGTATGCGCGTTGTGATCGAATTGCGTCGCGGCGAAGTGCCTGAGGTGATCCTCAACAACCTCTACGCCCAGACCCAGTTGCAAGCGGTGTTCGGTATCAACATCGTTGCGTTGATCGACGGTCGTCCGCGGATCCTGAACCTCAAGGACCTGCTGGAAGCCTTCGTTCGTCACCGTCGTGAAGTCGTTACCCGCCGTACCGTGTTCGAACTGCGTAAAGCCCGCGAGCGCGGTCACATCCTGGAAGGTCAAGCGGTTGCCCTGTCGAACATCGACCCGGTCATCGCCCTGATCAAGGCCTCGCCAACGCCGTCGGAAGCCAAGGAAGCGCTGATCAGCACTGCCTGGGAATCCTCCGCCGTAGTGGCCATGGTTGAACGCGCCGGTGCCGACTCGTGCCGTCCGGAGACCCTGGACCCGCAATACGGTCTGCGCGACGGCAAGTACTTCCTGTCGCCAGAACAGGCGCAAGCCATTCTGGAACTGCGTCTGCACCGTCTGACCGGTCTGGAACACGAAAAACTGCTGGCCGAGTATCAAGAGATCCTCAACCAGATCGGCGAACTGATCCGCATCCTCAGCAGCGCCACGCGCCTGATGGAAGTGATCCGCGAAGAGCTGGAAGTGATCCGCGCCGAGTACGGCGATGTGCGTCGCACCGAGATCCTCGATGCCCGTCTCGACCTGACCCTGGGTGACATGATCCCGGAAGAAGAGCGCGTCGTGACCATTTCCCACGGTGGCTACGCCAAGACCCAGCCATTGGCTGCGTACCAGGCTCAGCGTCGTGGCGGTAAAGGCAAATCGGCTACTGGCGTGAAGGATGAGGATTACATCGCTCACCTGCTGGTCGCCAACAGCCACACCACGCTGCTGCTGTTCTCCAGCAAAGGCAAAGTGTACTGGCTGAAAACCTACGAAATTCCGGAAGCATCCCGCGCTGCCCGTGGTCGTCCGCTGGTCAACCTGCTGCCGCTGGACAGTGATGAATACATCACCACCATGCTGCCGGTCGAGGAATACACCGAAGGTCACTTCATCTTCATGGCGACCGCCAAAGGCACTGTGAAGAAGACCCCGCTGGAATCCTTCAGCCGTCAACGCAGCGTCGGCCTGATCGCGCTGGAGCTGGACGAAGGTGACGTACTGATTTCTGCCGCCATTACCGATGGCGAGCGCGAAGTCATGCTGTTCTCCGACGGCGGCAAGGTCACTCGCTTCAAGGAAACCGACGTTCGCGCCATGGGCCGTACCGCTCGCGGTGTTCGCGGCATGCGTCTGCCGGAAGGCCAGAAGCTGATTTCCATGCTGATCCCGGAAGAAGGCAGCCAGATCCTCACCGCTTCGGCGCGTGGTTTCGGCAAGCGTACGGCGATCACCGAGTTCCCTGAGTACAAACGTGGCGGCCAGGGCGTTATCGCCATGGTCAGCAACGACCGTAATGGCCGTCTGGTCGGCGCGGTCCAGGTGCTGGATGGCGAGGAAATCATGCTGATTTCCGACCAGGGCACCCTGGTTCGTACCCGTGTCGACGAAGTGTCCAGCCTGGGTCGTAACACCCAGGGCGTGACCCTGATCAAGCTGGCCAGCGATGAAACACTGGTCGGTCTGGAGCGGGTTCAGGAGCCATCGGAAGTCGAAGGTGAAGAGCTGGAAGGTGAAGAGGGTGCAGAGTTCATCGGCGAAGTCGTGATCGACGACGTCGTTGACGATCAGCAACTCGATGCCGCCGCTGACGAAGAGCCACAAGAGTAAGCGAACAAACAGGGGGCGGATGAGAATTCGCCCCCTTGTTGTTTGTCCGTACGGAAAATTTCGATATCAGTGGAGATCCCTTGTGGGAGCGAGCCTGCTCGCGATGCAGGCGCTGCGGTACCTCTGAGACACCGCGGTGATGCATTCGCGAGCAGGCTCGCTCCCACAGGTTTTCTGCTTTGGCAGAGACTCTGTGTCGATTGATGTTGTGATTTATTGCGTGATTACCACCAAATCAGAGCGAGATTGGATGTGAGCAAGAGAGCCTATAACTTCTGTGCCGGTCCTGCGGCACTTCCCGAAGCTGTCCTGCAGCGCGCCCAGGGTGAACTCCTTGACTGGCACGGCAAGGGCCTGTCGGTCATGGAAATGAGCCATCGCAGTGATGAGTTCGTGTCCATTGCCACCAAGGCCGAGCAGGATCTGCGTGATCTGCTGAATATCCCTTCGAACTATAAAGTGCTGTTTCTGCAAGGCGGCGCCAGCCAGCAATTTGCTCAGATTCCTCTGAACCTGTTGCCGGAAAACGGTACTGCCGACTATATCGACACCGGTATCTGGTCGCAGAAAGCCATCGAAGAAGCTTCGCGCTACGGCAACGTGAATGTCGCCGCGACCGCCAAGCCTTACGACTATTTCGCTATTCCCGGTCAGAACGAATGGAACCTGTCGAAAAACGCGGCCTACGTTCACTACGCACCGAACGAAACCATTGGCGGCCTGGAATTCCAGTGGATCCCTGAAACCGGTGATGTTCCGCTGGTGGCCGACATGTCTTCGGACATCCTGTCGCGTCCGGTGGATGTTTCGCGCTTTGGCATGATCTACGCCGGCGCCCAGAAAAACATCGGCCCGAGCGGCATCGTGGTCAACATCGTTCGCGAAGACCTGCTGGGGCACGCCCGTTCCCTGTGCCCGACCATGCTCAACTACAAGGTCGCGGCCGACAACGGCTCGATGTACAACACCCCGCCGACCCTGGCCTGGTACTTGTCCGGCCTGGTATTCGAGTGGCTGAAAGAGCAGGGTGGTGTCGAAGCCATCGGCAAGCTCAACGAAGTGAAGCAGCGCACGCTGTATGACTTCATCGACGCCAGCGGCTTGTACAGCAACCCGATCAACCCGTCGGATCGCTCGTGGATGAACGTGCCGTTCCGTCTGGCTGATGACCGTCTGGACAAGCCGTTCCTGGCCGGTGCCGACGAGCGTGGCCTGTTGAACCTCAAGGGTCACCGTTCCGTGGGCGGCATGCGCGCCTCCATCTATAACGCCGTCGACATCGTTGCGGTCAACGCACTGGTTTCGTACATGGCAGAGTTCGAGAAGGAACACGGCTAATGTCTGAGCAAGAACTCAAGGCACTGCGCGTTCGCATTGATGCCCTGGACACTAAAGTCCTGGAGCTGATCAGTGAGCGCGCACGCTGCGCCCAGGAAGTTGCGCGAGTAAAGATGGCTTCGCTGGCCGAAGGCGAAGTGCCGGTGTTCTATCGTCCTGAGCGTGAAGCCCAGGTGCTCAAGCGCGTGATGGAACGTAACCAGGGGCCGCTGGGCAACGAAGAAATGGCGCGGTTGTTCCGCGAAATCATGTCTTCGTGCCTGGCGCTCGAGCAGCCGCTGAAAGTGGCTTACCTCGGCCCTGAAGGCACCTTCACCCAAGCTGCAGCCATGAAGCATTTCGGTCACGCGGTGATCAGCAAGCCGATGGCGGCGATCGACGAAGTGTTCCGCGAAGTGGCGGCCGGTGCGGTGAACTTTGGCGTGGTCCCGGTGGAAAACTCCACCGAGGGCGCGGTCAACCACACCCTCGACAGCTTCCTCGAACATGACATGGTCATCTGTGGCGAAGTCGAGTTGCGGATTCACCACCACCTGTTGGTCGGTGAAAACACCAAGACCGACAGCATCAGCCGCATCTATTCCCATGCCCAATCGCTGGCCCAGTGCCGCAAGTGGCTGGACGCACACTACCCGAATGTCGAGCGCGTGGCGGTGTCCAGCAACGCCGAAGCGGCCAAGCGGGTTAAAGGTGAGTGGAACTCGGCAGCGATTGCCGGCGACATGGCCGCAGGCCTGTACGGGCTGACCCGTCTGGCCGAGAAAATCGAGGATCGCCCGGATAACTCCACGCGATTCCTGATGATCGGCAGCCAGGAAGTGCCGCCGACCGGCGACGACAAGACGTCGATCATCGTCTCGATGAGCAACAAGCCGGGCGCGCTTCACGAGTTGCTGGTGCCGTTCCACGACAACGGTATCGACCTGACTCGAATTGAGACGCGTCCGTCGCGCAGCGGTAAATGGACCTACGTGTTCTTCATCGACTTCGTTGGCCACCATCGCGATCCGTTGGTCAAAGGTGTGCTGGAAAAGATCAGTCAGGAAGCAGTGGCACTCAAAGTGCTGGGTTCCTACCCGAAAGCAGTTCTCTAAGGGGTAGCAAATGAGTGATGACTTCCTCGCCCTGGCACAGCCGGGCGTACAACAACTTTCGCCGTACGTCCCGGGCAAGCCTGTGGACGAACTGGCGCGCGAGCTGGACCTTGATCCGGCAAGCATCGTCAAGCTGGCCAGTAATGAAAACCCGTTGGGCGCGAGTCCCAAGGCGCTGACGGCGATTCAAAATGCGCTGGCCGAGCTGACCCGTTATCCGGACGGCAACGGTTTTGCGCTCAAGACCCTGTTGGCCGAGCAGTGCCGTGTCGAACTCAATCAAGTGACACTGGGCAATGGCTCCAACGACATTCTGGAACTGGTCGCGCGTGCCTATCTGGCGCCGGGCCTGAATGCCGTGTTCAGTGAGCACGCGTTTGCGGTCTATCCGATCGTGACCCAGGCCGTCGGTGCCCAGGCCAAAGTGATTCCGGCCAAAGACTGGGGGCATGACCTGTCGGGCATGCTGGCGGCGATCGATGCCGACACTCGCGTGGTCTTCATCGCCAATCCGAACAACCCGACCGGAACCTGGTTCGATGCCGAGGCGCTGGACGAATTCCTGCAGGATGTTCCGGCGCATGTGCTGGTGGTTTTGGACGAGGCCTACATCGAATACGCCGAGGGCAGCGACTTGCCGGATGGCCTGGATTATCTCGCGGCTTATCCGAACCTGCTGGTTTCGCGCACGTTCTCCAAGGCCTACGGTTTGGCGGCGTTGCGGGTCGGTTATGGCTTGTCCACTGCTGTGGTCGCGGACGTGCTGAACCGTGTGCGTCAGCCGTTCAACGTTAACAGCCTGGCCTTGGCCGCTGCGTGCGCTGCGCTGCAAGACGTCGATTACCTGGCGCAAAGCCGTCGCCTGAATGAGTCCGGCATGCTGCAACTGGAAGCCGGTTTCCGTGAGCTGGGGCTGAGCTGGATCCCGTCCAAGGGCAACTTCATCTGCGTCGATCTCGGCCGCGTGGCTGCGCCGGTGTTCCAGGGCTTGTTGCGCGAAGGCGTGATCGTGCGTCCGGTGGCCAACTACGGCATGCCGAACCACCTGCGAGTCACTGTCGGTTTGCCGGCGGAAAACAGCCGCTTCCTAGAGGCGCTGACCAAGGTTCTGGCTCGTGGTTGATGTCACTGCACTGCAATCTGCTGCACCTATGATCGGTCGCCTGGTGGTGGTCGGTCTGGGATTGATCGGTGGTTCGTTCGCCAAGGGCTTGCGTGAAAGCGGCCTGTGCCGCGAAGTGGTCGGGGTCGATCTCGATCCGCAGTCGCGCAAGCTGGCGGTCGAGTTGGGCGTGGTGGATCGCTGCGAAGAAGACCTGGCTGCTGCTTGCGAAGGTGCTGATGTGATTCAACTGGCCATCCCGATCCTGGCCATGGAAAAAATGCTTGCACGCCTGGCGGCCATGGATCTGGGGTCGGCGATTTTGACCGACGTCGGTAGCGCCAAAGGCAATGTCGTCCGTGCGGCAACCGAAGCGTTTGGCGGCATGCCGTCGCGTTTTGTGCCGGGGCATCCGATTGCCGGTTCCGAGCAGAGCGGGGTGGAAGCCTCCAACGCCGAGCTGTTCCGTCGTCATAAAGTGATTCTGACGCCGCTGGATCAAACCGATCCGGCCGCGTTGGCAGTGGTCGACCGTTTGTGGCGCGAATTGGGCGCCGATGTCGAGCACATGCAGGTCGAGCGCCACGATGAAGTGTTGGCGGCGACCAGCCATTTGCCGCACCTGTTGGCGTTCGGTTTGGTCGATTCGTTGGCCAAGCGCAATGAAAACCTTGAGATCTTCCGTTACGCTGCCGGCGGTTTCCGCGATTTCACAAGAATCGCGGGGAGCGACCCGGTCATGTGGCACGACATCTTCCTCGCCAACCGCGAAGCTGTCCTGCGCACACTCGATACATTTCGCAGCGACCTCGACGCCTTGCGCGACGCGGTCGATGCAGGGGATGGGCACCAATTGTTGGGCGTGTTCACTCGCGCCCGGGTTGCCCGCGAGCATTTCAGTAAAATCCTGGCCCGCCGGGCCTATGTGGACGCTATGAACTCCAACGACCTGATTTTCCTGGCACAACCTGGTGGCCGCCTGACTGGGCGGATTCGTGTACCGGGCGATAAATCGATTTCCCACCGTTCGATCATGCTCGGCTCCCTGGCCGAAGGCGTCACCGAAGTCGAAGGCTTCCTTGAGGGCGAAGACGCTCTGGCGACCCTGCAAGCCTTCCGCGACATGGGCGTTGTGATCGAAGGTCCGCACCATGGTCGCGTGACCATTCACGGGGTCGGCCTGCATGGTTTGAAACCGGCACCTGGTCCGATCTATCTGGGCAACTCTGGTACCTCGATGCGTCTGCTGTCTGGCCTGTTGGCTGCGCAGAGCTTCGACAGCACCCTGACCGGTGACGCTTCGCTGTCCAAGCGCCCGATGAATCGCGTGGCCAATCCACTGCGTGAAATGGGCGCCGTGATCGAGACCGCTGCTGAAGGTCGTCCACCGATGACCATTCGTGGCGGCAACAAGCTCAAGGGTTTGACCTACACCATGCCGATGGCCAGTGCCCAGGTTAAATCCTGCCTGCTGCTGGCAGGTCTGTACGCTGAAGGCAAAACCACCGTTACCGAGCCTGCACCGACGCGCGACCACACCGAGCGCATGTTGCAAGGTTTTGGCTATCCGGTCAGCGTCAGCGGCGCGACTGCATCGGTCGAGTCCGGGCACAAGCTGACCGCGACCCACATCGAAGTGCCGGGCGACATCTCGTCCTCCGCGTTCTTCCTGGTGGCCGCGTCGATCGCCGAAGGTTCGGAGCTGGTGCTTGAACACGTCGGCATCAACCCGACCCGTACCGGCGTGATCGACATCCTGCGCTTGATGGGCGGCGACATCACTCTGGAAAACCAGCGTGAAGTTGGCGGCGAGCCAGTCGCGGACTTGCGCGTACGTGCAGCTAAACTTAAAGGTATCGAGATTCCCGAGGCCCTGGTTCCACTGGCCATTGACGAATTCCCGGTGCTGTTCGTGGCCGCGGCCTGTGCCGAAGGGCGCACGGTGTTGCGTGGCGCTGAAGAGCTGCGGGTCAAGGAGTCGGACCGGATTCAGGTCATGGCCGATGGCTTGCTGGCACTGGGCGTCAAGTGCGAGCCGACCCCGGACGGCATCATCATCGACGGCGGCCAGATCGGCGGCGGTGAAGTGCATGGTCATGGCGATCACCGGATTGCCATGGCGTTCAGCGTGGCATCGCTGCGCGCGACTGCACCGATCCGCATCCACGATTGCGCCAACGTCGCGACGTCGTTCCCGAACTTCCTCGCGCTGTGCGCGCAGGTCGGTATCCGGGTTGCTGAAGAGGCTCAGTCGTGATCAACAAGTCGCCAGTCATTACCATCGATGGCCCGAGCGGTTCCGGTAAAGGCACGATCGCCGGGATCCTGGCGAAACGTCTGGGCTGGAATCTGCTGGATTCCGGTGCGCTGTACCGCCTGCTGGCGTTTGCTGCGCACAATCATGGTGTTGACCTGACCAATGAAGAATTGCTGAAGGCGCTCGCGGCGCATCTGGACGTGCAGTTCATCGCTGCGACGGACGGTCAACTGCAGCGCATCATTCTGGAAGGCGACGAAGTCAGTGATGTGATTCGCACTGAAAGTGTTGGCGCCGGTGCGTCCCAGGTCGCGGCATTGCCCGCAGTACGCGAGGCGCTGCTGCAGCGCCAGCGTGCTTTTCAGGAAATGCCGGGGCTGGTGGCCGATGGCCGAGATATGGGCACGGTGGTTTTTCCGGACGCGCCCTTGAAGATATTCCTCACTGCCAGTGCCGAAGAGCGTGCGCGCCGTCGATACTTGCAGTTGAAGGGCAAAGTCGATGGTGTTAGTCTGTCGAGTCTGCTAGATGAGATACGTGTCCGCGATGAGCGTGACACCCAGCGAGCGGTAGCCCCGCTTAAACCGGCGGCTGACGCCATACAGCTGGATTCCACGGAATTATCCATCGATCAGGTGCTGGAACGCATCATGAGCGAGATCGCCATTCGCGATATCGCCGGGTGACCAAGAAGGCCGCGGGGGACCAGTCATAGTCCTGCGGTGGCTTCTTTTAAATGAAACTAACCCATACCGTCTGGGGTGTGGAGATGGGCGTAGTCTTCGCCCTCATCAACAGGAATTAAAATGAGCGAAAGCTTTGCGGAACTCTTTGAAGAAAGCCTAAAAACCCTGAACCTTCAGGCAGGCTCCATCATCACCGGTGTTATCGTTGATATCGATTACCAAGCTCGCTGGGTAACCGTTCACGCTGGCCTGAAGTCTGAAGCACTCATCCCGCTTGAGCAGTTCTACAACGACGCTGGCGAACTGAACATCAACGTCGGTGACGAAGTTCACGTTGCTCTGGACTCGGTTGAAGACGGCTTTGGTGAAACCAAGCTGTCCCGTGAAAAAGCCAAGCGCGCTGAATGCTGGATTGTTCTGGAAGCAGCCTTCGCAGCCGAAGAAGTGGTCAAGGGCGTTATCAACGGTAAGGTTAAAGGCGGCTTCACTGTCGACGTTAACGGCATCCGTGCGTTCCTGCCAGGTTCTCTGGTTGACGTCCGTCCTGTGCGCGATACTACGCACCTGGAAGGCAAAGAGCTGGAATTCAAGGTCATCAAACTCGACCAGAAACGCAACAACGTTGTCGTTTCCCGTCGCAGCGTCCTCGAAGCCGAGAACTCCGCCGAGCGTGAAGCTCTGCTGGAATCCCTGCAGGAAGGTCAACAAGTCAAAGGTATCGTCAAAAACCTCACCGATTACGGCGCATTCGTCGATCTGGGTGGCGTCGATGGCCTGCTGCACATTACCGACATGGCTTGGAAGCGTATCAAGCATCCTTCCGAAATCGTCAACGTTGGCGACGAGATCGATGTCAAGGTTCTGAAGTACGATCGCGAACGCAATCGTGTTTCCCTGGGCCTGAAGCAACTGGGCGAAGATCCATGGGTTGCTATCAAAGCCCGTTACCCAGAAAGCACTCGCGTTACCGCTCGTGTAACCAACCTGACCGACTACGGCTGCTTCGCTGAGCTGGAAGAAGGCGTTGAAGGCCTGGTACACGTTTCCGAAATGGACTGGACCAACAAGAACATCCACCCTTCGAAAGTCGTACAAGTCGGCGACGAAGTGGAAGTTATGGTTCTGGACATCGATGAAGAGCGTCGTCGTATCTCCCTCGGCATCAAGCAGTGCAAATCTAACCCATGGGAAGATTTCTCTGGCCAGTTCAACAAGGGCGATAAAATCTCCGGCACCATCAAGTCGATCACCGATTTCGGTATCTTCATTGGTCTGGACGGCGGCATCGACGGTCTGGTTCACCTGTCCGACATCTCCTGGAACGAAGTGGGCGAAGAAGCCGTTCGCCGCTTCAAGAAGGGCGACGAGCTGGACACCGTTATCCTGTCGGTTGACCCAGAGCGCGAGCGTATCTCCCTGGGTATCAAGCAACTGGAAAGCGATCCGTTCTCCGAGTACGTTCAAGAGAACGACAAAGGCGCAATCGTTAAAGGCATCGTGAAAGAAGTTGACGCTAAAGGCGCCATCATCACTCTGGCCGACGATATCGAAGCGACTCTGAAAGCCTCCGAAATCAGCCGTGACCGCGTTGAAGACGCGCGTAACGTTCTGAAAGAAGGCGAAGAAGTAGAAGCCAAGATCATCAGCGTTGACCGTAAGAGCCGTGTAATCCAGCTGTCGATCAAGTCGAAAGACGTTGAAGACGAGAAAGAAGCAATCCAGAGCTTGAAAGACAAGCCTGCTGCTGACGTCGCTGCTGGTCCTACCACTCTGGGCGACCTGTTGCGTGCACAAATGGAAAAACAGAACTAAGTTCTGTCTGACCATAGAAAAAGGGCGACTTCGGTCGCCCTTTTTTGTGCCTGCGATTTGATGGGGTCGCTGATGCTGTTTGGATGCAAAGGTTGCTTGTGAAACCAATATCCCCGATACGCTGTCTCTTTCTTTAATCGGATCAATCGTTTGTTTGCAGCTAACCTTTAGCTTGAAGTGAACGACAGTCGGGCAAGCCGCCCGGCCTAAGGAAGTGAATGAACAAGCTCATTGTCGTAATAGCAGTACTGACATTGGCGGGTTGCACCACTAATGCCAAGACTCACGTCGTGCGCGGGGTCAGTGGTATAGAGATCGACTGTTCCGGGCTGGGGTCCGGGTGGGAAAAGTGCCGCAAGCGCGCGGATAAGGAGTGTAAGGCGGCAGGGTATAAGGTCGTCGCAAGGTCTGATGACGCGAAGGATGAGGATGAATTCCCTTTTGGCTTTAATCCGGCGGGATACCTGACGCGGACCATGTTGGTTATCTGTCGGTAAATGGGGAGGTGTCGGGAGTCGGGGTTTTGTATGGCATCCCCGAGGCTTGAAAATATATGTGAAAACTCGGGCTGTTCAAATTCTTTCGAGCATGCTAAAACCTTTGAAGCGCTTTTCCTAGCTGCTTGAAAAAGAAGGGAAAAATATGACGAAGTCGGAGTTGATCGAACGAATTGTCACCCATCAAGGGCTGCTCTCATCCAAGGATGTGGAGCTGGCCATCAAGACCATGCTTGAGCAAATGTCCCAATGTCTGGCCACTGGGGATCGTATCGAGATCCGTGGGTTTGGCAGCTTCTCCTTGCACTACCGCGCGCCGCGCGTAGGTCGCAATCCAAAAACCGGTCAGTCCGTCAGTCTCGACGGTAAGTTCGTTCCGCATTTCAAGCCGGGAAAAGAACTGCGTGATCGTGTGAACGAGGATGAGGAGGAGGGGCTTTGACGGTCGCCATAATTCAAGGAGTTGCTCATGCGTAATGTTAAGCGCGTACTGCTCGCCTTGTTTGTGTTGTTGCTTGTATTGGCAATTCTGGCATTTGTTCTAGAGAATCAGCAGTCGGTTTCCTTGCTGTTTCTTGGTTGGGCGGGGCCACAGCTGCCAGTGTCGCTGGTGGTGGTTCTTGCATTGCTGGTCGGCATGGTCATCGGTCCGATGCTTGGCTGGTTTCTGGGGCGTGTTGCCCGGGCCACACGCAAGCGCCTGGTTTGATCCCGGTAATCGCATCACGCACGTCGATTTTGTCCCGCAGCTTGTCTATATCCATTAGTAAAACCTTCATTAAGCTGTAAAATGCTGCCCTTATCGGATAGTGGCCTATTCCCATATCGGTTCAGGCTGGCTCTGTCAGAAGCCTCGGCGAACGTAATGGCTTTTGCATTTATGGATTAGACAGTGCTCGGTTGGCGGCCCTGTCAGCAACTCAAGGGTATGGTTTCGCGTGAAAATTCTAGTTACCGGTGGCGCCGGGTTCATTGGCTCAGCAGTCATCCGTCATATCATTTCCAACACCACCGATTCTGTCGTTAACGTCGATAAGCTGACTTATGCCGGCAATCTCGAGTCCTTGGCAGAAGTTAGCCAGAACTCGCGCTATGTGTTTGAGCGGGTCGACATTTGCGATCGTGACCAGATGGATCGCGTCCTGCGTGAGCACCAACCCGATGCGATTATGCATCTGGCCGCAGAGTCTCACGTTGATCGTTCGATCTCTGGTCCATCTGAATTTATCCAGACCAACATCATTGGCACTTACACGCTACTGGAAGCTGCACGCCAGTACTGGGCTGCTATGGATGATGAGCGCAAGGGCAAATTCCGCTTTCACCATATTTCGACTGACGAAGTCTATGGAGACCTGGAAGGTCCAGAAGACCTCTTCACCGAAACTACGCCGTATCAGCCGAGCTCGCCCTATTCGGCAAGCAAGGCGAGTTCCGATCATCTGGTGCGCGCGTGGAGTCGTACTTACGGCTTGCCGACCCTGGTTACCAACTGCTCCAACAACTACGGACCATGCCATTTCCCTGAAAAATTGATCCCGCTGATCATCTTGAATGCATTGGAAGGCAAGCCGTTGCCGGTCTATGGCAAAGGTAACCAGGTTCGTGATTGGCTCTACGTCGAAGACCACGCCCGCGCGTTGTACAAAGTCGTGACTGAAGGTGTCATCGGCGAGACTTACAACATTGGCGGCCATAACGAGAAGCAAAACATCGAAGTCGTGCATACCCTTTGCGCACTGCTCGATGAGTTGCGTCCTGACTCCGCCCATCGTCCCCACGCCAGCCTGATCACCTATGTTCAGGATCGCCCCGGCCATGATCAGCGTTACGCGATCGATGCCAGCAAAATCCAGCGTGAGCTGGGATGGACGCCGGAAGAAACGTTCGAAACCGGTATTCGCAAAACTGTCGAGTGGTACCTCAGCAACACCGAGTGGGTAGCGCATGTGAAAAGCGGCAGCTATCAGCAGTGGATCGACGAGAATTACGCGGATCGCTCGAGCAAGGCATGAAAATTCTGTTGCTGGGAAAAAACGGCCAAGTGGGCTGGGAGCTGCAACGCTCTCTGGCGCCGTTAGGCGATTTGATCGCTCTCGATCGTCAAACGGTCGATGGCTTGAGCGGCGATCTGTCTAATCTCGACGCTCTGCGTGCGACGATTCGTCAGGTTAAACCTGACTTCATTGTCAACGCCGCGGCCTATACTGCCGTCGATAAGGCCGAGTCAGATACTGAGCTAGCCGATCGTGTGAACGGCCAGGCGAGTCAGGTCATGGCTGAAGAGGCCTTGTCCCTGGGGGCTTGGCTGATTCACTACTCGACTGACTACGTCTTCAGCGGGAAGGGGTCGGCGCCATGGCAAGAGACTGACGCTGTCGCGCCGGTGAACCGCTATGGGGCCAGTAAACTGGCCGGTGAACAGGCAATTATTGAATCTGGCTGCAAATACCTAATTTTTCGTACCAGTTGGGTTTACGGTGCTCGTGGCAACAATTTTGCGAAGACTATGTTGCGTCTGGCCAAGGATCGAGAAACCTTGAGTGTCATCGCTGATCAGATCGGAGCTCCGACGGGTGCTGATCTGATTGCCGACATCACGGCTCTAGCCGTTCAGCAGGTACAACTGCGCCAAGAGCTAGCAGGGCTGTATCATCTGGCGGCCAGTGGTGAAGTTTCGTGGCACGGTTATGCCAGTCATGTGATCAGCTTTGCTCAGGCCAATGGTGAGCAACTCGCCGTAACATCGATCCATCCGATCGAAACGACCGCTTATCCGACACCGGCTCGTCGTCCTTTGAATTCGCGTTTGAATACTCAGAAACTGCGTGACAATTTCTCTCTACACTTGCCGGATTGGCAAAGTGGTGTAACCCGAATGCTTAGGGAAGTTCTGAACAAATGACCACGACAAATCGTAAAGGCATCATCCTCGCCGGCGGCTCGGGTACACGTTTGCACCCGTTGACACTCGGTGTGTCCAAGCAGATGTTGCCTATCTACGACAAACCGATG
Organism: Pseudomonas oplopanacis; assembly: GCF_057128725.1. Lineage (NCBI taxonomy): Bacteria > Pseudomonadati > Pseudomonadota > Gammaproteobacteria > Pseudomonadales > Pseudomonadaceae > Pseudomonas > Pseudomonas oplopanacis. The sequence goes on along the minus strand of NZ_JBSKHV010000004.1, from coordinate 170,526 downwards.
ATCTTCTATCCGCTGTCGGTGCTGATGCTGGCAGGTATGCGCGAAATATTGATCATCTCCACTCCGGAAGATTTGCCATGCTTCCGCAAGTTACTTGGTGACGGTAGCCTGTATGGCATCAAGCTGACTTACGCCGAACAGCCTAGCCCGGACGGTTTGGCACAAGCGTTTATCATCGGCGAAGAGTTCATAGGCAAAGACCCGTGCTGCCTGATCCTGGGCGACAATATCTTTTACGGTCAGCACTTCTCGGATAACTTGCGCTCCGCCAGTTCTCAACAGCACGGTGCGACCGTATTTGGTTATCACGTCTCGGACCCGGAGCGCTTTGGTGTTGTCGAGTTTGATGTGAACGGCCGGGCGCTAAGTATTGAAGAGAAACCGCTCAAGCCAAAGTCCAGTTACGCTGTGACGGGGCTGTACTTCTACGACAATAAGGTTGTCGAGATCGCCAAGAACATCAAGCCTTCCGAGCGAGGTGAGTTGGAAATTACCGATGTGAACCGCGCCTATCTTGAGCAGAAAACTCTTAATGTTGAAATGCTCGGCCGCGGTTTCGCTTGGCTGGACACTGGGACCCACGATTCGCTTCTGGAGGCGAGTCACTTTGTTCATACCATCGAGCAGCGCCAAGGTCTGAAAGTTGCTTGCCTGGAAGAAATTGCCTATCACAATGGCTGGATTACAGCCGAGCAGTTAGGCGCTCAAGCGGAAGCTTTGAAAAAGACTGGCTACGGTCAATATTTGGCGAAGCTTTTGATTTCCAGCGTGTATTGAGCACCTTTTTTCGTTCTTACGTGAGAAGCAGTCAGTGGTAAAGCCAAAAATTGCGGTGCTACTGGCTGCCTATAACGGGATGTTATGGATTGAGGCCCAGATCGATTCAATTCAAGATCAGGTCGGCGTAGACGTAACCATTTTTATAAGTGTGGATCCTTCTACGGACGGTACAGAAAAATGGTGTGCTTCCCTCTGTAAAAGAAACACGAATATCGTCTTGTTGCCTTTCGCCGGAAGCTATGGTGGCGCGGGAAAGAATTTTTACCGCCTGATTAGAGATGTGGAGTTTAGCGATTACGATTTTGTAGCATTCTCTGATCAAGATGATATTTGGTTATCTGACAAACTTAAGCGGGCTACTCACTTTCTGCAAAGCGGGGTGTGTGATGCTTACTCAAGTAGTGTTACCGCTTTCTGGCCAGATGGGCGAAGTTGCTTGCTGAATAAAGCCCAGCCGCAGGTTGCGTGGGACTATCTTTTCGAAGCTGCAGGACCTGGGTGTACGTATGTTTTCAATAAGCGCCTGGCAGCGGGTATAAAAAGTACGTTGTGCGATAGCTGGGAAATCATCCAGTCAATAACGCTACATGATTGGTTTTGTTATGGTTACGCGCGCGCTAATAATTACAAATGGTTTATCGATTCTCAGTCGGGTGTGCTTTATCGTCAGCATTCGAATAATCAGGTTGGTGCCAACGTCGGGTTGAAATCCCTTGCCTCTCGTTATAAGTCAATCAGAAGTGGTTGGTGGTTCTCTCAAGTATTATTGATGGTGCAAGTTTTCAATAAAACGAATAATGCTTTTGTAAAACGCTGGATAACGCTAGGCGCGCCCCAACTACTCTACTTGGCAGCTCAGGCTCACAAGTGCCGACGTCGTTATCGAGATAGAGTGCTATTTATTCTCATTTGTTTTGTGAGTATTTCCGCTCGATTTGGAACATCAGATAATCCAGTGAAATAGCCCCCCAGCCTGCCCTCCGTTTTTTTGCCGGGACGGTGGGCAGAGTGCCACCCTTTTGTTCTTCTACCAACAACTTGGTATCCTTAGCGAGCCGCTGGGCTGCTGCTAAATTTTTGATTTGCGCATCCACTTTTCAGGTCCGTCCTACGCGACAGCGGGCTTTGATTGATGGCAAGTGGCTATTAATCAAGGGGGGGAGTGGCTATAATTGCGTATTTATGTGTATCTCTCCGTGCTTCCGAGCGGGAGAAATTTCAGAATCAAACTCTAGCTCGATGAGCAAGAGAATTGTAGGGAGCTGTGTCGAGTGACAAGCCGTTTTACGTCTGGCTCTCAAAAGAGTTCGGTTATGCCCCAGGAAGGGAAAGGTAACCCGTCGTCCGCTCGATTAGATCACGTTACGATTATGCTCTGTACCTTCAATGGTGAGCGTTTTTTGGCGAAACAACTGGATTCAATCGCAAATCAAACACATTCGAGATGGACGGTCGTGGTATCCGATGATGGTTCCTCGGATGCAACACTCGATATTTTACGAAGTTACCAAACCCGCTGGGGCCTCGAAAAGCTCAAAATTCTTGGTGGGCCTCGTAATGGTTTCGCACAAAATTTCATGTCTCTTGTGTGTGATCTTGCGGACGCATCAGATTATTACTCCTGGGCGGACCAAGATGATATCTGGCATGAAGAAAAAATAGCAAAAGCCTTGGAATGGATCAAAACTGTACCTGATAACGTACCTGCACTTTATTGCGGGCGCACCAAAACTATTACAGCAAGCGGCGAGTCGATTGGCGAATCGCCGTTATTCAAACGCCCGCCATCATTTAATAATTCTTTGGTTCAAAGCTTAGCGGGGGGGAATACGATGGTATTCAACCGTGCAGCTCAGCAGATACTAAAAAACATTGGCAGGAGTTTTTCAATAGTCTCCCACGATTGGTGGGCATATTTAGTGATTTGTGGTGTTGGGGGCATCGTTCATTATGATGAGCGGCCGTTTGTGTGCTACCGGCAGCATGGCACTAATCTTGTCGGATCCAATTCTGATTTATATTCCCGTCTGAAGCGTCTAGGTATGATGTTTAGCGGCCGTTTCCAGGAATGGAATAAAAATAATATTGCTGCTTTGGAATCGATGGAGTCATTATTAACTACCAGTAATAGGTCGATACTTGAGGACTTTAAGCGCGCTCGAAATGGTAGTGTCGTTAAGCGGTTTTTGTATTTGAAGCGATCTGGTGTGTATCGGCAAACAAAGTTAGGAGGCTGCGCGCTAATGCTAGCGGTATTATGCAATGCAATCTGATCAGGTGGTACTTGCGGTTATGTGCGACGTTAACTCATGCTTAAAATATCCAGATAGGAAGGGTCGGTAATGACTCAAGTACACATAAGCACGAACCCTCATTCGGCTCATTCGATTTCGCCTGCAGTACTTATTAAAAATATGTGGCGAAATAAGCAAATTATTTCTCAGATGACAAGGCGTGAAGTCTCTGGTCGGTATAAAGGCTCCGCCTTCGGCTTGCTGTGGTCACTTTTTAATCCGATTCTGATGCTTGTTGTCTACACATTTGTTTTTTCTGAAATATTCAAAGCTCGGTGGGGTGGGGCGGGTGGAGACGATAGTAAGACTCAGTTTGCGGTAGTACTGTTCGTCGGTATTATAGTGCTGAATTTGTTTTGCGATGTAATCAATAGGGCGCCCTCTTTAATAGTCGCCAATGCCAACTTTGTAAAAAAAGTTATTTTTCCTGTAGAAATACTTTCTATAGTAACAGTGTTTGCAGCGTTGTTTAACAGTTTGATAAATGTAGGCGTCCTTCTCGTGGCGCTTCTTGCGTTCAATGGGTATGTCCCATGGACTGCTGCGTTCGTTCCTTTGGTTATGCTTCCTTTGGTGATCTTGATTTTGGGATTGTCATGGTTTCTTGCATCTCTTGGTGTCTTCATCCGAGATGTTGGGCAGACTGTAACGATTGTTACAACGGTATTGATGTTTTTGTCCCCGGTTTTCTATCCCCTGGATGCTGTTCCAGAACGCTTCCGTCATTTTATTCTATTAAATCCGCTAACGTTTATTATCGAGCAGTGCCGAGCGGTGCTTATATGGGGGGAGTTACCCGATTGGAAAGGTCTGTTGTTGTACTTTGTGGCGTCGACGGCGGTCGCGTACATTGGGTACGTCTGGTTCCAAAAGACTAGAAAGGGGTTTGCAGATGTCCTCTAATGACTATGCCATACGCGTAACTGATATCAGTAAATTCTATGAAGTTTACGCCAGTCCACGGGATCGGTTGAAACAGTTCTTTCTGCCTATTTTGCGGAAAATTTTCCGTCAATCTGGTAAGCAATACTACAAAGAATTTTGGGCTCTTAAAGACGTATCTTTTGAAATAAAAAAAGGCGAAACGGTAGGAATTATCGGTCGAAATGGAGCCGGGAAATCTACACTGCTTCAGATTATTTGCGGCACGCTTCATCCTTCACAAGGAAGTATAGAAACCAACGGCCGGATTGCAGCCTTGCTTGAGTTGGGGTCGGGGTTCAATCCCGAATTTTCGGGAAGAGAAAACGTTTTTCTAAATGCTGCCGTTTTGGGGCTGAGTCGTAAGGAAGCCGAGTCCCGATTCGACGACATAGTAGCGTTCTCCGAGATCGCCGATTTTATAGATCAACCCGTAAAAACATATTCCAGTGGAATGTATGTTCGTCTCGCTTTTTCGGTGATTGCTCATGTAGATGCTGATATCTTGATTGTTGACGAAGCGTTGGCGGTTGGTGATGTTTTCTTTCAGCAGAAGTGCATGCGTTTCTTACGAGCTCACCAGGAAAAAGGTGGCACCGTTGTATTTGTAAGCCATGACACCAGCGCCGTTGTAAATTTGTGTGAGCGAGGAGTGCTTCTAACAAAAAATGGCCCGCCGATCGTGGATACAACAGATGTTATATGTCGAACATATGTAAAAGATCTTTATGCTGAAAAAGACATACAGAATATTGTAGGTGAAGAAGATACCGATCATCTGATCTTACATTCCTCTGACGGCAGCGCCGAGCATTATAATGCAAGTGAGTTGCCGGAAAACGTAATCAAAGTTTCTCCTTTCAGAGATCAGGCTGAGTCTTTTGGAAACGAAGGAATAACAATTGTTAACGCTTGGTTTGAAAATGAAATGGGGGGCCGAGTTAGTACCTTGGCAGGGGGGGAGTCCGTCAGATTCAATATACTTGCGAAGGCCGCCAAACATATTAAGAATCCTGCCTTTGGCATCATGTTAAAAGATCGATTGGGTCAGTATGTATTTGCAGAGGGGACCGACCTCGCTTTCCGTAACTCGGGATTGAGTGTCCGTCCAGCAGAAGAGGTAAGAGTGAGCTTCTCCTTCAGAATGCCGATTCTGATCCAGGGTGATTACTCTTTCAATATTGCAGTTGCCGACGGAGTAGGTGATGAGCATATACAGCATCACTGGTTGAATGACGCTATGGCCCTGCATAGTTTGAACAGTCGATTGGTTCATGGAATATGTGGTTTTCAGGATCTTAATATGAATATAGTTATAAGTTCTGTCGCCGGCTCGGAGTGAATTGAAGTGATTTCCACTAAATACGGCAAAATGAACGTGATAGCCGCAGACCAAATTGTTTCTCACTCGTTATCTCTTTATGGGGAGTGGGCGGGCGACGAACTTGATTTTTTGAGTAAACTTATCAAGCCCGGAATGAATGTGCTTGATGTAGGTGCATTTATCGGTACCCACACGCTGGCGTTTGCTCAGTTTGTAGGCGAAAGCGGGCGCGTTTACTCATTTGAACCGCGCAGGGAAATCTATCAGGTACTTTGCTCTAATATAGTTGCCAATCACTTAACGCATGTTACAGCATTCAATAAGGGGCTCGCGGAAGCTGCGGGCTACATTGCCCTTGAAGCAATTGATATTACCGAGTCAGTAAATTTTGGCGGTCTGTCGATAGACAATCTTATACCTGAAGAAATTAACAACGTCTATCAGGTCGAAATTTCCACAGTTGATTCATTGGACGTGTCTACCGTTGACTTTATAAAGTTAGACGTCGAGGGAATGGAGCGGCGTGTCCTGGAGGGCGCGATTAAAGTGATTGAAAAAGATCAACCCTTGATCTTTTGTGAATGTAATTCGTTATCCTCTGGTTATGAAATTTTTGAATTCTGTCAGCCGCTAAATTATCATGTGTTCAGTATGTTGTCGGCAGCCTATAATCCAAATAATTTCAATAGCGTATCTAATAATATATTTGGTAGTGGCAAAGAGGTTTCGCTGCTGCTGGCCTCCACCTCAAGCGTTCAAACTCTCGAGTTGGAAGGTTTCGAAGGCCTTATTGAACTGAGGAGTCTAGAGGACTTCGTTTTACCTCTGCTGCATAAACCACAGTATGCTCATGAGGTGCTGGCTCATACGCATCCCGCGGCAAAACTTGGTATACATTACCCTTCCCCTTTGTCTGCTCAACAAATTTCGGATAATGAAGAAGCTCTAGATGAAGCAGAGAAGAGTGATGCCGCGTTAGTCAAAGTTTTGTGGCAACGTGATGCTGAGATAGTTGAAAAGGAGAATGAGTTAAAAACTTTAGAATCCCAGATATGTGAACTAAGTAAAAGGATCGATTTTCTGTCTGTCGATGTTGAATCGCGAAAGCAAGAGATCTATTCACTTCATTCAGATATACAACGACTTCTTGCATCGACGTCTTGGCGCATGATGAGACCTTTGCGACGTATCGGTCGAGCTCTTTTTAAAGTTAAAACACTTTTCAGTACATTATTGAGTTATGGCGAAAAAAACCCAGGTCTGAGTGGCCAGATTAAACTTTTTAAAACCATCTGGAACGAGCTTCGTAATGGTGGTTTGCCGTCGTTGAAGAATAAATTTCAGATGTTTCGCCAAGCAGAAAGCTCGCCAGTTAAAAGTGCTAACGTGGTAGCTAAACAGCAAGCAAGCGAGCTGGAGCAGCTTAACAGCATGCTGGAGCATTCGGAACTTTGTATTGATACAATCATTTTTGACCATAATGGAGGCGGTGGGTCTAATACATACACTGCCGAATTGATCTCCGCTACTATAGTTGCGGATATGTCTGTTTTAAGGGTTTATTGCTGGGATGGAGACTGGTACGTTCAGCTTCGGAATAGTCTGTCGTCTGATAACAGCATCTATATATCGCCCGGCCTTGATGAACTGTTCGGCTGTCTCCGCCATTCTGGTGCCAAAAATATAATTATCAATTCTCTATACGGCTATAAGCGTATTGAGGAAGTGATTGATCTGGTTATAGCGCTTCAAGGTGAGTTTGGAAGTTCTTTGGATTTCAAAGTTCATGATTTTCATTCTCTTTGCCCGTCTCCGCACTTGTCTAACTACGAGCAGAAATACTGCGCCGTTCCCGTGGATCATAATGTTTGTAAGCAATGCCTGCCTAGAAATTTGAGCTGGTACCATACTTGGTTTGATAAGAGCGATATGGCTGTTGATATTGATGTGTGGCGCAGGCCCTTTCAGCGCCTATTTGATGCATGTAGTGTGGTTACCTGCTTTGATAGCTCTTCCATCGATATTTTGCGAATCGATTTTTCTATTGATCAAGAAAAATTTAAGGTGGTGCCTCATGCATCGCAGCACTTTCGCTGTGCAGAGAAGACTGATATTGCGAACGCTGTGAGTATCGGTGTCATCGGCACTCTTTCTCATATCAAGGGTGGGAATGTTATAAGTGAATTGTGTTCCTACATTGATCAACAAAAACTGCAAGTCCCTGTAAATATCATTGGTGAAAGCTATACTCAGTTACCCCCTAGCGCGATAATTCATGGGCGCTATTCTCCCAGTGAGTTGCCATCGCTCATAAATTCTCTGGGTGTGAGCGTTGTATTTATGGCGTCTATAGTTCCTGAAACATTCAGCTATACGATTTCAGAAGCAATAGAGATGGGAATGCCGATTGTAGCGTTTGATATAGGCGCTCAAGGAAGGCGGGTTCGAGAATATCGCCTGGGCAAGGTAGTGCCCGTCGGTGCGTCGCCCGCAGAGATACTGGCCGCCGTTAACTCTATTCATCAAGCTGCGAAGGAGTAAATCATGCTTGTCTATACTTCCATTACTAAAAGTTATTTGCCAAAAGCTCGAGTACTCGCAAAGTCGGTCAAGAAGTTCCATCCTGACTGGACGTTTGTTTTGCTTTACTCCGATGATCTTCCAGTAGGATTTGACTTGGCTGCAGAGCCATTCGATGAAGTGTTGACTATAGAAAATCTTGGGATTCCCGATTGGAAGCGTTGGGCATTCGGCCATACGGTTGTTGAGCTATGTACGGCAGTCAAAGGCACTGCGGCAGAAGTTATGGCGCAGCGTCCCGGCGTAGATAAGATTATGTACCTTGATCCTGATATCAAAGTATTCAACTCACTAACTGTACTTGACGATCTTTTAGATAAGCATGAAATTTTACTCACACCTCATTTGTTGGATATGGAGTCTGACGTAGCTTCGATTTGTGATAATGAGCTGTCTGCGTTGAAACACGGTGTTTATAACCTGGGTTTCTTTGCCGCGCGCACAAATGGTCAGGGTTTAGGTTTTATTCAATGGTGGGCTAATCGACTTCGCCTGTTCTGCCGTGATGATATTCCAGCAGGGATCTTTACAGATCAACGCTGGTGTGACTTGGCCCCGGCATTTTTCAGCGGTTTACATATAGTAAGAGATCGTGGCTGCAACGTGGCAACTTGGAACATTGCGCATCGTCCTTTGAGCAAAGATGATAATGGTACCTTTCTGGTTGCCGGTGTCCCACTTCGCTTCTACCACTTCACTGGTTATGACAGCGGTGCGGGATTTGGCATGCTAGCGCGTTATGCATCAAGCCAGGCTGTGGCTCAAGAGTTGTGGGATATATATGCGAAGGATATAAAAGCAGAAGGTCAAGGGGATGTAGCCCTCAAAGGTTGGTATTTTGGCCAGTTTGATAATGGCGAATCTATCCCAGCGAAAGCTCGTCGCCTTTATCAGCAAAGAGTTGATGTGCAAAAAGTCTTTCCTTTTCCTTATCGTTCAGAAGAGCCTAGCTATTTTAGTTGGTGGAAGGCCGAAACGAAAAGTGGTATGAATCAACCTGTGGATAGTGGTGTAGGTTCTCCAAGTGTCGGCAGCTTGGTTAAGCAAAGTTTGATGTCGCGGGAAGTTGCGGCCCAAAACGTCAAGGCGGTGATTCGGGTACTCAAGCGAGATGGTGTACTTGGTTTGATAAAGAAAATAATCGCTCGATAGTTTTATGCTTTATTGGGGCGCTGTAATAGATCATGATTGAATCATGCTATTACGGCGTTCTATAGATTTATGGGGGCTACCCAAGGCGAACATATTTAAGCATTCTAACTTGGATCTAAAGTACGATGAAACGAACCAAAATTCTAGTGACCGGCGCGTCGGGACTTGTTGGTTCAGCACTCGTTACGAGCTTGGCAAAGTTTTCTCGATATGATGTGGTCGCGGCTGTTAGATCTAATGGTGTAACGTTTCCGCCTAATATTACAATGCGTACAGTCGGAGGTTTGCGTTCTGATACTTCATATCGTGGGGCTTTGGCTGGTGTCGATGTGATAGTGCACGCTGCCGCTCGCGTGCATGTAATGAATGATCAGGAATCCGATCCTCTCGAAATGTTTAGGTTAGTAAATGTTGGGGGTACAGTTAACTTAGCTCTTCAAGCTGCAGAGTGTGGCGTTAAACGGTTTATTTTTATAAGTTCTATAAAGGTTAACGGTGAGAGTGGGGGAAGTACTCCCTTTACGCCGGAAGATCCTCCTGCACCTTCTGATCCTTACGGTATTTCCAAGTTTGAAGCCGAGTCTGCATTGCTAAAAATTTCTGAAGAGACCGGGATGGAAGTAGTAATTATTAGACCTCCATTGGTATATGGTCCTGGAGTAAAGGCAAACTTTCTCTCGATGATGAACTGGTTAAGCCGAGGTTATCCTCTACCTTTCGGAGCGATATTCAATCAGCGTAGTTTTGTTGCAATAGATAATCTTGTTGATTTGATTCGGGTTTGTCTTGAACATTCAAACGCTGCGAACGAGATTTTTTTGGTTAGTGACGGAAATGATTTGTCTACTACCGAATTACTCCGTCATTTAGGACGCTCCTTGGGAAAGCCAGCGAGACTTGTCCCTGTTCCTGTTTGGTTGATGAAAGCAGTTTTAGTTTTATTGAGAAAGCGCTCTCTTTCTGTTCGGTTGTTTGATTCGTTACAGGTCGATATTAGTAAAACAAAAAAATTACTCTGTTGGGCTCCGCCCGTTGATGTGGATAAGGCTTTGGATTTGACAACTGAGCATTTTCTTAAGGGGCATAAATTATGAATGTTGGATGGTCAGTACTATTTGTTTTTTTGATATCTTTTTTTCTGACTATGCTATTACGGAAATATGCGCTTTCAAAAAGTCTTATGGATATACCTAACGAGCGTAGTTCACATGCGATTCCAACGCCGCGCGGGGGAGGTCTGTCTATAGTTATAGCGTTTATATTGTCTTTGTTTTTTATGCAGTGGTGCCAATTTATATCATATGAAACGATGTTGGCCGGAGTCATAGGTGGGTCAATTGTTTCGGTAATCGGCTTCATGGATGATCATGGTCACATTGCTGCTCGTTGGCGTCTATTGGCCCATGCCATTGCCTCTATCTGGATATTGTTTTGGGTGGGCGGTTTTCCATCAATAACACTAGGTGGAGTATTATTTGATTTTAGTTGGTTGGGACAGATTCTAGGCGTTCTTTATTTAATATGGATGTTGAATCTATATAATTTTATGGATGGCATTGATGGAATTGCAGGTGTTGAGGCCGTTAGCGTATGTTTGAGCACATGTGCACTGTATTGGATCGCCGGAGCTGAAAATCTGATTTGGGGACCGCTCCTCCTTTCCGCTGGTGTGGCTGGATTTCTGTTCTGGAATTTCCCTCCGGCTCGTATTTTTATGGGAGATGCCGGAAGTGGATTTCTTGGGCTTATGCTTGGTTTGCTTTCTCTTCAAGCCGCTCGAGTTGCGCCTGATTTTTTTTGGGCATGGCTTATCCTGTTGGGGGTATTCATTGTCGATGCGACGGTCACTTTGCTACGTCGCTTGATCCGTGGAGAAAAAGTTTACGAAGCCCACAGGAGCCATGCTTACCAATTTGCGTCACGTAAATCAGGTGGCCATATGCCCGTAACTATCGGCGTAGGGCTTATCAACATTTTTTGGTTATTACCCTTAGCACTTTTTGTTACGTGTTATGGGCTCGATGGTTCTGTTGGATTGCTCATCGCCTATGCGCCATTAAGTGTGCTTGCATGGAGGCTCAACGCCGGTGGGACAGAGCTGAAGGGTGACGCTTGATGATTTTTCATTCGAATGATTCACCAAGTGATGGAGCCAAACGGAGTTTTGGCTTGGTTAAATCAATGGAATCGACCTCTCATTATCGGTCCCCCGCGGCTGGTTCGCTCGTTCGTGGCCTAGCCTCTGACCTGAAGCTTTTTGTCTAGGTCACATTGTGGCAAAATAACGAGTATTTTCCTTGCAGGGAGAAAAGGGCGCAGATCATGCAGTCAGCTGGGTTTAGTAGAGAATCAAGAGAGTGCGAGTGACGAAACTCAACTTATAGCCTGAAGCTTTCATACGGTTCTCGACTTTTCTTTGCAACTTTTGAAGTGCTACGCTAAGGCGCAGCGTACGTTAAACTAGCTAATCGTTTAGAGTTAAATTGGTTTTTGTATTTTGTTACCTGTCTGTAGAAGGACGCTGAAAACTCTACCGCCAGGCATCTTGTAGTCAGGAGATTTATATGAGTAGTTTCCCCGTGTTTCTATCCGTTGTATGTGTTTTACGCAACCAGGGCGAAAATCTTCAAAGTCTTCTTGAAGAAGCTACTGCTGCCATACGACCTCTTACCAGTGACTATGAATTGATTGTTATTGATAACGCTTCTGACGACGATAGCGTCCTTAGGTTAAAAGGGCTGACAGGGGAGTCAGGACTTCCAAATTTACAGATTTATGCGCTGACCAAGGAAGTGGATTGGGATACAGCTTCCTGGGTTGGACTCGAAAATGCTCTTGGTGACTTCGTTGCTGTAATCGACCCGTTAACTGACGATATACGCTATGTCGAAAAAATGCTCGATCATGCCGTCAGTGGTGCTGATGTAGTTTTCGCAAAAAATGAACAAAAGACTACTCAAACATTAGCTTACAGGTTTGCATATTCTATTTTTAATAAGATGTATAGCCGTTTCAACGGCGTTCATTTGGAAAATGAAGCTCCACAGTATCGCTTACTCAGTAAGCGAGTCATAAATTTTATATTGCAGCACCCTCAACCGGCTATTTCTTATAGGCACTTGCCCGCGACAGGTGGTTTTGTTCGTGTGAATCTCAGCTATCACTCTGTACCTAAGTCAAAAACGGTTAAGAGGCTAGCTGAAAGTGTCGATAGGGGAATGCGGTTATTGGTCTCTACAACAAGAGCTCCAATGCGACTAGTCACAACATTATCGATGTTTGGTGCTGTCGCGAACCTTTTTTACTCGGTGTATGTAGTTGCGATCGCACTGTTCAAATCCAACGTTGCCCCAGGGTGGATTAGTTTCTCACTACAACAATCAGGAATGTTTTTCTTGATTTCGTTGGTGCTACTTGTGTTAGGTGAGTACATATTAAATATGGTCAGCTTATCAAACGAGGGACCTCCTTATCATGTAGCCCAAGAGTTTACGAGCGCTTGCATGACCCGTAGGGAAAAGCTAAACATCGAAGAAGACAAGCCATTGAACGCTCGTCTTACCCCCGATGTGTCGGGGAATTTTTGATGCTGGAATTGACGCCTGATGTGGACGCAGTAGTGATCGGTGGGGGGTTTTATGGAACCGCCATTGCTGTCTACCTTGCAAAGCAAAGAGGGGTGAAAAATGTCTTGTTGGTTGAGCGTGAGGGCAAACTGTTAGCGCGGGCGTCATACAACAATCAAGCAAGAGTCCATAATGGTTACCACTATCCAAGAAGCTTTACGACCGCTTATCGTAGTCGCATAAATTTGCCAAAATTTTTGGCGGATTGGCCAAGCATTATTAACGGTGACTTTACCAAACTCTATGCAATTGCTCGGAAAAATTCGAAGGTTACCGCAAAACAGTTTGAAAGATTCTGTCGGGACATAGGTGCCGATTTTCGACCGGCGAAAGCTCAGTTTCGCAGCCTCTTTGAACCGCGATTAGTAGAAGATATATTTGAGGTTGAAGAGTATGCATTTGACTCTACTAAACTTGCGTCTTGGGCAAAGTCACAGCTCGCTAAGTATTCGGTTAATGTTAAACTAAGTACCAGAGTAACTTCAATCGGTAAAAAAACCGACGGGGTGCTGTGTGTTCGTACTCTGGATGGTGAAGGTATTCAGGCAGAAGTTTCCGCGAAATATATATTCAATTGTACATACAGTGGTTTGAATCAGATTAAGGGTGATTTTCCAGGAATCAGATGCGGGTTGAAGCACGAGGTTACTGAGATGGCTTTAGTTAAGTTGTCCGGTGTATTGAGTGAAGTGGGTATTACCGTCATGGATGGTCCTTTTTTTTCGGTTATGCCATTTCCTTCTCGATCGTTGCATACGTTATCTCATGTTCGTTATACCCCGCATTTTAACTGGGAAGATAAAGTGGGTTCGGATCCATATCTGCGATTACATGAGTATGAAAAGGCGACAAGAGTAGATCGTATGGTACGTGATGTAACCCGATATATTCCTAGTTTTAAATCTGCGACTTTTGTTGACTCGCTTTTCGAAGTTAAGACGGTATTGATGAAAAGTGAAGTGGATGATGGGCGTCCGATATTATTTGAAAAACATGCTGATATGCCAGGCTGCTTCTCAATTCTTGGCGGGAAAATAGACAATATCTATGACGTGCTCGAGAAGCTGGATTCCGAACAGTTTGATGTAAGCGATGCCTGTAGTCTTCGAGGTGTTAAAATATGAATAAAGCACTTATTGGCTTTTCCGGCTTTGTAGGGGGAACTCTGCTAAAGCAAACGTCGTTCACTCACCTTTACAGATCTACAAATATCGGTGAAATCCGTAACAAGTCGTTTGATACGGTGGTTTGTGCTGGTGCTCCTGCGCAAAAATGGGTTGCTAATCGTGACCCTGAAGCAGACCATCAAAAAATAGCTGAATTAATATCTCATTTGAAATCTATAACGTGTAAGCATTTTATTCTTATTAGTACCGTCGATGTGTTCAAAAATCCTGTAGGGGTCGATGAAGATACTATTGTTGATGTTGACGGGCTTCACGCGTACGGAAATAATCGTCGATTATTGGAAGAGTTTGTTGAGAACAATTTTTCTAATAGCCTAATCGTTCGGTTACCAGGTTTGGTAGGCCCCGGATTGAAAAAGAATGTGATTTTTGATTTTCTTCATGATAACAATGTCCATTCTGTTGATAGTCGGGGCATATTTCAGTTTTATCCAATGGTAAATCTCTGGCCCGATATCGAAATAGCGATGGGCTACAATCTGAAATTGATTCATCTTTCTGCCAGCCCTATTAGTGTTCAGGAAGTATCAGAGCTTGGTTTTGGAAAAAGCTTTGTGAATCGGATTGCTGATTTAACTGCTATCTATGATGTACAATCAAAACACGCTGGGTTATTTGGTGGAAATGGCAGATACCAGTACAGCCAACGCGAGACGGTGCAGGCAATTCGTGCTTATGCACAGTCGGAGCTACCGGTGTTGGTTAGCAAGGGAGTAGTTTGATGCGTCTAGCTATTTCAAATATAGCTTGGGATGTCTCAGAAGATAATTCAATCGCCGAGTTGTTAGTGCGTCATGAGATTGACGCTATTGATATTGCGCCAGGAAAGTATTTTCAATATCCGGAGCAGGCATCGGATACAGAGATACTTTTCGTCAAGGATTGGTGGTGCCAGCGTAATATTAAAATATCAGGGATGCAGGCTTTGTTGTTTGGTACAACAGGATTGAATGTCTTTGGATCCTCACATAGTCGAGATTGCCTGATAAAGCATATCGCTTCTGTTTGTAGAATTGGTGCAGGTATCGGAGCGAAACACTTGGTTTTCGGGTCTCCAAAAAATCGTGATCGATCTGGCATAAAAGATGATGCGGCTAGGCGAATCGCTGTTGATGTTTTTAAGGCCATGGGTGATGTTGCCGCGTCTCATGGGGTTACGGTATGCCTAGAGCCTAATCCCCCTTGTTACGGCGCGAACTTTATGACCACAAGCCTTGATACCGCGGACGTGGTTAGGGCTGTTGCTCATAAGAACATAAAAATGCAATTGGATATTGGGGCTTTGACTATAAATCAAGAGTCGGCTGCGGATATTCTCGAACATTGTGCAGAGCTCATTGGCCACGTGCATATTAGTGAGCCGAATTTGGTTCCCATCGGTGATCTAGACACCAAGCATGGAGACATTGCAGGCGCTGTTCTGAAGCACCTTCCTGATCATACATTGACTATTGAGATGCTTGCTACTACGCAGGAGTCCCATATTCAATCTGTGGAAAGAGCAATTAAGGTGGCTTCTAGCTACTATCGGGCTCCTAAAAAGGTACCCAAAAGATGAAATGGGCAATTCTCCTACTTGGAATTTTGGCAAATGCTTCGGCTAGTGTACTTGTTAAGATGGCCATGATGCCGCCAAGGAAATTTCCTTCCCTTAGTGATCCAATTGGGGCGCTTAGTAACATACCATTTTGGATAGGATTGTTTCTTTATGGTGCTGCCTTTTTATTATATGCGGCATCATTGTCACGACTACCATTGAATGTTGCTCATCCTGTTTTGACGGCTGGCGCTATTGCGACGGTTGCAGTTTTTTCCGCATTTCTTTTTCACGAGACTTTTCATTGGACAACAATATTGGGAATTGTGATGGTTGTTGTCGGAGTTGGACTAATTACGGTTCGTGTTGTCTAAAAAATTTAGGTGAGTGATATGGGTTTAAAGATAGATGAAGTGCCAAGGGATCAGTGGCAGGTTCCTGAATTTGTGTCAGAGTTTTTTCTCGGGAAATTGCATTCTTATTGCGTTGTGATTCCGGTTATAAATGAAGGTGATCGTATCAGGAGCTTGTTGGATAAAATGTTCGCTCTGCGTATTCATGAGCAGGCAGACATTATTATTGTAGATGGCGGAAGTACAGATGGTTCTTTAAAGCATGAAATATTGAAAGCGAAAGGTGTTCAAGGTCTGCTACGTAAAACAGGTCCTGGGAAACTTAGTTCTCAATTGCGCTGTGCTTACTCCTTCGCGCTCGATCAAGGCTACAAAGGGATTGTCAGTATCGACGGGAATGACAAAGATGACCCAGAAGCGATTCCCCGCTTTATACAAGAAATCGAGCGTGGGGTTGATTTTGTTCAGGCTTCTCGATTTGTATCCGGAGGAATTGCAGAAAACACTCCAAAAATTAGAGATCTTGCAATACGCCTTATTCATGCGCCTTTGTTAAGCTTAGCATCGGGTTTCAAATGGACTGATACTACCCAGGGTTTTCGAGGTTATAGCAAGTCTTTATTGCTGGATCAGAGAGTCGCGCCGTTCAGGGACGTGTTTCTCGATTATGAATTGCTAGCTTATCTATCTTATCGGGCACCATCGATTGGGTATAAGTGTTTAGAAATAGCAACGATTAGAAAATATCCCAAAGGTGAGGTTCCTACTAAGATATCTAGTATACGAGGGAATTACTCTCTGATGAAGGTTTTGATAAATGCTTGTCTGGGTAGATATAACCCAAGCAAACCTATGAACAAAGGTTGAGAAAATGAATCGAGGCTTTGTTATCAAAGGTGGGTTTCTTTTTTTGTTCAGCCTGATTGTCGGGTGGGCGATTTATTCCCCGGGTTTTATGTCCGCCGATTCTTTCTCTCAGTATGATATCGCGCGGACCCATAATTATAGTGACTGGCATCCTCCGGTTATGTCTTGGGTTTGGTCAGGATTGAACCTCTTTTTTAACGGGCCTCAAGGTCTTCTATTCTTACATTTATCCTTATTATGCGCGGGGTTGTATCTGATTAATCTTTTTTTTTCGGGATACAGATATGCGTGGGCAATTTGGATAGTTTTCTATTTGCCATGGGTCCTCAATTTTTCCGGAGTGCTTTGGAAAGATGTCGGTATGGCATTTTCGTTGTTGTTGGCTGTCGCCGTTGGCATTCAGAAAAGAACGCTGGTTAATGTGTTTTTGTTTTTGTTGTTAATGTTTTATGCCATCAATCTTCGATATAACGGTATTTTCGCAGCGTTCCCATTGATGCTGATGGTAGTGAATGGGTGGTGGCCAAACTTAGCGTGGTGGCGGAATGTTTGTGTTTCCTTTTGTACTTTGATTTTTGTGGTTTTTATTGGGGGTTTGTTTAATTATAACTATTTGGCTGCCGAAAAGACTAATCCGTCAAGTTATATGATGGTAGATGACCTTGCTTTTATGTCGATTAAGCAGGGTGTCAGTCTTATTCCTGATACCGAATTTGGGGATATTCTGCGCTGTGCAACCCAGGTTGTTGGGCAGGGTAAATTGGTCGGCCGAAGTTTTTGTCTTCCCGGTTCTACGCATTCAAAAAGTGCAAATATTTATAATGAGAAGGTCAAAAAAGAATGGATTGCTCAGGTAACGGCCCATCCTCTCGACTACTTACAATTTAGGTTGGCGGCTTTCTCATATTTAATTAGGTCTCCCGGAATGATGCCTTATTTTATATGGCAACCCGGTGTGGACTCAAATTCAATGGGGATTGTTCGCGAAGCGAGCGACGCAACGTCCTTTGTTAATAGCTACGTATCGACATCGGCAGACTATTTTCCATTTTTGTTCAAGCCTTTTTGGTGGTTGTGGTTTGCTAGTATTCTATTAATAGCCAGTTTATACATGAGGCGCTCTAGGGCGCGTGCTATTTCTCAAGCTCTGCTGTCGTCGGCCATATTTTATATATGCGGGTATGTGCCGCTAACTGCAATGGCGGATTTTCGATACGTTTATTGGAGTGTGCTGGCCACTACTGTTGCTTTCATTATTATGCTATTAAGCTGTAGGCTCAGAGTTGTTAAAGTGAGCCCTTGGATACATGCGGCTGGTTTGTTCATTGCTGTTTTAGGGACGATGCTAATCTTGAACTTCGATAAAATATTCTTTGTGAATACGGATGCTCTAGTCTTACGGAGTCTTTCTGATGCGCCCGTTTCGCTTAAGGAGCCAAGTATCAGTTATCAGTTGGACAAGACATCGTCGAATAGCTACTCGGTAACAGGTATTGATCCAAAATTTATTTACAATATCTCGCCAAATGATACTCGCACGGAAGGCCGTACACTCATTGCTTTTGACTTTGAATGTAAAGGCACCGGGGTAGAACCACGTATGCAAATTTTTTGGTGGGGCGGACAAAAAAGTGGTCCGGTCGAAGAAGACAGCATTATGTTGAGTTTGCATAAAGGTTTAAACTTGATTGCCATTCCTCAACTCAAGCAGTATCACGGGGAAAGTTTTTTGAAAGGTTTGAGATTTGACCTTTCTAATCCTGAGGCCTGCTCAAATATTTCGTTTTCTGGTTTGTCAGTTTATGGTATTTGATACATTGCCTTTTCTTAGTGTTTTTATTTTAGGGTGAACTGATTAGGCAGTCACTGCCGAATGATATTTATCTTCAAGTTTTTCGGGCAGGCTCCTGATTGGTGGCGGGAACTTCCCGCATGATTCTTGTTTATCAATTGCTGAGTTAAAGGATATTTTTACTAATGAACTCAACATGCACGTATGGGCTTTTTGTAGTTGTTCCAATACTCCACATACAAGGATGCAATTCGATGCTGGATGCTGTGCTACCGATCTTTCTGTGGAGTCAGCCGCCTAACAGCGCTGTCTTTGGGACCGACCGTGGCCTTACGGCGAGGAAGGCGTCATGCGCAAATCTGGCGGCATAGTCTCGTGCTAGAGCAGTAGCGACGATTTTTGTCGTTTGTATTATGGGATTGGCTTAGAATTTGATTTCGCTAGCCGACGACAATCCCAGATTTCAACTGAAGGTGCTCGCGGAGCCCGGCCCGTTTGGTCCACTTTAGGTTTGGAGTGATGATCTGCGCTGATTGGGCTCTCCGAATATCGTTTTCTGTTTCAGTTGAACGGAGCAAGCTGAGGTGGTTGAAAGTCATATGGATAGAGTGAGAGCTTTTTTGGTGGGGCTGCCTCGGCGGCAAAAACGACTGATCCAGGTCTTTACGGACGTGCTGCTTGTCTGGGCCGCGTTGTGGCTAGCTTTTATTGTTCGCTTGGGTGTGGATGATATGTATAACCCTTTCAGGGTACATTTCTGGCTTTTTACCAGCGCCCCCGTCATCGCCATCCCTCTGTTTATCAGGTTCGGAATGTACCGGGCCGTTATGCGCTATTTCGGAAACGACGCCCTCGTTGCGATTATCAAGGCGGTCAGCCTTTCTTCCCTGATTCTCGCACTCGTAGTGTATTGGTACAGCAACCACGAAGCGGTTGTACCTCGCTCCATCATTTTCAATTATTGGTGGCTGAGCCTGGTTATTATTGGCGGCTTGCGCCTTTGCATGCGCCAGTATTTCATGGGGGACTGGTTCTCCGCCGCCCAGCATGTCCCGTTCACCACCCGTGATGACGGTTTGACGAAAGTGGCGATTTACGGCGCAGGGGTTGCAGGCAATCAGCTAGTAGCTGCGCTGCGGATGGGCCGGGTCATGCGTCCGGTCGCGTTTATCGATGACGATTCCAGCATTGCCGACCGCTCTATTTCCGGGCTGCAGGTTTACAAACCCAAGCATATCCAGCAGATGATCGACGTGACTGGTGCGCAGGAAATTCTGCTGGCGCTGCCATCTTCGACGCGAGCCAGGCGCCGGGAAATTCTCAATTTTCTGGAAGGTTACCCGCTGCATGTGCGCAGCGTGCCTAACTTCACCGATCTGGCCAGCGGCCGGGTGAAGGTTGAGGACATTCAGGAAGTGGACATCGCAGACCTGCTGGGACGCGATGCCGTGCCGGCGCAACCGGATCTGCTTGTACGTTGCATCAAAGGCAAGACGGTCATGGTCACCGGGGCCGGCGGTTCGATTGGTTCAGAGCTTTGCCGTCAGATCTTCTCGTTAAGACCGACCACGCTTCTACTGTTCGAACACAGCGAGTTCAACCTTTACAGCATTCTCTCGGAACTGGAACAACGTGGCATTCGTGAGTCGGTATCGATCAAGTTGCTGCCGATTCTTGGTTCCATCCGTCATCAGCACAAACTTCTCGATGTCATGAAGACCTGGCACGTGGACACCGTCTATCACGCTGCCGCTTACAAGCATGTGCCGATGGTGGAGCACAACATCGCCGAAGGCGTGCTGAACAATGTGATCGGGACACTCAATACAGCCCAGGCGGCATTGCAGTCGGGTGTTTCCAACTTCGTGCTGATCTCCACCGACAAGGCTGTTCGCCCTACCAATGTGATGGGCAGTACCAAGCGTCTTGCCGAGTTGACCCTTCAAGCCCTGAGCCGCGAAATCGCCCCCGTCCTGTTCGGCGACAAGGCTAATGTGTCACGCGTTAACAAAACCCGTTTCACCATGGTTCGTTTCGGCAACGTGCTGGGCTCGTCGGGTTCAGTCATTCCGCTGTTCCACCGCCAGATCAAGACCGGTGGCCCGTTGACGGTCACCCACCCGAAGATCACTCGTTATTTCATGACCATTCCCGAAGCCGCCCAATTGGTGATCCAGGCCGGTTCGATGGGGCAGGGTGGCGATGTGTTTGTCCTGGACATGGGCGAGCCGGTGAAGATTGTCGAACTGGCAGAGAAAATGATTCACCTGTCGGGTTTGAGCATTCGGTCGGAAAAAAATCCACAAGGCGACATCTCTATCGAATTTACCGGCCTGCGTCCCGGCGAGAAACTCTATGAGGAGTTGTTGATAGGTGACAACGTCGCGGCCACCCAGCACCCGATGATCATGAGTGCCAATGAAGACCATCTGCCCTGGGACGTCCTCAAGGGACGTTTAACGGAGTTATTGGTGGCAGTTGATCAGGACGACTACGCTCGCGTGCGTCAGCTCCTGCGCGAAACCGTCAGCGGATATACGCCTGACGGGGATATCGTCGACTGGATCTACCAGCAACGCCGCCTCGACCCCTGATTGTTTCACATCCTGTAACCGACACACTTTTGACAGTTCCATCACATCGCCTAAGTTTGGAGAGCAGCTTCGGAAAAGCTGCTTTCTCAAACGATGTTATGGAGCTTCATCTATGCGTACTGGCTATTTCTACTCCTTGGTTTTTGCCCTGCTCACCAGCGTTTCTGTTGCCACAATTGCTGCGCCTGCGGCGAAACCCGAAGTGGGCAATGCACCTGTGGTGCTGGAAGTTTCCCCTAAGGCACAGTCTGGCAAAGTCGATCTCAATCAAGCCGATGCACCAACATTGCAGCGTGAGCTGTCCGGTATCGGTGAGGCCAAAGCCAAGGCGATTGTTGCTTATCGTGAGAGTAATGGGTCATTTTCGTCAGTAGACGAACTGCTGGAAGTAAAAGGGATAGGCAAAGCGATTCTGGACAAGAACCGCGAAAAAATTCAGGTGAACTAAGCTTGTAACTCAACGCCAGGGGCCGGTCATTGACCGGCCTTTTTGCATTCTGGCAATAGAGGTGTGAGACGCCTTTCATCGGCTGATAAAAAATTATGGCTGTCATATGCCTCTAATATTATGCCTATAATTCATTCGCGTGCCGCTGAAGCGTGCCGCTGTTCAGACGCTCACTTTCTCAAATATTTACTTGGAGCACAGTCATGACTTCCACCCAGTCCCAAGGTACGGCCCTTGTCACCGGAGCCTCTTCCGGTATCGGTGCGATTTACGCCGAGCGGTTGGCGGCGCGTGGTTTTGATTTGTTATTGGTCGCCCGTGATCAAGAGCGACTGGAAGCGGCAGCAAGCAAGTTGCGCACCGAGCACGGCGTTCAGGTGGAAGTGCTCAAGGCAGACCTGACACAAAAGGATGATGTGCTGAAGATCGAACAACGACTTCGCAGCGATTCGAGTATTAGCCTGCTGCTGAACAACGCTGGCGTCGCGTCGGATGGTCTGCTGGCGAATGCCGACATGGACCAGCTGGAAAAGCTGATTCAACTGAACGTCACTACAGTCACACGCCTGGCATCGGCGGCAGCCGCGGGTTTTGCCAAGGCGGGACGGGGTTCAATTATCAATATCGCGTCGGTGGTGGCCTTGTTTCCCGAGCGCTTCAATGCGACCTACAGCGCCAGTAAAGCGTATGTGTTAAGCCTGACCCAATCCTTGAATGCCGAACTGGATGGCACCGGGGTCAAGGTCCAGGCCGTGTTGCCGGGTGTCACGCGCACCGAGATCTGGGAACGCTCCGGCATCGACGCCAGCCAGATTCCGGCGGAGATGGTCATGGAAGCCGGGGAAATGGTTGATGCGGCGTTATCCGGCCTGGACCAGGGCGAACTGATCACCATTCCATCGTTGCCGAACGCCTCGGACTGGGACGACTTTGTAAAGGCCCGCCTGGTCATGGCGCCGAATCTTTCCAAAAGTACCGCCGCCGCGCGTTACAAATGAAACACCTTCAATCGTATTGAGGTAATTACGGCATGAGTGATCGTCGAGTAGTTGTCACCGGCATGGGCCTGGTGTCTCCATTGGGTAGCGGTGTAGAGGCTGTCTGGGAGCGTCTGCTGGCCGGGCGTTCAGGGCTGCGGAATTTGCCGGACGAGGTGGTCGCCGATTTGCCGGCAAAGGTGGGCGGTGTGGTGCCGACTGCCGAGGAGGATGCCGAGGCGGGGTTTGACCCGAATCGGGCGACGCCACCCAAAGAGCAGAAGAAAATGGACCGTTTCATTCTGTTTGCCATGGAAGCCGCGCGGCAGGCGTTGGAGCAGGCGGGTTGGCAGGCGCTGGACGCGCAAGCCCAGGAACGTACCGCAACCATCATCGGTTCAGGGGTCGGCGGATTCGGCGCGATTGCCGACGCGGTGCGCACCACCGACAGCCGTGGCCCACGGCGATTGTCGCCGTTTACCATTCCTTCGTTCCTGGTCAACCTCGCTGCGGGTCATGTGTCGATCCAGCACGGTTTCAAAGGCCCGTTGGGCGCTCCGGTGACGGCGTGTGCGGCGGGGGTTCAAGCAATTGGTGATGCGGCGCGGCTGATTCGTTGTGGCGAAGCGGACATTGCCGTGTGCGGCGGCGCGGAGGCGTCGATCGATCGGGTCAGTCTTGCCGGGTTCGCGGCGGCGCGTGCCTTGTCCAGCGGTTTCAACGAAACCCCGGAGCGTGCTTCCCGGCCGTTCGACAGTGATCGTGACGGCTTTGTGATGGGTGAGGGCGCGGGCCTGCTGGTGATTGAATCCCTGGAGCATGCCTTGGCGCGCGGGGCTCAACCGCTGGCCGAGTTGGTTGGCTACGGCACCAGCGCCGATGCCTACCATCTCACTGCGGGCCCTGAAGATGGCAATGGTGCGCGCCGGGCGATGTCGCTGGCATTGGCGCAGGCCGGTGTTTCAGCGGCGCAGGTGCAACATCTCAATGCGCACGCCACGTCGACGCCGGTGGGCGACCTCGGCGAGTTGGCGGCGATCAAGTCGTTGTTCGGTTCGGACAACAAGGTGGCAGTGACGTCGACCAAATCGGCGACCGGGCATTTGCTCGGGGCCGCTGGCGGGATAGAGGCGATCTTCACGCTGTTGGCGATTCGCGATCAGATCGTGCCGGCCACCTTGAATTTCGATAACCCGGACCCGGCGGCGCAAGGGGTGGACATCGTCCACGGTCAGGCGCGCCCAATGGCTATTGAGTACGCGTTGTCCAACGGCTTTGGGTTTGGCGGGGTCAATGCCAGCGTGCTGTTCAAGCGCTGGCAGGGTTAACCCTGGGGTGGTTTAAGAAACGTGCGGGTCACGTCGAGAATCCGCTGAGCCAGTTCCGGGCTCTCGACACTGCGTGATAGCAACAAAGCGCCGACCAGAGCGGACATGATGAAGACGCTCTGGTCAGCGGCATCTTCGCCCTCAAGGGTGTTTTCTATTTGTTGGAGTCGTGAGTTCAGCACCACGTCTGATGTCGAGCTTGGCTGCCCGCGCAAGCCGAGTTCCGAGGACATGGTCGGTAACGGGCATCCTTCATGCGGCGAAGTCTGGTGCCATTCAGACAAATAGGCGTCGATGAATGCCTCCAGCGGGCGATCCTGAGCAAACAGCTCGGCACAGACGGCGTCGCACTGATCGCCAGCCGCTTGCAACGCCTTTTCAACCAGTTCGTCCTTGGACTTGAAGTGCGAGTAAAAGCCACCGTGGGTCAACCCCAGCGCTTTCATCAGTGGTTGCAGGCCAGTTGCATCAATTCCGTCGCGGCGGAATCGCGCTGACGCTTCCTTGATAATGCGCTGGTGGGTCTGGGCTTTATGGTCCTGCGAGTAACGCATCTGAAATCTCCGCAACAATGCGCCATCTTAACCAATGAAAATGGGATGGTGACTGTACTTCTACTTCTAAAAAGCATGCAGATGCGTCCAACTTCATCCTAAACACGACGTGATCTGGCACGGATAGTGATTACTCATTAGTCGGAGATTGTTGAACAATCATAAGGCGAAGCGCATGAGTAACGGACAGTCCCTGGCCGACCACATCACACTGGAACTGCGTGCCGACATCATTGGCGGCCGATTGGTGCCCGGCATGGCATTGGTGGAAAACGATCTGGTGTCTGCCTATAACGCTTCCCGCAACACGATCCGCGAGGCCTTGCACCGCTTGGGTCAGGAAGGGTTGACCGTGTATGTCCGCAACAAAGGTGTGAGCGTACGCCGGCTAGGCGTCGTGGACGTGCGGGACCTGTTCAAGGTTCGACGCACCCTTGAGTTGCAGGCCATTAACGCCAGTCAGCCGCTGCGCGACGATCAGTCCGAACGGATGCTGCAGGCCCTGGAAGCCACCGAGCTGGCCAGGGAGCGCGAGGACTGGCGTGCCGTCGGCACTCACAGCCTGGCCTTTCATCAGCACATTGTCGGGTTGCTGCGCAGTCCGTTGTTTGATGAGTTCTTCACCAACGTTGTCGCGCAATTGCGCCTGGTGTTCTCCACCGCTCCCGATGAATCACGTTTTCAGGCGCCATGGCTGGCGCGTGACCGGCAGATCCATGCCTTGCTGGCCGAGGGTGACACTCGCGCAGCAGCGGATGCCATGAGCCTTTACCTGGATGATTCGGAACACCTCCTGTTACAGATATGTACCCCTTCTTCCCATCACTGATCGAGGATTCGTGCCATGTACAAAGACTATCCGGCGGCTTATCAAGTCAGCAAAGGCTCGGCGTTGCAGGTGGATACAGCCTTCTACGAACGGATTCGTGATGCGAAGGACGGCCGTACGCTGATCGAGCAGTTCGAAGTACCGATCCGCACCGGCCGCGCCTGGAACGTGCCGGCCGGGCATGTGTTTCGCGTCACCACACCGGTCGGGCCGCAAGTGGGGGATTTCAACGTCTGGAATGCCCATGACCCACGGGAACGCTTGTGGGCGGCACGTACCCGTCAATTGCAGGGCGCCCACGTCAGCACCCACGACCGGCTCTGGTCGAACCTGCCCTTTCTACGGCCGCTGGTGACCATTACCGACGACAGCCTGGCGAGTTATGGCATCGACGAACATGGCGGTCGCTTGCACGATTTACTCGGCACCCGTTGCGATCCCTATGTGAACAAAATGCTCACCGGCGAGGATTTTCATCATCACTGCCACTCCAACCTGACTCGTGCGGTGTTGCCCCATGGCCTGACCGAGTTCGACGTGCATGACGTGCTGAACATTTTTCAGTGCACCGGCCTCAACCACGACGACTTGTACTTCATGAAAGCCTGTCCGGCGCAGAAGGGCGATTACCTGGAGTTCTTTGCCGAAATCGATTTGCTGTGTGCGCTCTCGACCTGTCCCGGCGGTGATCTGTCGTTGGCCATGTGGGGGCCGGATGCGCAGGATCCGCTGACGGTATGTCGGCCGCTGGGTGTGGAGATTTATCGGCTGGAAGAGTCGTTGCTGGAAGGCTGGAATCAACCGGAGCGCGCGGCGTACAAAGGCCTGCACGGCTTGCACATCGCCAAAGCCGACTGGGAAAAATAAAAGAAAACCCCTGTCCTTCGCTGAGGATGACAGGGGTTTCAGTCAGCGGTCCTGTGCTTCCTTGGCATCCATTTCCGCATTGCGTTCAGCGACGCGTTTACGTTGCTCTTCGGTCAGGTCGACCTTGGTGGCGGTGTCGCGCAACATCATCAAGCCACCAACGATCGAGCCGATTGCAACGACCAGAATCAACCAGGCATACCAGGGCATAGGGCTCTCCTTGAGGGCAGGCCGATTGGCGGAGGTCGCCAATCGATCGTGCATACCACTTTGAGCGATGGAATTTCGCAGTGGTTCCATTCTATGCCTGATAAGCCAACCGCATCTGAACCGTTTACAGCCCGGTCAGCATCGCGTCCGCCGGTGCGTCTGCGCGCAACTGCGCGGTCAGCAGGAAATACACGAAACCTGCCGCCATGAAGCCGAGGAAGATCAGCCCGATCAACATGTTGAACCAGGCCATCGCCACCAAGCAGACCACCGCCAGTACCAGCGCAATCATCGGCACCAGCGGATAGCACGGCGCACGGAACGTACGCTCCAGGTTCGGTTCGGTCTTGCGCAGTTTGAACAGGCTGAGCATGCTCATGATGTACATCACGATCGCACCGAACACCGCCATGGTGATCATCGCCGCGGTCAGCGTCATGCCGCCGAGGTTGATCAGGCCGTCGCTGTAAATCGCCGCGATGCCGATCACGCCGCCAGCGATGATTGCCCGGTGTGGCGTCTGGAAGCGCGACAACTTGGCCAGGGAGGTTGGCAGGTAACCGGCCCGGGCCAAGGCGAAGAACTGCCGCGAGTAGCCGAGAATGATCCCGTGGAAACTCGCCACCAGCCCGAACAGGCCGATCCACACCAGCATGTGCAACCAGCCGGAGCTCTCGCCAACCACGGTTTTCATCGCTTGCGGCAACGGATCGTTGATGTTCGACAGGGTGCGCCAGTCGCCGACGCCACCGGCAAAGAACATCACGCCCATGGCCAGCAACACCAGGGTCAGGATGCCGCTGATGTAAGCCTTGGGAATCGTGCGTTTCGGGTCCTTGGCTTCTTCGGCGGCCATGGCGGCGCCTTCGATGGCGAGGAAGAACCAGATCGCAAATGGAATCGCCGCGAACATCCCGGCAATCGCCGGGGCACCGAACACGTCGGAACCGGCCCAACCATTCAACGCGAAATTGCTAAAGCTGAAGGCCGGCGCAACCACGCCCATGAACACCAGCAGTTCAGCCACGGCCAGTACGCAGACGACCAGCTCAAACGTGGCCGCGAGTTTCACCCCGAGGATGTTCAGGCCCATGAACACGATGTACGCACCGACTGCCGCGTGTTTCGGGTCGAGCGCCGGAAACTGCACGTTCAGGTAAGCGCCGATCGCCAGGGCAATCGCGGGGGGCGCGAAGACGAACTCGATCAGCGTCGCCAATCCTGCGATCAATCCGCCTTTTTCGCCAAAGGCGCGGCGACTGTAGGCAAAGGGGCCACCGGCATGGGGAATCGCCGTGGTCAGCTCGGTGAAGCTGAAGATGAAACAGGTGTACATCGTCGCGACCATGAACGAGGTCACCAGAAAGCCCAATGTACCCGCGACGCCCCAGCCGTAGCTCCAGCCGAAATACTCACCGGAAATCACCAGCCCGACGGCAATGCCCCACAGGTGCAACGTGCCCAGCGTGGGTTTGAGTTGTGTGTTCATGCGGTTGCTCCCTGAACGGTTTGGAATGCTCGGGGGAGGGTGTTTGCAGTGGGCGTGCCAGTGTTGTGATAGCAGTCGTAAAGGGTAAAAAGGTGTCGTATCGGGGATGTTCGCGGCTGGATGTGCGCATTTTTGTGCGCCAGTTCAGAGCGTTGTGGCCTGTAATGCCGCCTTCGCGAGCAGGCTCGCTTCCACAAGGGCATGCGATTGCCCTGACTACACCGATCCCCTGTGGGAGCGAGCCTGCTCGCGAAGGGGCCCGCCAAAACACAGCTGTAACGCCCGCATAAACCCACTCTTTACGCTTTCTTTATGCCCTGCCCGCACCCTCGGTCTCGTTCCTTTACAGCCTCCCTGCCGACAATGACTCCACACGCGGCAATACGCCGTAACACGGAGAACTTCCATGAGCGTTCTGGACGGAGTGTCACTGCTACTGGCAGTGGGGCTGTTCATTTATCTGTTGGTTGCGCTGTTGCGCGCGGACCGGAACTAGGAGCGGCTATGCACAGTTATGACTATTGGCTGATCCTCGCGTTTTTCGCGGTGGTATTGGTCCCGGCGCCGTTTCTCGGGCGCTTCTACTACAAGGTAATGGAAGGTCAGCGCACGTGGCTGACGCCGATTCTCGGGCCGGTGGAACGTGGCTGTTATCGCGTGGCCGGCGTTGATCCGCAGGCCGAACAGAGCTGGCAGAAATACACTCTGGCCTTGCTCGCCTTTAACCTCGCGGGCTTCTTGCTGTTGTTCGCGATCCTGTTGTTTCAGGATCACCTGCCGCTGAACCCGCAAAACCTGCCGGGCCAGGAATGGACGCTGGCCTTCAACACCGCCGTCAGCTTCATGACCAACACCAACTGGCAGGCCTACAGCGGCGAGGCGTCGTTGAGCTACCTGAGCCAGATGGTCGGTCTGACCGTGCAAAACTTCGTCAGCGCCGCCACCGGTCTCGCGGTATTGGTTGCGCTGTGTCGCGGTATCGGTCGCAAGTCGACGAAGACCCTCGGCAACTTCTGGGTCGACATGACCCGCGCCACCCTCTACGGTCTGCTGCCGCTGTGCCTGCTGCTGGCGCTGTACCTGGTCTGGCAGGGCGTGCCACAAACGTTCGCCCAGTACGTGAATGCCGTGACGATGCAAGGCGTCGATCAAGTGATCCCGCTCGGCCCGGCCGCCAGCCAGATTGCGATCAAGCAACTGGGCACCAACGGTGGTGGCTTCTTCGGCGTCAACTCGGCGCACCCGTTCGAGAACCCGACGGCGTGGAGCAACCTGTTCGAGATGGCCTCGATCATCCTGATCCCCGTTGCCCTGGTGTTCACCTTCGGCCATTACGTCAAAGACCTGCGTCAGAGCCGCGCGATCATCGCCTGCATGCTGGCGCTGTTTCTGATCGGCGGCGCGACGTCGCTGTGGGCTGAATACCAACCGAACCCGACCCTGAACAACGTCGCCGTCGAACAGACCGCGCCGCTGGAAGGCAAGGAAGCGCGTTTCGGCACCACCGCCACCGTGCTGTGGTCGGTGACCACTACCGCGGCGTCCAACGGCTCGGTCAACGCCATGCATGACAGCCTCAACCCGCTGACCGGCATGGTCGCGCTGGTCAACATGATGGTCGGCGAAGTGATCTTCGGCGGTGTCGGCGCTGGCCTCTACGGCATGTTGCTCAACGTGTTGATCGCGGTGTTCCTCGCCGGCCTGATGATCGGCCGCACCCCGGAATACCTCGGCAAGAAACTGCAAGCCCGGGAAGTGCAACTGCTGGTGGTGACCTTGCTGGTGATGCCGGTCGGCGTGCTGGTGCTCGGCGCGATTGCCGCCAGCCTGCCGGGTCCGGTCGCGGCGGTGAGTAACCCTGGCGCCCACGGTTTCAGTCAGTTGCTCTATGCCTACACCTCGGCCAGTGCCAACAACGGTTCGGCGTTCGGCGGCTTCGGTGCCAACACCGCGTTCCACAACCTGATGCTCGGTCTTGGCATGTTGATCGGTCGCTTCGGTTACATCCTCCCGGTACTGGCATTGGCTGGCAGCCTGGCGATGAAGAAAACCGCACCGATCGGCCAGAACAGCTTCCCGACCCATGGCCCGCTGTTTGTGACTTTGCTGACCGTGACCATTTTGCTCGTGGGTGGTTTGACCTTCCTGCCAACCCTGGCGCTGGGTCCAATCGCTGAACACTTGAGCATGGGCTTCTAAGGAGTCAATGATGAATATGCCCGCAACAAAACCGGTCACCGTGAAGGCGCCGGAACAACCGAAAACCGCGATCTCGGCCCTCTGGCGCCCGGCGCTGGTGCAAGCCTTCGTCAAGCTCGATCCACGGCAATTGCAGCGTGCGCCGGTGATGCTGGTGGTCGAACTGACCGCTGTGCTGACCACCGTGCTGTGCTTCATTCCCGACAGCGCCGTGCCGACGTTTGTCGCCGCGCAAATCGCTTTGTGGCTGTGGTTCACAGTGCTGTTCGCCAACTTCGCTGAAGCCCTGGCCGAAGGTCGCGGTAAGGCCCGCGCCGACAGCCTCAAGGCCGGCAGCGAGGGCTTGAGCGCCCGTCGCAAAACCAGCAACGGCACCTTTCAGGTAGTGCCGGCGACGAGCCTGCGAAAAGGCGATGTGGTACGCGTCGAAGCCGGGGAAATGATCCCCGGTGATGGCGAAGTGATTGAAGGCATCGCGGCGGTCAACGAAGCGGCGATTACCGGTGAATCCGCGCCGGTGATTCGTGAGTCCGGGGGCGACCGTTCGGCCGTCACCGGCAACACTCGACTGGTGTCCGACTGGCTGCTGGTGAAGATCACCGTCAACCCCGGCGAGTCGACACTGGATCGCATGATCGCCCTGGTCGAAGGCGCCAAACGCCAGAAAACCCCGAACGAAGTGGCGCTCGACATCCTGCTGATCGGCCTGACGCTGATCTTCCTGCTGGTGGTCGTGACCCTGCAACCGTTCGCCCACTTTGCCAATGGCAGCTTGCCGCTGGTGTTCCTGGTGGCGTTATTGGTCACGCTGATTCCGACCACCATTGGCGGTTTGCTGTCCGCCATTGGTATCGCCGGGATGGACCGTCTGGTGCGCCTGAACGTGATCGCCAAGTCCGGTCGTGCCGTGGAAGCGGCGGGGGACGTGCATGTCCTGTTGCTGGACAAGACCGGCACCATCACTTTCGGCAACCGTCGTTGCACGGCGGTGCATCCGGCCCCGGGCGTCACCGCCAAGGAACTGGCCGAGGGCGCGTTGTTCGCCTCGCTGGCCGATGACACGGCGGAAGGCAAGTCCATCGTCGAGTACCTGCGCGGCACTCAGCCACAACCAGAACCTGCCGCCGAGTTGCTGACAGCGGTTCCGTTCAGCGCTGAAACCCGTCTGTCCGGTGTCGACTATCAGGGCCGCGTGTATCGCAAAGGCGCGGTGGATTCGTTGCTGGCCTTCGTCGGCCTCAAGCGCGCCGATCTGGCCGCATCGCTGTCCCGGGAAGTCGACAAGATTGCCCAGAGCGGCGGCACCCCGTTGCTGGTCTGCGCCGACGGCAAGTTGCTCGGCGTGATTCACCTCAAGGACGTGGTCAAACCCGGCATCCGCGAGCGTTTCGCCGAGCTGCGCAAACTGGGGATTCGCACGGTCATGGTGACCGGCGACAACCCGCTGACCGCCGCCGCGATTGCCGCCGAAGCGGGTGTCGACGATGTGTTGGCCGAAGCTACGCCGGAGAAAAAACTGGCGCGCATCCGCCACGAGCAAAACGACGGTCGCCTGGTCGCCATGTGCGGCGACGGCGCCAACGACGCCCCGGCATTGGCCCAGGCGGACGTCGGTATGGCAATGAACGACGGCACCCAAGCGGCGCGCGAAGCGGCCAACATGGTCGACCTCGACAGCGACCCGACCAAGCTGCTGGACGTGGTGCAGATCGGCAAGGAATTGCTGGTGACCCGTGGTGCGTTGACGACGTTTTCCATCGCCAACGACGTGGCCAAATACTTCGCGATTTTGCCGGCGCTGTTCGCCTCGATCTACCCGCAACTGGGCGTGCTGAATGTCATGCACCTGACCAGTCCGCAGAGCGCGATTCTGTCGGCGATTGTGTTCAACGCCTTGATCATCGTCGTGCTGATTCCATTGGCTTTGCGTGGCGTGCGAGTGCAAGCGGCGAGTGCGGCGGCGTTGCTGCGACGCAATCTGTTGATCTATGGGCTGGGCGGGATTCTGGTGCCGTTCGTGGGCATCAAGGCAATCGACATGCTGTTGACGGCGTTGCATCTGGTTTGAGCTTGAGCGGTGTGCCAGTCACACCGCCTTCGCGAGCAGGCTCGCTCCCACGTTGAAATGCATTCCCCTGTGGGAGCGAGCCTGCTCGCGAAGAACACGACACGGTCCATCTGACTGAACGCTGTATTTGTTCTGCGAATTCGAGGATTTTGAAATGTCCACAATGATACGTCCGGCCTTGAGCCTGTTGGTCCTGATGACCCTGATCACCGGCGTCGCCTACCCCTTGGTGGTCACCGGTGTCGCCCAGGTCGCGTTCCCGGATCAAGCCAATGGCAGCCTGGTGTATGACGCCGACGGCAAGGTCCGTGGCTCGTCGCTGATTGCCCAGGATTTTGTCGGTGACGCCTGGTTCCATCCACGCCCATCGGCCGGTGCGTTTGCCACCGTGTCGAGCAGCGCGAGTAACCTGTCGCCGAGCAATCCGGCGCTGGCAACACGAGTGATCGACGATGCCAACAAACTGCTGGTACCGGGGCAGGGGCCTGTGCCATTGGCCATGCTGACCACCTCCGGCAGCGGCCTCGATCCGCACTTGCCACCGGCCGCGATTGCCTATCAACTGGCGCGTGTTGCCGCTGCGCGAAATCTGCCGGTGTCTACGCTCCAACAACTGCTGGACGCGCATATCGAACAGCCACTCGTTGGGCCGCCGGTGGTGAATGTGTTGGCGCTTAACATCGCGCTGGAAAACTTGTAAGTCGGTGGCGCTGCCATTCGCGAGCAGGCTCGCTCCCACAGGGAAATGCATTCCAACCGTGGGAGCGAGCCTGCTCGCGAAGACGGCCGAATAATCACCACATCAATATCTGAAAAAGAGAGCTCCAAGCATGAGTGACTCCGGCCGCGCCGACGCGTTGTTAGCAGACTTGCCCCGCGATGGCCGTGGCCGGCTCAAGGTTTTCCTCGGCGCCGCGCCCGGTGTCGGTAAAACCTACGCCATGCTGCAAGCCGCTCATACCCAACTGCGCCAGGGCGTCAAAGTCATCGCCGGCGTGGTCGAAACCCATGGCCGTGCAGAAACCGAAGCGCTGCTAGGTGGCTTGCCGCAGCAGCCCTTGGTGCGCTCGGAATACCGTGGCGTGATGCTCGAAGAAATGGACCTCGACGGTCTGCTCGCAGCGAAGCCGAAACTGGTGCTGGTCGATGAATTGGCCCACAGCAATGCCCCCGGCAGCCGCCATACCAAACGCTGGCAAGACATCCAGGAATTGCTCGCCGCAGGCATCGACGTGTTCACCACGGTCAACGTCCAGCACCTCGAAAGTCTCAACGACCAAGTACGCGGCATCACCGGTGTGCAGGTGCGTGAAACCCTGCCGGACTGGGTGCTGCAAGAAGCCTACGAACTGCTGCTGATCGACCTGCCACCACGGGAATTGCTTGAGCGTTTGCGCGACGGCAAAGTCTATGTGCCGGAGCAGGCGCGAGCGGCCATCGACGCGTTTTTCACCCAGACCAACCTGACCGCCCTGCGCGAAATGGCGATGCAAACCGCTGCCGCACAGGTCGACAATGACCTGGCCCAGGGTTATCGCCAACTCGGTCAAGCAGCGCCGGCGGTACGCGGGCGTCTGTTGGTGGGGGTCGATGGCGATGCCCAGGCCGAGCGCCTGGTGCGTCACGCCAGTCGCGTCGCCCAGCGTCGGCATTTGCCGTGGAGCCTGGTGCACGTCGACAATGGCAGCGTACGTGACGAGCAATCGCGCCTGCGTCTGCAAAGTGCCCAGCAATTGGCCGAACGCCTCGGTGGCGAAGTGGTGTTGCTGCGCGCCGGCGAAGTCGCGAAAACCCTGATTCAGCACGCCGCCGAACGCCGCGCCAGTCTGGTGCTGGTCGGCCAGTCCCGGCAGCGTTTACGCCGACGTTTGTTCGGTGGTGGCTTGGCGTCACGCCTGTTGCGCGATGCACGCGGGCTGGAAATCAACGTCCTCGACAGTGATCACACACCGTATCAGCCGCGCCAGCGTTCGGCACAATCGCTGGTGTGGTTCGACTACGCGCTGGCGCTGGTGGCGACCATTTTGGCCAGTGCGTTGGCTTGGGGCGTGGCGAGTATTTTGCCGTTGCCCAACATATCGCTGGTGTTCCTCGCCGCGGTGCTGCTGGTGGCGGTGCGCAGCAGCCTCGGTCCGGCGCTGGCCTGTGCGGCGCTGTCGTTTCTGACCTACGACTTCCTGTTCATCCCGCCGAATTTCTCTTTCAGCATCCAGCGCGAAGAAGACGTGCTGACCTTGCTGTTCTTCCTGTTGATGGCGGCCCTTACCGGCAACCTTGCGGCGCGGCAACGCAGGCAATTGCAGGCACTGCGTGACACCCAGGAAGAGACCACTGAGTTGCTCGACCTGTCGCGCAAATTGACGGCCGCCACCGATCGCCAAGCCGTGGTCAGCGCCGCCGCCCAGCACCTCAACGGCTGGAGTGACTTGCAGTTGTGCCTGCTCAATCAAGACGGGCAGGGTGGCTGGAAAGTCGAAACCGGCGGGCCGCTGGAGTTTTCCGAAGCCGAACGCGCGGCGGCCGATTGGGCCTGGCAACACGATCAACCGGCGGGTGCAGGCACTGGCACGTTGCCCATGGGGCGTTGGTGGTGGTGGCCGTTATCGGTGGAAGACGGGCCGTTGGCATTGATGGGCGTGTGCGCCAAAGAAGGCCAGACATTAAGCGGTCAGCGCCGGCGCTTGTTGACCGCGTTGAGCCAACCGCTGGCCCAGGCGCTGGCGCGCGCGCAACTGGCCGAAGATCTCGAAGCCGCGCGACTGCACGGCGAAACCGAGCAACTGCGCAGCGCGCTGTTGGCCTCTGTGTCCCACGACCTGCGCACGCCGCTGACGTCCATGCGCGGCAGCATCGACAGCCTGTTGGCCCTTGGTGAAGCCATTCCGCTGGAGGATCGCCGCGAATTGCTCGAGGGCACGCGTGACGAAGCCGAGCGCCTGGATCGCTACATTCAGAACCTGCTGGACATGACCCGCCTCGGTCACGGCGCGCTGAAGCTGGCGCGTGATTGGGTGTCGCCGGCCGATATCGTCGGCAGTTCCCTCAACCGACTGCGCGCCGTGCTGGCGCCGTTGCAGGTCAGCACGGACGTGCCGCCGGAGTTGCCGCTGTTGTTCGTCCACGCGGCGCTGATCGAACAGGCGCTGGTCAACGTGCTGGAAAACGCCGCGCGATTTTCACCGGCGCACGGGCGTTTGCAATTGCGCGCCGGGGCAGATGACCAGGAGCTGTTTTTCTCGGTGAGTGATGAGGGGCCGGGCATTCCGGAGGAGGAACGGGCGAAGATTTTCGACATGTTCTACACCGCCGCGCGCGGTGATCGGGGCGGGCAGGGCACCGGGCTGGGGCTGGCGATCTGTCAGGGCATGGTCGGAGCGCATGGCGGTCGGATCAGCGTCGCCGATGGCATTGATGGACGCGGCACATGCATCACGCTGCACTTGCCCTTGCAGGAACAACCTGCCTTCGAAAGTGAGCGCTGAAGTGAAGCCTGATACCCTTTGGACATCCCCATGCCGCGATCAGAAACCATGAGCCAGACCGCGACCATTTTGGTCATTGACGACGAACCGCAAATCCGCAAATTCCTGCGCATCAGTCTGGTCTCCCAAGGCTACAAAGTGCTGGAGGCCGGCACCGGCACCGAAGGCCTGGCGCAAGCGGCGCTGAACAAACCGGACTTGCTGGTGCTCGACCTCGGTCTGCCCGACATGGACGGCCAGCAAGTGCTGCGCGAGTTTCGTGAATGGTCGACGGTGCCGGTGCTGGTGCTGTCGGTGCGTGCGAGCGAAGGGCAGAAAGTCGAAGCACTCGATGGCGGCGCCAATGACTACGTGACCAAACCTTTTGGCATTCAGGAGTTTCTGGCTCGAG
The DNA here is from genome assembly GCF_057128725.1 of Pseudomonas oplopanacis. Lineage (NCBI taxonomy): Bacteria > Pseudomonadati > Pseudomonadota > Gammaproteobacteria > Pseudomonadales > Pseudomonadaceae > Pseudomonas > Pseudomonas oplopanacis. The sequence goes on along the minus strand of NZ_JBSKHV010000004.1, from coordinate 134,677 downwards.
TGCGCGCTTTGTTGCGCCAGGCACCCGTCGGTGAAGCCCAGCAAGCGGCGTTGACATTCGGGCCGTTGACCGTGGACCTGGCTTATCGGCGGGTGCTGCTCGAGGGCGTCGAAGTGGCGCTGACGCGCAAGGAATACGCGGTTCTGGCGCAACTGGCGCGGCATCCGGGGCGGGTGATTACCCAGCAGCAACTGCTCAAGGATATCTGGGGGCCGACCCATACCGAGGACAGTCATTACCTGCGGATTGTGGTGGGACATTTGCGCCAGAAGCTGGCGGATGATCCGACTCAGCCGCGGTTTATCGTGACTGAGGCGGGGGTTGGGTATCGGTTGTTGAGTGAGGGTGGCCTTTAGTTCTGCGATGTCTGATCTGGCGTCTTCGCGAGCAGGCTCGCTCCCACAGTGGATATGTGTACGCTTTCCATTGTGGGAGCGAGCCTGCTCGCGAAGGGGCCCTTGGATTCACCCGAGAGCTTCAGGGCTCACGCTCATTCTCATACCGGTCCAGCGTATCCCGCGCAATCTCCCGCCCCAGCGCGATCAACTCCGGCGCCTTGTAAAACTCGAAAAACCGGCAAACCCTTTTCGGCACGTTGATCAGGATGTCCGGCGGATACCCGGCGATCTTGTACTGCGCCAGTGACGTTTGCATCACCTCGAAACTCTGGTTGATCAGGTCCAGCAAAGACGCCGGCCCGACGTTATCGATGATGAACGAACCGGTGGCCGACTTCGGCGCGCCTTCGCGTTCCGGGGCGGCGGCAGGTTGTTGCGCTTCGGGTTCGGCGGATTCGATCCAGGGGTTGATATCAGCCGCTTCAGCCATCAACGCTTCCTTTTCCAGCAGCAGTAATTGTTCGGCCTGTTTACGCCGGAACGGCAACTTCGAACCCAGTGAATTGATCAGGCTGTCGAAACGGCTCTTGAATGCAGGGGGACGCTGGATAACGGGTAATTGGTAGTGACGTTGGTTGGTGGAGTTGAGGTTGACCGCGATGATCAGGTCGCAATGACTCGACACCACCGGCACGATCGGTAAAGGGTTGAGGATGCCGCCATCCACCAGCATCCGGTTGCCTTGCATCACCGGGGTGAAGAGGCTGGGGATCGCCGCCGAGGCGCGCATGGCCTGGTGCAGACAACCCTCCTGGAACCAGATTTCCTGCTGGTTGGTCAGGTCCGTGGCCACGGCCGTGTAGGGAATGCGCAGGTCTTCGATATTGATCTCGCCGACGATCTTGCGGATCTGCCCGAAGACCTTCTCACCGCGAATCGCCCCTAGCCGAAAGCTGACGTCCACCAGGCGCAACACATCGAGGTAATCCAGGCTTTCGATCCAGTTGCGATACTCGTCCAGTTTGCCTGCGGCATAAATCCCGCCAACCACCGCGCCCATGGAACAACCGGCGATGCAGGCGATGTCGTAACCACGCCGTTCGAGCTCTTCAATGACACCGATATGGGCATAGCCACGGGCTCCACCTGAGCCCAGTACCAGTGCGATACGCTTTTTCATGAATCGCCCTCGTCTGACAAGGTTCAACAATGCACCCATCAAGGGGCGGGCTCAATCGCCAAGGTCGCTCGATGGGCCGAGGGCGTCGTTTTTTCGACACTCCATGGCGGCACTTGGCTATTCTTGCCCGCGCTATAGTGAGTTTGCTTCGAGCGGCCAAGGCACTTTTCACGCGCCGGGCCGTCTTACCTGCACGACTGTTGACCTATCTTGAGGTGGTATTGATGAAAGCCTGGATTTGCGTACCTTTGATTGCGCTGGCGCTCGCCGGTTGTGCCGGCAAAACGGCTTACCGTGAAAGCTGCGGCAGCCAGATTGACGCCGCGTGGCATGAGCTAGACTTGGCCAAGGCCGAAGGTTTCGCCGGGACTGTCAGCTACTCCAAGGCCCTGTCGCTGCTGACCGGCGCCAAGACCCAGCAACAATTCGAAGCTTACGAAGGCTGCACCAGCAAAGCCGAGAAAGCGCGCTTCTATATTCGTGAGTCGCGTGCCGGTCGTTGAAGCAGTGATATAGAGGACACTCGATTCAGGGAGTAAACGATGTCTGATTTGGTTGATCGGTTGGTGGCTCATGTCCTGGGCCTTGAAGTCCGCTTGTTGGCCTGTCAGGCGCGTTTGACTGCCCGCACTGACCCTGAAGCGTTGCACGACCTGCGCACCACGGTTCGCCGTTTGCGCAGCCTCTTGCGCCCCTTGCGTGGCCTGCCCGGCGTCGAGCAGGTAGAAGTGGCGGCCTCTCGGGTCGGCGAGCTGACTACGCCGTTGCGCGATCGCGAAGTGCTGGCGGCGTATTTGCTCGAGCACGGTCAAGTCGAAGCCGCACACCGGCGCATGGCGCTGATGGCCGAGGCGTATCCGGCGGTGGCGGTCAGTCCCGAGTTGGCGCAGTTGCTGATGATCTTCGACGCCTTTCCGCGTTTTTTGCGCGCGTCCCAGCGTCAGGGTTTGCTCAAGGGCTTGCGCAAGCGCATTGAAAAACGCTTGGGCAAACAATGGAAAAAACTCGACGTTGCCTTGCACGACCCGGCCCACGACCGTCATCGCTTGCGCCTGTTGATCAAGCGTGTGCGCTACGGCATCGAGGCCTATCCCGAGCTGGACCGATTGCCGAAGGCGGCCTTGCCCCGATTGAGAGCGGCGCAGGGCGCGTTGGGGGATTGGCACGACAGTTGGCAATGGCTGGCCAGGGCGCAAGAAGAAGCTGACTTGCAGCCTTGTGTCGCGGTCTGGAAAACCACCATGGCTGACGCTGAAGCCCGCGCCGACCGTGTGCTCGACAAACTCAGCGCCCGCTGCTTCAAATCCTGAAAACACCAAGGTCAAATTGTGGGAGCGAGCCTGCTCGCTCCCACATGGGGTTGGTGTTGGATGCAGATTCGTATTCCTCGGCCATACGCGGCTCTTCTGTCAGTACTTTTGGCCGGAACAGGTGCTGTATCCACATCGCTGGCTGGTTAAGATCCTCCTCTCCTTTTCCCGTTTCCGAGGTCTTCATGCGTTTTTGCGATCTGCTCGACGCCGTCCGCCAGCAACCGCTGGAGCTGTCTATTCCGGCCGGATGGGCGCAGGGGCGGGCCAGTTTTGGTGGTTTAGTGGCGGCGTTGCAATACGAAGCCATGCGCGCAAAAGTCCCGGCGGATCGGTTGGTGCGTTCGCTGGCGATCACCTTTGTCGGCCCCGTCGAGCCTGAAGTGCCAGTCAGCTTTGAAGTTGATGTCTTGCGCGAAGGCAAGGCCGTCAGCCAGGTGCTGGGCCGGGCGATGCAGAAGGGGCAAGTGGTCACGTTGATTCAGGGCAGCTTCGGTGCCTCGCGGCCTTCCGAAGTGGCGATCACGGCTGAACCTGCCCCGCAAATGAAGCACTGGGACGAGTGTCAGGAATTGCCCTTCATCCCCGGCGTGATTCCGGAGTTCATGCGCCATCTGGCCATGCGCTGGGCCGTCGGAGGCATGCCGTTCACCGGCAACACTTCCCGTCAAATGGGCGGTTGGGTGCGGTTACGTGGGGATGTGAAGGAGGAGGCTGTCACCGAGTCGCATATCCTCGCGCTGGTGGATGCTTGGCCGCCGTCCTTGTTGCCGCACCTGAAAAAAACCGCGATGGGCAGTACGCTGACCTGGACCATCGAATTCGTTCAGCCGTTGCTGGAACTGAGCACACTGGACTGGTGCAAATACCTGGTCGAAACCGAGCATGCCTCAGACGGCTATGGTCATGCGGCTGCGAAGTTGTGGAGCGCGGACGGCCGGTTGATCGCCATGAGCCGGCAGACGGTGACGATTTTCGCCTGATCAGTGCCGACGATGGCGCTCACGCCAGGCGCGCCACCAGCCGCCACTGAGGAAAAACCGCGGAAAGGTCAGGAACTGCTCGACCATCAAGCGTGATACCGCGTCTTTGCGATCACTGAATGGCTCGGCGGTTTGCGCCTCCAGGCTGTGACCGTGACGTTGCAGACCCAGCGCCGCGAACAGGCCGATCACGCCGATGGCGATGTTCAACAGGCTCAAGCTGAATACCCCGGAAACAATCAGCAGAAACGCGACGATGAACAGCGGCACGGCAATCAGGTGCAGTACCAGATTGGTCGGGTGCTGGTGATTGTTCGGGTACGCGCGCCATTGCCAGGCGGGTAGGTTGGGGTGACGTTTGCCCATGTTGAAACTCCTCAATCCGTGTTGACCATATGATTGAAGAATAGGCGGGGGGAGGGCGGTCGGCGAATCGAGGTTGGCTATGGGGGTGATAGGTCGGGATTGATGTTGGCCGGGCTGACGCCTTCGCGAGCAGGCTCGCTCCCACATTTAATCGCATCCCCTGTAGGAACTAGGTCAACTGTGGGAGCGAGCCTGCTCGCGAAGGGGCCCTCAGAGTTTGAGCTGCCCGATCGCCTTGCTCAACTCCCCAGCCAACGCCGCCAGTTCATGACTGGTAGTCGCTGAATTGATGGTCTGCTGCACAGTGTTCTCGGTCACATCGCGAATACTCACCACCGCCCGATTCATTTCCTCCGCCACCTGGCTTTGCTGCTCGGCCGCCACCGCAATTTGCGTATTGCTTTCACGCATCTGCGCCACGGCGCTGGTGATTTCAGCCAGCGCGGCGCCCGCTTCTTGAGCCTGCTTAACGCAGTCATCGGCCTTGAAGGAGCTTTCCTGCATGAAGTCCACCGCGTCCCGGGTTCCGGCTTGCAAGGCAGACACCATCAGGGTGATCTCGTCGGTGGAGGTCTGCACACTCTTGGCCAGATTACGCACCTCATCGGCCACCACTGCAAAGCCCCGACCCATTTCACCGGCGCGTGCCGCTTCGATGGCCGCATTCAGGGCCAGCAAATTGGTCTGCTCGGCAATGCTGTGTATCACGCCGACCACGCCGTTGATTTTCTGACTGTCCTCGGCCAGGCGCTGAATCATCTCCGCCGTTTGCTGCACACCGCTGGACAACCCGGCAATCGACTTCTGAACGCGGCTTACCACCTGCTGCCCACTGCCCGCCAATGAGTCCGCCGTTTGCGAGAGGTCGCGGGTGGCGCCGGCGTGCTGGGCGATGTGATAGACGGTGGCGGTCATTTCATTGATCGCCGTGGCGGCCTGATCGGTTTCGCTTTGCTGGCCGAGCATGCCGTGGCGCACTTCGTTCATGCTCGAAGCGAGGCGCGCGGCACCGACATCCAGTTGTCGGGCCGTGCTGGCGACGGTGTTGACCACCCGCTGGTAACCGGCCTGCATCGCGTTGAAGGCGTTGGCCATCTGCCCGACTTCGTCCTTGCAGGCCAGCGGCACACGGGCCGACAGGTCGCCGGTTTTTTCGACGTGGAGCATCACGTCTTTCAAGGTGTTGAGCTGGCTTAGCAGGAAGCGGATCAACAGTTGCGAAGCGCCCAACATCGCCAGCATCAGGATAAATACAGCCACCGCGTACTGGGCGAAGCGTTCGCCGAAGACTTGGCTCAGGCTCGGGCCAAAAGCGATCACCGCGACTTGCTGGCCGTCGGTACGGTTGATCACTTCGGCACCCATCAATGGGTTGTCGCCGAACAGCGGCAGTGGGTTGATCTCGACCCAGCCGTGGCTGTCAGTCAGTTCCAGGAGTAGCTGACCGTTCCACGATGGTGCCTGCCGTCGCCCGAAGATCAGCAAGTTGTCGGCCTCGGGCAGCGGTTGCCCGGAGGGCCAGGCACTGAGCAATCGCGCCTGCGCCTGAGCGGATACTTGTGCGGCGTGACGGCGGGCCTGTTGTTCGAGCTGCACGGCGTACAGCACCAGCAACAGGGTGGTGAAGAAGGCGACCGCGTTGACCGCCCAGAATTTGTATTTCAGCGAGATGTTGCTAAGCCAGGCACCCATGGAAGGTCTTCTCTGATAGCGGAAACAGCATTGGCAAGGTGCCAGCATTGTGCCGCTATCGAAGATTCTGAAATTGATATGAGTCAATGTGGGAGCGAGCCTGCTCGCGAAAGCGGTATGACATTCAACATTGATGTCGACTGACACAATGCTTTCGCGAGCAGGCTCGCTCCCACAGGGGGATTGTGGTTACTGGGGGATTGTGGGCAAGCCGAAAAATGCTCGTGCGCAGGCAGTGGTGTGATCCGCCAGATCCTCCACCGTTTCCCCACGATGCAACGCCACTTCCCGCAACACTTCAGTCAAATACGCCGGCTCGTTGCGACCGTTTTTCGGCTTCGGCCGCAAGCTGCGTGGCAACAGATACGGCGCATCGCTTTCCAGCATCAAACGCCCGCGTTTGATTTCCTTCACCAGCGGATGCAGGTGAGTGCCCCGGCGCTCATCGCAGATCCAGCCGGTGATACCGATGTGCAAATCCAGATCGAGGTAGCTGAACAGGGCTTTCTTTTCGCCGGTGAAGCAATGCACCACGGCGGCCGGCAATTGATCACGGTAATCACGCAGGATTTCCAACAATCGCTGACTGGCATCGCGCTCATGCAGGAACACCGGCAATTGCAACTCGACCGCCATCGCCAGGTGCTCTTCGAGAACTTTTTCCTGCTGCGGGCGTGGCGAGAAGTCACGATTGAAATCCAGCCCGCACTCGCCCACGGCCACTACGTTTGGCTCCTTGAGCAAAGTGCGCAAACGCTGCGCGCTGTCAGCGTTCCAGTCGCTGGCCGCATGCGGGTGAATGCCCGCCGTGGCGAACAGGCGTTGAGCGCTTTCGTCCAGCTGTTGGCACAGTTCCAAAGCCTGTTCGCTGCCCTCGACACTGGTGCCGGTCAGGACCAATTGGCAAACCCCTGCGGCGTACGCGCGGTCGAGTACGGCCTGGTGTTTGTCGGCAAAACTGGGGTTGGTCAGGTTGACGCCGATATCGATGAGTTGCATGGTGCTACCTCGGACCAAAGGCCGGAAAGCATATCAGAGCTGTAGATTTATAAGAAAAGCCAAGAACTACAACGAGTTAAAGCTGTCTCTTGATGCCGCGAGACAGGCCGGGGTGGCCAAGGTGCCATCACTGTGCCAGTCTTTCGCACTTTGCCAGCGCTCATGGCGCTCTGTTTCTGACGTTCGATTTCGTGATTTTTTTAGAAATCGGCCCAGTATTCTTTCCGGAGAGTGGATGACACGTCCCTCGATTTTGCTACTGCTGTGCTGTTCGTTGCTGCTGCCGATGCCGGCGGTCGCGCGTCTGGCCGGACCGCTGCAAGCCGTGCCGGCGGCCAAGGTGCGCGACCTGGCGGAAATTCGCAGCAGCCGCGTGTTGCGAGTGCTGGTCAATCAGAGCCGCAACAGCTCCGGTGAAGTCCAGGGTCAGGCCATCGGCGTCGAATACCACCGCTTGCGCGCCTTCGAGCAGTACCTCAATGGCCACGCCCGCGACGGTCAGGAAGTCACCCTCAAGATCATCCCCAAAGCCAAGGATCAACTGCTCGGCGCGTTGCAGCGCGGGGAAGGGGATCTGGTCGCGCCCGGGGAGTTGCTCGATTTGCAGCCTGGCCACGCAGTCAGCAGCAGCGAACCGATCGCCAGCAACATCCCGTTGGTGCTGGTTGGGATCAAGGGCGAGCGGCGTTACACGCGGGTCGAACAACTCGCGGGCAAGACCCTGGCGTTGCCCACCGGCAGCGCGGCCGGCGATGCCGTGAGCCAGCTCAATTCAAAACTCGCCCTGCACAAGTTGGCACCGATAAAGATCGAGTGGGTCGATCCCAGCCTGGCCGTCGAAGACGTGCTGGAAATGGTTCAGGGCGGGATCTTTCACCTGACCATCGTCGAGCAACCGATTGCCGAGCGCTGGGGCAAGATCCTGCCCAAATTGCGCTTCGACAAGCAGCTGTTGATCAGCGAGCCGGGCGAAGAGTTCTGGTTTGTGCGCCGCGATGCCTCGATGCTGCGGGCGAGCATCGATCGTTTTCTAACGACGTACAAGAAGCCGTCGGACCAGGACGTGGCGTTTCTGCGGATCTATCGCCGGCTGTACCAAGTGCACTATCCACTGGCCAAGGCCGACCGTCAGCGCCTGGAAAAACTGCGACCGGTGCTGCAGAAGCACGCCGATGCCCAAGGCATGGACTGGTTGAACCTGGCGGCGCTGGCGTTCAAGGAGTCGGCGCTGCAACCCAACGCCCGCAACGGTGGTGGCCCCACCGGCCTGATGCAAATCACCCCGTCTGCCGCCCAGCGGGTGGGGGTCAACAACATTCAGGACCTTGACGCCAACGTGCAGGCTGGGGCCAAGTACCTGGCCATGATCCGCCGCAAGTTCTTCGCCAGCCCCAAGCTCAACGAACGTGAGCGCATGGCGTTCGTGCTGGCGGCCTACAACATCGGCCCGGAGCGGGTTCAGGGCATGCGCGCCGAAGCCCGGCGACGTGGCCTGAATCCCAACCAGTGGTTTTTCCAGGTCGAGCGCATTGCCATGGAACAGGTGGGGATGGGCCCCGTCAGCTATGTTAATAGCGTGAACAAGTATTACCTGGCGTTCGATCGTGAGAGGGAGTCATTGGAGCCGCAGGGACAAAAAGTGGTCTCTCGTAAATAATCGACTAAACTGATTGTTATGTCGCAATTATTGCGCTTTTTACATTTGTTTTATCGATTAATATGGCGCCCAACGAACACGCACTCACAATGGATGACATAGCATGAGCTCACTGATCAACAAGGTACTGTTTACCCGCGCCGGTTTCGGCCTGACCGCGATACGGATTGTCGTAGGGGTCATCTTCGCCGCTCATGGCGCACAGAAACTCTTCGGGATGTTTGGTGGCTACGGCATTGCTGGCACCGCGCAGTACATGGAAAGCCTCGGTCTGGCACCCGGTCACCTGATGGCGATTCTGGCCGGTGGTACCGAGTTCTTCGGTGGCCTGGCGTTGATCATCGGTCTGCTGACACGTCCGGCAGCACTGGGCCTGACCTTCCTCTCGCTGGTCGCGATTTTCTCGGTGCACATCCATAACGGCTTGTTCATGGCCAACAACGGCTATGAATTCGCCCTGGCCTTGCTGGGTGGTAGCATCGCGGTATTGATCGAAGGTGCCGGCAAGCTGTCGCTGGACCGCGCCATTACCGACTGACCGCTCTGGCTCAACGAAAAGGCCCGCATTGCGCGGGCCTTTTTTGTTGCGCGTCATTCTTGACACTGTCCGGTCAGCTTCTCTAGGATGTTGCCCATGCGCCGATTTAAACAGCTACTTGCGGGGCGCCAGGTAACTCATCCAGTTGCCGATAGAAGCTTGAAACAGGCTTCGAAATACCGCTAAAGCGCTGGTTCGGTGTTGCCTCTCACCTGCCATGCAGAATTTTGAGGCAGAGACACGACTTGATGAACGCACTTAGCCCCGTAGTACGTCCCGCGCCGATCACGGCACATCTCACCCAGCGCAATCCAAAAATCCTGCTTGGCGGTAAACATCAGCCGACGCTGCTGCGTTACCTCGATGGCTGGCCACGTCGTACCGGCGGGCCTGCAGCGTTCCTGATCCAGTTTGTCGAAGACGGCGAATCACTGGCTCGATTTGCCAGCGATAGTTTTGACCTTGCGGTGATTCAATCACCGAGCCTCGAAGACGCGCCGGAAGTGATCAAACAACTGACCCGCGTTGCCCGGCAGGGGCTGATTACCCGGCGCTAAGGCTCACGGATACTCGATCGCCACGATGTACACGCATTGCTCACCGGTCGGCGTCTGGACCCGAACTTCGGCGTCCAGCGCCTTGCCGATCAGCGCGCGGGCAAGGGGTGAGTCGATGCTGATCAACCCCTGCTTCAGGTCCAGTTCATCCGGCCCGACAATGCGATAGCGCGACTCTTTGCCGTCTTCGTCTTCAATGGTGACCCAGGCGCCAAAATAGACCTTGTTCGGATCGCTGGGCTTTTCGCTGACCACCTTCAACGCTTCCAGACGTTTGGTGAGAAAGCGCACACGGCTGTCGATTTCACGCAGCATTTTTTTGCCGTAGGTGTATTCCGCATTCTCGGAACGATCACCCTGCGCCGCGGCCTCGCTTACCGACTGCGTCACTTGCGGTCGCCGTACATGCCAAAGCTCATGAAACTCGGCCCGCATCCGCGCTTCACCTTCGGGGGTGATCAGCGCGGTGCCAGCGGGGCGGGGGGGACGATAACGGCTCATGGCTACTTCTTGTAATGGGCAAGGTTCGAGTCTATCAACCCTCACGCAACACTGTCAGGGGGCTGGCGTTCAACGCACGGCGCGTACCAAACACACCGGCGCCGCCAATCAGCACCGCACCGATCACCGGCAGCACCAGCAACCATGGATGCGGGTGCCACGGCAGGTCGAAGGCGTAGCGGTAAAGCACCAGGCTCACCAGTTCCGAGCCCAGGGCCGCCAACAAACCGCTGACGGCACCGAGCAAACCGAATTCGATCCGCCGGGCCTTCACCAGCAACTGCCGTTCGGCCCCCAGCGCGCGCAACAGGGCGCCTTGGCGAATGCGTTCATCGAGCGTCGCTTGCAGTCCGGAAAACAACACCGCCATCCCCGCCGCCAATACAAACAACAGCACATATTCCACCGCCAGCGTGACCTGGGCGAGGATGCTGCGCAGCTGTTCCAACAAGGCTTCGACTTGCAGAATGGTCACAGCCGGGAAACTGCGCGAGAGGTCGACAATCTGCTGATCGTGACCGGCCGCCAGATAGAAACTGGTCAGATAAGTCGCCGGCAAATCTTTCAAGGTGCCGGGCTGGAAGATCATGAAGAAGTTCGGCTGGAAGTTGTCCCAGTTGATCTCTCGCAGGCTGGTGACCTTCGCTTCACGATTGACCCCGCCCACGGTAAACACCAGGTGATCGCCGAGCTTGAGCTTCAGGCTTTCGGCCACTTTGCCTTCGACCGATACACCGGGAACCTCGTCGGGTGCCTGCTCGGTCCACCAGTTGCCTGCCGTGAGTTTGTTGCCCACCGGCAAGTCCGCCGCCCAGGTCAGGCTCAGGTCGCGCTGGATCGCTCGATCCCCTGCCGAATCCTTGCTGACGATGTCCTGCACCGGCTCGCCATTGATGCTGATGAGTCGACCCGGCACTACCGGGTAGAGCGGCGCGGATTGCGCCGACAGTTGAATCAGGCGATCCGTAAAGGCCTGTTTGTCCGCGGGCAGGATGTTCAGAGCAAAATAATTCGGCGCGTTTTTCGGCAACTGGTTCTGCCAGGTGTCCAGTAACTCGCCCCTCAGCAACGCGATCAATGCCATGGACAGCAGAATCAGGCCGAAGGCCAAGGCTTGTCCCGCTGCGGCCAGTGGGTGGCGCAGCAACTGGCCCAGTCCGAGGCGCCAGGGCAGCGAAGCGCGGGCCAGCAGCCGGCGCAGGCTGTTGAGCAGCAGCAAGAGCAAGCCCCCGAGGACCAGCGCGGCGATTACACCGCCGCCGAGCAGGGCGAAGGTCAGGACCAGATCGAGGCTCAGGCGCCACATGATCAGGCCGAGGGCGCCCAACGCGGCGCCATAGACCATCCAGGTGCTGGATGGAATCGGCAACATGTCCCGGCGCAGCACGCGCAAGGGTGGCACGCGACCGAGCGCGGCCAGCGGTGGCAGGGCAAATCCGGCCAGTGCCACCAGCCCGGTGCCGATCCCGGCGATGGCCGGCAGCAGGCCACCCGGCGGCACGTCGGTCGGCAGCAAATCATGCAGCAACGCAAACAGCCCAAGCTGTGCCAGCCAGCCGAGGAGGGCGCCGCTGAGGCTGGCGAGCAGCCCGAGTACCGTCAGCTGCAAACTGAACAGCACCATGGTTTCCCGGCGTGACAGGCCCAGGCACCGCAGCAGGGCGCTGGCATCGAATCGGCGTGTGGCGAAGCGCGTGGCCGACAGCGCTACCGCCACGCCGGACAACAGGACCGCTACCAGACTCGCCATGTTGAGGTAACGCTCGGCCTTGCCCAGCGCGCCGCCAATTTGTCGATTGCCGTCGCGGGCATCCTGCAGGCGCTGGTTGGCGGCCAGGCCAGGCTTGATCAGTTGGCGATAGGTTTCCAGCGCCTCGGCTTTGCCGCGCCAGAGTTCGCGGTAGCTGACCCGGCTTCCGGGTTGCACCACACCGGTGGCGGCCAGGTCGCTGAGGTTGATCAGCACCCGTGGCGTGAGGCTATAGAAGTTGCCGGCCCGGTCGGGTTCGTAGGTCAGGACGCGCGCCAGTTTCAGGGTTTTCATGCCGACGTCGATGCTGTCGCCGATCTTCAGATCCAGCGCTGTCAGCAGACGTGCCTCGACCCAGGCCTCGCCGGGTTTCGGTCCGCCACCGGGCTCTTCCTGCGCAAAGGGCGCCGGGGTGCTTTTCAGTTCGCCGCGCAGTGGGTAGACATCATCGGCCGCTTTGATGCTGGACAGTTGAATGCCGTTATCGGTGGCGATGACGCTGGAGAATTCCACCACTTGAGCGTGTTCAAGCCCCAGTTCGGTACCGCTTTTGATTTGTTCGGGTCGTGCCGGTGAGCTGCCTTCGAGCAACAGGTCGGCGCCGAGAAATTCGGTGGCGCGCAACATCATGGCGCCGTTCAGGCGGGCGCCGAAGTAGCCGATGGCGGTACTCGCTGCCACGGCCACCAGCAAGGCGAAGAACAGCACGCGCAATTCGCCGGCGCGGGCATCGCGCAGCAGTTGGCGGATGGCAAGACTGAACAGGCGCAACAGCGGCAGGCGTGCCATCAAGGCTCCAGAGGGGCGACCAACAGGCCGGCTTCAAGGCGGATCAGCCGCCGGCAACGATGTGCCAGGCGTTCGTCGTGGGTCACCAGTACCAGCGTCGTGCCGCGTTCCTGGTTGAGTTCGAACAACAGGTCGCTGATGCGCTCCCCGGTGTGGCTGTCGAGGTTGCCGGTGGGCTCGTCGGCGAACAGCACATCGGGTTCGGCGGCAAACGCCCGGGCAATCGCTACTCGTTGCTGTTCACCCCCCGAGAGCTGGCGCGGTGAATGGGTCAGGCGCTGGCCCAGGCCGACCCGTTGCAGCAACTCGGTGGCACGTTCGCGGGCGTCTTTGCGGCCATCGAGTTCCAGCGGCAACATGACGTTTTCCAAAGCATTGAGGCTGTCGAGCAACTGAAAGGACTGGAACACAAAACCGACATGCTCGGCGCGAATGCGCGCGCGTTGATCTTCATCAAGCGTGCTCAACCCTTGCCCGGCGAGGGTGACTTCGCCGCTGCTGGGCAGGTCGAGCCCGGCGAGCAGGCCCAGGAGGGTGGATTTGCCGGAACCGGAGGCGCCGACGATGGCCAGGCTGTCGCCCTTGTTCAGTTCCAGGCTGAGTTCGTGCAGGATAGTCAGTTCACCTTCCGCGCTGGGAACCACTTTGCTGAGGTTCTTCGCGGTGAGAATGCTTGCGCCCATGGAGAATCCGATGCGTGTGTGGTTTTTGAGTGCTGGCCTGGCCTTGATGTGCATGGCCCAGAACGCAGCGGCGGGTACTGTCCTGATCGTTGGCGATAGTATCAGCGCGGGTTTCGGACTGGATACCCGGTTGGGGTGGGTCTCGCTGCTCGAGCAACGGCTCAAACACGAAGGTTTCGACGATAAAGTGGTCAACGCCTCCATCAGTGGCGACACCAGTGCCGGAGGCCAGGCGCGCCTGCCTGCGCTGCTTGCAGAGCATAAGCCGGAGCTCGTCATCCTCGAGTTGGGCGGCAATGACGGCCTGCGTGGAATGCCCCCGGCTAATTTGCAACAAAACCTTGCGTCGATGATCGACAGCTCCCGGGACAACGGCGCCAAGGTCCTGCTGTTGGGCATGCAACTGCCGCCCAATTACGGCGTTCGTTACACCGAGGCCTTTGCCAGGGTCTACAGCACGCTGGCCACCGAGAAAAACATCGCGCTGGTGCCGTTTTTCCTCGACGGCGTCGGCGGTCATCCGGACTTGATGCAGGCTGACGGCATACACCCGGCGGCCGGGGCTCAGGACAAGTTGCTGGATAATGTCTGGCCTACGCTAAAACCGCTGTTATGACCCTTTTCTAGGCGCAGGCTTTCGGCTAAGGTGGCGGCCCCCGATTTGGAGCCCCCGATGCCGCGTCCTGCCTGGTCACTTTTTGCCTACCAACTGATCGAGCCTGACGAACAGCTGGATCTGTTCGCCTGCCAGGAAGTGCGGGTGCATCTGGTTACCCGTCAACTGGAGCTGGGCGGCTCGGCAGACCGGACCCTGTGTGGCAGCCTGCTGCCGGCACAGCCGCGCTGGTCGAGTGTCGATCGTCGGGTTTTCCAGGACCAGCGCCTGTGCTCGCTGTGCCGGGCCATCCTGGAATCGCAAAAACGCGGCACCTCGCCGATCTGGCCAGAGCTGCGTTTCGAGCTCTGACGCCGAAAAGATAGCGTGCTATCGGCCAACTCCCCGAAATTCCAGGCGCCGGTGTACAATCGCGTTTTTATACCCTTGTCGATCATGCGAAGGACTTTCCGGATGTTGCCGCGTTTTCCTGCCGTCACCCGCTGCCTGTCTCTTGCCGCCCTTTGTATGGCCGGTCCAGCTGCAGCATTGGAGTTTCCCCTGCCACCGCCCGGTGAAGACATCATCGGCCAGGTGCAGGTGATCAAGGCCAAGTACGAAGATACCTTCGCCGACCTTGGTACCGCTTACGACCTGGGCTACACGGAAATGATCGCGGCCAACCCGGGTGTCGATGCGTGGTTGCCGGGCGCCGGTACTGAAGTCATTCTGCCGACCCGTTTCATCCTGCCACCGGGCCCGCGCGAAGGCATCGTGATCAACCTGGCTGAGTACCGCCTCTACTACTACCCCAAAGGCCAGAACGTGGTGTACACGTTCCCGCTGGGGATTGGTCGTGAGGGTTGGGGCTCACCGATCGCCCACACCACCATCACCGCGAAAACGCCGAACCCGACCTGGACCCCTCCAGCGTCGATCAAGGCCGAGCACGCCGCCGATGGTGATCCGCTGCCGAATGTGGTGCCAGCGGGCCCGGATAACCCTCTGGGGCCGTTCAAGTTCAGCCTGGGCACTCCGGGCTACCTGATTCATGGCTCGAACAAGAAATTCGGCATTGGCATGCGCACCAGCCACGGCTGCTTCCGCATGTTCAACAATAACGTGCTGGAAATGGCGAAAATGGTGCCGGTCGGCACATCGGTACGGATCATCAACGACCCGTACAAGTTTGGCGTGAGTGGCGGCAAGGTGTATCTCGAAGCGCATACCCCGCTGGATGACAATGGCAACCCGTCGGTGGTCGACAAGCACACCTCAGTGATCAACGCGATGCTCAAGCGTGAAGACATCACCAACAACCTGCGCATGAACTGGGATGTGGTGCGTGACGTAGTCGCCGCTGAAGATGGCCTGCCAGTGGAAATCGCGGTGCCGAATGGCACTGCGCCGATGGTGTCGAGTGCGCCGCTCGATCCGTTGCAGTAAGGCCTGAAAAAAACCCGCCGACGCACACCGCGTCGGCGGGTTTTTTATTGCCGGAAGGAAACACCAGGCAATAAAAAAGCCGACCCAAAAAATGGGTCGGCTTAATAACAATCCCGAGGGATTATTACTTGCGGCTAGCTTTGTCCAGCATGCGCAGAGCACGCTCGTTAGCTTCGTCAGCAGTCTGTTGTGCTTTTTGAGCAGCAGCCAGAGCTTCATCAGCTTTACGGTAAGCTTCGTCTGCACGAGCCTGGGAGCGAGCAGCTGCGTCTTCAGTAGCGGTCAGACGTGCTTCGGTTTCTTTCGATGCGCTGCTGCAACCGGTAGCCAGAACTGCGGCCAGAGCCAGAGCAGAGAATTTCAGAACGTTGTTCATCGTGTTCCCCTTCAAGGACTTTCTATTAAGTTAGCTGTCTCCTCAGAGTGAGGAAATAGCCGGCGTACATACTACTCATTACTACTCGTAAGTAAACTGACGTAAAGCAAGAAGCAAAAAAAATTGTAGGCGTTGATTCTTTTTCGAGCAACTTTTAACTGCATTGTTTAAAAAATATCCAGCTGCAAGGCCCGAGCCTGAGCGAGCCGCCAAAGAAAAGTTCCGCGCACTCACCGGGTTTTTTTTCAGTCTTGGCTAAAGTCTGGCTAGATGAAGACGTCCATACTTCTGTTCGAAATTTGCGCAGCGGCTCTCATAATCTTTATCCATCTAGAGGTGACTTTAAGAGAGCGGATTCGTCTCATGTCTCAATATCCGGCAATGTTCAGGCTACCGACCCGCAAAGACCGTTGGTCGAGCCGTCCCTGCGTACCCCGGAGCAGCACCCGCTGGCTGAGCATGATGACGAGCGCACCTTGAGCATTTTCGCCAATGGTGCCTACTATTTGATACGTGCTCGGTTGCGCGAGATCGGTGCTGTTCTTCTCGGTGTCCATTGGCACGGGGTGGCGTAGATGTTCCTTCGCCGGAAAAACATCGGTAAGGTAGGGGTCAGAATTCAAGACCCGCGAGGAGTAGTGATGAGCGAGGCGTTGTCCATCCACCATGACCAGGCTGGTCATCAGTTCGAGACCAATGTGGACGGTCATCGTGCCTACCTGACCTATATGGATCTGGGAAAACAGACCCTGGATATCTATCGCACCTTCGTGCCTAACGCTCTACGGGGACGCGGCATTGCTGCGGCATTGACCGAGAAGGCGTTGGAGTACGCTGATGAAATGGGTTACACCGTGATTCCATCGTGCTCCTACGTTGAGCGCTACATGGAGCGTCACCAGCGGCACGCCGCCAAGCTGTGACCAAAACGAACGCATAAAAAAACGCCAGGTTTAAGCCTGGCGTTTTTGTGTGCGCTAAACGGTGATCAGGTGCGATCGCGTTTGGGCAGCACGTCCTTGAGCTTGGCATGCATGCTGCGCAAGGTGTTTTCGGTGGCGGACCAATCGATGCAGGCGTCGGTGATCGACACGCCGTATTGCAGGTCGGCGAGGTCTTTCGGGATGGCCTGGCAACCCCAGTTCAGGTGGCTCTCGACCATCAGGCCGATGATCGACTGGTTGCCTTCGAGGATCTGGTTGGCGACGTTCTCCATCACCAGCGGTTGCAGGGCCGGGTCCTTGTTGGAGTTGGCGTGGCTGCAATCGACCATGATGTTCGGCTTGATCTTCGCCTTGTTCAGCGCTTGCTCGCAGAGCGCGACGCTGACCGAATCATAGTTCGGCTTGCCGTTGCCACCGCGCAGTACCACGTGGCCGTAGGCGTTGCCCTTGGTGGTGACGATCGACACGCCACCTTCCTGGTTGATGCCCAGGAAGCGGTGCGGGCTGGAAACCGATTGCAGTGCGTTGATTGCCACGGTCAGGCCGCCGTCGGTGCCGTTCTTGAAGCCGACGGCCGAGGACAGGCCGGACGCCATTTCGCGGTGAGTCTGGGATTCGGTGGTGCGCGCGCCGATGGCCGACCAACTGATCAGGTCCTGCAGATACTGCGGGGAAATCGGGTCGAGGGCTTCGGTCGCGGTCGGCAGGCCCATTTCGGCCAGGTCCAGCAGCAACTGGCGTCCGATGTGCAAGCCGTCCTGGATCTTGAACGAGTCGTCCAGGTACGGGTCGTTGATCAAGCCTTTCCAGCCGACGGTGGTGCGTGGCTTCTCGAAATACACACGCATGACCAGATACAGGGTATCGGACACTTCCGCGGCGAGCGTCTTCAGGCGCTCGGCGTATTCGTGGGCAGCCTTGATGTCGTGGATCGAGCAAGGCCCGATGACGACGAACAGGCGGTGGTCGGTGCCATCCAGGATATTGCGAATGACTTCGCGGCCCTTGGTGACGGTGCGCAGGGCGGCGTCGCTCAGGGGGATGTCACGCTTGAGCTGATCAGGAGTGATCAGCGTCTCGTTGGAGGCGACGTTTAGGTCGTTGATCGGTAAATCAGCCATCGTTTACTCGTCAGGTCACGGGTGCCGGCCGCCAGCGAACCCGCGCGGCGGAGCACAGCAAATTAAGCGCGTCGGGGACCCGAACCTTAGCGCGTTAGGCGCCTGCTCGACAATGGGCACACACCTGTTTAATCCAGCACTGCCTGTGCAAATGCCTTGCGCACGGTGTCGTGAGAGAACTCGTCGGCATGCGCCTGGACCCATTCGAGGGCCAGCGCCTGAATACCCTGCAAGTCGTCGTGCGCGTCATGCAGGCGGCAATAGCGTTCGATCTGGCACACTTGCTCGCCCATTCGGGCACTGAACAGCATCTGCTCGTCGACAAAGGCAATGCCCACCAGGTAGCCGCGTTTGCGCCGCAGGCACCAGGCCACATAGCCCAGGTAGCGCAAATCGGGGTTCAGGGTCGGCATACGCACTTCCAGCGCCGTGCCGTGGCGCCAGGCCCGGTGATAATTGCAAGCCATGCCCCCGAGGCTGATAGTGTGCAAGCGCTGTCGCGAGATGCACTCATGTGTGAGCAACGTTAATTCGACGGGTACATCGTCAGGATGAGGAATAAAGCGTCCCATGAACACGGACTCCCTGTGTCGGCCATCTGACATTCTTTCCCCCAGTATAGTGGTCGAATTGGAACTGACCGATTTCGATGCCGACCAACGGCTGCTGGCGATGCCCGGCGTTTCGCTGGTGATTTTCACCAGTGTCGGCTGCGCCAGTTGCCGATTTGCCCGTGAACAATTGCCAAGGCTCGATCTGGCAGTCGATCGGCTGTGCTGGATCGATGCCGGGAACAATGGCGGGGTAGTCGAGCGCTATCAGGTTTTTCATTTGCCGGCGCTGTTTTTAGTGCGCGACGGTGAGTTCTTCGGGGCATTAAAATCGCGCCTGACCGGTACCGAACTCAATGAAGCGGTCGGACGGGCGCTGATGAAAACAGCAGAGGAGTTGCCATGATGGGGGCAGTTACAAAGCCGACAATCGGTGTGATCGGGACCGGCGCAATCGGCGGGTTCTACGGGATGATGCTGGCGCGTGCCGGCTTCGATGTGCACTTCTTGCTGCGCAGTGAATTTTCAGCGGTGGCCGAGCGCGGGTTGCGACTCGACAGTGCGGCGCACGGCGCACTGACGTTGAACCCGGTTCAGGCCTATTCGTCCGCGCAAGACATGCCCGCCTGCGACTGGTTGCTGGTCGGCGCCAAAACCACCAGCAATGCCGACCTGGCCCCTGCCATCATTCAGGCGGCTGCTGCGAACGCCAAAGTGCTGGTGTTGCAGAATGGCCTGGACGTCGAAGACAGCCTGCGCGAGTTGCTTCCTGACTCTTTGCACCTGCTCGGCGGGCTGTGTTTTATCTGTGTCCATCGCACCGGTCCTGGAGAAATTACCCATCAGGCACTCGGCGCCGTCAACATCGGCTATCACAGTGGTCCCGCGGCTGATGAAGCGGCGCGCATGGCGATTGTAGAAGAGGGCGCCGGACTGTTCCGCAGCGCCGGCATCGATTCCCAGGCCATGCCGGACCTGCAACAGGCACGTTGGCAAAAACTGGTCTGGAATGTTCCCTACAACGGTCTGTCGGTTCTGTTGGGGGCCAGCACCACGCCATTGATGGCCGATGCTGACAGCCGGGAACTGATCAAGGCATTGATGGCCGAAGTGGTGCAGGGCGCAATCGCCTGTGGTCACGACATACCGGCCGGTTACGCCGACCATCTGTTCATGGTCACCGAAAAAATGCCGGACTATTGGCCGAGCATGTACCACGATTTCCTGCACAAGCGACCGCTGGAACTGGCGGCGATTTACGCGCGGCCCTTGGCAGCGGCCAAAGCGGCAGGGTGCGAATTGCCGCTGATCGAAGCCTTGTATCGCAGTTTGAGTTTTATCGATCGACGAAATACCTGAGTCGATCAATCCGGGGGAAGGGCATGGCCAAGACTATCGACGACAAACTGGTGCTGGCGATTTCTTCGCGGGCACTGTTCGACCTGAGCGAAAGCCACAAGGTGTATCTGTCGAGCGGCGTCGAGGCTTACCGGCAATACCAGATCGAGCACGAGGATGAAATCCTCGAGCCCGGTGATGCCTTTCCGCTGGTGCAGAAACTCCTCAATCTCAATACTCTTCTCGGCCGCGCCCGGGTCGAGGTGATCCTGGTGTCGCGCAACAGCGCCGACACCGGGTTGCGGGTGTTTAACTCGATTCATCACTACGGCCTGGCGATTTCCCGCGCGGCGTTTGTCGGCGGGCGCAGTCCTTATCCGTATCTCAAGGCCTTTGGCTGTGACCTGTTTCTGTCGACGCATGCCGAAGACGTGCGCAGTGCACTGGAGGCCGGTTTCGCCGCGGCGACCATTCTGTCGGGTGGTGCCAGCCGCGCGGCCAGCGATGAATTGCGGATTGCCTTCGACGGCGATGCGGTGCTGTTTTCCGACGAGTCGGAGCGTGTCTATCAGTCGGGTGGCCTGGAAGCGTTTCAGGCCAGCGAACGTGAAGCCGCCCGTGAGCCATTGCGCGGAGGGCCGTTCAAAGGCTTCCTGGCGGCCCTCAATCTGTTGCAGCGTGAGTTTCCCGACGACGACTGTCCGATCCGCACCGCGTTGGTCACAGCGCGTTCTGCGCCGGCCCATGAGCGCGTGATCCGTACGTTGCGCGAATGGGACATTCGCCTGGACGAATCACTGTTTCTCGGTGGCCTGACCAAATCGGCGTTTCTTGAAGCGTTCGCCGCCGATGTGTTTTTCGACGATCAGGCCGGCCATTGCGAATTGGCCCGCGAAGTCGTCGCCACCGGTCATGTACCGCACGGCATAAGCAACGAGCAAAAGGTTTAAGCCCACCGTTCAACGCGTTACGCAGAGCGTCGTACTCGCCAAGGCACTGCTAAGCTGAATCAAATCTCCGCCATGTTGGCTTGCGAGGAGATCCTAATGATTCAGTCGATGCTGTATGCCACTGACCTTGGCCTATATGCACCGTTGGTGATGCAACATGCCTTGGCCCTGGCGCGGACATTCAATGCCGACTTGTATGTGGTCCACGCGGTTGAGCCCATGGGGCTGTTTGCCGAATCGGTGCTTCAAAGTTATCTCGATGAACAGGCCTTGAACGAGTTTCACAGTCAGGGCCTGAGTACCGTAATTGCCAATATCGAGCAGCGGGTGCTCGACAGTTTTCGCGAAGAGCTGGGGGATGAAGGGGAGCAGGATCTGGCGCGAATCCGCGCGGTGCGTGTCCTTCAGGGGGATCCGTCGCAGGTGATTCTCGACCAGGCGCAGAAACTCTCTGTGGATTTGCTGATCGTAGGTAGTCACAGCCATGGTGCTGGCGCAGAAACGCCCTTGGGCAGGACCGCAGCGCGTGTGTTGCAGCTGTCGCGGGTGCCGGTCTACCTGGTGCCGCTGGTAGAGCGTCGCCGCCAGGAAGATCGCTAGAACACAAATAGTGGCAATTTGACAAAAAAGTTCTAGATTTATTCTTCATGCCATTAATATAGTTATATACCGTCGCTGATGCCCGTGGCGTCTACCTGCTTTGAGGGATTCATATGAAGCTTCAACAATTGCGCTACATCTGGGAAGTGGCGCACCACGACCTCAACGTTTCCGCTACCGCCCAAAGCCTTTACACCTCGCAACCGGGTATCAGTAAACAGATCCGCCTGCTGGAAGACGAACTGGGCGTCGAGGTGTTCGCCCGCAGCGGCAAGCACCTGACCCGCGTCACCCCGGCCGGCGAGCGCATCATCACCACCGCCGGCGAAATCCTGCGCAAGGTTGAAAGCATCAAGCAGATCGCCCAGGAATTCTCCAACGAGAAAAAGGGCACCCTGTCGATCGCTACCACTCACACCCAGGCACGTTATGCGTTGCCTCCGGTGATCAGCACCTTCATCAAGCAATACCCGGACGTTGCCCTGCACATGCACCAGGGTTCGCCGATGCAGATCGCTGAAATGGCCGCTGACGGCACCGTGGATTTCGCCATTGCCACCGAAGCGCTGGAGTTGTTCGGCGACCTGGTGATGATGCCGTGCTACCGCTGGAACCGCTGCGTGGTCGTGCCACAAGGTCACCCATTGACCAAGCTGTCGAAGCTGACTCTCGAGGCCTTGGCCGAATACCCGATCGTAACGTACGTGTTCGGTTTTACCGGCCGCTCCAAGCTCGACGAAGCCTTCAGCCATCGCGGCCTGACGCCGAAAGTGGTGTTCACCGCCGCCGACGCCGACGTAATCAAGACTTACGTTCGCTTGGGGCTGGGCGTGGGCATCGTGGCGAAAATGGCGGTCGATGCCAAACTCGATAGCGATCTGGTCATGCTCGATGCGAGCGATCTGTTCGAATCGAGCATCACCAAAATCGGTTTCCGTCGTGGCACTTTCCTGCGTGGCTTCATGTGCGACTTCATCGAGAAGTTTGCCCCGCACCTGACCCGCGAAGTGATGGCCAAAGCCATTCAGTGCCACAACAAGCAGGAACTGGAAGAGCTGTTCGACGGCGTCGAACTGCCGGTCCATTAATCTCCCTTTCTATACCACCTCGGTGACAGAAAACTGTTGCCGAGCACCCGCCACCAGAATCTCCACTTCATCCCCTTCGAACTTGCCCAGCAGGCTTTTGCCCAGCGGCGAGCGGGGGGTGATGACGGTGATCATTTGCCCTACCAGGTCGACCTTCAGGCCAGCTGCATCGGGGGCCAGAAACAGCCATTGCTCACGACCCTTCTCGTCTTCCAGGCCGAGCAATGCCCCGACTTCAATGCCACGTTGATCGTCATAAGGGCGCAAGGCCAGGTTCTGGCACAGCGTCAGTGACTGGCGGATTTCCTCGACCCGTTTGGCCTGGCCGGCCGCCAGATAGGAAGCCTCCAGCCCGAGGGTGTCGTACTTGTTTTCGGCGATGTTTTCTTCGTGGGTCGCGGTTTCGTACGCGGTTTGCGCAGCACGTTCGGCGATGTCGAGATCGATCCGCAGCTTGTCGAGAATCAATTGGTGGACGGATTGTTTGTTCATGATCAGTCGCAGAATTGCAGGACATTGGCGCGGCTTTTTTCGCTCGGCGCGGTATGGTCCTGCTGCAACCAGAACTGGCATTTCGGATTGGACAGATTGCGACTGCTGCTACGGGCCTGATCCATGCGCACTTGTTGCTCGTCCTTGCGCAGGTTCTCTTCGTATTGCTCGAACAACGGGCTCTGCGGTGGAATATCCGGCCTCGGCTGTTCGACAACCGGCGGCTTGGCCAGTTGCTCCACCGCAGCGGCGACCGGTGCCAGTTGTTCTTTGAAAAACACCGCCGAGACGAGCCAGCAGGTCAGCGCGATGGCGAGAAATCCCAGCCACAAACCGAGGGCAACGCTGCCGGTCAATTGCAGGGCGCTGAGCTGGATTGGCAACGGGCGGCGCGGGTTGGGACGGTAGGGCATGGCTGCCTCCTGGCGGATGGTCGCGGGCGAATGGCGATTGTCGCACGAAGATTAATCGCCGTCGGCTCTTCTGCACGAGGTAATTTATGCGGACAATCGGTGCCTTTGCCAACGGGAATCTGGAATGCCTGAACTGCCTCAAGTGAAAAGCCGCTGGCGCTGGGATATTTTTTGCACCGTGGTCGACAACTTTGGCGACATCGGCGTGACCTGGCGCCTGGCTCGACAACTGGTGGCCGACCATGGTCTGGAAGTGCGCTTGTGGGTCGATGACCTGCGCGCCTTCGAACGCCTGTGTCCCGAGATCGACACCCATGTCGCGCAGCAATGGCAGGCCGGTGTCGAAGTGCGCCAATGGCCGACCGAGTGGTTGGCCACCGAAGCGGCAGAGGTGGTCATCGCTGCATTCGCCTGCCAGTTGCCGAGTGCCTACATGGACGCCATGGCCGCGCGGGCAAAGCCGCCGCTGTGGATGAACCTCGATTACCTGAGCGCCGAGGACTGGGTGATCGGCTGCCACGGTTTGCCGTCGGTCAAATATAAAACGGTGCAGAAGTACTTCTTTTTTCCGGGATTCCGGCCGGGTACCGGCGGTCTGCTGCGTGAAAGTGGGCTGCTTGAGCGTCGCCGGCAGTTTCAGCAAAGTCCAGAGGCTCAACGCGAATTCCTTCAAGGGTTGGGCATCGAGCGTGCGCCGAATGCGCAATTGATCTCGTTGTTTGCCTACGAGAATGCCGGCTTGTCGAGTTGGCTGGAGGTGCTGGCCGCCGATTCGACACCTACGCATTTGCTGGTGCCCGAAGGGCGGATTCTCGGCGATGTCGAACGCTGGCTCGGCGTTGAAGGATTAGTCGCGGGAGCCCTGCATGTTCGCGATGGCGTGACCGTCCAGGTCCTGCCGTTCGTCCGACAGGACCAGTACGATCACCTGCTCTGGTGCTGCGATTTCAACGCCGTGCGCGGTGAAGACTCCTTCGTCCGCGCCCAATGGGCGGGCCGGCCGATGCTCTGGCACATCTATCAGCAGGAGGAAGACATCCACCTGGACAAGCTCGATGCGTTCCTCGCGCTGTACACAAAAGGCCTGTCCGAGCCCGCCAGCCAAGCGATAAACGGTCTTTGGCACGCCTGGAATGCCGGTCATGATATGTCCGACCACTGGCGCACGGCCCGCAAACACTGGCCAGAGCTGCAAAAACACGCCGAGGCGTGGTGTCTGGAACAAGCCTTGCAGGCCGATCTTGCCGCGGCGCTGGTACAGTTTTATGTAAATTGGATATGATACGCGGCCTAGATTTTTGTAAATCCCATCCAAATTCGGATATTCGCAATGAAAACTGGTAAAGAACTGAAACCCGGTACCGTGATCCGTCTCGAAAACGATCCTTGGCTGGTTCAGAAAGCTGAATTCACCAAATCCGGTCGTAACAGCGCGATCATGAAGACCAAGCTGAAAAACCTGCTGACCGGTTACAAGACCGAGATCGTTTACAGCGCTGACGACAAACTGGACGACGTGATCCTCGACCGCAAAGAAGCGACCCTGTCCTTCATCAGCGGCGACACCTACACGTTCATGGACACCACTGACTACACCATGTACGAGTTGAACGCTGAAGACATCGAAGCCGTTCTGCCTTTCGTTGAAGAAGGCATGACCGATGTTTGCGAAGCGATCTTCTTCGAAGAGCGTCTGGTTTCCGTAGAACTGCCGACCACTATCGTGCGTGTAGTTGACTACACCGAAGGTTCGGCTCGCGGCGACACTTCTGGCAAGGTGATGAAGCCTGCCAAGCTGGCCAACGGTACTGAGCTGCAAGTTGCTGACTTCATCGAAATCGGTGACAAGATCGAGATCGATACCCGCGAAGGCGGTTCCTACAAAGGCCGTGCTAAATAAGCACTGCTTGAGTAATGAAAAAGCCCGACCATTGAGTCGGGCTTTTTTGTGCCTGCAATTTCAGCTTCAACGTTGCACCCTTGTGGGAGCGAGCAGGCTCGCTCCCACAAGGTTCTTACTTCAGGTGTTGCTTCAGTTCTTCAGAGGCTTGCAACATCGCCGAACGCACCGCAGGCACCTGGCTCACCACATTGAGCAAACCGTAGTCGTGGATCATGCCGTTGTAGCGAACCGACGTCACCGGCACCCCGGCCTCATCAAGTTTGCGAGCATAGGCTTCACCCTCATCGCGCAGAACGTCGGCGCCCGCCGTCTGCACCAGTGCCGGTGGCAAGCCTTTCAGCTGTGCGGTGGTTGCCCGCAGTGGCGAGGCGTAGATCTCGTTTCGCTGGTTGGCGTCCGTGGTGTAGTTGTCCCAGAACCACTTCATCGCGTTTTTGGTGAGGAAGTGCCCCTCGGCAAACTGGTTGTATGACGCCGTTTCGAAGTTCGCATCCGTCACCGGCCACAGCAGCACCTGGAACTTGATCGCCGGCGTGCCCTTGTCCTTGGCCATCAGCGCAACCACTGCCGCCATGTTGCCGCCGACGCTGTTGCCGGCTACGGCCAGGCGCTTGCTGTCGACGTTGATCTCTTTGCCGTGCTCGGCCACCCATTTCGTCGCGGCGTAAGCCTGGTTGATCGCTACCGGGTAATGCGCTTCCGGCGACGGGGTGTAATTGACGAACACCGCAACCGCTCCCGAGCCCGATACCAGGTCACGCACCAATCGTTCGTGGGTCGGGAAGTCGCCCAGCACCCAGCCACCGCCGTGGAAGAACATGAACACCGGCAGCTCGCCCTTGACCCCGGCCGGCCGGACGATGGTCAGGCTGAGCGGTTGGCCGTCGACTTGAATGGTCTTCTGGCTGACATCGGCTTTTGGCAGCGTCAGTTTCACCCCGGCTTGCGCACCCACCAGTACGGCGCGGGCGTCTTTGGGGGAGAGTTGTTCCAACGGCTTGCCGGTGCCGGCATTCAGAACGTCGAGGAAGGCTTGGGTGTTGTGTTCAACACCGTCGCCTGCGAACGCGTTGCCGATGGACAGGGCGAGAAGGGTGCCGGTCAAGACTTTGCTGAAAGTGTTCATGTTCATTTCCTGTTCGGGCCTTGGGATCAGCGATTAGACGGTGACGTGCAGGCGCACATCGACGTTGCCACGGGTGGCGTTGGAGTACGGGCAGACCAGGTGGGCCGCGTCGACCAGGGCTTTTGCATCGGCTTGTTCAAGACCGGGCAGGCTGATGTGCAGATCGATGTCCAGACCGAAACCGCCAGGGATTTGGCCGATGCCGACATGGGCGGTGATCGAGGCGTCGTTCGGGATGGTGCGTTTGGTCTGGCTGGCAACGAATTTCAGGGCGCCGATGAAGCAGGCGGAGTAACCGGCTGCGAACAGTTGCTCAGGATTAGTCGCAGCGCCGCCCGCACCGCCGAGTTCTTTCGGGGTAGCGAGTTTGACGTCGAGGATGTTGTCGCTGGAAACAGCACGACCATCACGGCCGCCAGTGGAGGTTGCGATTGCGGTGTAGAGAGTTTGCATGGTGTGAGCCTCATTCGGGTTTGGGTGATTTGCGCTAAATGTTTGCGCGCTAAGTAAGTGCGAGGTGAATGTATCGCGCAAGTATTTAGCGCGCAAGATAAATTTTCGAAAAAGTTTTGGGCGGAATTTGGGCGGGCGATGTGAAGGGCCGAGCTAGAGCGGTCGAGGTGGGGTTTTCAGGATTGAAATTTTTTTGAGGAGGGGCTGATCGAGGTTGGAAGGGGCACCACAATTCCAATGTGGGAGCGAGTCTGCTCGCGAAAGCAGGGTGTCAGTCGACATCAATGTTATATGTCACACCGCTTTCGCGAGCAGGCTCGCTCCCACAGGGGATCTAGGTTGGGTTTGAAAATCAGAGGCTGTCCTGCAAGTTGCCGCGCAGCACTTGCAGCTCCGCTTGCAGCTTGTTCAGCCGCTCCACCGTCATGCCGCTCGCGCCGAGGATGCACTGCGGAATGCTCCGTGCCTTTTCCCGCAAGGCGCGGCCTTGATCGGTGAGTTCGACGATCACCACCCGTTCGTCTTCGCGGCTGCGGGTGCGGCTGAGCAGACCTTCGACCTCCAGGCGTTTGAGCAACGGGGTCAATGAGCCGGGATCGGTCAGCAGTCGCGTGCTGATTTCCCCGACGGTCAAACCATCGCGTTCCCACAGCACCATCATCGCCAGGTATTGCGGATAGGTCAGGCCCAGCGCTTGCAGCAGCGGTTTATAGACCTTGGTCATCAGCAGCGACGTCGAGTGCAGGGCGAAACAGGCCTGATTATCCAGCAGCAGTTGTTCGCAGGTATCCGGGGTGTCGCGTTCGGTGGTCATCTCAAAAGCCTTGATCGGTAATCTTCATGAATCTAGCGGGCGAATCTTTAATGCGCCAGATAATTCTGGACTAGTGGCGATCCAGCGTGTTTTGCAACGCCAGGTCCCACGGCGGGATAGGGCTGAAGCGGGTCTTGAGGTATTCCAGCAACAACCGGCTGCGTGAGTTGGGCTGCTGCGCCAGTCGCAAGGCATAGATGCCGGCGCTCTCCGGTTTGGGCAGCCCGTTATCGCAGAACAGCGGCAGCAGTTCACCGCGCAGCAGGTATTCGCTGGCCAGCCAGGTCGGCAGATGGGCGATGCCCAGTCCGGCCAGGGCGCCACAGAGCAACGCCTCGGCATTGTTGGCGCTCATGCGGATCCGCGCCGGACGGTGCAACTGCATCTGCCCATCGCGTTCGAAGCGCCAAGCGAACGGCGGGGCGAGGCCATCCCAATCGAGGCCGTCGTGATCGACTAATTGTGCCGGCTCGGTTGGCACACCGCGGCGTTGCAGATAGTCCGGGCTGGCGCAGGCAACGCGCACCAAGCTCGCCAGTGGTGTGGCCACCAGCCGGGTGTCGGCCATCTGTCCGGCGCGCAACACCAGATCGACCTTGCCCAGGTTCAAGCCTTGCATGTCGACGAAGCTGTCGATCAGGTGCAGTTGCACGTCGAGGCCGGGGTATAGCATCAGGAAGTCGGCAATCACCGGGGCCAGATGCCGTCGCCCGAATGCCGCGGGCGCATCGATCCTGATCAAGCCTTCCGGCGCGCTGCTCAGGGACACCGCTTCGGCGCGGGCCAGCCGGAGTTCTGCGACGATTCGTCGGGCGCGCTCGGCAAAGGCCAGGCCCGCCGGGGTCGGCATCACTGCGTGTGTGCTGCGGGTGAACAACTGGCTGCCGACAGCTTTTTCCAGGCTGTCGATGCGCCGCGCCACGGCTGATGGGGTCAGGGGATGGCGGCGTGAGGCCGCAGAGAAGCTTCCGGATTCCAGTACATCAAGAAACAGCCCAAGCTGTTCGGTCAATTGATTAGGGTTCATGGTGATCACGGCTGTGCGAAGTTGGCACAGCCATTGTGCGTTGCTGTGCGTTTCCGCGCCATCGAGGACTGCGTAGCATGAACACCCTGTCAAAAGAGGAATCGCCCGTGATCGAGTTTGTGATGTATCTAGTGTTTGGCGCGGCCCTCGGCACGCTCGGCGGGTTGTTCGGCATCGGCGGCGGCTTGATCGCGATCCCGTTGCTGGGCGTGCTGTTCGGGCTAGATCAACAGATCGCCCAAGGCACCGCGCTGGTGATGGTCGTACCCAACGTCATGCTGGCGCTGTGGCGCTACCACCAGCGCAATCGCATCGAATTGCGCCACGCGTTGCCCTTGGCGACGATGGGCTTCTGTTTCGCGTGGATCGGTTCGATCTGGGCAGTCGGCATCGATGCGCAAACCATGCGGATCGGATTTGTCGCGTTCCTGGTGGCGCTGTCGGCCTACAACCTGCTCAGAATGTTCATCGCCAACACTCCCGCCTCGGCGCAGATGCATTACGGCTGGCCATGGCTGGGTGTACTCGGTGCGGCTTCCGGGGCCATGGGCGGCTTGTTTGGTGTAGGCGGGGCGGTGGTGGCGACGCCGGTGTTGACCAGCGTGTTCGGCACCAGCCAGGTGGTGGCCCAAGGGTTGTCGCTGGCGCTGGCGTTACCCAGCACCGGCGTCACCTTGGTGACCTACGCGGCGCACCATCAGGTGGACTGGTTGATTGGCGTGCCATTGGCCATCGGCGGGTTGATGAGCATCAGTTGGGGCGTAAAGATCGCCCACGCACTGCCGGAGCGACTGCTGCGCGGGTTGTTCTGCGGTTTTCTGGTGCTCAGCGCGGTGATGCTCGCGTTTAAAGTTTGAAGCCTTCGACGATGTGCTCGGCCAGGCACTCGGTGATCGGCGACGGGTTGTGCAGATTGCGCACGAGCATGATGCAGGCCTCCGGTAATTGCGGCAGGTCTTCGGCCTCACCGAGGATGCGCATGTCCGGGGTAATCAGGCTTTCCAGTTGCGCGGTCACCGCCAGCCCGGCACTGACCACGGCCATCAACGCCGACAGGCTCGAACTGTTGTAGGCAATCCGGTAATCACGGCCCATGGCATCCAGCGCATTACACGCCCACAGCCGGCAGAAACAATCACTGTTGAACATCGCCAGAGGCAGCGGCGTCTGCTCATGGGCGCTGAAACATTGCGCCTCGGCCCAGACGAAACGTTCCTTGCGCAGCAACTGGCCAATCTCGGTGCCGGGCTCGCGAGTGACGATTGACAGGTCCAGATCCTGGCGTTGCAGCAATTGTTTTGATGATTCGCAGTGAACCTCAATCTGGATCAGCGGATAGCTCTTGGCGAAACGCGACAAAATCCCCGGCAAAAAACGCATCACGTAATCGTCCGGCGTCCCGATGCGCACGGTGCCGACCATGTGCGGCTCACGCAGTGTGTTGAATACTTCGCTGTGCAGCTTGAGGATGCGCCGCGCATACCCCAGCAAAACCTGGCCTTCGGCGGTCAGTTTGACCTGGCGTCCATCGCGTTCGAACAGTTGGCGCTGCAACACGTCCTCTTCCAGACGTTTCATCTGCATGCTCACCGCCGACTGCGTGCGATTGACCAATTCACCGGCGCGGGTGAAACCGCCCTGGTCGGCGATGGCGACAAAGGTACGCAGGACATCCGTATCGATACTGGGGAAAGCCGACATCCATCAATCTCCGAGATGGTTACCATCAGAAACATTCGTTGGATTGATCTTATCGCTGAGGCGAGACTTGAGCCATCCCCAACGGAGGACAACAAGATGAAAGGTCATAACGAGGTTGTAACGGAACAAAAATTCTCAAGCCACGTGGTATCGGATCTGCTGCACAAGTTTAGTCGCTGGTACGAACTTCATCGCGAGCGCGAGCTGCTGGCGAGCCTGAGCGATGAAGCACTGAAGGACATCGGCATGAGTCGCGCCGACGTCGAACATGAATCGGTCAGGCCGTTCTGGGATGATCCGATGCATAAATGATGAGGCCATTGCTACACAAACCCCTCTCTGGTGAGGTAGGTTGCGAGCAGACACGGAGGTATTCATGCCCGCGACGCTGTCCTTTTCCAACAAGCAAGCTCGACGTCTGGCACTGGCTGCCCAAGGGTTCAACGGGCGCCAGCCGCCAGCGGCGATCAAACCGGTTCAACTCAACCGAGTGATCGAACGGCTGGGCATTCTGCAGATCGATTCGGTCAATGCGTTGGTGCGTTCGCACTACCTTCCCTTGTTTTCCCGCCTCGGTAATTACCCCTCCGACTTGCTCGATCAGGCGGCCTGGAGTCAGGGCCGACGTCGAACGTTGTTTGAATATTGGGGGCACGAAGCCTCGTTACTGCCGTTGTCGATGTATCCCCTGATGCGTTGGCGCATGCAGCGCGCTACGCGCGGCAAAGATATTTACCAGCAACTGGCGCGTTTCGGGCGTGAACAACAGGACACCATTCGCAGGGTGCTGGCCTCGGTCGAAGAACTCGGCGCGCTGGGTGCCGGAAGCTTGTCGACCCGTGAGGAACGGGCCGGGCCGTGGTGGGACTGGAGCGCGGAAAAGCATGCGCTGGAATGGTTGTTTGCCGCCGGTGAAGTAACGGTGGCGGGGCGTCGTGGGTTTGAACGACTTTATGATTTGCCGGAGCGGGTGATTCCTTCGGCGATTTTGCAGCAGCCGGAGCTGAGTGAGGCCGAGGCTCAGCGCGGGCTGTTATTGCATGCGGTGACGGCGCTGGGTGTCGGCACGGAAAAGGATTTGCGGGACTATTTTCGCTTGAACCCGGCAGACAGTCGTCCGCGTCTGGCGGAACTGGTCGAGGCTGGTGAGTTGCGGACCTGCGAAGTGCAAGGCTGGCGGCAACCGGCCTATTGCCTGCCCGAGCCGAAAGTGCCGCGCAAGGTCGAGGCCAGTGCATTGCTTTCACCGTTTGATTCGCTGATCTGGGAACGCAGTCGCACCGAGCGGTTGTTTGATTTCCGCTATCGGCTGGAGATTTACACGCCGCAGGACAAGCGGGTCTACGGGTATTACGTGTTGCCGTTTTTGCACAACGAAAGGATTGCCGCGCGGGTGGATCTGCGGGCGGAGCGGGCGTTGGGGCGGTTGGCGGTACACGCGGTGCACGAGGAAGAGCCAGGGCTGGATGATCAAGGGATGCAGGCTTTGGCGGTCAATTTGCGGCGGATGGCGGACTGGTTGGGGCTTGAGCGGGTGCAGTTGAATTGTCAGCGGGTGAGTGCTGCTCGGTTGCGGGTGGCATTGGCACAGCTTGATGGTGTTTGATCTGGCCCCTTCGCGAGCAGGCTCGCTCCCACATTGGATCACCTGAACCTTGTGGGAGCGAGCCTGCTCGCGAATGAAGCGACGCGGTTTAGCGCCGAACCTGTTTCAGTGTCTCAGCAATCAAAAACGCCAATTCCAGCGACTGATCAGCATTCATCCGCGGATCACAATGGGTGTGATACCGGTCCGACAACCCGTCCTCAGTAATCGGCCGCGCCCCACCAATGCATTCGGTCACGTTCTGCCCGGTCATCTCGATATGGATGCCGCCGGCATAACTGCCTTCCGCCTGGTGAACCTGGAAGAACTGCTTCACCTCGCCGAGGATCTGCGCGAAGTCGCGGGTCTTGTAGCCGCTGCTCGCCTTGATGGTGTTGCCGTGCATCGGGTCGGAACTCCACAGCACCTGCTTGCCTTCGCGCTGCACCGCGCGGATCAGTGCCGGCAAATGATCGCCGACCTTGTTCGCGCCCATCCGCGCGATCAGGTTCAGGCGGCCCGGGTCGTTGTCCGGGTTCAACACGTCGATCAGGCGGATCAGGTCTTCAGGGTTCATGCTCGGGCCGACTTTGACCCCGATCGGGTTATTCACCCCGCGCAGGAATTCGACGTGCGCGCCGTCGAGCTGACGGGTGCGGTCGCCGATCCACAACATGTGCGCCGAGCAATCGTAGTAATCGTTGGTCAGGCTGTCGCGCCGCACGAAGGCTTCTTCGTAATTGAGCAGCAGCGCTTCGTGGGCGGTGAAGAAACTGGTTTCGCGCAATTGCGGCGAAGTGTCCATGCCGCAGGCGCGCATGAACGCCAGGGTTTCATCGATGCGGTCGGCCAGGTGGCTGTATTTTTCCGCCAGCGCCGAGTTGGCGATGAAGTCCAGGTTCCACTTGTGCACTTGATGCAGGTCGGCAAACCCGCCCTGGGCGAATGCGCGCAGCAAGTTCAGGGTGGCGGTGGACTGGTGGTAGGACTGAAGCAGACGTTCCGGGTCCGGCACGCGGCTCTTCTCGTCGAAACCGATGCCGTTGACGATGTCACCTCGGTAGGCGGGCAGGGTCACGCCATCGATGGTTTCGTCATTGGCGGAGCGCGGCTTGGCGAACTGACCGGCCATGCGCCCGACCTTGACCACCGGGCAGCCGGCGGCGAAGGTCATGACGATGGCCATTTGCAGCAGGACTTTGAAGGTGTCGCGGATTTTCGCGGCGGAGAACTCGGCAAAGCTCTCGGCGCAATCGCCGCCCTGCAACAGGAACGCGCGCCCCTGGGTCACTTCGGCAAACTGACGGCGCAACTCCCGGGCCTCACCGGCAAACACCAGCGGCGGATAACTGGCCAGGGTTTGCTCGACCTGCTGCAAATGCGCGGCGTCGGGGTATTGAGGTTGTTGCTGGATCGGCAGGGCGCGCCAGCTGTCAGGGCTCCAGGGTTGGCTCATCACGTTCTCTAGTGTTTTACGCTCGGACGGTCATGTTATCAGCAATTAGTGCGTGACCTGTTCCCGTCGCTTCGCGGACAATCGCGCCTTTGCCGCGCCCCCTCGCGGTTTTCTTGCGCTGCTGTTTATCACAGGTCGGCGCGGCAGCAATCAGGAGACGAAATGACTGAGGAGCGCGTCGAGCATCTGCTCGCCGAGGTACAGGATGAGTTCGGCGTGATACGCGTGCTGGAAGTCGCCGACTACCGTTTTCTGGAGTTCGGCGATGCCATCGAGCAGAGCTGCGTCTTCACCGCTGATCCGAGCTGGCTCGAGTACGACTACACCCGGGCGATGCTGATCGGTGCGCTGTGCCACGAACAGCCTGAAAGCGCGCTGTTTCTAGGGCTTGGCGCGGGCACGTTGACCCAGGCTTGCCTGAAGTTCCTGCCGCTGGAAGATGTCGAAGCAATTGAATTGCGCCCGGACGTGCCGCGCCTGGCCATTGAATACCTGGGGCTGGACGATGATCCTCGGTTGTATATCCGGGTGGGTGATGCGCTGGAGTTGCTCGACACCGCTGAGCCGGCGGACCTGATTTTCGTCGACCTTTACACCGATGTCGGTCCGGGTGTCGGGCATCTGGCGTGGAGCTTTCTGGAAAACTGTCAGAAGCGCTTGAATCCGGGTGGCTGGCTGGTGATCAACCAATGGGCCACCGATGATGGCAAACCGTTGGGCGCGGCGTTGTTGCGCGGGCTCTATCACCGGCATTACTGGGAGCTGCCGGTGAAGGAGGGCAATGTGATTTTGATCGTGCCTTCAGAACTGGATCAGGAACTGGACATGGACGGTTTGATCGCCCGGGCTGAAGGGCTGGCGCCGCGATTGGGGTATTCGTTGCAGTCGCTGATCAAGGCGATTCGCCCGGCGACTTGATGTGTTGTGCGGGCGGGCCCCTTCGCGAGCAGGCTCGCTCCCACCTTTGAAATGCATTCCCCTGTGGGAGCGAGCCTGCTCGCGAAGGGGCCATCAAAGCCAGCACAGATCTCAAAGCCCTTTGAAGATACCGGGCCGCTTCTCGACCATCGACCGCACTCCCTCTTTGGCATCCTCACTCGCCAGCAACTTCTTCACCAGCGGCGGCAACCCCTGCGCCGCGGCAGTTTCCCCTTCATAACGCGCCTGCCGCGCCGACATCAACGTCGCCTGCACCCCCAGCGGCGCCTGTCGGGCAATTCGTTCCGCCAATTCAATCGCCCGTGGCAGCAGATCCTCGCTGGCCATGACTTCCTGTACCAGGCCCAGATGCAACGCGTCATGCGCATCGAACTCATCGCCGGTGAGCAGCCAGCGCATGGCATTGCCCCAGCCGGCGACCTGATGCAGACGCAATGTCGCGCCGCCAAACGGGAAGATCCCACGCTGCACTTCTTTCTGGGCGAATCGGGTGTTGCTCGCGCACAGGTTGATGTCAGCGGCCAGCATCAACTCGATGCCGATGGTCAGGCAGTAGCCTTGGGCGGCAACAATCACCGGTTTGCTGACGCGGGGGCCGGCAAAAACACCCCACGGATCGCAGCCGCCCGGCGGGGCCTGCCAGCCTTCGGCCAACGCTGCGCTGGCACTGACCAGATCGAGCCCAGCGGTGAAATGCTCGCCATGGCCGAACACCACCGCGACCCGCGCCTCGCTGTCGGCCTCGAATTCGCCGTAGGCCAGGCTCAGTTCGTTGAGCAGTTCAAGGTCGAAGGCGTTGCGCTTGGCCACCCGATCCAGGCCGATCATCAGGACATGACCGTGTCGTTCGCGGGTGACGCGACTGCAAGCGGGCTGATTCATGGAACAATTCCTCGGGCGGGAAGGGTGTGTCAGACCGCAGGTCTGCCTGTTGACGATGAACCGTTTTAGCGCCATCACCAGCAGGGCCGGGCCTTTGAAAAATAGACCGTCTCAGGATTATCCGCAAAGCCTGTGACACAACGGTGTATCCGTCAGTTTTCCGACAAATAATGCTCCCTTTTTGGGCGAATTCCGGTATAGTGCGCGCCGGCCTTTAACCGGGCCGCGTTTAGGTAGCGCAATTCCCCGAAGTCAGCTTCGGCTGCACGTCCGCACAGCGGACTCTCCCTTGACGAATCTTTTTCATTCATTCGTTTTCGCAAATCCCCGCCGACAAAGCAGCCAGGGCGACTCTTGAGTCTTACACGGCATGCGCAGCTTTGGAGCATGGGTCTTTGCGGATGCACTTAGAGGCAGACCCATGACCCAGGAAACCGGCGGCTTCGCCGCTTTTAATCTTAATCCGAATATCCTTGCAGCCGTCATTGCGACCGGCTACGAAGAGCCTTCGGCTATTCAGCAGCAATCGATCCCGATCATCATGGCCGGCCACGACATGATTGGCCAAGCGCAAACCGGTACCGGTAAAACCGCCGCGTTCGCCCTGCCAATCCTGCATCGCATCGATCCTGCAAAGCGCGAGCCGCAAGCCCTGATCCTGGCGCCAACCCGTGAGTTGGCGCTGCAAGTAGCAACCGCTTTCGAAACCTACGCCAAGCAAATGCCGGGCGTTACCGTTGTGGCCGTTTACGGCGGCGCCCCTATGGGTCCACAACTGAAAGCAATCCGTAATGGCGCACAGATCGTTGTCGCCACGCCGGGCCGTCTGTGCGACCACCTGCGTCGTGACGAAAAAGTCCTGGCTACCGTGAACCACCTGGTTCTCGACGAAGCGGACGAAATGCTCAAACTGGGTTTCATGGACGACCTCGAAGTCATCTTCAAGGCACTCCCTGCAACCCGTCAGACCGTATTGTTCTCGGCCACCCTGCCGCAGTCGATCCGTGCCATTGCCGAACGCCATCTGCGCGATCCGCAACACGTGAAGATCCAGACCAAGACTCAGACCGTTACCGCGATCGAACAGGCTCACCTGTTGGTTCACGCTGACCAGAAGACCTCGGCTGTATTGAGCCTGCTGGAAGTGGAAGATTTCGACGCCCTGATCATGTTCGTGCGCACCAAGCAAGCGACCCTGGACCTGGCCAGTGCCCTGGAAGCCAAAGGCTACAAAGCCGCTGCGCTGAACGGTGACATTGCTCAGAACCAGCGTGAGCGCGTGATCGAATCCCTCAAGGATGGCCGTCTGGACATCGTTGTGGCGACCGACGTTGCCGCTCGTGGTCTGGACGTTCCGCGCATCACTCACGTGTTCAACGTTGACATGCCGTACGACCCAGAGTCCTACGTTCACCGTATCGGCCGTACCGGCCGTGCCGGTCGCGAAGGTCGTGCACTGCTGCTGGTGACTCCACGTGAGCGCCGCATGCTGCAAGTGATCGAGCGTGTAACCGGTCAAAAGGTTGCCGAAGTTCGCCTGCCGGACGCTCAAGCTGTTCTCGATGCCCGCATCAAGAAACTGACCAACAGCCTGTCGCCGCTGGTAGCTGATGCCGAGTCGACCCACGGTGATCTGCTGGATCGCCTGACTGCCGACATCGGTTGCACTCCACGTGCACTGGCCGCTGCTCTGCTGCGCAAGGCAACCAACGCTCAGGCGTTGACCCTGGCTGCCATCGAGAAAGAACGTCCACTGGTGCCGAACAACGCACCGCGTGGCGATCGTCCAGAGCGTACCGGTGATCGTCCGGACCGTGGTGACCGCGAGCGTCGTGCTCCGGTTCCATTGGCTGAAGGTCGTGCTCGTTGCCGTACCGCGCTGGGTGCGCGTGACGGTATCGCTGCCAAGAACCTGCTGGGCGCTATCCTGAATGAAGGCGGTCTGGCTCGTGAAGCCATCGGCCGCATCCAGGTACGTGACAGCTTCAGCCTCGTCGAGCTGCCGGAAGATGGTCTGGAGAAGTTGCTGACCAAACTGAAGGACACTCGCGTTGCCGGTAAGCAGTTGAAGCTGCGTCGCTATCGCGAAGATTGATCCGCTCTTGAGCTGATTGATCGCACATAAAAAATCCCCGACTGGTTCGGGGATTTTTTTTGCCTGCTTTTTGCCTGGCTTGGAGACTGAGGTGGCCTCATTCGCGAGCAGGCTCGCTCCCACAGGGGATCTTTGTATTACACAGATATTGTGTTCACTGAAGATCCCTGTGGGAGCGAGCCTGCTCGCGAAGGACGCGACTCGGTCTACCGGTCAGCCAAAACGATAAATATCCATGCCCAACGCGCCCATGGTGAAACCCTGATGCGCAATGCTGAACTCGCCTCCGGCCCCGCGAGCAAAGTACAAAGGCAACAGATGCTCATCGCCAGGGTGATTGCGCACCGCATTGGGCGCTTGCTGACGATAATCGTGCAGCGCCGCTTCATCGTCGGCCGCGAGTTTCTCGATCATCCAGTCGCGGAAGGATTTGGCCCACGGCTCGACGCTTTCCGGGCCCGCATGCCAATCCAGTTCACGCAGGTTGTGCGTGATGCTGCCAGAGCCGATCAACAGTACGCCTTGCTGGCGCAGGCTGGTCAAGGCATGGCCGACGCGGGTTTGCAGAGCAGGGCCGCCACGGGTAGGCAGCGAGACTTGCACAATGGGGATATCGGCTTGCGGATACATCAACGTCAAAGGCACCCAGACACCGTGGTCGAACGGGCGCTTGGCATCAATGCGTGCTGGCAGATCGGCGGCCTTCAGTAATTCGACCACCTGCGTCGCCAATTGGGGATTGCCGGGTGCCGGGTACTGAACGTCGAACAACGCCTGAGGAAAGCCGCCGAAGTCGTGCCAGGTTTCCGGCTGGGGATTGCCGCTGACCAGCAGCTCATTGCTTTCCCAATGCGCAGATACAATCACGATGGCTTTCGGTTTCGGCAATTCGGCGGCCAATCGAGCGAGCGCCGGCCCGCTGGCCCCCGGTTCCAGTGCCAACATGGGCGAGCCATGGGATATGTACAGGCTGGGGAACATGAAAGAGCTCCTGAGGGGTAAGATGGCGTCATCTTCAGTCAGATCATTGATCTAAATCTAATATAAGTTTTAGGGTCTTTTGATCGAATTTTCGGGATTAATTATGCAGCCGGAGTTTTGGCACAAGCGGTGGACGACGAATCAGATCGGCTTTCACCTGCCGGAAGTGAATCCTTATCTGCAACGGTACTGGCCGCAGCTGGCACTGGAAGAGGGCTCGCGCGTACTGGTGCCGCTATGCGGGAAGAGCCTGGATCTGCTGTGGCTGGCAAAGTGCGGTCACGAGGTGTTGGGCGTCGAGCTGTCGGAAAAAGCGGTAGAAGACTTTTTCCACGAGCATCAATTTGATCCGGACGTCAGCGACCAAGGTCCCTTCACGGTCTATCGAGCGGGCTCGATCGAGATCTGGTGTGGGGATTTCTTCGCGTTGACGGCCGGTGATGTTGCCGATTGCAGCGCGCTGTACGACCGCGCTGCACTGATAGCCTTGCCGCCGAAGATGCGCGAGCAATACGCCGAGCACTTGAAGCGGATTTTGCCGAAGGAGTCGCTGGGGGTGCTGATTACCCTGGACTACGACCAGGCGCAAATGGAAGGCCCACCGTTTGCTGTGCTGGATGATGAGGTGCAGCGGTTGTTTGGTAGCTCGTGGTCGCTGAAGATTCTGGAAGATCAGGATGTTCTGAATTCGAGCGGGAAATTCCTCGAGGCGGGCGTTACTCGGCTTGAAGAGCGGGTGTATCGGGTTTCCAGCCATTAAGGTGTGTTGATTTTGCTGGCCCCTTCGCGAGCAGGCTCGCTCCCACAATGGATCTTGGGTGAACACAAATTGTGCAATCACAGACGATCTGTGGGAGCGAGCCTGCTCGCGAAGGGGTACTAATGAGCACCGCATCAACCCGGTAAATAAAAAAGGCCCGCATCACTGCGGGCCTTTTTTTTGCTGCTGAACAATCAGCGCTGAAGTCGATGCAGCGCGTTGATGCGCTCTTCCAGCGGCGGGTGGCTCATGAACATCCGGGCGAACCCTTGCTTGATGCCACCGTTGATGCCAAAAGCGTTCAGGGTGTCCGGCATATGCACCGGCAGGCCCTGTTCGGCGCGCAGGCGTTGCAGGGCGCCGATCATCGCGGCAGTACCGGCCAGGCGTGCCCCGGCTTCGTCGGCACGGAATTCACGCTTGCGCGAGAACCACATGACGATGGAGCTGGCCAGAATGCCCAAGACCAGTTCGGCAAAGATGGTTGCCACGTAGTAGGCAATCCCCTGGCCTTCTTCGTTCTTGAAGATCACCTTGTCGACGAAGTTGCCGATGATCCGCGCGAAGAACATCACAAAGGTGTTCACCACGCCCTGAATCAGCGCCAGGGTGACCATGTCGCCATTGGCCACGTGGCCAATTTCGTGGGCCAGCACGGCTTTCACTTCATCAGGCGAGAAACGCTCCAGCAAGCCCTGGCTGACCGCGACCAGTGCGTCGTTCTTGTTCCAGCCCGTGGCGAACGCGTTCGCCTCGTAGGCCGGGAAAATCCCGACTTCAGGCATCTTGATCCCGGCTTCCCGAGACAGTTGCTCGACGGTTTGCAGCAGCCATTGCTCGTGACGGGTGCGTGGCTGGGTGATGATCTGGGTGCTGGTGCTCATCTTCGCCATCCATTTGGAGATGAACAGCGAGAACAGCGAACCGGCAAAACCAAAGACCGCACAGAAAATCAGCAGCTGATTGAGGTTCAGATCAACCCCGTTGGCCGCCATGAACCCGTTGAAGCCGAAAAGGCTCAGGGTGATGCTGGCAATCAGCACGACCGCCAGGTTAGTGGCCAAAAACAGCAGGATGCGCATCATGGTTGTAGAAATCTCCTCGTGCTAAAGATGTAGCTTACTGCGGGGTATATAAGGTGCTGCACCGGGCTATTCAACCGGGTGACTATTTCAAACTGTGTCCTACGGCAACAGTCTAGCCGCTTGAAGGCCTTTTCCGACGCAGGCATGGGAAATGTTTGACAGGCAAAGCGTGGCTCAGGCCCCGTGGTTGTTAGACGCGAGCACCCAACCAGTGACCAGGCATGACTTGAAGCAAGGATGTGCGGCAGGGCGCAGAGATGTGTTGCTGAATTAATCACCGCGCGACTTTCGCAAAAAGTCGCACGGTGACAGACCCTTTACTGACGGTAGGACTTGAGGAAGCTGCCGATCCGCCCGATGGCCATCTCCAGGTCATCCACGCGCGGCAGGGTCACCACTCGGAAGTGGTCCGGCCAAGGCCAGTTGAAGGCCGTGCCCTGAACCACCAGCAGCTTCTCGGAGAGCAGCAGGTCGAGCACGAACTTCTCGTCGTTATGGATCGGGCAGACTTTCGGGTCGATCCGCGGGAACGCATACAGCGCGCCCATCGGCTTGACGCAGGTGACGCCCGGAATGTCGTTGAGCAGTTCCCAGGTGCGATTGCGCTGTTCCAGCAAGCGGCCCTGCGGCAGCACCAGGTCATTGATGCTCTGATAGCCGCCCAGCGCGGTCTGGATCGCGTGCTGGCTCGGCACGTTCGCACACAGGCGCATGTTGGCCAGCATGTCGATGCCTTCGATGTAGCTCTGCGCGTGATGTTTCGGGCCGGAGATGGCGATCCAGCCGGAACGGAAACCGGCCACGCGATAAGACTTGGACAGACCATTGAAGGTCAGGCACAGCAGGTCCGGGGCCAGGGACGCGGTGCAAATGTGCACGGCGTCGTCGTACAGAATCTTGTCGTAGATTTCATCCGAGAACACCACCAGGTTGTGCTGGCGCGCCAGTTCGAGCATGCCCAGCAGCACTTCTTTGGAATACACCGCACCGGTCGGGTTGTTCGGGTTGATGATCACCAGCGCCTTGGTGTTCGGCGTGATCTTGGCCTTGATGTCGGCCAGGTCCGGCCACCAGTTGGCCTGTTCGTCGCACAGGTAATGCACCGGGTTGCCGCCGGACAGGCTGACCGCGGCCGTCCACAGCGGATAGTCCGGGGCCGGCACCAGCACTTCGTCGCCGTTGTTGAGCAGGGCCTGCATCGACATCACGATCAACTCGGAAACGCCGTTGCCCAGGTAGATGTCTTCGATGCCGACGCCTTCAACCTGCTTCTGCTGGTAGTACTGCATCACCGCTTTGCGCGCGCTGAACAGGCCTTTGGAATCGCTATAGCCCTGGGCGGTCGGCAGGTTGCGGATCACGTCCTGGAGGATTTCGTCCGGCGCTTCGAAACCAAAAGGCGCCGGGTTGCCGATGTTCAGCTTGAGGATGCGATGACCTTCCTCTTCCAGGCGTTTGGCGTGCTTGAGCACTGGGCCGCGAATGTCGTAGCAGACGTTGGCGAGCTTGTTCGATTTGCTGACCTGCATGGCGATGTGTTCCCGAAAATGAACGATCCAGGCGGTGTATGAACTACCGTACTGGGAATCCTGCGTATTCACACAGGCCTGACGCCTTGAGATGCAGCACCCATAAATCCGTTTGAATGCGCGTGGTATGGCTGCCAGACTGGCGTTTGACGAGGCGCAATCATACGTGCCGCCCGATCCGTGGAAAAGGTACAGATCGGGCTTTTTCAGTTGCCGAGGTGTGAAGATGGAAAAGTTGGAAAAAACCCTGGAAGAATGGAAGGCGATGCTCGATCCGGAGCAGTACAACGTGTGCCGCCTCAAGGGCACCGAACGGCCGTTTTCCGGTAAATACAACGGCACCAAGACAGACGGCGTTTATCACTGCATCTGCTGCAACGAGCCGCTGTTCGACTCCAAGACCAAATTTGACTCCGGCTGCGGCTGGCCGAGCTTCTACGCGCCGATCGGCGACAGCGCCATGGTCGAGATCCGTGACGTCAGCCACGGCATGATCCGCACCGAAGTGGTCTGCGCCAAATGCGATGCACACCTGGGGCACGTGTTCCCGGACGGTCCGCCGCCGACAGGCCTGCGTTATTGCATCAACTCGGTGTGCCTGGATCTGGTGCCGCGCGAATAATGTGAACGCTGTAGGAGCACGGTTTGTCGTGCTTCCATTGATTTATTAAATTGCACACAATTCAATTGCTCGCTATGTTTAACGTCTTCTTTCATCAAGAGTGCAAGTCATGACTGACAACCTGCTGAGCATCCCGTGCACCACCATCAAGGGTGAGCAAAAGACCCTGGCCGATTACGCCGGCAAGGCCGTACTCGTGGTCAATACCGCTAGCAAGTGCGGCTTCACTCCGCAATACAAAGGTCTGGAAGAATTGTGGCAAACCTACAAGGACCAAGGCCTGGTGGTGCTCGGCTTCCCGTGCAACCAGTTCGGCAAGCAGGAACCCGGCAATGAAGGCGCCATTTCCGAATTCTGCGAATTGAATTTCGGTGTCAGCTTCCCGCTGTTCAAGAAGATCGAAGTCAACGGTGACGGCGCGCATCCATTGTTCGTTCAACTGAAAAAACGCGCCCCGGGTCTACTGGGCTCGCAGGGCATCAAGTGGAACTTCACCAAGTTCCTGATCGGCAAGGACGGTCAGTTGGTCAAGCGCTTTGCCCCGGCGACCAAACCGCAGGAC
This sequence comes from Pseudomonas oplopanacis, assembly GCF_057128725.1. Classification (NCBI taxonomy): domain Bacteria; kingdom Pseudomonadati; phylum Pseudomonadota; class Gammaproteobacteria; order Pseudomonadales; family Pseudomonadaceae; genus Pseudomonas; species Pseudomonas oplopanacis. The sequence goes on along the minus strand of NZ_JBSKHV010000004.1, from coordinate 91,900 downwards.
CTGAGCCGCGAGATCGAAGCCCTGCTCAAATGAACAGCCTGTCAGTCGATTCGCTGAAGCTCGACAGTCAGCTCTGCTTCAAGCTGTACGCCGCTTCCCGGGCGGTGATTCGTGCCTACAAGCCGATGCTCGACCAACTCGGCCTGACCTATCCGCAATACCTGGCCATGCTGGTGTTGTGGGAATGGCAGGAGGCGGCCCCAGAGCAACCGACCGTCAAGGCGCTGGGCGAACGCCTGGCGCTGGATTCCGGCACCCTGACGCCGTTGCTCAAGCGACTTGAGCAATTGCAACTGGTGCAGCGTCAGCGGTCGGCTCGCGATGAGCGTGAGGTGCACCTGAGTCTGTCAGCTGCCGGCAAGGCGCTGCGTGATCAGGTTGGCCCGCTCAAGGCGCGCCTGTTGTGCGACAGCGGGGTGGATCTGGATCGCCTGAGTGATCTGCGTAATGGTCTCGATCATTTGCTGGGGCAGATCAAGGCACTGTCGTAGTCGGAACCCAAAGATCAAGCAGCGCGGCCAGTTCTTCGCGGCGGAAGGGTTTGGCCAGGTAGTCGCTCATGCCCGCCGCACGGCAGCGTTCGCGTTCCTCGGACATGGCGTTGGCGGTCAGCGCGACGATCGGCAGTTGCGGCCAGCGTCCGCTGCGACGGATTTGCCGACTGGCTTCGTAGCCGTCCATCACTGGCATGTTGCAGTCCATCAACACCAGGTCGAAGTCGCTTTGCTCCAGTTGATCCAGTGCTTCGGCCCCGTGAGCGGCGACGATGACCTCGCAGCCGAGTTTGCCGAGCATGCCCTTGGCGACCAGCTGATTGACCGGGTTGTCCTCCACCAGCAATACCCGTCCGCGCCGCTGGTGGGGAAGGGCTTCGATCCGCGCGCCATTGATCATCGTGGTTTCGGGCTGCAAGACCCGCCGCAAAGTCTGATACAGCGCATTGCGCGCCAGCGGTCGTGCCTGTTGCTGCAAAGGGGCGAGGGCGCTCGCCTGTTCGCTCGGCATGAAGTTGCCATAAGCGGTTACCAGCAGAATCGGCGCGTCAAGCGTGGGGCGTAGGCCGAACAGGCATTCGGGGCAGTCGGTGATCAATACGTCAGGTTCAAGCCCGAGTAGCGAGTCATCGATGGAGCGCTGCTGATAGTCGAGTCCCCACGCCGGCAGCAGGGTTTTCAGCAGCTCGGCCAGGCCGCTGCTGGCAGCGGTGATGGCAATGATCTTGCCGGACAGCGGTGCCGGGGATACGGCGCGAGTATGAGCGGGCAGCGGCAGGTCGGCGCAGAACTGACTGCCAAAACCGGCTTCCGAGCTGATCGTCAGGCGTCCCTGCATGGCTTCGCAGAGGTTGTAGGTCAGGGCCAGGCCCAGCCCCGTACCGCCGAACTGCCGGGTAATACCGGCGCCGGCCTGGGTAAATGGCTGGAAGATCTTGACCTGGGCATCGTGGGCGATCCCGATGCCGGTATCGCAGACTTCGATTCTGACGCCCTCTTCGAAGGCAGACAGACGCAAATCGACCCGACCGAAGCGGGTGAACTTGAGCGCATTGGATAACAGGTTACTGACGATCTGCCGCACCCGCGTCGGGTCCCCCAGCACCAGCGCCGGAAATTGCGGATCGATCAGGCACGTCAACTCCACGCTCGGCGCCGCATTCTGCGACAGCAGGTTGGCGGTGTCTTCGACCAGCGCGCCAAGGTCGAACGGAATGTGTTCGAGTTCCAGTTGACCGGCATCGAATTTCGACAGGTCGAGAATATCGTTGAGCAGTTCAACCAGCACTTTGCCCGAGTCATGGGCGATCGACAGTTGTTGCTGTTGTTCGGCCGTGAGCGGGCCGTCCAGCGACAGCGCGATCATCCCCAGCAGACCGTTGAGGGGCGTGCGGATTTCATGGCTCATGTTGGCCAGAAAGACCGAACGTGCTTCAGCCATCTCGATGGCCGTGGTGCGCGCGACTTCCAGCTCCTGATTGGATTGGCTGAGCCTGGCATTGATCGCCTTGAGTTCCGCCGTGCGTGCTGAAACGATGTTTTCCAGTTGGCTGAGGTAGTCGGTCAGACGGTTTTCGGCGTTGCGTCGTTGCTGGATTTCGGTGGCGATGTTTTCGAATTGCTGGTTGGCGACTTTGACCAGCACACCGATTTCATCGTTTTCATGCCCCGCCGGGTATTCCAGCCAGGTTGGCTCCGCGCTGCGCGGATCACGGCCACTGAGTTCGCGGATGACCCGCACCAGGGGCTTGGTCAGCATCACGTAGAACAGCGCCAGCAGAATGCCTGTCAGGATCAGGCTTCGGGCGAAGCCGTTGAGCAGTGTCACTTCGGCCCGGCGCAGGAAGCGGCTGCCGAAGGCGTAGGTGTCGACTTCCAGTTGCAAGGTCCCGAGCGATTCGTTGGGCAGGTGATCGAGAAACAGACGGTCTTCGAACTGCCGATTGGCGCCGAACAGGAAGTCGCTGATCACTCGATAGCCACTTTGCGCGCTCGGGCGTTTGACGCTGGCCAGCACGGTATTGTTGTTGTCGGTGAGTGTCGCGCTGAGGATTGCCGGTGAGCGCACCAGGCCCATGGTCAGTTCCTGGGCGAGTTCGGCGTCGATGTTGTAGGCGATGCGCGAGGCGGGGTTGTGGCTGATTTCCAGCAAAGACAGTATTTCGCGGTTGATGGAGGCGTCTTCACTGGCATAATCGATGCCTATTTGCAGCAGGCTGAGCAGCGTGCCCAGAATGAAACCGACCAGCACAGTAAGCCTGGCTTGCTTGTATGACAGCCGGTGGGTGAATTTGATGTCCATGGGGTGTTGAACCACTTCCGTTTCCTTTCGCTGCTCAAGCATAGTCGATCATGCATGGATTCCGATGTTCTCGCGAACCCCTGAGCAGGGGATGAACCGGGCACTGAACGCTGTGTATTCGTCGCTGTATCGCCATCATCACTGTGAACGTGCCCGAGGAGAAGACGTGGACGCCCGATTGAATGCTTTTCTTGAACGCGCCGATGCTGTTTTGGCCCGTATCGAGCCGCTGCTGCCCGCACCTCGGCAAGCCATCGACTGGAACCAATGCCTGGCCGCGCGCTGGCAACGCGAGGGGCGCAGCGGTTTTCTGCTGCCGCTGCACGTCAGCCTCGACATGCGCCTGTCCGACCTGATCGGCGTCGACCGGCAACTGGAGCAACTGGGGCGAAATACCCAACAGTTCCTCGACGGCATGCCGGCCAACCACGCGTTGCTCTGGGGCTCGCGCGGCACCGGTAAATCGTCGCTGGTGCGGGCCTTGCTGGCCGAACACGCCCAGGCCGGTTTGCGCCTGATCGAGATCGAGCGCGATCACCTGGCGGACCTGCCGCGCGTGGTCGAGCAAATCGCCAAGTTGCCGCAGCGCTTTGTGCTGTTCTGCGATGACCTGTCGTTCGAGGCGGGCGAGGGCGATTATCGCGTACTCAAGAGCGTGCTCGACGGCTCCCTCGAACAAGCGCCGGACAACGTTCTGCTGTACGCCACGTCCAACCGTCGTCACCTGGTGCCGGAAAAGGAAAGCGATAACGAAAACTGGAAACGCGTCGACGGTGAACTGCACCCAAGCGAAGCGGTGGAAGACAAGATCGCGCTGTCGGACCGCTTCGGCCTGTGGCTGTCGTTTTATCCGTTTACTCAGGAGCATTTCCTCAACGTCGTCGAACACTGGATCGGTCAACTGGCCGGCAAGGCCGGTCTTGAATGGCAGCGTGACGAAGAGCTGGACATCCTCGCGGTGCGTTGGGCCGGCGGCCGAGGCAATCGCAATGGACGTTGCGCTTATCAATTTGCCCGCTATTGGGTCGGGCTCAAGCTGTTGGAGCACAAAGCATGATTGATTTACAGAAGAGCGGCCAAGGGCTGGATGGTTACGGCATGTTGTGGGCGCAGCTGGAATCGTTGCTGGCGGACGAGCGTGATTTCATTGCCAATGCGGCACAATTCTCGGCCTTCCTGTTCAACCAGCTCGATGATTTGAACTGGGCCGGTTTCTACCTCAATCGCAATGAAGAGCTGGTGCTCGGTCCGTTCCAGGGGCAAATCGCCTGCGTGCGGATTCCGTTTGGTCGCGGTGTGTGCGGGACGGCCGCGTCGACCTTGCAGACTCAATTGGTTGAAGACGTGCACGCCTTTCCCGGGCATATCGCGTGCGACAGCGCATCGAACAGCGAACTGGTTGTGCCGCTGGTCAAGGACGGTCGACTGATCGGTGTGCTGGACCTCGATAGCCCGAAACTGGCACGGTTTACCGCTGAGGATCAAGCCGGTATCGAGCGCCTGGCGGCGATTTTCCTGCGCCTGACCGATTGCTGATCAGGCACTCAAGCCTGCCTTGACCAGCAGGCTTGCCGGGTCGACGGGGTCAATTTGCTGCGGATCGAGGAATCGTTCGGCGTACTGCAGATAAATGCGCGCCTGGACGAACAACCCGAACAGCTCCGGGTCGATGTGGGCGTCACGGCACATATTGGCCATGATGCCCAAGGCTTCGCTCAAGGTTTTGGCCTTCTTGTACGGGCGATCGGCAGCGGTCAGCGCTTCGAAAATATCGGCAATCGCCATCATCCGTGCCGGCAGGCTCATCTCTTCGCGCTTCAACTGTTTGGGATAACCGGTGCCGTCCATTTTTTCGTGATGGCCGCCGGCAATCTCCGCGACGTTATTGAGGTGACTGGGGAAGGGCAGATGGCTGAGCATCCGGATCGTCTGCACCATGTGGTGATTGATGATGTAGCGCTCCTCGCGAGTCAGCGTGCCTCGGGTGATGCTCAGGTTGTAGAGTTCGCCCCGATTGTATTTGTAGTGCGGTACATCAAGCTTGAAACCCCATGGATTGTCAGCCGGTATCAGCTCGCTTTCGGCGCGTTCAAATAAGTGTTCGGGTTTGTCCGCCAGCAACGGCTCGCTGACCGGCAGCGTCGGGGCCGGAGTGCGAGCCTGGCGGCGATTCTCTTCCCATGAAACCCCAAGTCGGTCATCCAGCGTACGGGTCCAGGTGCGTTGAGCAATGCCGCGCAAGCGTTGCAGGTCGGCTTCGGCCATGGCCTCGCCGCCCAGATTGCAGTGGGCAATGAACGCGAAATCATCGTCCAGTCCCGCCAGGTTGGCGTTACGCAACTCGGCCAGGTGATGTTCGTCTCCGCCGTGGGCGATGGCCTGCCAGTAATTGATCCAGGTATCACGCTTGAGCACTTCGAAACGCGTGCGGACTTCGTGGATGCGGTCGTTCAGGGTTTCGAGCTTGGTGGCTTTGTCGACCACATACTCCGGGGTGGTGACTTTGCCGCAATCGTGCAGCCACGCCGCGATGTGCAGGGCTTCCCATTCATCTTCCGTGGGGTGATAACCGCTGAAGGCCGGCTCCTGACTAGCCGCGGCAGCCTCGGCGAGCATCAGCGTCAATTCCGGCACTCGCTGACAATGCCCGCCGGTGTAAGGGCTTTTTGCATCGATGGCGCCAGCCAGCAATTGAATGAAGGAATCCAGCAGTTGTTTCTGCCGGGCTTGCAAACGCTGGCTTTCAATACTCACCGCCGCCGCGCCAGACACCGCCTGGAGAAACGCGATGCGGTCCGGACGCAGCTTTTCCAGATCGCTCTGGGCGCCGCTGTCGGCGAGCAAGAGGACCAGCAGGCCGACGGTTTCGTTATGCCGATTGTGCAGCCGGATACCGATCAGGTGAACCCGTGGGCACTCCAGCGCCTGCAGCACCTTTTGCAGATCGACTGCGTTTTCGAAGCCCAGGCTGGTGACCACATTGTCGGCGCGGGACAACTGCTGCATCCACTGAGGGCTCCGTGAATCCTGGAGTTCATAGCCTTGAATACCAAACGCTGGCAACACCTGAGACGTCTCGTTGATCACCAGGCCATGGGGCTCCATGCGGTCGCCGTCCTGCTCGCGCAGGTAAATCAGGCCCGCCTGGGCCTGCCCGATCTTCACGGTTTCGAATAGCACCCGTTGCAGCAACGGGGCGAAACGGGTCTCGGCGCTGAGGCTGTCAGATATCTGGAAAAAGCTCGCCAGGGTGTCCTTCATGCGCGTCATCGACACGCCCAGTTGGTCGACTTCCAGCACGGGCGAGCGTCGGCTGATGGGAAAGTTGAAGTCGAAACTGCGGATCGCATCGGCTTCCTGCACCAGTGCGCGCAAGGGTTTGACCAGAATTCTGGAGGTGAGCCACCCCAGCGGCAGGCACAACAACAAGGTTGCCAGCGTGATCAACGCCCCTTGCCAGCGCATGCGATAGGCATCGACCAGTAATTCATCTTCGGGCACCAACAGCGCGAGCTGCAATCCTTGCGGCCCGCCTTCCTGCATGCTGCTGCGGGCCACAATCCATTCACGCCCGGCGGCGTCCAGTCGATTGCCCTCGGGCGGATGGGTGAGCAGGGCGCCGAGCGCCGGATTCAGATCGGCCGCCTTGATCAGGCGTGCGGTCTGGTCGTCGACGATCAGACGGCTGCTGTCGGGATAGGCAACAGCATTGCCATCGGCATCGAACAGCACGATTTCGGTATGGGGAGTCACCACATGTTTGGCCAGCGTCGCCGACAGTTCGGCGAGTGTAAGGTCGGCGCCTATCACTGCGTTTTCGCCGCTGCGCCGCGCCAGCGTCGTCCCGACATGGTGAGTGGAGAAAAACACATAGGGTTCGGTGGTGATCTGGCCCTCATCGCTGCGAGCACTGGTAAACCAGGCGCGAGTACGCGGATCGTAGGTTTCTTCAGGGTTATCCTGGCGGCTGACGAGCGCCAGGTTCTGATCAAAAAACAACGACTGGGACCTCGCCTTCGCGACGCCGGAAAGGTGTTCGATGCTCCAGACCTGATAGGCCGCCGTGTCCGGGGCATTGGTGAGCGTTCTCAGGGCGGGGGTGCGCAGGGGGCGCACCATGAAAAAGTCGCCATTGCCGTATCCCAGGTACAGCGAGGCCAGGTTGGGGTTGTCTTTGAGCGACTGGCTAAAGGGTTTCAGCAGCGCGAGCCGTTGCTCCAGCGCGAGCGCCTCGGTCGCCGGGTTGTCCGCCAGCAAGCTCAGCAGGTGGCGAATCGGTTCATAAGTGCCCTGAAGGTCCAGCCGGACATCCTGTTCGATGCGATTGAACAGTTTTTCACTGCTGGACAGGATGATCTGCGTGGTTTGGCGGTAATTGAAAATGCCCAGCACCACGCCCGTGAGCAGCAGCAGGAAGGTAAACATCACGCTGATATGGACGTGCAGCGGAAACCTGCGTTGATCGGGGCGCAGTGGGTTGGACATTACTGGTCTCTCCGTGATGGTTAACACACTGCTCAGCGTCCAAGCATAGTTAAGGCTCCACCATCCTGCTTCTGTCGTTGTGCCCTATTTGTTGTTGCAAGGCGTGCTCCAGTTCGAGCATGGCGCGCTCGATGGCTTGAGTGCAGCCGGCTACGTTTTCGGGGTGGAACACTTCACGGCAGACGCTTTCGAGCGCCTCGCAGCTGTCGATCAATCGGCCCGCCTGGACGATGCGTGCCGCCCCCTTGATTTTGTGAGCGATGTCGAGGAATGACTGACGGTCTTGGCACTGTGACAAATCCAGCAATTCCTGGCGGTCCAGACGATTGCTGTTCAGTACTTCGAGCAGCAGGCGTTGATCCAGCTTTGGATTGCCGCCGGTGAGCAGCTGCAGCCCTTCGAGGCTGAACGCAGGGGGACGGGCAACCGGCTTGACGCGTTCAATCCACAGTCTCAAGGCTGCCAGGCTGAGGGGCTTGAACAGGCAGTCGTCCATCCCGGCGTCTTTGCAGCGTTGTACTTCTTGCGGCTGTGCGTTGGCGGTGAAGCCCAGCAGGGTGCACGCCGCGCGCGACTGTTGCTGTTCGTGTTGGCGAATCAGCCGGGCCAGTTCATAGCCATTCATGACCGGCATGTTGCAATCGACAATCACCAGATCGAACAGCCCGTGTTTCCATGCCTTGAACCCGGTTTCGCCATCGGTTTCAGCGCGGTGGTGGTGCCCCAAAAACTCCAGTTGCTGGCACATGAGCAAGCGATTGGCCGGGTGATCGTCGACCACCAGGACGTTCAATGGCGTTGAGGTCGGTTGAACCGGTGCTTCGGCGATTTTCGGCAGCAGTTCTGGCGGTAATGTCGCCAGGTGCAGGGTTATTTCGACCTGCGTACCGGCACCGACCTGACTGCGCAATTGCAGGCTGCCGCCCATCATCTCGCACAGGGTTCGGCTGATCACCAGGCCCAGCCCGGCGCCTCCCCGGGTCGACTGCTCGCTGTGGCTCGCCTGGGCGAATGGCTCGAACAAACGCTGTTGATCCTGCTCGCTGATGCCGATTCCGCTGTCCTGAACCTGCACGCGCAACATGACCCGGTCGGGCTCGTCCGTGGCTTGCCACTCCAGCACGATCCGCACCTGACCCTGTTCGGTAAACTTGATGGCGTTGCTGACCAGGTTGGACAGCACCTGCTTGAAGCGCATCGGGTCCAGCAGCACATCGTTTGGCAGTTGGGCTGGGCTCAAGTCCAGCAAAAGGCGCAGGTTTTTCTGCCGGGCGAGGCCGTCGAAGATCCTCACCACCGACGCTACTGTTTCACCGAGGTTGACGCGTTCCGGGTTCAGGCTCAGGTGCCCTGATTCGATGCGCGCGATATCAAGAATGTCCCCGATCAGTTCCAGCAGGTCTTTCGCCGAGTTGTACGCGACGTCGATGGCGGGTCGGTCGGGATGAGCCGGTTCGATACGTTTGAGCGTCAGCTCCAGCATGCCGATGATTGCATTCATCGGGGTGCGGATCTCATGGCTCATGTTCGCCAGGAAAGTGCTTTTGGCTCTGTTCGCTTCATCGGCGCGTTCTTTGGCTGCCCGAAGGTCATCGAACAGTTGTCGCCGCTCGCTGATATCAATCCAGCCGCCAATGATGCCCTGCACTTCACCGCTCGAGTCCCGGTAGGGCAGTACCCAGTGATAAATCGTCAACTGGCGACTGCCAATTTGTAATGTGCGGTCGAGAATCAGCGGTGTGCCTTCGTTTACCACGCGCTGATAGTCAGCCTCAAACTCCCGCGCCTCGAACGCATTGCTCAGATTGCCTTGAATGACGCTTTTGCCGATCACGTCGTCGTACTTTGCGCTGAAGGTCTCCAGATAACTGTCGTTGCAGCTTTGCAGCAACCCCTGGCGGTCACGCACGTAGATTGGATGCGGCGTGCCATTGACCAGTGAGTGCATGAACTCAAGTTGGTCATTCAGCGCGAGTTCGGCCGTCTGACGCTGTTTGATCTGGCGACGCATGTAAGCGTTCCAGGCAACAGACATCAGCAGTAGCACGCCAACACCCAGCACCACTTGATAGAACACCCGGTGGTAGTTGCGCCAGGTGTTTTGCGACGTCGAGGAGTAACCCCGCCAGCGACTGTTGATAATGCCTAATTCTTGCGGGGTGATGCTCAGCAATGCCTTGTCGAGGATCGCGCTCAGCTCTTGGGCATCGCGCCCGGTCGCCAGCGAGAACGCCGCCTGTTGCGTGCCAACGGTTGAACTGATCTGAAGCGTCTGCTCGAAGACTCTGGACGAGACGAAGTAGTTGGCGATCACCAGCGAGGTTACGGAGCCTTCAGCCTTGCCCTCCGCCACCAGTTGCACCGCGCTGAAGGTGTCCGGGGTTTCGATCAGAGTGACGTTCGGGAACTCGTGACGCAGGTAATCCACCATCGGATTACCTTGGGCAATCGTCAGGCGTTTACCCGAAAATTGGGTGAGGTCGTTCGGACTGCCGGCCACTTTGCGTGTCAGCAGGACGAAGGAGTTTTCCAGGTAAGGACGGCTGAAGTTGAGCAGGGTTTCACGGTGTGTACTGGGCAGCAGGGCGGCAATCAGGTCGGCCTGATGCTGACCGATGCGCTCGATCATCTCGTCATCACTTCGGCTGCGATGAATCTCGAAGCGCAAACCGGTGCGCAGCCTGATCAGTTCGAGCAGATCGGCAGCGACACCTCGAAAGTTGCCGTCGTTATCGAAAAATGTCAGCGGCGCAAACGCCTCATTGACCACCACGCGAACCACCGGATGTTGCGCCAGCCAGCGTTCTTCACGAGTAGTAAGTTGCAGTTTGTGATCGGTGAGAAGGATGTCACTGCCTGCACTCCAGCGTTTGGCGATTTCTTCTCGCGCATTGGTGGGCGTGGCATTCAGTATTGTGTTGATGATTCCAAGCAGTTCCGGGTTGTTCCGGTGCACGGCAAAGCTGAAGCCGTGAACTTCGTGTTTACCGAAATTGGCCATCCGGACGTTGTTCAGATAACCCTTGTTGATCAGGTAATGGGTCGAAATGGTATCACCGAGAAAGACGTCCGCCTGGTCGAACGCGACCGCGTTAATTGCATTCTGGTAAGACGGGTAGGCCGTGATAATCGCCTTTGGATATAGGGCTTTGACTTCATCCATCGGTAAATAGTGGTACACCATGCTCAACCGCAATCCGGCCAGTCCATCGGACAGGGACCGGGTTTCTCCTTCTCGTGTCACCAGAACCGGTTGATCCGCGGCGTAAGGTGTCGACAGCACAATGTCGGCGTTGCGTGCCTCAAATCCGTTGGCGCTGCCGAGCATATCGACCTCACCGTTTTGCAGCGCCTCGATGGCGTCTTCCCGGGATGCGTAGCGCTGAACCTTGACTGGCAGGCCGGTCACCTTGCCAAGGATGCCCGCGTAATCTGCGGTGAAGCCTTCGTAGTCGCTGCCGCTGCTGGTCAGGTCGAAAGGCGGGTAATCGGGGGCTGAGCTGCCCAGAATCAGTTCGCGTTTGTTTTTGATCCATTGTCGCTGTGATTTATCCAGTTGTACTTCCATGTGCCCGACCATTGAGCGACTGAGCAAAGTGTAATGCTCGCTGGCGGAGTGTGTCGCAGACACTGAGGTGCTCAGGCATAAGCCGGCGGTGATCAGTATCAGATAATCCTTTAAACGACTGGGCATCCGGTCTCTCACACTAAGGCGTTGCGTTTTGCCATATCGATAAGTTCAACCAGTGATTTGGCTTTGAGTTTTTGCATCAAACGTTTTTTATAGGTGCTGACGGTCTTGTTGCTGAGGAACATGCCCTTGGCAATTTCCTTGTTGGTACGGCCCTGTGCAAACAGTTGCAATACCATCAATTCCCGGTCGTTGACTGACTTGAAGAGTTCCAGGTCGGCGTATCGCGTGTCATCGCTACGGACGGGGTTCAGCGCCTGGCTGGGGAAATAGTTGTAGCCTGAAAGCACCGCTTTGATTGCACTGACCAGTTCACTGAGGTCTTCCTGTTTGCAGACATACCCCGACGCGCCGGACTGCATGCAGCGAATACCGAACAAGGTCGGGCACTGGGCCGTTAAAACCAGGGTTTTTAACGGAGTACACATGGCATTGAAACGGGAAAGAACTTCCAGCCCATCCAGTTTGGGAATGCTGATGTCGAGAATGACCAGGTCTGGCATGCATTCGCGGACCATCTGCATGGCGTCGACCCCGTTATCAGTTTCGCCGACGACTTTATAACCCTCATGTTCGAGCAACATTCGGACGGCAAGGCGGATAACGGGGTGATCGTCGACAATAAAAACGGAGTTCATAATCAGATCCCATGCGAGCTCAAATAAAGCGCGCACCTTAGCTCAGATAGTTGTAGGGGCGCATGAACTGACAGGTCGATAGCAGTGATATAGGACAAATCCTACAATTGAAGAAGAATAGGACTACGTTCCAGTTCGGTTTTGAATGAGGAACAATGGAAGTGTTGTATGTATTAAGTTGATGGTTGAATGATTGGTTTTAGGGGGGGGTCAGGGTCAATAAGTTAATAAAGCCTGATTGTTTCGACGGTTTATCAAGTAATCAGGTAACGGTAGATCTTGTTGAACCGACAGTTTTCAAGTTTTTCAAGTTCGTCAGACTACCTTGACGTAGTGCTTGCTCATTCCAGCATCCGACCCGCGTTCAGACAATCTGAACAGCGGGTCGAGGCGGGGGGCATCAGCGGCTTGAACGACCGGTCATTTCCAAGGCCATTTCACTGGCGTAGCTGTCAGTCATGCCGGCAATAAAGTCGATCATGCGCAGGAATGAAGTGTGCAAAGGCCCGCGAGGATCGGGTGCATTGTTGCCCAACAAGTCGAGGATGCGCCGACTTTTGAACGACGGCGTTCGACCGTTGTGCTGTTCCAGTGCCGCGCCGCAGAATGCGTTCAGTAGAATCTCCAGCGTGGTGTAGGCGCCAATTTCATGCAGTGTCTTGCGCTTGTCCTGGAAGATTTTCTTCCTGGCCATGTCTTTTGCGTTCAGGACACAGCGCTTGGCCGGGCCATGCATGTGCTCCACCAGGTCGCCGGGCAGTGTACCGGCCAGCAGGGCGTCCTGTTGTTCGACGAAGGCCCGGGCCGCAGCATTGGTCAGGTGTTCGATGGCTTTGCCCCGCAGGATGGCGAGTTTACGTCGGCGCGAATCCAGCGGGCCCAGTTGGCGATAGGTTTCCGGCAGATCGTCGCCCACCAGGTTGAGCAGTAACGATTCGACTTCGGCGTACTCCAGCAACTCCATTTCCAGACCGTCTTCCAGGTCGATCAGCGCGTAGCAGATGTCATCGGCGGCTTCCATCAGGTACACCAATGGATGACGTGCCCAGCGCTGCTCCTCCAGTTGTGGCAGGCCGAGTTTATGAGCGATCTGCTCCAGCAACGGCAGTTCGCTCTGATAACAGCCAAACTTGTGCTTCTTGTAGCCCAGCGAGTCAGCGTGCTTCGCCGTCCAGGGATACTTCAGGTAAGTACCCAGCGTGGCGTACGTCAGCCGCGTGCCTCCATCGAACTGGTGGTACTCCAATTGAGTGAGTACCCGGAAGCCTTGGGCATTGCCTTCGAAATTCAGGAAGTCATTACGTTCGACTTCACTCATGTCATCCAGCCAGCCACGGCCTGCTGCCTGTTGGAACCAGTGTCGGATGGCATCTTCGCCGGAATGGCCGAAGGGTGGATTGCCGATATCGTGGGCCAGGCAAGCCGACTGCACTACCATCCCCAAGTCGCTCGGTTCGCACCAGTCCGGCAAGGCGCTGCGGATGGTTTCACCCACGCGCATACCCAACGAGCGGCCAACACAGCTGACTTCCAGCGAGTGGGTCAGGCGCGTGTGAATGTGATCGTTGCTGGTGACCGGATGGACTTGGGTCTTGCGTCCCAGCCGGCGAAAGGCACCTGAGAAAATAATGCGGTCATGGTCTTTATGGAAAGGACTGCGGCCGAGTTCTTCTGGGCTGTGCAGCGGTTTTCCGAGGCGTTCGCGGGTAAGCAGGGTTTGCCAATCCAAGGCTGGTCTCTCCGTCAGGTGACTGATGCCTTAGCCTAGAGCCCGGCGGCGTCGATGTCGATGAGCAGCAGTCGCTCGCCATTGTCGAAAAATTGCCCGGCGGTGAGGCAATACTGGTTGCTGGTGGCGTCGCGGTAGGTGTTGGAAAGCGTAAGCCGACGCTCGTCCCAACCCTCTGCCAGCAAGTGATAGAAATACGGACGCCATGACCAGTTGTGACCCAGGTAGCGGCTGTCCGATTCCCAGGCGTTGTTTCGCCATTCAAGGTTGGGCGTCAGTTGCGTGCCGTGGCGATCGCATTGATAGAAACGCAACAGCCAGGGGAATGCGTCCAGGTGGGGCAGGGTGCTGAGCGGTGCGTGGGCCTGGGCCCATGTCTGCAACAGGCTCATCAGCTCGCCGAGTTGCTGGCGCATGATCATCAGCCGCCCACGCTCTGCGAGTTTTTGTTGGACATACCGTTGGCGCAGTTGCGCGAAGCGCTCGACAAAAGCGTCAGCGGCGAAGAAGTCGGCCTGTGCCTTGGCAAACAGAAAACCCTGCACGTACCGCGAGCCGCACTCCAGGGCAAAACTCAATTGAGCTTCAGTTTCCACGCCTTCGGCGATGATCCAGCAACCGGTTTTCTCGGCCATCTGTGCCAGCGCCTTCACCACATCGCTGCTCGGACCACCCAATGCCGCCGCCTGGAACAAGCGCATGTCGAGCTTGAGGATGTCCGGTTGCAGGGCCAGTACGCGATCGAGTTGAGAATAACCGGCACCGAAATCATCAATGGCGATTCGTGCGCCTGCTTCTCGATAGCGAGCCACGACGTCCGCCAGGCGCTGAATGTCGCCGCCCAGTTCGGTGATCTCGAAGACGATGCGTTGCGGGTCGACGTTGTGCCTGCACAGTTGTTTGAGGCTTGGCAGCGCTTGATCCGGGCGCAGGCGATTGATCCAGCGCGGGGAAATATTCAGGCTGAGAAACCAGTCCGAAGGCGCCTCATGCAAGCGACTCAGCGCGTTGTCGCGGATCTGCCGATCAAGACGCCGCAACGCGATGGCCGGTGTCCTAGGGTCGGCGAACAGCGGGCCTACCGAGGCCAGTTGACCATTGGCCTGTCGCAGTCTGCCCAATGCCTCGACGCCGGCGATACGGCCGGTGGCGGTATCGATGAAGGGTTGAAAGCAGGCGAGCGGTTGCCCGTCGATCACGTGGCCTCCTTGGTTAAGGTCTTGTTTTTGGATGCCTGGTCACCGGATAGGCACACAGGATTGAACCCCTCGATAGAGAGGTTCATCCCGGAGATATTGCAAGAATGCAGCCAGATAGTGGCTATTTAGTCTTTGCGCGAATTGCTTTGCAGCACCAGCTTGATCAAGGGCCCCAGGCTGGTGCCCAGACGAACCAGGCGAGTCAGGCTGCTGGCGCCGCCGTTGCGGGTACTTTTGCCGGTCAGAAAGCCGAGCAAGGTGACGGCCGCCACGCCCCAGAGCGGGGCATGCTTGATGCCAAAACCGTCCTGCAGGTCTTGCTTCATTCCGCGAATCCGCTGCAAGGGCTGCAGCAGTTCCCGGGACTCGAGACGGATTTCCTGACGGTGCATTTCCATGCGCAGGCGAATCAGCGCCTTGCGCATTTCCGCGCGCGAGCTGTTATTGGGCAGTTGAGGCAGGCTCATGGCAGCAGGCGCTCCCGATCGTTGGCCAATTCTTCCAGGGTGCCATGGAAGGGCGAGGACTCATCGAAGACCGCTGCTTTCAAACGCAATCCGCAGAAGATCGCGGCAAGGGTATAGAACACGCAGAGCCCGATGATGGCGGCCAGGCGATAGGTGTCCCAAAACACAATCAACACCAGGGTCGACAACCCCACCAGCAACAACAATGCAAAGACCAGTGCCAGGCCCGCAAACAGCAGCAGGCTTACGGTGCGTGCCTTTTGTTCCTGCAACTCGATGCCGAACAGTTCGACATGGCTGTGCAACAGTCCGAGAAACGCGGCACCCAGGCGCCGCGATGAAGCGCTTGTGCCCGTCGCCGACGAGCTGGATTCGCCGATAGACATATCAGCGCCGAGAAGCCAGCAGGCCAATGAGGAAGCCTACCCCGGCGGCGATCCCGACCGATTGCCATGGGTTGGCCTGCACATAATCTTCGGTGGCGGTGACGGCAGCCTGGCCACGTTCGCGTAACGAGTCTTCGGTCAGCTTCAGGGTTTCCCGGGCACGCAACAGACTGTCGTGGATCTGGGTGCGCAGTTCATCCGCCTGATCGCCGGCCAGGGTCGCGGTGTGCTCCAGCAACCGTTCGGTGTCGCTGACCAGGGTCTGAAAATCGTTCATCAGGATTTCTTGAGCAGTCTTTGCCTTGATGCTGGCCATGGGTAGATCTCCGTAAGTGGCTTCTGATGGGTTCGAGTATGAGCCTTGCGCGAAGGTTCAGTACAAATGACTGGTACAACTTTTGCTGTGTCGTGGTGCGTTTGCCGGCGCCGATGCGCTGTTGCCGGGCATGATTTCAGGAAAACCTCGACTCAAACAATAAAAACTCGCGCGACGATTTCGCGCTGATGCGCCAAAGCGGTTCATGGAGATCAGTGATTCGATCCGGATAAGCCGCAACTTGGTGCGTCAGCAGCCTGCGCGAACTGCTTTGGTGCTTTTTTAGCCTTAAGGTCTGCCACTCCATGGAAAATCTGCAAAGCGCTGTGGACAGTCTGGTCCATAGCTCCAATACATTGTTCATCCTCATTGGCGCCGTCATGGTGTTGGCCATGCACGCCGGTTTCGCCTTTCTTGAGGTTGGCACGGTTCGGCAAAAGAACCAGGTCAACGCCTTGTCGAAGATTCTCAGCGACTTCGCCATTTCGACCTTGGCCTACTTCTTTATAGGCTATTGGATTTCCTACGGGGTGACGTTTCTGCAACCTGCAGCGGTGATCAATGCCGACCATGGTTATGGGCTGGTGAAATTCTTTTTCCTGCTGACCTTCGCCGCCGCCATCCCGGCGATCATTTCCGGCGGTATTGCCGAACGTGCAAGGTTTGTCCCGCAGTTGTGCGCGACCGCGCTGATCGTGGCGTTCATCTATCCCTTTTTCGAAGGGATGATCTGGAACGGCAATTATGGTTTGCAAGCCTGGTTGCTGGCGCGATTCGGCGCCAGCTTCCATGACTTTGCCGGTTCCGTGGTGGTGCATGCCATGGGCGGCTGGTTGGGCCTCGCGGCGGTGTTGTTGCTCGGGCCGCGACAAGGGCGCTATCGCGACGGTCGCCTGGTGGCGTTTGCACCGTCGAGCATTCCCTTCCTCGCCTTGGGCTCGTGGATCCTGATTGTCGGCTGGTTTGGCTTCAACGTCATGAGCGCCCAGACCCTGCAAGGCGTGAGCGGACTGGTGGCAGTGAACTCGCTGATGGCCATGGTCGGCGGCACCGTGGCGGCGCTGATCGTCGGGCGCAATGACCCAGGCTTTCTGCACAACGGCCCCTTGGCCGGGCTTGTGGCCATTTGCGCCGGCTCCGACCTGATGCACCCGGTGGGCGCGTTGGTGACCGGCGCCATCGCCGGGGCACTGTTTGTCTGGTGCTTTACCGCGGCGCAGGGCAAATGGCATATCGACGATGTGTTGGGTGTGTGGCCTTTGCACGGTCTGTGTGGCGTCTGGGGCGGTATCGCGTGCGGCATTTTTGGCCAGACTGCCTTGGGTGGCTTGGGCGGGGTGAGTCTGATCAGCCAGTTGATTGGCACCTCGCTGGGGGTGCTCGTGGCGCTGGCCGGTGGCTTTGCGGTGTACGGAACGATCAAGGCGTTCCATGGACTGCGCTTGAGCCAGGAAGAGGAGTACTACGGCGCGGATTTGTCGGTGCACAAGATCGGCGCCGTCAGTCAGGACTGAATCACTTTTCTGCATCTTCGGCTCCTGGATAAAAGTCATGGAGCATCCGGTAGCGATCA
Source organism: Pseudomonas oplopanacis (assembly GCF_057128725.1). NCBI lineage: Bacteria > Pseudomonadati > Pseudomonadota > Gammaproteobacteria > Pseudomonadales > Pseudomonadaceae > Pseudomonas > Pseudomonas oplopanacis. The sequence goes on along the minus strand of NZ_JBSKHV010000004.1, from coordinate 74,620 downwards.
TGCCGGATCTGATCGGCCCGCTCCTGTACCTGATGCGCGGGCAGTCCCAGCATGATCAGTGCATGGGAGGCGAGCATCAGGCTGGACTCCAGCAACTCGGGTACGACTTCGTTGGCGCCGGCCTCTTTCAGTTCGGCCAGTTGGCTGTCGTCGCGGGTACGAACCAGAATCGGAACCTTGGCACTGATCCGGCGAGCTTCCTTGAGGATCTCCAGCGCGACGTCAGGCTGATCCACGGCGATCACCAGCAACCTGGCGCGAGCCAGTCCGACGGCCTGCAGTAATTCACCTCGACGCGAGTCTCCATAGTGCACGCTGCTTTCGCTGACGGCCGCTTCCTCGACGCGGACCGGATCGTGATCCAGCGCAATGTAAGGTTGTTGCTGATGACTCAGGCAGCGGCCGATGGACTGGCCGACGCGCCCGTAACCACAAATGACCACATGCTTGTCCAGATCCGCATTGAGCGCGCTGATCTCTTCAAGTTGTGCCTCCTTGTTGGATTTGCGATGCAGGCGCTTTGCGATAGACGGGGCTGCGCGCAGCATCAGTGGCGTGACCAGCATCGAACAGAATGTCGCGGCCAGCAACAGGCCGCCAAGTTGCGCGGGCATCAGGTCGCTTTGCTGCATCTGCGCCATCAGTGCAAAGCAGAACTCACCTCCCTGGGCCAGTGCCAGGCCACTGCGCCAGGCAGTTTCTCCATCACTGCCGCGCCATTTGACCAGCAACGCCACCACGGTGCCCTTGATCAGCAGTAATCCCAAGGTCAGGCCAAGGATCAGCAGTGTGTGGCTGGCAAACAGATTCAAGTCGATCAGCATGCCGATGGTGACGAAGAACAACCCGAGCAGAATGTCGCGAAACGGGCGGATATCGGCCTCGACCTGATGCCGGTAATGACTTTCGCCCAGCAGCATGCCAGCCAGAAACGCGCCGAGGGCAGGTGAAAGACCCAGCAAGTGAGTCAGCCAGGCTGTCAGCAGGACAATCACCAGCGCCAGCAGTACGAACAGTTCGGCGGAACGGGCGGCGGCCACTTCATGGAACAGTCTTGGTAACAACCAGCGACTGGCCAATAGCAACCCGCCGAACAACACCACGGTTTTTATCAGTGTCAGTGGCAGCGCCCAATACCAGGCCTGATCACTGTTGCCGGCGAACACGGGCACCAGTGTCAGCAGCAAGACGGCCACCACGTCCTGAAACAGCAATACGGCGATGGCATTCTGGCCATGGCTGCTGAAAATTTCGCCAAGGCTGGTCAGCTCCTTGCTGACGATTGCAGTGGACGACAGCGCCAGCCCGGCGCCCAGCAACAGCGCAGGGGTGACCGGCATCCCGAACATCATCAGCAAAACACCCAGTAATAGTCCGCACGCCAGCACTTGCAAACTGCCAAGACCGAACACCACATGACGCAGTGCGATCATTTTCGTCAGGGAAAACTCAAGACCGAGGGAGAACAGCAGGAACACCACACCTAACTCGGCAAGGTGTGGCAACCCTTCGCTCTCATTCACCCAGTTGAAGGCGGTCGGGCCGATCATCAGCCCCACGCACAGGTAGCCCAGCACCGGGGGCAATCGCAGACGCTGGAACAACGCAATGACCACTAGAGAGGAGACGAGAATAATCAAGAGATTGGCAAACACAAAAAACTCCGCTGACCGACGCTGGCTACTCAAGCGTAGAAGCAAAAAAAACGTGAGCATTGCTTAAATGGCACAAACGACGCCTGATTTGCGTCAGGGTTATTCCGCCATCATGGCGATTCATGTTGCCGGGCAGAAAATTCGACGGCTCGACGGCTTTTCGGGGCAGGCCTAGAATAGTTACTTAATTTTTTTTCGGTTGAGCGCTCATGCCTCCTGAATGTCAGCTGTTCGGCACCCTGGGGTGCCATCTTTGTGAAGTGGCCGAAGCCGAGCTGATGCCGTTGGTTGAACACGGTCTGCTGGTCGAGCTGGTAGATATTGCTGACGATGAAACCTGGTTCGCAGCCTACAGTCTGCGCATTCCGGTCTTGCGACGAGTCGATACCGGGGCAGAGCTGGGTTGGCCGTTCAGTGCCGACGAGGTGGTGGCGTTCTTGCGTTAAGCGGTTTTTGTGCTGGCGATGGTCCCGTCTGTCGAACTTTACGATTGATCCCCTTGGCTTAACCGATGCTCTTCGGATACTGTATGCGCATACAGTTATTCGTAGTGCTGCCTTGCTGTCCCGGATTATCGGGTGTGAGCAGTCAGTTCCGGGCGTGAGAGGGATGAATCGTGGTCAATGTCGAACAATTGAAAAACAGTGTGAACCGGATGTCGGTCGATGTTGTGCGCGAAGCTGTCCTCGAATTGCGTCTGGACGGTCTGGTGACGGAAGGAAAAACACCTTTTAACAAGCTGCACTTCAACACCTGTTTTGCCGAGATCGAAGCGCTGTTCCAGCGTGCGGGTTACCACCGACAGCTTGATGTCGTGGGCTATCAGGGGTTGTTGTACGCACTTTACGACCCGGCTCGCTGGGAAGCCGTCGACGTGTTGCGCTGGCTCAAGGAGTTCACCGAAGCAGCGGCACGCACGCAGATTCCGGCATGAGGATTCTCTGCTAGGTTCGACCCGGCCACTGTTGGATAATGCCGCCCTGTATTGAGGGTCAGAGCTTTCGTATGTCCACTTCTTCTTTTTCTGCCGCACACAACCAGGCCAGCACACTCTACTTGCCGCCGGGTTCGTGGCTGACCGTTATCGATTGCCTGTGCGAACATTTCAGCGCTATCGGTCGTGAACAATGGCTGGACAGGGTGGCCCGCGGTCGCGTGCTCGACGGGCACGGGATGCCGATCGCGCTGGATCTGCCGTACAAGGAAGGCCTGCGGATTCATTATTTTCGTGAGGTTGCGGACGAAAAGCCGATCCCGGTGGTCGAGTCGATCCTCTATGCCGATGAGCATCTGGTGGTCGCTGACAAACCGCATTTTCTGCCGGTGACTCCGGCAGGCGAATACGTTGAACAGACGTTGCTGAGAAGATTGATCCGTCGCCTGGATAACCCACACCTGGTGCCGTTGCATCGCATTGACCGGCATACCGCGGGGCTTGTGCTGTTTTCCGCCAACCCACAGAGCCGTTCAGCGTATCAGTCGTTGTTTCCGACACGGCAGATTGAAAAGTACTACGAGGCAATCGCCCCCGCATTACCTGATCTGACCTTTCCATTGGTGCATAAAAGCCGGCTCATCGATGGCGAGCCGTTTTTCCGCATGCAGGAAGGTCCAGGTATCAGCAATACCGAGACAGCCGTCGAGGTTCGGGAAAAGAACGGGGATCTCTGGCGGTATGCGCTTTACCCGGTGACGGGCAAGAAACATCAATTGCGGGTGCACATGACTGCGCTGGGCGCCAGTATCTGTAACGACCCGTTTTATCCGCGGGTGCTCAAGGACGTTGAAGATGACTATGCCAATCCGCTGAAACTGCTCGCGCAGGGATTGCGGTTTGTCGATCCGGTCACCGGCCAGAAAAGAGCGTTTGAAAGTACCATCACCTTGCAGTGGTGAAAAAATCCCGGCCACGAAAAAGCCCGCATCAAGCGGGCTTTGTCATGTCTGGCAGGTGCAGTAAAGATTACAACTCTTTAACGGTACGAACCTGATCCTTGTTGATGCGGGTTTCCTTGCCATCCAGCTGTTCGAATTCGTAGAAGCCCGATTTCTCATCGTACTGTGGCGAGTCCACTGCCTGGATTTCGCGACCGTCATTCAAGGTGATCACTGTCGGTGATGCGCAGCCCGCCAAGGTCGCGAGGCCTGCTGCGAGCATGAGAGTGGCGAGGGTCCGATGGGTCATGAGTGTATCTCCGAATAAGAATTCTTTTGGTTACTGAGCTTGTAGACGTATACAACGCACGCAAGTTCCTTGGCTAGTGTCATTCTGACACGGTATGCGCGCTTAACAATTGCGGGGTGTTGAGGTTGGCCAGTCGAGGGTCATTGTCTGCGCATTGCAGGGCGGTAGCCTCCAGTTTGCGCATGATGCGTCCAGGGCTGCGTTCGCCTTCATTCCATGCCGTGTCGAACGCGGCGCAGAGTGCCACAGGGATAACGCACAGCAACGGTTCCCAATGTGCGCCCTGGCGAAGCATCAGCGGTTTGTCCGGATGCTGGCTGGCGGTTTCGCGCATGCTGTGGAGCAAGTCGGCGTTGATGCGGGGCACGTCGCACGGTAAGACCAACAAATAAGGATGACGGGCAGCCTTGAGGCCGGCGCGAATCCCGGCGAGGGGACCGGGGAAATCGCCTTCGTCGTCATGAACCAATTGATCGGCGTAAGGCGCGTAGGTGTCCAGGTTCCTGTTGCACGAGATGATCAAGTCATCGCTCAGGTCGCGGGTCTTGTGATGCAGGTGCGCGATCAGTGGCTTGCCGTGCCATTCCAGCAAGCCCTTGTCCTGGCCGCCCATGCGTTGGCCGCGGCCACCTGCCAGGAGCAGAATGGAGCAGGGTGGCAATGCTGGGTTCGAGGTCATGGCAGGTCTCCATGGGGGCGCTGAAAAAGTGAAGCGCTGTGATATAACACCGAGCTGTTTTTCCTACAACTGGACGAGCCTATGAAAGCCAAGGCTGATGTACCTTTCGCGCCGCTCAACATCGCGGTGCTGACAGTCAGTGATACCCGAACCCTGGAAACCGATACGTCAGGCCAGGTTTTCGTCGACCGCTTGAGCGCCGCCGGCCACAACCTGGCCGCTCGGGTGTTGCTTAAAGATGATCTCTACAAAATCCGCGCGCAAGTCGCCAACTGGATTGCCGATGAAGTGGTGCAGGTTGTGCTGATTACTGGCGGCACCGGGTTCACCGGGCGTGACAGCACGCCAGAAGCGGTGAGTTGCCTGTTGGACAAGCAGGTCGATGGTTTTGGTGAGCTGTTCCGGCAGATTTCCGTTGCCGACATTGGTACTTCGACCGTCCAGTCCCGTGCGCTGGCTGGTTTGGCCAACGGTACGCTGGTCTGCTGCTTGCCCGGCTCGACCAATGCCGTGCGCACTGGCTGGGATGGCATTCTCGCCGAACAGCTGGATTCGCGGCATCGTCCCTGCAATTTCGTGGCGCATCTGAAGCAGGCAGAGCCCTGTGAATCCCGTGGGTAAGCCAGGTAAAACCGGCAGCCTGATGCCGGTCGAGGTGGCGCTGGCGCGTTTGCTGGAAATGGCAGAGGCGTCGCCCATACGCGAGCGTGAACGTTTGCCTGTGGCGCACGTTCAGGGGCGCGTGCTCGCCGATGACCTGGTTTCAACCCTTGATCTGCCACCGTGGCCAAACAGTGCCATGGACGGCTACGCCCTGCGGGTCGCTGACTGGACGGGTGAACCGTTGGTGGTCAGTCAGAAGATATTTGCAGGACAGGCGCCCGAACCGCTGCAACCTGGTACCTGTGCCCGAATCTTTACCGGTGCACCGGTGCCAGCAGGCGCCGACTGTGTCGAGATGCAGGAAAATGCCGAGGTTCAGGCGGACGATCGAGTCCGTTTCATCGAGCCCATGACCCCCGGTCAAAACATCCGGCCTCAAGGTCAAGAAACAACGGTTGGCGAGCTTGTTTTGCCGGCCGGTACGCGCCTTGGATCAATCGAACAGGGCTTGGCTGCATCGCTGGGATGCGCTGAGCTCGATGTCGTTCGCAAGGTCCGTGTTGCGGTTCTCTCAACCGGAGATGAATTGGTTGAGCCGGGCCAGGCCCTGGGCCCGGGACAAATCTACAACAGCAATCGCGTATTGCTGTGCAGTTGGTTGCAACGCCTGGGTTGTGAAGTCATCGATGCCGGTATTCTTCCAGATGATTTGGTGACCACTCGTGCTCGTCTGGGCGAGTTGGAGGATGTTGATCTGATCCTCTCAACTGGTGGGGTGTCGGTCGGCGAAGCCGATTTCCTGGGCATCGCCTTGCGCGAAGCCGGCGAGTTGACGCTGTGGAAACTCGCCATCAAACCGGGAAAGCCGCTGACCTTCGGGCATTTTCGCGGTGTGCCTGTGATTGGTTTGCCCGGCAATCCGGCGTCGACACTGGTCACTTTTGCGTTGTTGGCAAAACCCTATCTTCTGCGCCGTCAGGGTGTAAAAGAGGTCGAGCCGCTGAAGTTTCAGGTGCCGGCAGGGTTCGTCTGGCCAAAGGCTGGCAATCGTCGAGAGTACTTGCGTGGACGCCTGGAGAATGGCCGGGCGATCATTTACAAGAATCAGAGCTCCGGCGTACTTCGCAGTGCCGCCTGGGCTGACGGCCTGGTTGAAGTGTTGGAAGATCGCACGTTGATCGAGGGTGAACAGGTAATGTTCATTCCTCTGAGCGAAGTCCTGAACTGATCTCGTAGTGCCCATTTGCCGCAAGCCCGATAAAGCTGTCGGGTCTTGCGTGCATGGCCAACGCTTAACGAACCAGAAGTGTCACGACCTGATCAAAGCGGCTGTTGGCAACCCAACCCAACAGCCCGAGGACGACCGCTGCCCCTCCTGCTGAATAGGCAAGTCGGTGCTTGATGGATTTGACGTCATTGCGCACTTCATCCATGTCTCTTCGGATGTATTTCAGATGAGTTTCCAGTTCAATGACGCGAGGTTCCATGTCAGCTCCTGCAGCGGGTTTTGCGTTGTTATTGAATTCAGCCTGAGGATTGGCGCGATTTTCCGAGAACGGCTTCGCCGGGTTGAACGGTAACTTGATGTCATGAGTTTGCATGGAGAAAAACGCTCCTTGCATCAACGCCCTTTGAATGGCCGAAGCTCGTATGGCGTGTGTTTTTTGTAGCCCTTGATGAGTGTCTGATCATTGCTTGCACATCCCTGTGTATTTGCTTTTGATGACGGATAACCGCCGACTCCAAGGTGTACCAATCGCCCTCATGGGTCAATTGAGCCGATTCCTCATATATCGTAAGAAAATATCCCGAGCTGTAGGACCGCAAACCTCCGCGCCTCGAAATATCTCAACGCCGAGCGACCTTTATAGGGGGCAGTGAGGTCAACATCTCCAGAATGAATTCCAATCAGGAGCTACAACAATGAGTGAGCGCAAGGCGCTGTTGATTCTGCATGGCAAGCAGGCACTCAACGAGGAGGTACGCGCGGCCATCGAAGGTAAGCGCAATCAGGGGTGGACACTGGCCGTCCGACTGACCTGGGAAGCGGGTGACGCGCAGCGATTGGTGGAAGAGGCGCTGAGCGCAGGCTATACGCAACTGATTGCCGGTGGCGGCGATGGCACGTTGCGCGACATTGCCGAAGCCCTGGCGGCGCACCCGAATCAGGCCAGCTTGGTCTTGATGCCATTGGGTACCGCCAATGATTTTGCTCGCGCGGCTGGCGTGCCTCTAGAACCAGCGCTGGCACTGGATCTTCTTGAGGCTGCACCACACGCTATCGATCTGGGAGAAGTAGGAGGGCAGGTCTTTCTGAACATGGCCACCGGCGGTTTCGGCAGCCAGGTCACAGCGAATACGTCGGAAGACCTGAAAAAAGTCCTCGGCGGCGCAGCGTATCTGTTCACCGGCTTATCACGCTTCAGCGAGTTGCATGCGGCTTATGGCGAGTTGCAGGGGCCGGATTTTCATTGGCGCGGCGAGCTATTGGCGCTCGGTATCGGCAATGGTCGGCAGGCGGGAGGCGGGCATGTGCTGTGCCCGGAGGCGCTGGCTGACGATGGTCTGCTGGATATCAGCATTTTACCGGCGCCACAGGAAGTGGTCGGTACCTTGAAGAACCTGCTGGCCGATGGCTTTGGCATCGACAACATGTTTGTGCGTGCTCGTTTACCCTGGGTCGAGATCAAGGTTTCGGAAGGTCTGCACATCAACCTTGATGGCGAACCTCTGGAGGGTGACAACCTGCGGTTTACGGCGCGTGCCGCGGCATTGCGCGTGCATTTGCCGGAGAATTCCCCGCTGTTGAGTGCATCGCGGTCAGCTAATCGTCCAGGCTGATGATTTGTTCGCGTACGGCAAACAAAACCAGGCCGGCCACATCGTAGATCTGCAGGCGCTTCATGATCTGCGAGCGGTGGGTTTCAACGGTCTTGATACTGAGGCCCAGGCCATTGGCGATTTCCCGGGTAGATTTTCCGCGAACAATCAGTCGCAGGATTTCCAGTTGGCGGGCCGTCAGGTTATGGGATTCGTGCGTTTCCGGCTGTTGTTTCTGGTTCCGGATCAGCGCCTGGTTGATCACCGTGTGGGCGATGGCAGGGCTGAGGTAGCGTTCGTTGTTGCGCAGGGCATCCAGGGCATGTTCCAGCTCGGTGGCCGTGGTGTCCTTGAGCAAATAGCCATGAGCGCCAGACTCCAGGGCTTGCATGATGAGCGCGGGATCGGTGTGCATCGACAGGATCAGCACCTTACTTTGCGGGCGCACCCGCTTGAGCCGCTGCAAGGCTTCAAGGCCGCCGGTCTCCTTCATGGAGATGTCCAGCAGAACAATGTCAGGGGACAGTTTCTCGACCATTTCGAGCAGCTGCGAGCCGTCATTGGCCTCGCCAACTACCGCATAGCCGGGAATGTCCAGCACCAGGGCGCGTACGCCTGCCCTGATCAGCGAGTGGTCGTCCACCAGAAGTAGATTACAAGTCAATGCAAAACCTTATTCGTACTGGCCCGTTCGAGCGCACGCGGCGCCCAGGGGAAGAGTGCTTCGATTTGAGTGCCTTTGCCCGGTTCGCTGGTCACGGCCAAGGTACCGCCCAACTGATCGATCCGTTCTCGCATCCCGGCCATCCCACGCTGCCCCTCTCGACCGGGATCAACCGCAGGGGCGAAACCCTGGCCGTCGTCGCTGATGAATAATGTCAGGCCTTGGGGCGTGCGTTGCAGTCGTACCAGAAGATTTTTCGCTTCGGCGTGACGCAAAATATTGGTCACTGCTTCCTGGGTGATTCGAAAGGCCGCCACTGCCATTTCTTCCGGTACACCGGTCAACCGTTGATGGCATTCCAGGCTCCAGTGCACCGAAGTATTGGCCAGGGTCTTGAGCAGATGCGCACGCAGACTGGCTTCCAGCCCGAGGCTCGCCAACTGCCTGGGATTAAGAATGGCGGAGACGTCACGAACCTTGGTCAGGGTTTCTTCCAGTGTGTCGCAGAGCACCGAGCACTGGGCCTGCATTTCATCAGGCATCCGGCGTCTGAGCCATTCACTTTGCAGTTTTGCGGCGGTCAGCAACTGGCCAATATCGTCGTGCAATTCTCGACTCAGACGATGGCGTTCATTTTCCTGTACTTCCAACAGGCGGTCCGCCAGCTCTTGCGGTTCGAATTTTATCGACTTGCCAGAGAGGCGATCCTGGACCCAGACGCAGGCCAGTGCCGCGATATTGAGCGCCAACAAGCTCAGTGCAAGGGGGGTGGAGAGACCGAAGACCAGCAGGCTGCCAAGTACCGAGCAGGTGCACAGCAATAGCGTGAACCGTCGAGCGTTTTTCTGGAAAGGTGGCCATGAGGTGACTGACTTGAGGCTGGCGTACATAGCGGATGGAGCCAATGAATGTTCGCTGCGGGCAGACCGGCCATAGTGGCTGACGGGTCTCTGTCTGAAAATCTGTAGTGACTCGTCTTGAGCAGAGCGGGCTCCAGTGGTTGAACTACAGCCTTTATCGGCCTGCTCTGATCTGAAGTCCACTTTGCCATTAATTGGCGTCAACTAATGGTCGGCATAATACCACTTAAGATACCGTTGGTCGCGTTTGGTATATATGTCCATAAAGTCAGGAAATAACGCCGTGGACGATAGTTCCACTATGGAAAAGTTTTACGCAGGGGAGTAACGATTAATATCGAGTTGTCGCGCAAAGGTATGAAGTATTCAATTGCGACATGAGCCCACTCAGTTATAGAGCGGCTGCATGGCAATTAGAATATGCACTGCTAGTTGTCTGACTAATTCAAGCCTGCCGTTCCGAATAGGAAACGAGCGTAAACGGTTTGGAATTAGCCGGTAACTGAAAATGACTCTGTCCGACCTGAAGCGCAAATGCTTCGATCAGGGAAGTCTGCTCGCTGTCGTCAAGGCTGAGCTGCCCGGTGGTCTGATCGATGAGCTCGAGTTGCCAGGCCATCAACGTGAAGCAATTCTTCAGCGCGCCCAGTGCTTGCTCGTGCAGGTCGATGTGGGTGTGGGCGTGGTTCAGCAAACCGTGAATATGCAGGGAAAATTCCGACACGGCTTCAAGCGCCAGGGCATCGGCGCGGCTCGCCAGTTTGAGCAGGCTGCTCAGCATGCAATCGATTGCGTCCTTGTCATTGCTGATCAATTGCAGGTGGCTCAGGCACTCCTCCGATTTGGCCAGGAGGGTTTCCGCCTCGACAAGAAACTCGGGTAAGCGCTGAGCCCACTGCTTAGGTTTGTTCGGCATGCTTATCTCCACAACGTCATGTCAAATGAGGGGATGTCGCGTATGTCGACCAGGACGTCCAACGTCCCGACGCTGCCATGCCGGCATGAGATCGCGCTCCTGCAGGCCTGAGGGCAGGCTTGGGAACTCGAGAGGGTGGATGGCCACTTACCTGCGATCGCACACAAAAGCCTGACTCCGTTCATGCAATGAGAATGGCGTCACATTAATGGCTATTGGATATTGCGAATATCAGGTTGGACCTGATTGTTACTAGGGGAATCCCTTACGCGAGGGAACCTATCGTGCAAACCGTGGTCGCGCGGCAGGGAGTGAAGCAGATGAATCGCAGATGCAGTAAAGCATGATGTTAATGTGACATCAATGCTCGATCGTGGCATTTTGTCTCAGGGTCAAGATCCGGCAATAACGGCCGATAACCCACTTTAAGTGAATTAATCAGAACAAGCCCAGGAGTCATTAATGGCCGGCATTCTCGACACGGTAGACCAACGCACGCAACTGGTGGGTGAGAATCGCCTGGAAATTCTCATGTTTCGCCTGGCCGGCCGGCAATTGTTCGCGATCAACGTCTTTAAAGTGCAAGAAGTGCTGCAACTGCCCAAGCTGACCCTGATGCCCCAGCGCCATCCGTTCGTCTGCGGCGTGGTCAATCTGCGCGGCCAGACGTTGCCGGTGATCGATCTCTCCCAGGCCATCGGCATGCGCCCGCTGATTCCGAGTCCGACCAGCACGATCATCGTCACCGAGTACAACCGGTCGGTGCAGGCGTTCCTGGTTGGCGGTGTGGACCGCATCGTCAACATGAACTGGGAAGCCATTCTGCCACCGCCGGCCAGCGCCGGTCGTCAGCATTACCTCACGGCGATCAGCAAGGTCGATGACCAGTTGGTGGAAATCATCGACGTCGAGAAAGTCCTGGCCGAAATCGTGCCGTACAACGCCAAGGTCTCGCGCGAAAAACTCGACGACCCGGTACTTGAACGCGCCCGCGGCCGTGAAGTGCTGTTGGTCGATGACTCCAATGTCGCACTGTCGCAATTGCGCGACACCCTGGGTCAATTGGGCGTGAAGATGCACATTGCCAGCGACGGTCTGAAGGCGCTGAACATGCTCAAGGCCTGGGCGGATACGGGCGTGTCCATGACCGACAAACTGTTGATGGTGTTCACCGACGCCGAAATGCCGGAAATGGACGGCTATCGCCTGACTACTGAAATCCGTAATGACCCGCGTCTGCGTGGCCTTTATGTGGTCCTGCACACCTCCCTGTCGGGCAGCTTCAACGACTCGATGGTGAAGAAAGTCGGCTGCGACAACTTCCTCTCCAAATTCCAGCCGGATAAGCTCGTCGATGTGGTGCGCCAGCGCCTGATGCTCGACGAAGTCCCGGCCTGATCACGACCTGTGGGAGTGTCCTGTTTTCTGCCTTTGATTCGGTGACCCAGCTCGTATAGGGTGGCCTTTTTTGACCATCAGGAAGCTGGCCATGCTGCGTCTGAGCGCGCTTTACCGTTATCCGTTGAAATCCGGCAAGGGCGAAACCTTGCAACAGGTCGGCCTCGACAAACTGGGGCTGGACGGTGATCGACGCTGGATGCTGGTAGATGAGGCAAGCGGACGCTTCCTGACTCAGCGCGCCGTCGCGTCCATGAGCCAGTTGTCGGCGTTGTGGAATGCCGACGGTGGCTTGACCCTCAGCGCCCCGGGTCGGTCGCCGATCGACATCGCCTTGCCCTCCGGCAATGCTGAACTGCGTGGCGTCACGATCTGGCGCGACACCTTGCGCGTGCCGGATGCCGGTGACGAGGCGGGCGCCTGGGTCAGCGAGTTCATTGGCAAGCCGACGCGCCTGGTGCAGGTTCCCCTTGATCGAGCGCGCATGACCGAGGCCGGTTACGGCCAGGACGATGATCAGGTTGCGTTCGCCGATGGTTATCCATTGTTGTTGATCGGGCAGGCGTCCCTGGAAGACTTGTCGCAAAAAGTCGGACGATCCCTGGAAATGCTGCGCTTTCGACCGAATCTTGTGATCGAGGGCAGCGAAGCCTATGCCGAAGACAGCTGGAAGCGTATTCGCATCGGCGATGTCGAGTTCCGGGTGGTCAAGTCCTGCTCACGCTGCATTCTGACCACCATCGATCCGCAAACCGGTGAGCGCAGCAATGACCGGGAACCGCTGGCCACGTTGCAGAAATACCGTGCCGAGGTCGACGGCGCGATGTTTGGGCAGAACCTCGTCAACGACAGCAATGGTCGTCTTGAAGTCGGGATGCCGGTGACGATTCTCGAATAAAAAACCCCTGAATGAAAAATGCCCGTGTCCAAAGACACGGGCATTTTTTTATCGCTTTGAAAACCCGGGGGGTTAGCCGCGGTATTCACACAGGTAAGCGGTGTCGACGGCCACTTTCAGCTGGAATTTGCTGTTGGCAGGCACGTTGAACTGGCTACCGGCGGCAAAGGTTTCCCAGTCGCTGCTGTCAGGCAGCTTGACGGTCAGGGCGCCGCTGACCACGTGCATGATTTCACGCTGGCTGGTGCCGAATTCGTATTCGCCCGGAGCCATGACGCCAATGGTCGCAGGACCTTCAGCGGTGCCAAAGGCGATCGACTTGACGGTGCCGTCGAAGTACTCGTTGACTTTAAACATGGGCGATTCCTCGAAAAGGGCTAAAAAGGGCCGGCCAGTATGCACAAGGCCTTGAGCGCCGTCACCACTCTAAGTGGGGAGAGTCAGCGGTAATAAGCGAGCTGTATTGCGCGCGTCTTCCAGTGCCCGGTGTTGCTGCCCGGTGAATTGCATGCCCGCCAGTTGCAGGGCGCCATTGAGCCCCAGCGGGCGTTCCAGGCGCCGGGCCTTGGCAAAGCGCTGCTTGAGATTCATGTGCGGCACGCGGCTCAAGGCGCTGTCGAGCTGCAGGCGCTCCCACTCCTGAACCAACTGTTTGCGATCGTAGTCGCCCCAGCTCGCCCAGCCTTCCAGGCGTGAATGATGCTGGCTCAGCCAACGCTCAAACGCTGGCCAAACCTCGGTCAGCAGTTGCGCGGTATCGATATTGCCTTGGGTGATGTGCGTCAGCTCCCGGCAAAACGGTGTCAGCAGGGGCCGCCGCAGTGGTCGCACGAAACGCTGGAAATGGTCCAGTTCGCGACCTTTACGGTCCACCAAGGTGGCACCGATTTCGATGATTTCCATTTCCGTTACTGGCCAGCCACCTTCATCGGTGGTGGCTTCCAGATCTATCACCAGCCAGTGAGGCATCGCAGGTTTCCTGGTATCCGCGTCCTGATAGGGCTTGAGCGTAGCCAAACCCGGCGGATCCGCCTAGCGGCTTATTCGACCTCCAACAAAATCTGACGATTTTTGACCTGATCGCCAACCTGAACCTGCAAGCGTTTCAGTACGCCGTCGATGCCCGACTTGAGTGGATGCTCCATTTTCATGGCTTCGAGCACCACCAATAGCTGGCCTTTACTGACCGTGCTGCCCTCACTGACCAGTACGTCAATGATGGCGCCGTCCATCGGTGCCTTGAGCGTGCCGGAATTGACGCTGGCCTGACTGCTGACCAGCGCCTGGGTCCGATCCAGCAACTTCAAACTGCCGGGGCGGGCGAATAACCACAGATGCCCGGCCTCGAGACGATAGGCATGACGCTGGTGGATGCCGTCGATCTCCAGCATTGCCCAGCGCCCATCGCTACGGATGATTTTCAGTTTGAGCAGTTGGCCGGCGACCTGAACCTGAAACGCACCGTCAGGCAAGGCGTTCAATTCCACCGGCCAATCCTGGTCATTCAGACCGATGCGATAGTGCAACGGCACGCTCGCATTGTTGCGCCAGCCCGCCAGCGGTGCCGGATGAGCCTGTGCCGACGCTTGATAGAACAGTGCCGCAGCGATGGCCAGCTCAAAGGCGCTCGGGACATGCGCCTGCAAGCACGCATCGTCAGCAAAGCAGGTCGGGATGAACCCGGTGCTGAACTCGCCGCTGATGAACTGCGGGTGTTGCAGCAGGCTGGCAAGCAGGCGCTGATTGCTCTGTACGCCCAGCAGCACGCTGTCCTGCACCGCCCGCAACAACTTGCGCCGGGCCTCTTCACGGGTTGCACCGTGGGCGATGATTTTGCCCAGCATCGGGTCATAGAACGGGCTGATGTGCTGGCCTTCAAGCAAGCCATGATCGATCCGCACACCGTTCTGCAACGCCGGTTCCCACGCCATGACTTGACCGGTTTGCGGTAGAAAGTCGTGAGCGGGATCTTCGGCGTACAAACGCACTTCCATGGCATGCCCGTTGAGCTGAACCTGCTCCTGTCGCAGCGGCAGCGGCTGTCCTTCGGCGACGAGCAGTTGCCAGGCCACCAGGTCCAGCCCGGTGATCAGTTCGGTCACCGGGTGTTCCACTTGCAGCCGGGTGTTCATCTCCAGAAAGTAGAATTGCCCGCGTGCATCCAGCAGAAATTCCACCGTGCCGGCGCCGACGTAATTCACCGCCCGGCCAGCCTTGAGCGCGGCCTCGCCCATGGCCTGGCGCAACTCGCTGGTCATCACCGGGCACGGCGCTTCTTCGATGACTTTTTGATGGCGGCGCTGGATGGAACAGTCGCGCTCGCCGAGGTAGATCAGGTTGCCGTGCTGATCTCCAAACAGCTGAATCTCGACGTGACGCGGGTTGATCAGGGCTTGTTCGAGAATCAGTTCGTCGCTGCCAAAACCATGCTGCGCTTCGGAGCGTGCAGTGCGCAGTTGCTCCAGCAATTCACCGGCATCCTGCACCAGGCGCATGCCACGTCCGCCACCGCCCGCACTGGCCTTGATCATCAGTGGGTAACCGATGCGTTCGGCTTCGCGACTCAGGGTTGCGTCGTCCTGTTCGGCGCCTTGATAGCCTTTCACACAGGGCACGCCCGCATCGATCATGGCGATTTTCGACAGGCGTTTGCTGCCCATCAGCTCAATGGCTTCGGGGCTGGGGCCGATGAAGGTGATCCCTGCGTTTCGGCAGGCAAGGGCGAAGCCAGCGTTTTCCGAGAGGAAGCCGTAGCCGGGGTGGATCGCATCGGCGCCGGTGCGCCGGGCAGCGTCGATGATGGCCGGGATATTCAGATAAGACTGTTGCACCGGGGCCGGGCCGATGTTGACGGCTTCGTCGGCCATTTGTACGTGCAGGGCATCGGCGTCGGCGTCGCTGAAGACGGCGACGGTGCGATAGCCCAAGGCCTGGGCGGTGCGCTGGAGGCGGCAGGCGATTTCACCGCGGTTGGCGATCAGGATTTTTCTGAGTCCGGGCATGGGTTCTTCCCTTGAAGTTTGCGGTGGATGTGATGGCCTCTTCGCGAGCAGGCTCGCTCCCACAGGTTTTGTGAACGACGCATAACCAATGTGGGAGCGAGCCGGCTCCGGGCGGCGTTCCGACGAAGCTTTTAGGTGGCCCACCCCGGTTTTCTTTTTTGCACAAAAGCCATCGTTCCTTCGACGCCTTCCGCCCCCGTCACCGCTTCGCTAAACCACTGCGCCGCGTCATCCAGCAGCGCATCCGACGGTTGTCCGGCGCTCGCCAGCAGCAGTTTTTTTGTCGTCGCATTGGCCCCCGGCGCACAACACAGCACATGGGCGAGGACTTCATCGAGGCGTTCGGCCAGCGCTTGCGCGTCATGCTCGACAAAGTGCACCAGCCCCATGCGCCGCGCCTGCGTACCGTCGAAACGCGCGGCGGTCAACGCCAGGCGTCGAGCCTGGGTCAGGCCGATGCGCTGGACCACAAACGGGGCGATTTGCGCAGGCAGCAAGCCGAGGCTGGTTTCCGGCAATCCGAACTGCGCCAGGTGATCGGCCAGGGCGACGTCACTGACACACGCCAGGCCCAGGCCACCGCCCAACACAGCGCCTTGCAGCACCGTAATCACCACTTGCGGCGCGTGTTGCACCTCTTGCAGCAGTGCGCCGAACGCCCGGTTCAACTCGCGATAGGCGTCCGGACCTTGGGCACGTGCGCTGGCCATGTCCTTGATGTCGCCACCGGCACAGAAATGCCCGCCGGCACCGCCGATCACCAAGGCCCGGACCGCTCGATCATCACGCACCGCCGCAAGGACCGCGCGCAGTTCGGCGACCATCTGCAGACTCATGGCATTGCGGCTTTCCGGGCGATTGAGGGTGATGTGCAGCACGCCGTTATGCGGTTCCAACAGCAACGTCTGGCAATCGGGCAGAGTGCTCATTTCTTTTTCCCCGGCAGGATGCCCATGAGCTTGCAGATGATCCCCAGCATGATTTCATCGGCGCCACCGCCAATCGACACCAGCCGCACGTCGCGGTAAGCGCGTGCGACCGGGTTGTCCCACATGAACCCCATGCCGCCCCAATATTGCAGGCAGCTGTCGCTGACTTCACGGCCCAGGCGCCCGGCCTTGAGTTTGGCCATGGAAGCCAGGCGGGTGACGTCCTGGCCTTTGATGTATTGCTCGGTGGCCTGATAGACCAGCGCCCGCAGGCATTCGATTTCGGTTTGCAGCTCGGCCAGACGGAAGTGGATTACTTGATTGTCGATCAGCGCATTGCCGAAGGTCTTGCGTTCCTTGCAGTACTCGATGGTGCTGTCGACGCAATATTCCAGGCCCTTGATCATGTTCGCCGCGCCGAACAGGCGTTCCTCCTGGAATTGCAGCATTTGCATCATGAACCCGGCGCCTTCATGGCCGATGCGGTTGCGCTGCGGCACACGCACATTGTCGAAAAACACCTGGGCGGTTTCCGAGCTGCGCATGCCGAGCTTGTCCAGGTGCGAACTGAGGCTGATGCCGGGCGTGTTCATCGGCACCATGATCAGCGACTTGTTGATGTGTGGCTTGTCGTCCGAGGTGTTGGCCAGCAGGCAGATGAAATCGGCGCTCGGCGAGTTGGTGATCCACATCTTGCTGCCGTTGATCACGTAGTCATCGCCGTCCTTGCGGGCGGTGGTTTTCAACCCGGCGACGTCGGAGCCGGCACCGACTTCGGAAACGCCGATGCAGCCGACCTGTTCGCCGGTGATGGCCGGGCGCAGGAATTCTTCACGCAACTCATCGGAGCCGAAGCGGGCGAGGGCGGGCGTGCACATGTCGGTCTGCACGCCGATGGACATCGGAATGCCGCCGCAATGGATGGTGCCGAACTCTTCGGCGGCGACGATCGAGTAGCTGTAGTCCAGCCCCATGCCACCGAATTTTTCCGGTTTGGAAATCCCCAGCAGGCCGAGGTCACCGGCCTTGCGGAAGATCTCGTGGATGGGGAAACGACCGGCCTTTTCCCATTCCTCGACGTGCGGGTTGATCTCGTGATCGACGAACTGGCGGACGGTGCGGCGCAGTGCTTCGTGTTCCTGGGTGAAGATCATTTTTATTGTTCTCCTAAAGACCGGTCTAGAACCTGGCGACGCCAAAACTGTTGGTTTGCAGCGGCCGCACTTCGGCCTCGTGACAGATATCCAGCAAGTAACCGAGCAACGTCCGGGTATCCCGCGGATCGATCAGCCCGTCGTCCCACAGATTGGCACTGCCGTAGAGCGCGGTGGACTGACTGTCGAGTTTCTGCGCGGTGACCTGCTCCAGCATGTCGAGCATTTTCGGGTCCGGCACCAGACCGTCCTTGAGCTGTTTGGCCTCGGTGACGATGCGCAGCACCTTGCCGGCCTGGGCGCCGCCCATCACGGCGGTGCGACTGTTGGGCCAGGCGAAGATGAAGCGCGGGTCGAGGCCACGCCCGCACATCGCGTAGTTGCCGGCACCATAAGAGCCGCCGACGACAATCGTCAGTTTCGGTACCCGAGCGTTTGCCACCGCCTGAATCATCTTCGCTCCGTGCTTGATCACGCCTTGCTGTTCCGATTCGGTGCCGACCATGAACCCGGTGGTGTTGTGGAAAAACAGCAGTGGCGTCTGACTCTGGTCGCACAGCTGGATGAATTGCGCGGCCTTGCTCGCGCCCTTGGGCGTGATCGGGCCGTTGTTGCCGATGAAGCCACAGGCACGCCCCTGGATTTTCAGGTGGCCGCAGACGGTCTGCTGATCGAACTCAGCCTTGAATTCGAGGAAGCTCGAACCGTCGGCGATACGCGCGATGATCTCGCGCACGTCATAAGGTTTTTTCGGGTCGTCCGGGATCAGGCCCAGCAGCTCGTCGATGGGGTAGAGCGGCTCTTCCCAGCGATGATCCGGGCGCCAGGGTAACTGATCGTTCCAGGGCAACAAACTGACAATCTCGCGCACCTGACGCACGCCGTCGGCATCGTTCTCGGCCAGGTACTCGGCGGTGCCGGCGGTTTGTGCGTGCATCTCGGCGCCGCCGAGTTCTTCGTCAGTGGCGACTTCACCGGTCGCCGCTTTCAGCAGGGGCGGGCCGGCGAGAAACAGCTTGGCTTTGCCGCGCACGACCACCACGTAATCCGACAGTCCCGGCTGATACGCGCCGCCCGCGGTGGCCGAACCGTGCACCACGGTAATCTGCGGCAATCCCATGGCCGACATCCGCGCCTGATTGGCGAAGCTGCGCGCGCCTTCGACGAAAATGTCCGCGGCGTAATTCAGGTTGGCGCCACCGCTTTCTGCGAGGGTGATCACCGGCAGTTTGTTCTCCATGGCGATCTGTTGCAGGCGCAGGGACTTTTTCAATCCGCTGGGGGAAATGGTCCCGCCCTTGATCGCGCTATTGTTCGCTACCACCAGCACGCGCACGCCGGACACGTAACCGATCCCGGCGATCAAACCACCACCGGCCGCGCTGCCGTCCTTGTCGTCGTGCAGCTTGTAGCCGGCCAGGCTCGCCAGTTCGAGGAACGGCGCGCCGGGGTCGAGCAGCAGGTTAAGCCGTTCACGCGGCAGCAGTTGGCCACGCTTGTCGAATTTCGGCTTGGCTTCGGCAGCCTTGTTCAACAGGTTCTGCTCGAGCTGGCGCACGTGTTCGATCACGGCCAGCATCGCGTCGCGGTTCTGGGCGAACTGCGCGTTGAACGGGTCTACCTGGGATTCAATCACCGGCATGGGCTATTCCTTGTCCTTGAGTACGTCAGGTAAGTACGCGCGGTGAAAACCGTTGTACGACTCACTGTTCGTAGCCTTGTGAATCGGCCACGCCCGCCCGCCGAGGCTGGCAGCGCCGTCGATGCGCAAGGTGCTGCCGCTGACAAACGCCGCGGCCGGGCTGAGCAGGAACACAATCGCCGCGCTGACTTCCGATTCGGTACCGATGCGTTTCAGCGGCACGTGTTCGCGCAAGGTCGGAATTACCGCTTTGAATGCGCCTTCGTAAGTGTCCATGCCACTGGACGCGACCCACCCCGGCGCCACTGCATTGACCCGTACCCCGGCGTAACCCCATTCGAAAGCGGCGGTCTTGGTCAGGTTATCCATGCCCGCACGCGCCGCGCCTGAATGCCCCATGCCGGGCATGCCGCCCCACATGTCGGCGAGCATGTTGACGATGGCGCCGCCATGCTTGCTCATGGATTGATTGAACACTTCCCGGGCCATCAGGAAACCGCCCACCAGATTGGTGCGGACCACGGTTTCGAAACCTTTCTGATTGATCGAGGCCAAGGGGGAAGGGAATTGCCCGCCGGCATTGTTGACCAGCCCATGGATCGGCCCGTATTTGCGAATCAACTCGCTGACCAGGTGCTTGACCGCTTCTTCCTCGCGAATATCGCACGCGGCCCAATCCGCCTTGCCGCCATCTTCGGCAATCTCGGCAGCGACGCTTTTCAACTTGTCGGCCTTGCGCCCGACCAGCAACACATGCGCGCCCAGCGCTGCCAGTTCATGGGCGGTGCAACGGCCGATGCCGCTGCCGCCACCGGTGACAAGAATGGTTTGGCCCGTAAACAGATCGGTTTTGAAGATCGAATCGTAAGCCATGGCGGCAGTCCTCTAGTTGACCTGGTCGGCGATGCGCTGCGGCACCGGAATCTGGATTTCCAGCAGCTGCTGGGCGAAGGCCTTGCCTTGCGGGTCGATCCGCAGGCTGGCCACGCCACCGCCGCCGAGGGCGTTCTCCAGGAGAAAATTCAGGCTGTGGGTGCCGGGCAAATACCAACGCTCCACACGCCCGTGAACGGGGTCGAGGACGTGGCTCATCCAGTCGACCATGACCGCCGGTGTCAGCGCTTCGGCGATCCACGGCAGGTACTCGGGCTCGCGGGCCATGACCCCGATGTTGCTGTGATTGCCTTTGTCGCCGGAGCGCGCGACCGCGAGTTTGATCAGGGCCACGCTGGCGTCGGCGCGGTCGCTGGGCTGCGGTGGGTCGAACGGGGCAGGCAAGTCATCCGGGTCGAGCACATCGACGGCGGGCAGGGCGCAGGGATGGCGCTGGCCGTTGAAATCAATGTCCAGCGTGCAGGCGGTTTTGTCGATAAGGAAGGAGAACAGCCGGATCAGCGGATACACCGTTGGCCGTCCGCCAACAATGCCGGTCAGCCCCGGCGCCATGCCCGTTGCGGCCTGGGCGATTTCCCGGGAGAACACGATCAACGCCTGTTTGCTCGGGTGGCGCACGGCGAGTTTGATCACCACTTCGCGGCTGTCCGTGCGCTGGCCGTGGGGGCCGTACGTGGCCTCGCTGCCGAGCAGTTCGATGCTCACTTCGCTGTAGGGTGCCCAGCCGCGCTGGCGGAAAATATCCGAAGTCTTGTTGATGATCGCTTCGCTGACCCGACGCGCCTTGTCCACCGCATCGATGCCCGCGATCAGGCAACTGGCGGTGCAGCGGAAACCGTCCGGGTATGTCGCGCTGACCTTGTACTGATCGGTCGGCGGCAAGCCCTTGGCGCCGTGTACTTGAACCGCGTTTTTGCCCTGTTGTTGAAGTTTGACCTGAGTGAAATCACAGACCACATCCGGCAGCAGGTAAGCCCGAGGATCGCCGATTTCATAAAGCATTTGCTCGCCGACGGTCAGAGCCGTGACCAGGCCGCCGGAGCCTTGCGGTTTGCTGACGATGAACTGGCCGTCGGCGCTGACTTCGACGATGGGGAAGCCGATGTGTTCGTAGTCGGGCACGTCACGCCAGTCGGTGAAATTACCGCCGGTGCATTGGGCGCCGCATTCGATGATGTGGCCGGCCAGCGCAGCTTGGGCCAGTTTGTCGTAGTCGTGCCAGGACCAGCCAAATTCATGCACCAGTGCAGCGCTGACCACTGCGCTGTCGACCACGCGCCCGGTGATGACGATGTCCGCACCCAGGCGCAAAGCCTCGACGATGCCCGGCGCGCCGAGGTAGGCGTTGGTCGATACGCACAGGGGCGGCAATGGCGCGCCGCTGAACATTTCATGAATGCCCTGGCTGCTCAGCTGTTTGAAGTGCGGTTGCAGGTCATCGCCCAGCAGCACGGCGATTTTCAGCGCCACGCCGGCCTTGTCGCAGGCGGCTTGCAGGGCGGCGGCGCAGGCGAGCGGGTTGACCCCGCCGGCGTTGCTGATGACACGAATGTTTTGTTCGGCAAGTTGCGCCAACAAAGGGCTGAGGACTTCGATGAAGTCGCCCGCATAGCCGGCCTGCGGGTCTTTCATCCGTGCGCCGGCCATGATCGACATCGTGATTTCGGCCAGATAGTCGAAAACCAGGTAGTCCAGGCGTCCGCCTTCCACCAGTTGCGCGGCGGCGGTCGAGGTGTCGCCCCAGAAGGCGCTGGCGCAGCCGATGCGAATCGTTTTAGGCACAGTCAACTGCATAGCCACCTCCCAGTGAAGTGAATCGAGACTACCAAGCAAGCGCTTGGTTTGTAAATGCCTGAAATATCTTCTGCCCGAGCGCTTGCTTGGTTGTCCTTGCCAGCTTAAATTGCCCGCGCAACCCCGTTGTTTTAGCGGCGAGCGGCGTATTTGATTGATCGACTGTAGGAGAGAACGGGTGGACGAGCAAAAAGCCCTGAGGGTCATGCGCGAATTGGTCGACAGCGGCCAATTGACCGACCCGGACAGCGCCCGCGGCAAACTGCTGCAAGTGGCGGCTCACCTGTTCCGCAACAAAGGTTATGAACGCACCACTGTGCGCGATCTGGCGGGTGCCGTGGGCATCCAGTCAGGCAGTATTTTTCATCACTTCAAGAGCAAGGACGAAATCCTTCGCGCCGTGATGGAAGAGACCATCCGCTACAACACCGCGTTGATGCGTGCGGCCCTGGCCGAGTCCGCCAACGTACGCGAACGGGTGCTGGCGCTGATTCGTTGTGAACTGCAGTCGATCATGGGCGGTAGCGGCGAGGCCATGGCGGTGCTGGTGTATGAATGGCGCTCGTTGTCCGAAGACGGGCAGGCGCAGGTATTGGCGCTGCGTGATATTTATGAAGAACTGTGGCTGCAGGTGTTGGGCGAAGCCAAAGAGGCAGGTTTCATTCGCGGCGATGTGTTCATCACGCGGCGTTTCCTGACGGGCGCATTGTCCTGGACCACCACCTGGTTTCGCGCTGACGGCAGCATGAGCCTCGATCAATTGGCCGAGGAAGCCTTGATTCTCGTGCTGGAAGAAAAACAATAAGGTTGTGCCAATCTAAGGAAACTGGCTAAGTGGCCGAAACCGCCTAGCTTGAATGCATTGATGCGTATTTTTTGGGGAGTGGGTTGTTTTGATGTCTTCGCCAATCAGGATGGCTTCGCAGCTTTTGCTGGCGTCGCTTGCGGCGCTCTGGGTATTGCCGTCCCACGCGGCACAACTGGTACGAGTGGGGGCGGCGCATTTTCCGCCCTATACCATTCGCCCGGAAACCGGTGTCGACACCGGCCTGCTGCCACAGCTGGTCGAGGCGTTGAATCGCGAGCAAAGCGATTATCAATTTGTCCTGGTGCCCACTTCCATTCCACGGCGCTTTGGTGATTTCAAGCAGGGTCGGGTCGATATGGCGATTTTCGAAAACCCGGATTGGGGGTGGAAGGACATTCCGCACATCGACGTCGATATGGGGCTTGAAGACGCCGAGATTTTTGTCGCGCAACGCCTGCCGGATCGGCAGCAGAACTATTTTGCCGACCTCTCCGGCAAGCGGCTGGCCCTGTTCAGCGGCTATCACTACGAATTCGCCAACTTCAATGCCGACCCGAAATTCCTCGCGCAAAACTACAACGCGACGCTGACCTATTCCCACGACAGCAATTTGCTGATGGTGCTGCGCGGGCGGGCGGACATTGCCCTGGTGACGCGCTCGTACCTGAGCGATTACCTGCTGCGCAACGAGAAAGTCGGCGATCAGCTGTTGGTGTCCCAGCGCATCGATCAGGTCTATCACCACTACGCCATCCTCCGTCCCTCCGCGCCCATCACTGGCGAAGCGTTCGGCAAGTTGCTGCAAGGATTGCGCGACAACGGCCAGATGCTGAAGATTTTCGATCCATACAAAATCGCCGTGGTGCCGGTGCCGCGAAACTGATTTCGCGCCACAGTATTTACGCACTTGTCTTAAATTTCCGGCCCCGGCTCACGTCACATCGTTGAACTGTCGACGATTAACGTGAGCCCGACCCATGCCCGATTTGATTGACCTGACTGCGCTGGCCTTGCCAGCCGAAGGGCCGCTTGTAGCGGATGAAAGCGAAAATCGCCTGCACCTCAGCCTGCAAGGGCTGCCGTTGATTCAGCTGCGCCTGACCCGCGAGCCCGAGTTACAGGTGCAGGTGGAAGAGCACTTTGGCCAACCGCTCGGACATGGCATCCGGACGGCGTGTTATTGGCTGTTTGCCCGTGATCCTGCTTGCCAGCGCCTGACCTGGCAACTCGATGAAGTCCCCGACGATGCACTGCTCAGCGGATTGCTGATTCCTACCGAAGTCGCCGGCCAGTATCACTGCCTGCGCACCCTGTTCTGGCAATTGCCTCAGCCATGGCTGGGTGAATCGCTGACCGTCGGTTATCCGCAGCATAAGGTCATCAGCAACGGCAAGCGTCATCCACTGCGCCCACCGAAGCCGCAGGGCGAAGTCTATCGGCGCTTTGATGCGCATCTCGGTGCCTGGATTTCCCTGCGCACGGTGGACATTGAATTGGACCTGGAACGTTTCAATCGCTGGCAGAACAGCCCGCGCGTGGCGAGTTTCTGGCAGGAGGAGGGCAGTCTCGAACAGCATCGTGACTACCTGGACAAACTGGCGGCGGACCCGCACACGGTAACGCTGATCGGCTGTTTCGATGATCAGCCGTTTGCCTACTTCGAAGCGTATTGGGCCAAGGAAGACCGCATCGCGCCGTTCTATGACGTCGATGATTACGACCGTGGCATCCACATGCTGGTGGGTGAAGAAAATCACCGGGGGCCGCACAAAGTGGCGAGCTGGTTATCGGCGCTGGTGCATTACCTGTTTCTCGACGATCCGCGCACGCAGCGGGTGGTGGCCGAGCCTCGCGCCGATAACGCGAAGATGATCGGGCATATGCAGGGGCAGGGTTTTTACTGCGAGAAGGAGTTCGACTTCCCGCACAAGCGCGCGGCGTTGATGGTGGTGGGGCGGGAGCGGTTTTTTGATCGGTGTGCTTTGGCTTGATGCTTAAGGCTCAGGACCTGCATGGGTCTTGAGTCTGCCTTCGCGAGCAGGCTCGCTCCCACAGGGGATCTCCAGTGAACACACAATTTGTGTGCACCAAGGATCAAATGTGGGAGCGAGCCTGCTCGCGAATGGGGCGACGCCGATTTCAGCTCTTAGCGACGAGCAAAAGTATCCGCCCGACTCCCCGACACCTTGCGGCAATGCACCAGCGCATCACGAATCATGAAGTTCACCAGGGTCGGCGATACGCCGAGTTCCTTGGCGATGTCCTTCTGCGGCACCCCGTGCAGGCGGTACATCTCGAAGGCGTAACGGGTGCGGCTCGGCAACTCCGTCAGCGCATCGGCAATGTGCTCGAGGGTCGAGAAATTGATGTGCGAGGTTTCAGGTGAAGCGCCTTGAATCACCACGTTCAGACCTTCCTCTTCAGGGCCGGAATACTTCTGCTCCAGCGCCTGCTTGCGGTAATGGTCGATCGCCAGGTTGCGCACGATCTGGAACAGGTAGCTGAGCTGAGCCTTGAACGAGGACGTGATCGCCGGTGCTGATTGCAGCCGGAAAAATGCATCCTGCACCACGTCTTCAGCGCGTGACCTGCAACCGGTAATGCGGGCTGCAATCTTGACCAGAATCAGTCGATTGTCGACGAAGGCCTGAAGTAGCGGTGAATCGCACCTGCTTGTGGATACTTGTTCCGTCATGGAAATCACCCTGCTGCCAATAGGTTGGTGGGACGGCACGAAACCTGCGCCGTCCGACACGTCGAGCGACAAATTAGGCTGAATGATAATGATTGTCAATTGAGAAAGAGAAGTAATGCGCCTCGTTGGTGCAAAGTGCGAACTGCCGCACGCCGACGCCCTCGCTTGCACCACCCATCCCCGCTGGCTATCCGGCCTGTCGACTAATTATTTGCAGACGTCATCCGTTCTCATTGGTGAAAGGCTCCGGGCGAATCCCGGCCACAGCCGCATTCCCAATGCCTTGCGCGGTCGGCGAAGACCGCGTCCTGCACGCCTTCCCATGGGCGTGACGCCAGAAAACCGATTCCACTTGCAAGCCGAAATCAGGCAGGAAAACTCATGACCGACGCGTTCGAACTCCCAAGCACACTGGTCCAAGCTTTACAGCGCCGCGCGGCCCTGACGCCGGATCGGGTGGCCTTGCGTTTTCTTGCCGACACCCCGGATCAGGCTGTAGTCCTCAGCTATCGCGAACTGGATCGGCGTGCGCGAACCATTGCCGGTGCGTTGCAAGCCGAGGCGGAATTTGGCGATCGCGCGGTGCTGCTGTTTCCCAGTGGCCCGGATTACGTCGCCGCGTTTTTTGGCTGCCTGTATGCGGGGGTGATTGCGGTGCCGGCCTATCCGCCGGAATCGGCCAAACGTCATCATCAGGAACGCCTGCTGTCGATCATCAGCGATGCCGAGCCGCGCTTGCTGCTGACCAGCGCCGATCTGCGCGACGCGTTACAGCAGATCGAAGGCGCGCCGCCGCTGCTCTGCGTCGATACCCTCAATGTGGAACTGGCGGATCGCTGGGTCGAACCAAACCTCGAAGGCGACCACATCGCCTTCCTGCAATACACCTCCGGTTCCACCGCATTGCCCAAAGGCGTGCAAGTCAGCCACGGCAATCTGGTGGCCAACGAATTGCTGATTCGCCACGGCTTTGGCATTGATCTGAACCCTGACGACGTGATCGTCAGCTGGCTGCCGCTGTACCACGACATGGGTTTGATCGGCGGTCTGTTACAGCCGATTTTCAGCGGCGTACCGTGCGTGCTGATGTCGCCGGCGTACTTCCTCGGCCGGCCGTTGCGCTGGCTGGAAGCGATCAGCGAGTACGGGGGCACGATCAGCGGCGGGCCGGATTTTGCCTATCGGCTGTGCAGCGAGCGGGTCAGCGAGTCGGCGTTGGAGCGACTCGACCTGAGCGGCTGGCGTGTGGCGTATTCCGGTTCCGAGCCGATTCGTCTCGATACCCTGGAGCGCTTCACCGAGAAATTCGCCCCGTGCGGTTTTACCCCGGACAGTTTCATGGCGTCCTACGGCTTGGCCGAAGCGACGCTGTTCGTGGCCGGCAGCCCTCGTGGCCGGGGCATTGGCAACCTGCGCGTGGACGATCAAGCCATGGCGCAAAACCGTGCGGAACCGGGCGAGGGCAGCGCGATCATGAGTTGTGGTATCAGCCAGCCGGATCACGCGGTGCTGATTGTCGATCCGGTTGCGCTCACTGAACTGGCCGACAACGCTGTCGGTGAAGTCTGGGCCACCGGGCCGAGCATTGCCCTCGGCTATTGGCGCAACCCCGAGGCCAGCGCCAAGACCTTCGTACAGCACAACGGCCAGACCTGGTTGCGCACCGGTGACCTGGGGTTTATGCGCGACGCTGAACTGTTCATCACCGGGCGCCTGAAGGACCTGCTGATCGTTCGCGGTCATAACCTTTATCCACAGGACATTGAGCAAACCATTGAGCGGGAAGTGGAGGTGGTGCGCAAAGGTCGCGTCGCTGCATTCGCGGTCAATATCGACGGTCAGGAAGGCATTGGCATCGCCGCGGAAATCAGCCGCAGCGTGCAGAAAATCCTGGCGCCCGAAGCGCTGATCAAAGCCATCCGCCAAGCCGTGGCCGAGGCGTATCAAGAAGCGCCGAGCGTGGTGGTGCTGCTGAATCCGGGCGCGCTGCCCAAGACATCGAGCGGCAAGTTGCAACGCTCGGCGTGCCGCAATCGTCTGGCGGATGGGAGTCTCGACAGCTATGCGCTGTTTCCGTCAGCGGCCACCGAGCGTGAAGCAAACACCGAAACCGCTTCTGAGTTGCAAACCCTGATCGGCCAGATCTGGTGCGAACAATTGCAGGTCAAACAGATCCATGCCGACGACCACTTCTTCCTGCTCGGCGGCAACTCCATCGCCGCCACCCAAGTAGTCGCGCGTCTGCGCGAAGCACTCGGCCTGGAGCTGAACCTGCGCCTGTTGTTCGAAGCGCCGACTCTCGGCGCATTCGCCAATGCAGTGGCTCAGCAACAACAGGATGGCGGCCTCGCCCAAGGCGCGATCACCCCGTTGCCGCGCACCGACGCCATGCCGCAATCCCTGGCGCAAAACCGCCTGTGGATCACCTGGCAACTCGACCCGCACAGCAGCGCCTACAACATTCCCGGTGCGTTGCGCTTGCGTGGTGAATTGGATGAAGACGCGCTGCGCGCCAGTTTCCAGCAACTGATCGAGCGCCACGAATCCCTGCGCACGCGGTTCTTCGAGCGTGACGGCGTGGCGCTGCAACAGGTGGATGCAGCCACCCGGTTCAACCTGCAATTGATCGACATCAGCGACCTGCCGGCCGCCGAGCGTGAAGCCCGCGCCGAGCAGATCCGTGAGGACGAAGCGCGTACCCAGTTCGATCTGGAGAAAGGCCCGCTGCTGTGGGTGACGCTGGTGCGCCTCGACGATGAAGATCACCAGTTGCTGGTAACGATGCACCACATCATCGCCGACGGTTGGTCGCTGAACGTGTTGATCGACGAGTTCTCACGCCTGTACGCCGCTGCATCCCAGGGACAGCAAGCAACACTTCCCGCCTTGCCGACCCAGTATGCCGACTACGGCAGTTGGCAGCGCCAATGGCTGGTGCAAGGGGAGGGTGAACGACAACTGGCTTACTGGAAAGCCCGGTTGGGCGATGAGCAGCCGACGCTCAACCTGGCCACCGACCACCCGCGTTCGGCACAGCACACTCACAGCGCGGCGCGTTATTCCGTCAAGCTGGACGCGACCTTGAGCGACGCCATTCGCCGGACCGCGCAGGTGCATGAATCAACCCCGTTCATGCTGCTGCTCGCCGCGTTCCAGAGCCTGTTGCACCGCTACAGTGGCCAGCGCGACATCCGCATCGGCGTGCCGAATGCCAACCGTCCACGCCTGGAAACACAGGGTCTGATCGGCTTCTTCATCAACACCCAGGTGCTGCGTGCCGAAGTGGATTCGCGGCAGCCTTTTGTTGAGCTGTTGGCGCAAACCCGGCAGAACGCATTGGGCGCCCAGGCGCATCAGGACCTGCCGTTCGAACAACTGCTCGAAGCGTTCCCGCAAGCCCGTGAACAAGGTCTGTTCCAGGTCATGTTCAACCACCAGCAACGGGACTTGAGCGCACTGCGCCGGTTGCCGGGATTGCTTGCCGAAGAGCTGCCGTGGCACAGCCGCGAAGCCAAGTTCGACCTGCAACTGCACAGCGAGGAAGACCAAAAGGGTCGCCTCAGCTTGTCTTTCGACTACGCCAGCGAACTGTTCGACGCATCGACCATTGCGCGTCTGGCCGAACACTTCAGCAACCTTTTGCGCGCCATTTGCGAACAACCCGACACGGCCATCGGCGACCTGCCGCTGCTGACGTCGAGCGAGCACGCTCAGCAAGCAGCCTGGAACGCTGAGCCTTGCACGCCGGCCAGCCAATGGCTGCCGCAACGGCTCAACGAACAGGCAAAACTGACACCGGAACGCACCGCCCTGCTGTGGGACGGTGGCGCCATGGACTTCGCCGACCTGCACACCCGAGCCAACCGCCTCGCGCATTACCTGCGCGACAAAGGCGTCGGCCCGGACGTGTGCGTGGCCATCGCTGCGCAACGCTCGCCGCAATTGCTGATCGGCCTGCTGGCGATCATCAAGGCCGGTGGCGCGTATGTGCCGCTGGACCCGGACTACCCGGCCGAACGCCTGGCCTACATGCTCGGCGACAGCGGCGTCGACTTGCTGCTGACCCAAACCGGGTTGCTTGAACATCTGCCGGCCACCGAGGGCGTCAGCGTGATTGCCATGGACGCGCTCAACCTCGACGGTTGGCCGAGCCATGCGCCGGGGCTGCATTTGCATGGCGACAACCTCGCCTACGTGATCTACACCTCGGGTTCCACCGGTCAGCCGAAGGGCGTCGGCAACACTCACGCGGCGTTGGCCGAGCGACTGCAATGGATGCAAGACACCTATCGCCTGAATGACACCGACGTGCTGATGCAAAAGGCGCCGATCAGTTTCGACGTGTCGGTGTGGGAATGCTTCTGGCCGCTGATCACCGGCGCCCGTTTGCTGATGGCCGGCCCCGGTGAACACCGTGACCCGCATCGCATTGCGCAGTTGGTCCAGCAGTACGGCGTGACCACGCTGCACTTCGTACCGCCCTTGCTTTCGTTGTTCATCGACGAACCGCTCACTGCTGAATGCACCAGCCTGCGCCGCGTATTCTCCGGCGGCGAAGCCTTGCCGGCAGAACTGCGCAACCGTGTGCTGGAACAATTACCCGCCGTGCAGCTGCACAATCGTTATGGTCCGACCGAGACCGCGATCAACGTCACCCACTGGCAGTGCACCACCGCCGATGGTGAGCGTTCGCCGATTGGCCGTCCGTTGGGCAACGTCATCTGCCGCGTGCTCGACGACGACCTCAACCCCGTACCGGCGGGCGTACCCGGTGAGTTGTGCATCAGCGGCATCGGGCTGGCGCGCGGTTATCTGGGGCGTCCTGGCCTGACCGCCGAACGTTTTGTCGTTGATCCGCTGGGCGAGCAGGGCGCACGCCTGTATCGCACCGGCGACCGTGCGCGCTGGACCGCCGACGGCGTGATCGAATACCTCGGCCGGCTCGATCAGCAGGTCAAATTGCGCGGCTTCCGTGTCGAGCCGCAGGAGATTGAAGCGCGGTTGCTGGCGCAGAATGGCGTCGCGCAAGCCGTGGTGCTGGTGCGCGAGACGGCGGTCGGCGGGCAGTTGATCGGTTACTTCACCACCACAGAAACCAGCGAAACCGAAGACGCCCAGACCACACGCCTGATCACCGCGCTAGGGGCCGAGCTGCCGGAATACATGGTTCCGGCGCAGCTGATGCGCCTGGAGCAAATGCCCCTGAGCCCGAGCGGCAAGCTCGACCGTCGCGCCTTGCCCGAGCCGCAATGGCAAGTGCGTGAACACGTCGAACCGGTCACTGCGCTGGAACAACAGATCGCCGGCATCTGGCGCGAAGTGCTGGGCCAGACGCAAATCGGTCTGCGCGACGACTTCTTCGCCCTTGGCGGGCACTCGTTGCTGGCCACACAAATCATTTCCCGCACCCGCCAGGCCTGCGACGTCGAATTGCCGTTGCGTGCGTTGTTCGAGAACAGTGAACTGGGCGCGTTTGCCGAGCAGGTTCGGCTGATTCAGGTCAGCGGACACACCAACAAGCAACCGCCGATCGAGCAAGTCGACCGCAGCCAACCGGTGCCGCTGTCGTATTCGCAGCAGCGCATGTGGTTCCTCTGGCAGATGGAACCGGACAGCCCGGCGTACAACGTCGGTGGCATGGCGCGGTTGCGTGGCGTGCTCGATGTCGGGCGTTTCGAAGCGGCGCTGCAAGCGCTGATCATGCGCCACGAAACCCTGCGCACCACGTTCCCGAGCGTCGACGGCGTGGCCCGGCAACAGGTGCATGGGCAAACCGGAATGCGCATGGACTGGAAGGATTTTTCCGCACTGGCGGGTGAAGTCCGCGAGCAACGCGTCCAGCAACTGGCTGACGACGAGGCGCATACGCCGTTCGATCTGGAAACCGGCCCGCTGCTGCGTGCCTGCCTGGTCAAGACCGCCGAGCACGAACATTACCTGGTGCTGACCCTGCACCACATCGTCACTGAAGGCTGGGCGATGGACATCTTTGCCCGGGAGCTGAGCGCGCTTTACGAAGCCTTCGTCGATGACCGCGAATCACCGCTGGCGCCGCTGCCGGTGCACTACCTCGATTACAGCGTGTGGCAACGGCAGTGGCTGGAGTCCGGCGAGCGTCAGAGCCAACTCGATTACTGGACGGCGCAACTGGGCCGTGAACACCCGCTGCTGGAACTGCCGGCGGACCGTCCGCGTCCACCGGTGCAAAGCCATCAAGGCGAACTGTTCCGTTTCGACCTGAGCGATGATTTGGCGGCACGCGTGCGCGCCTTTAACGCGCAAAACGGTTTGACCCTGTTCATGACCATGACCGCCGCGCTGGCCGTGCTGCTTTACCGCTACAGCGGCCAGACAGACCTGCGTATTGGTGCGCCGGTGGCCAACCGGATTCGCCCGGAAAGCGAAGGGCTGATCGGTGCGTTCCTCAACACCCAAGTGCTGCGTTGCCAACTCGATGGGCAGATGTCCGTCGGTGAATTGTTCGAGCAGGTGCGCCACACCGTGATCGAAGGCCAGTCCCATCAGGACCTGCCGTTTGATCATCTGGTGGAAGCGTTGCAGCCACCGCGCAGCGCCGCGTACAACCCGCTGTTCCAGGTGATGTGCAACGTGCAGCGCTGGGAGTTCCAGCAGAGCCGCACCCTGGCCGGCATGACCGTCGAGTACCTGGCCAACGATGCGCGGGCGACCAAGTTCGACCTCAACCTGGAAGTCACCGACCTCGATCATCGTCTCGGTTGCTGCCTGACCTACAGCACAGATTTGTTCGATGAACCGCGCATCGCGCGCATGGCCGGACATTGGCGCAATCTGCTGGAAGCGTTGCTGACCGATCCGCAACAGCGTCTCAGTGAGCTGCCGTTGCTGGACACCCGTGAGCAGCAACACCTGCTCGATAGCCTTGGCGTCGAACCGGGCGAGCATCGCCTCGATCAGTGCATTCATCACCTGTTCAGCGAGCAGGCACTGGCCCGCAAAGACGCGCCGGCCCTGACTTTTGCCGGGCAAACCCTGAGTTATGCCGAACTCGACAGCCGCGCCAATCAACTGGCCTGGATGCTTCGCGAGCGTGGCGTTGGCCCGCAGGTGCGTGTCGGCCTGGCGCTTGAGCGGTCGCTGGAAATGGTCATCGGCCTGCTGGCGATTCTCAAGGCTGGCGGTGCCTATGTGCCGCTGGACCCGGAATATCCGCTGGACCGTTTGCACTACATGATTGAAGACAGCGGTATCGGTCTACTACTCAGCGATGCAGCGATGTTCGAAGCGCTGGGCGAGTTGCCAACAACGGTCGCGCGCTGGTGCCTGGAAGAGGACACGGCCGGGCTGGTCAATTACCCGACCACCGAGCTGCCGTTTATCAGCCTGCCGCAACATCAGGCCTACCTGATTTACACCTCCGGTTCCACCGGCAAGCCGAAAGGGGTGGTGGTGTCTCACGGTGAAATCGCCATGCACTGCCAAGCGGTGATCGAACGCTTCGGCATGCGTCCGGACGACTGCGAGCTGCATTTCTATTCGATCAACTTCGATGCCGCGACCGAGCGTTTACTCGTGCCGTTGCTGAGCGGTGCGCAAGTGGTGTTGCGAGCGCAAGGGCAGTGGGATGCGCAAGAAATCTGCGAGCTGATTCGGCAACATCACATCAACATCCTCGGCTTCACCCCGAGCTATGGCAGCCAGTTGGCGCAATGGCTGGCGACCCAGGGCGAAACCCTGCCGGTGCGCATGTGCATCACCGGCGGCGAGGCCCTGACCGGCGAGCACTTGTCGCGGATTCGCGCAGCCTTCAAGCCCAGCCTGTTTTTCAATGCTTACGGCCCGACCGAAACCGTAGTCATGCCGCTGGCCAGTCTCGCGCCTGAACAGCTGGAAGAAGGCTTGGGCAGCGTGCCGATTGGCAGCGTGATCGGTGCGCGGGTGGCTTACATTCTCGACGCCGACCTGGCGTTGGTTCCACAAGGCGCGACCGGCGAGTTGTACGTCGGCGGCGCCGGTCTGGCGCAGGGTTATCACCAGCGTCCGGGCATGACCGCCGAACGTTTTGTCGCCGATCCGTTCGCCAACAATGGCGGACGCCTGTACCGCACCGGCGACCTGGTGCGTCAGCGTGCCGACGGGTTGGTGGAATACCTCGGACGCATCGACCATCAAGTGAAGATTCGCGGTTTCCGCATCGAGTTGGGCGAGATCGAAACGCGCCTGCTGGAACATGAATCGATCCGTGAAGCCGTGGTGCTGGCCCTCGACGCACCGAGCGGCAAGCAACTGGTGGGCTATCTGGTGACGGAGGTCGCCGAGCAGGACGAAGCGCAACGAGCCGAACTGCGCGAATCCCTCAAGTCGCACCTCAAATCCCAACTGCCGGATTACATGGTGCCCACGCACCTGATCCTGCTGGCCAGCATGCCGCTGACCGCCAACGGCAAACTGGACCGCCGTGCATTGCCGGCACCGGACCCGGAGCTGAATCGTCAGCAGTATGTTGCACCGAGCAATGCACTTGAACTGACCCTGGCCGCGATCTGGTGCGAAGTGCTGAACGTCGGGCAGGTCGGGCTCAACGACAATTTCTTCGAACTGGGCGGCGATTCGATTCTGTCGATCCAGGTGGTCAGCCGCGCGCGGCAACAGGGCATCCATTTCAGCCCGCGTGACCTGTTCCAGCACCAGACTGTGCAGACTCTGGCCGCGGTGGCGACCCGTACTGGACAGGTCACCGCCGAGCAAGGCTTGCTCACCGGCGAGTCGCGTCTGACGCCGATCCAGCATTGGTTCTTCGATACCGACATCCCCGAGCGCCAACACTGGAACCAGGCGTTGCTGCTGGAACCGACAATGGCGTTGGAGCCCCATCGCCTGGAGCAAGCGCTGCTGGCGGTGATCGAACAGCACGACGCCTTGCGCCTGCACTTCACCCAAACCGATGCGCACTGGCGCGCCGAACACCAACCGCTGTCCGATGTCCCCGTGCTGTGGCAAGTACGTGTTTCGTCGATGGACCAATGCACCGCGCTGTTCGCCGATGCCCAGCGCAGCCTTGATCTCGAAGCGGGGCCGTTGCTGCGTGCGCTGCTGATCGATGGGCCTGAGGGACAACAACGGCTGTTCATCGCCATTCACCACCTGGTGGTCGACGGCGTTTCATGGCGCGTGCTGCTGGATGATCTGCAAACGGTTTACCGGCAACTGGACGCGCAACAATCGGTCAACCTGCCGGCGAAAACCAGTGCCTTCAAGGACTGGGCGGCGCGCTTGCAGGCGTACGCTGGCAGCGAATCCCTGCGCGAAGAACTGAGCTGGTGGCAGGCGCAACTGGCCGGCCCACGCGTTGAATTGCCCTGCGAGCGTCCTCAGGGCGGCCAGCAGAATCGTCACGCGCACACCGTCAGCGTGCGCCTTGATAGCGAGCGCACTCGCCAATTGCTGCAACAGGCGCCGAGCGCGTACCGCACGCAAGTCAACGACCTGCTGCTGACGGCACTGGCCCGCGTGCTGTGCCGCTGGAGCGGCGACGAATCGACCCTGATTCAACTGGAAGGCCACGGCCGCGAAACCCTGTTCGAAGAGATCGACCTGACCCGCACCGTGGGCTGGTTCACCAGCGCCTATCCGTTGCAACTGACCCCGATCGGCGGGCAGGGCGACTCGATCAAGGCGATCAAGGAACAACTGCGCGCCGTGCCGCACAAAGGTTTGGGGTATGGCGTGTTGCGTTATCTGGCCGACGACCTCTGCCGACAGGCGATGGCCGGGCTGCCGGCAGCGCCGATCACCTTCAACTACCTCGGTCAGTTCGACCAGAGCTTTGGCGTGGATGCCTTGTTCCGTCCGCTGGATGAAGCGGTCGGCGAGGCCCACGATCCGCACGCGCCGCTGCCCAATGAGCTGAGCGTCGACAGTCAGGTCTACGGCGGTGAACTGGTGCTGCGCTGGACCTTCAGCGCCGAACGCTATGACCCGCAAACTATCTCCGACCTGGCTGACGCTTACGTACGTGAACTGCACAGCCTGATCGAACATTGCCTGCAAGACGAGGCGGGTGGCCTGACACCGTCGGACTTCCCGCTGGCGAAACTGACCCAGACGCAACTCGACGCGCTGCCGGTTCCGGCCGCCGTGATCGAAGACGTCTACCCGCTGACCCCGATGCAGGAAGGCATGCTGTTGCACACCTTGCTGGAGCCGGGTACCGGGCTCTACTACATGCAGGACCGCTACCGCATCAACAGCGAGCTTGATCCGCAGCGTTTCGCCCAGGCCTGGCAAGCGGTGATTGCCCGTCACGAAGCCTTGCGTGCGTCGTTCTGCTGGAACGTCGGCGAAGACATGCTGCAGGTTATCCACAAGCCGGGCAGCACACCGATCGAGTACCTCGACTGGAGCGCGATGCCCGAAACCGAGCAGGAACCGACGTTGCAGGCCCTGCTGAAAAGCGAGCGTGAGGCCGGGTTCGATCTGCTCAATCAGGCCCCGTTCCACCTGCGCCTGATCAAGGTCGGTGCGGCGCGTTACTGGTTCATGATGAGCAACCACCACATCCTGATCGATGCCTGGTGCCGTTCGTTGTTGATGAACGATTTCTTCGAGATCTACACGGCCCTCGGTGAAGGCCGCGAGGCGCAACTGGCCGTGCCGCCACGGTATCGCGACTACATCGGCTGGCTGCAACGCCAGAGCCTGACTGACGCGCGGCAGTGGTGGAAAACCAACCTGCAGGGCTTCGAACGCACTACGCCGATCCCGAGTGATCGACCGTTCCTGCGCGAACACGCCGGCGACAGCGGCGGCATGATCGTCGGCGACCGCTACACCCGGCTTGATGCCCGTGACGGTGCGCAATTGCGTGAATTGGCGCAGGCGTATCAGCTGACCATCAACACCTTCGCCCAAGCGGCGTGGGCGCTGGTGCTACGGCGCTTGAGCGGTGATCGCGACGTGCTGTTCGGTGTCACCGTGGCCGGGCGCCCGGTGGACATGCCGCAGATGCAACGCACCGTGGGGCTGTTCATCAACAGCATCGCGCTGCGGGTGAAAATGCCCGAAGACGATCAGCGTTGCAGCGTGCGCCAATGGCTCAGCGGTTTGCTCGACAGCAACATGCAGCTGCGCGAGTACGAATACCTGCCATTGGTGAGCATTCAGGAACACGGTGAACTGCCCAAAGGTCAGCCGCTGTTCGACAGTCTGTTCGTGTTCGAAAACGCCCCGGTGGAAGTGTCGGTGCTGGACCGTGCGCAAAGCCTCAACGCGACCTCGGACTCGGGCCGCACCCACACCAACTTCCCGCTGACGGCTGTGTGCTATCCGGGCGATGACTTGGGCCTGCACCTGTCTTACGACCAGCGTTATTTCGACGAATCGACCATCGAGCGCATGCTCGGTGAGTTCAAGCGCTTGCTGCTGGCGCTGGTCGAAGGGTTCCATGGCGACATGGCCGACTTGCCGTTGCTGGGGGGCGAGGAGCAGGAATTCCTCATCCATGGTTGCAACCAGAGCGAACACGATTACCCGCTGGAACAGAGCTATGTCGCGTTGTTCGAAGCGCAAGTTGCTCGGCATCCGCAACGGATCGCCGCGAGTTGCCTCGATCAGCAACACAGCTACGTCGAACTGAACCAGCGCAGCAACCGCCTCGGTCACGCCCTGATCGCCGCCGGTGTCGGGCTGGATCAACCGGTGGCGTTGCTGGCCGAACGTAATCTCGATCTGCTCGGCATGATCATTGGCAGCTTCAAGGCAGGGGCGGGGTATCTGCCGCTGGACCCGGGGTTGCCGAGTCAACGTCTGAGCCGGATCATCGATCTGAGCCGTACGCCGTTGCTGGTGTGCACTCAGGCCTGCCGCGAACAGGCGCTGGCGTTGCTGGATGAGTTCGGTTGCGCCCAGCGGCCTAAATTGTTGGTCTGGGAAGAGGTCCAGGCGAGCACTGTTTCGGTGGGCAATCCAGGCATTTATAGCGGGCCGGATAACCTCGCCTACGTGATCTACACCTCGGGCTCCACCGGTTTGCCCAAAGGCGTGATGGTCGAGCAGCGCGGCATGCTCAATAACCAGTTGAGCAAGGTGCCGTACCTGAACCTCAGTGATGCCGACGTGATCGCCCAGACTGCCTCGCAAAGCTTCGATATTTCGGTCTGGCAGTTCCTCGCCGCGCCGTTGTTCGGTGCGCGGGTGGACATCGTGCCAAACACCATCGCCCATGATCCACAGGGGCTGTTGGCGCATGTGTCGGCGCAAGGCATCACCGTGCTGGAAAGCGTGCCGTCGCTGATCCAGGGCATGCTTGCCCAGGAGCGCATGAGCCTCGACGGTCTGCGCTGGATGCTGCCGACCGGTGAGGCGATGCCGCCGGAACTGGCGCACCAATGGCTGTTGCGTTACCCGCAGATCGGCTTGGTGAACGCTTATGGCCCGGCGGAATGCTCGGACGACGTGGCGTTCTTCCGCGTCGACCTGGCCTCGACGCGCGGCAGCTATTTGCCGATTGGTACACCGACCGACAACAACCGTTTGTACCTGCTCGATGGCGCGCTGGAACTGGTGCCGCTGGGTGCGGTGGGCGAGTTATGCGTGGCCGGCACCGGTGTCGGTCGCGGCTATGTGAGTGATCCGTTGCGCACGGCGCAGGTGTTTGTGCCGAACCCGTTTGGGGCGCCGGGGGATCGGTTGTATCGCACTGGCGACCTGGCCCGTCGTCGCAGTGACGGGGTGCTGGAGTACGTCGGGCGCATCGACCATCAAGTGAAGATTCGCGGATACCGCATCGAACTGGGGGAAATCGAGGCGCGCCTGCATGAACAGCCGGAGGTCCGCGAGGCGGCGGTGGGGGTGCAGGAAGGGGTGAATGGCAAACATCTGGTCGGCTATTTGGTCGAGGCTGATTCCGCCTTGAGTCCGAGCGAACGACTGGAACGCATCAAGCAACGCCTGCGCGCCGAATTGCCGGAATACATGGTGCCGCTGCACTGGTTGTGGCTGGATCGCATGCCGCTCAACGCCAACGGCAAACTTGATCGCAAGGCGCTGCCGGCGCTGGAGATCGGCCAGTTGCAGAGCCAGGACTATCTGGCTCCGCGTAATGATCTGGAGCAGACGCTGGCGGCCATTTGGGCTGAAGTGTTGAAGGTCGAGAAGGTCGGTGTGCGCGACAACTTCTTCGAGCTGGGTGGGCATTCGTTGCTGGCGACGCAGATTGCGTCGCGGGTGCAGAAAGCGCTGCAACGGGATGTGCCGCTGCGGGCGATGTTCGAGTGCAGCACGGTGGCGGAGTTGGCGGAATACATTGATGGGTTGGCGGCGAATGACATTACCGAGGAGAAGGTGGATCGGCTGAATGACCTGATGGCTGAGTTGGAGGGGTTCTGATTCTTTAGCGTCTGGTAAGGCCTCTTCGCGAGCAGGCTCGCTCCCACATTGGAATGCAATTACCTGTGGGAGCGAGCTTGCTCGCGATGGGGCCGGTACAGACACTCCAAATGTTGACTATGGGGCCACCGCAGCACAGTCTCCCCACTCCAGTTTTCACCAAGGAACCCGTCAATGCCCTTCGCAACGATTGAGGGTCAAGCCCTCCATTACCTGGATCAAGGCACCGGCCCGGCGGTCCTGCTGGCCGGCAGTTACCTGTGGGACCAGGCCATGTGGGCCCCGCAGATCGCCGCCCTGTCACCACACTACCGGGTCATCGCTCTGGACCTGTGGGGACACGGCGAATCCGGGCCGCTGCCCGCAGGCACGCAATCGCTGGACGACATTGCGCGTCAGGCCTTGGCGTTGCTCGATCATCTGGACATCGATCGCGTCACGCTGGTCGGCTTGTCGGTCGGTGGCATGTGGGGCGCGCGGCTGGCGCTGTCTGCACCGCAGCGAATCAACGGTCTGGTGCTGCTGGACACCTACCTCGGGGTCGAGCCGGAACCGACTCGCCAATACTATTTCTCGTTGTTCAAACAGATTGAAGACACCGGTGTGATCTCGGCGCCGTTGCTCGACATCGTGGTGCCGATTTTCTTCCGTCCGGGCATCGATCCGCAGTCGGCGCTGTATCAGGAATTTCGCGCGAAGCTGGCTGCACTGCCGCCGCAGCGCCTGCGTGAAAGCGTGGTGCCGATGGGGCGGATTACCTTTGCGCGTGATGATTTGTTGCCGCGTCTGGGGGCGTTGAATCCCGAAACCACGCTGGTGATGTGTGGCGATCAGGACAAGCCGCGGCCGCCGTCGGAAGCGAAGGAAATGGCTGAACTGATCGGGTGCCCGTCTGTGCTGGTGCCGGAGGCGGGGCATATCTCCAGCCTGGAGAATCCCGGATTTGTCACTGAGGCGCTGCTGAAGTTTTTGGCTGAGAGAAATTAGTTAAATTTGCCAGCCCATCGCGAGCAAGCTCGCTCCCACAGTTGATCGCGTTCCCCTGTGGGAGCGAGCTTGCTCGCGATGGGGCCAGGGAGGTCGATCACTTAGGCCCGAGGATTTTCGCCAACTTATCTGGCGAAGGCGCGCCTTGCTGC
Organism: Pseudomonas oplopanacis; assembly: GCF_057128725.1. NCBI lineage: Bacteria > Pseudomonadati > Pseudomonadota > Gammaproteobacteria > Pseudomonadales > Pseudomonadaceae > Pseudomonas > Pseudomonas oplopanacis. Next base: position 34,520 of record NZ_JBSKHV010000004.1, on the reverse strand, counting down.
TGTTGCAGCTCACCCTTGTCATCCATATAGAAAATCGCCGGAGTCGCCTGCAACTCCAGGTCTTCCATCAATTGCATGTTCGCCGCCAGTTTCAGCTGAATCACCGGCGGCACTTCCTTCAGCGCCTTGAGCGAACTCTCCTTGCCAGCCTTTTCGTGTTCTTCCAGCGCTTTGCTCGGGTCCTTGGCCGCCAGCAATGCCGCCGATTTGCCCGGGCTGTCTTCGCGAATGATCCCGACCATGATGTGCCTCAGCTGTACTTTGCCAGCCTTCACCCACGGCCGCGCCTGCTCCCAGAACACATTGCAGTAAGGGCAGTTCGGATCGCTGAACAGGTACACGACACGCGGGGCATCCTTTTTTCCGTCGCCGATCCAGTTACTGGCTTCCATCTTGCCCCAGACTTCCTTGGACATCGGCGCGTAGACCAATTTCTGCAACGGCGCCGTGGACAGGTCATTGCCCTCGGCATCGTAGAGGTTACCCAGCAACACGTGTTTGCCATCCGGGGTCAGGTACAGCGCCATGCCACGGTTCTGGTATTGCGCGGCATAACCGCGCAAGCCATCCGGTGCATCGAACTGGCCGACGATTTTCGCACCCTTGGCTTCAATCTTCTTGATTGCTTCAGGCAGTTCTTCGGCGGCCTGCACCGACGGCAGGTGCAGCAGGGCGGCGCCCAGGGTCAGCGTCAGCAGGTGGCGGAGGCGGGGCATGGCAGTTTCCTTGGAGAAGTGGACGGTGCGGCAGAAGAAGGGCTGTCGAAGTTTTCCAGGGCGCGGGCCAGGCTGGCTTCCGAGAGTTCGCCCAGGTGGCTGCCCAACAGGCGACCGTCATTGCTATAGAACAGCGTAGTCGGCAAAGCCATGGAACCCACGGCCTGCCCCAGACGACCGCCGCCATCGAACAGCACGTTGGTCAGGCTCAAGCCCTGGGTTTCGAGAAAGGTGGCGACGCTTTGCATGCTTTCGGCCTGATTGACGAACAGGAACGTCAGGTCCGGGCGATGTTGCTGGGCGTTTTCCAGTACCGGCATTTCCCGACGACACGGCGGACACCAGGTGGCCCAGAGGTTGATCACCAGCGGACCACCCTTGTAATCGGCCAGTTGCACGGTTTCACCGGCGGCATTGCGCAAGCTGATTTCCGGCAGGCGCGTGCCTTGCTCGTAAATGCTCAGGGAGACGGTCGCCAGCAGCCAGAACGCCAGGCCGCTGCCCACGCCGAATCCCAGAGGACGGCGCAATCCCGGCCGACGCCAGCCGCGATATAGCGTGGCCAACAGCAGCACAATCACCCCCGGCCAGGCCAGAAAACCACCGTCGCGCAGGTCGATGATTTGCCATGGATCGTTGCGATAGTGCATCCAGTAAACCGCCACGAAACTGATCCGGGCCGCCAGCATGCCCATCAGGAACAGGCTGAACAGCACCGACTCGGGGTTCTCGCCACCCCGTTTGGCCACCCGCCAGCCGACAAACGTCGCCAGTGCCAAGGCACTGATCAGCAGCAGATGGTTAAGCGCGATGGCAAAGGTGCCGAGGGTAAAGGTCAGCATTAACGGGCGTCTCGGGTAGTGGTCCAGCGTTGCAGAAAGGTGTCGGCATCGACCTCGCCGGTGATGCGCTGGCTGCGACGCTCTTCGCCGTCGGCGCCGATCCACAGGAAACTCGGTGGCCCCGGCACTTTATAACGGCCGAGCAGTTCGCGGCTGGCGGCATTGTCGGCGGTGACGTCCAGCCGGAGCAAGCGCACATCGCTCAACGCGTCCATCACCTTGGCTTTGCCGAAGACCTGTTTTTCCATGACTTTGCACGAGGTGCACCAGTCGGCGTAGTAATCGAGCAGCACCCATTGGCCCTGCGCTTGCGCCGCATCCAGTTCCCGTTGCAACGCTTGCGGGTCTTTGATCGTGGTGAAGGCCTCGTGGCCGACCGGTGCACCGGCACTGGCCGTGGTTGAACCGCGATAGACCTGCAGCGGCTGAAACAAATCGTCACTGCCACCGGCGGCGCCGATCATCAACAGGCTGCCCCACAATCCGAGGAGCAATGAACCGGCACCGAACACGTGCGCCGTTCGACCAAAACCACTGGACTGGCGCCAGGCGCTGTAAGCCGCTACCAGCAACAGTGCGCCGCACAAACCGATCCACAGCGACTCATTCAGCACCGGACGCAACATCAGCAACGCGGTGGCGAGGAACAGGAAACCGAAGATGCCTTTGAGCAGGTTCATCCAGGCACCGGGTTTGGGCAGGAAGCGGTTACCGATGGTCACCAGCAACAGCAGCGGCACACCAATGCCGATGCCCATGGCAAACAGAATCAGCCCGCCATGCAGCGCGTTACCGCTTTGCGCGATGTAGAGCAGGGCGCCGGCCAACGGCGCGGTCATGCACGGCCCTACCAGCAAACCGGACAACGCGCCCAACGCACCGGCGCCGACCAGGCTGCCGCCACGCTGATTGCGCGATACGTTTTCCAGACGGTCGCGAACCGCCACCGGCAGTTGCAGTTCGAAGAAACCGAACATCGGCAACGCCAGCAGTACAAATACCGCCGCGAAACTGCCCAGCAGCCACGGGTTTTGCAACAGCGCCTGCAGGTTAGCGCCGAGCAGCGCGGCTAACACGCCCATCGCCGCATACACCAGCGCCATGCTCACCACGTAGCTGCCCGCCAGGGCAAACCCGCGCCTGGAGGTGGCGCCGCTGCCCACGATCAAACCGGCCAAAATCGGCAGCATCGGCAATGAGCAAGGCGTAAATGCCAGCAACAGGCCCAAACCGAAAAACACCAGCAAGCTCCAGCCCAGCGCCCGTTGTTGCAGGTCGCTGGCCAAGGCCTGATCCGGTGCTTCGTTTGCGGTAATCGGCGCGACACCGCCCAGATCCACGACCTGGGTCTGCGGCGGATAACACAAACCAGCATCGGCGCAACCCTGGAAGCCCACCTTGACCTGCCCGGTAGCGCCGGCCGGGATCTTCAGTTCCAGACCCTGGCGGTAAACCTGTTGCTCGCCAAAGAACTCGTCACTGTGCGCTTCGCCTTCCGGCAAGACGGGATGCTGATCAACAGGCAAACCATCGAACTTCAGGCGTTTTTGATAAAGGTAATAGCCGTCGGTGATCTGCCAATAGAGCTGGGTTTCACCGGATTCAAGGCGTTCGGAGGTGAAAACGAACGCTTTTTCCACTGGCAGGAATTCAGGTTTGGTATCGAACGGATTGCTCCCTGCCTGGGCCATACCCGAGATCAAGAGGACAAAAAATAAAAACAGACGACGCATGGGTAAGCCTTATCCCTGTGCAAGTGAGATGCACAATGGGAGGCGGCGATTAACCGATGATTAACCGCACGCCGGTGAATCTTCAGCCGCGCTGCAAGCCCGGCCACGTCTTGTCATTGACCGCGTGAGGGCCGGATTGCAATCGATTGAGTTGCAGGTTGTAGATCAGGTATTGATTGTTCGTCAGGAAAACGTAGAAATAGTTGTCGGCAAAAGTTCGGTCTTTTTGTACGCCTGTAATAATTCGATTGGTATAACGTTCCAGCCCTGGCCAGTAAGTGATGCTGATCTGGTTTTTGGCGTAATCAAAAGAAAGGTGATTGCCGTCATTCATGATGAACTTGAATATGAACTTTTTCCCGGTGACGTCCCACCATGTACCTGCCACGATACGGTCGAAATAAGGAAGCAGCGGTGCCCATATGGAATCTTTAACCGGTTTGATATAACTGACGGTATCGGCGTCTTGATCATATCGACAGACAGTGGGTATTTCGCCCACATAGAAGAATAACCAGGAGGCATCCGAGTCAACCCCACCGATATCATAGGACAAGCTGGTTGTGGTGAAGCCGAATCGCAGATTTTTGGCATGAGAATGGAAGTCGCCCCAGTTGCCTTGCGATATGGCACTTGGGTATCCCTCTGGGATTTTTTCGTCCTCGTTGCTGTACCTGGAGTATTTATTGATATCTTTGAAGAAGAAATGAATAGCGTCGGTTCCAGAGCGCCAGTCAATGGCGACAAAGTTTTTTAGTTGGGGCATGTACTGATTCCTTTCAGTGGGTGGAAGACTTTTGGTTTTTCAATAGATGTCTTCGTTGTTTAAGTTTCGGTTATTTAAGTTGTACTGCGGAATGAAGCTTATCGTTTTGCGTGCATTTATCAGTATGTTTTTTTCGAGTCGTTTGTTTCGCTTTGCAACTAAGCAGTATTAAGAGTACGTTCAAGGAAGTGGATGAGAGAAATCGATACTGTTCGTCAGCCACCGCACTTGCCATAATTGCGCCTTAATCCTCGCCTGTTTGACTCGCGTTTTTACTCCTGGGAGCGCCCATGCACGTACTGGTTTGTGAAGACGATGAGCTGATCGCCAGCGGCATTGTTGCCGGGCTTACCGCACAAGGCCTGACGGTCGAGCACGTCGCCACCGCGTCGTCTGCGCGCGCGATGCTCAAGGTCGCTGAATTCGACGTCATGGTGCTCGACCTCGGCCTTCCCGACGAAGATGGCCTGAAGCTGTTGCAGCAACTGCGTCATAACGGCCTGGAGATTCCGGTGCTGATTCTCACCGCGCGCGATTCAGTGACGGATCGGGTCGATGGCTTGCAAGCCGGCGCTGATGACTACCTGCTCAAACCGTTCGATCTGCGCGAACTGGCTGCGCGTCTGCACACGTTGCTGCGCCGGGTGGCGGGGCGCAGTATCAACCTGATAGAACACGGTGCGCTGACCTACGACCCCAGCAGTCGCGAAACCCTGCTCGGCGGTCAACCGGTGGACTTGTCGCGTCGCGAGCAGGCGTTGCTGCAAGCCTTGCTGCATAACCGCGGGCGCGTGCTCTCCACCGAGCAACTCAAGGACAGCGTCTACGGTTTCAACGACGAACTGGAAAGCAACGCCCTCAACGTCCACATCCATCACCTGCGGCGTAAACTCGGTAACGGCATCGTCGAAACCGTGCGCGGCCTGGGCTATCGCCTGGGGCCGGCTGATGGCGGAGAATCCTCGAAGTGATGAGCCTGCGTTTGCGCCTGAGCCTGACCCTCGGCGCCGCTTTTGCCTTGATCTGGGCGCTGGCGGCGGCCTGGATGCTCAGCGACCTGCGTAACCAAATGATGTTTTCCCTCGACCAGCGGCTGGTGGCTTCAGCGCGCATGGTCGCCGGCCTGATGGAACAATTGCCCGCGTTGCCGAGCAAGGGCGAGGGCACCCATTTCAGCGCTGAACAGTTGAATATCCCCGGCGGCATGGCCTGTCAGGTCAGTTCATTGCGTGGCGAAATCCTCGCCCGCAGCCACACCGATCCGCAGCAAACCCTGGAAGCCGAGAAAATGGGCTTTCACGACCAAATGATTGACGGCGCGCCGTGGCGCAGCTTCACCCTGGCGCGCGGCGATCTGCGCATCACCACCGCCGACCGGCAAATCGAGCGCGAGGCGCTGAACATGTCGATCCTGCTGGCCGCCTCAGTGCCGGTGGGTGTGGCGTTGCTCGGCTGTCTGTGCCTGTTGTGGCTGGGCATCGGCCAAGGGCTGGCGCCGCTCAACCGGATGCGCGACGCGCTGATGCGGCGCAGCGCCGATTCCCTCGAACCGTTGCAGATCCAGCCGCTGCCCAGCGAGCTGCAACCGCTGCTGGACACGCAGAATCAGCTGTTCCAGCGCATCGGCAAGACCATTGAACGTGAACGACGTCTGACCGGCGATGCGGCGCACGAACTGCGCAGCCCGTTGACCGCGATCAAGACCCACCTGCAAGTGGCGCGCATGACCGACGGCGCGGCGCGGGATCAATCTCTGGCCCGGGCTGAAGAGGGCGCCGACCGCATGCACCGGACCCTTGAACAACTGCTGTTGCTGGCGCGGGTCGAGGGCAGTCTGTCATTCGATGACGGCGTTCAGTGCAGCGCTGAACAAGTGGCGAAACTGGCCATTCAGGACGCCGCCAGCGGGGATCGGCAACGCATCAAGCTGCAGATGCCGAACACGTTCTCCAGTGCCCCGGTGCAAATGCCCGCCGTGTTGTCGATTGCCGCATTGCGCAACTTGTTGGACAACGCCTTGCGTCATACCCCTGGCGATGGCGCCGTGGAATTGAGCCTGGAAACCACCGGCAATCGTGCGCGTTTTCTGGTGCGCGACCATGGGCCGGGGATTGCCGAAGACGATCTGCAACACCTGACCCAGCGCTTCTGGCGCAATGGCCAAAGCACCGGTTGCGGCTTGGGGCTGGCGATTGTTCAGGCGATTGTCCAGCGCTGCGGCTGCACGTTGCGGTTCGACAGCCGACCGGATGGGTTGCGGGTTGAGCTGACCATGCCCCTGCAAACAATCTAACCAACACCCCCCAATCTCTGTGGGAGCGAGCTTGCTCGCTCCCACAGAGGGGCTTGTGTTGCACACCAAATGTAATGTTTCTCCATTAGTCACCCGCGCCCCGGAGCGCTATCGTCCCCGGCAGCTTTTTCTCAATGGATTGAGGTAACAGCGCCATGGAAGCATCGGTTCATATCTGCAAGGCAACCTCCGCCGACGCGGGCATCATCAGCCGCATCGTCGAGCGCTCCATTCGGGTTGGGTGCGTGCTGGATCACCGCAATGACCCGCGAACCGTCGCCACCTGGGTCCAGAACAAAACCATCGAACACGTCCAGCCCTGGCTGACTGACCAACGGTTGTACCTCAACATCGCCCTGTTGCACGACAAACCGGTCGGCGTCGCGATGGCTGCCATCAGCGGCAGGGTCGCGTTCTGTTACGTGCAGCCGGAATGGTTCCGCCGAGGTGTCGGGCAGACGCTGGTGCGCGACCTTGAAGGCTGGTTGATCGATCACGGCGTGCACTTGGCACGACTCAACAGCACCCGAACCGGCGAGGCCTTTTATCGGCATCTCGGTTACCAGGCCTGCGCTGAAACCTTCGCGGTGGCGGGGCTTCAGGCGGTTCCCATGCACAAAGCGTTGTCGACGGTCTAAATCCTTGAGCCCCTGATGCGTTTCCAGAACAGGAAACCTTATTGAGGGGTCGAGAAATGTCAGTCGCTACCAGCCTTATCGAAGATCAGCCGGCCCGGATTGTCCCGATGTCTGCCGAAACGCTGTACCAGTTCAATGAATCGCCGCTGCTGGCCCGTCAAAACCAGCAGGAATCCAATGCCCGCAGCTACCCGCGGCGCATTCCCCTGGCGCTGAAACGTGCCAAGGGCATTTATGTCGAGGACGTCGAAGGTCGCCATTTCATCGACTGTCTGGCCGGTGCCGGGACGCTGGCACTGGGGCACAACCATCCGGTGGTGATCGAAGCGATTCAGCAAGTGCTGAGCGATGGGCTGCCGCTGCACACCCTCGACTTGACCACGCCGGTCAAGGACCAGTTTGTGCAGGACCTGTTTGGCCTGCTGCCGCCTGCACTGGCCGCCGAGGCGAAAATCCAGTTCTGCGGCCCGACTGGTACCGATGCGGTGGAAGCCGCGCTGAAACTGGTGCGCACCGCCACCGGACGCAGCACCGTGTTGTCGTTCCAGGGCGGTTATCACGGCATGAGCCAGGGCGCATTGAGCCTGATGGGCAGTCTGGGACCGAAAAAGCCATTGGGTGCCTTGCTCAGCAGCGGCGTGCAGTTCATGCCGTATCCCTACGATTACCGTTGCCCGTTCGGCCTCGGTGGGGCGCAGGGCGTGCAGGTCAATCTGAGCTACCTGGAAAACCTGCTGAATGATCCCGAGGCCGGCGTGCAATTGCCGGCGGCGGTGATTGTGGAAGTGGTGCAGGGCGAAGGCGGCGTGATTCCGGCGGATCTCGATTGGTTGCGCGGTGTGCGTCGCATCACCGGAAAGGCTGGCGTGGCGCTGATCGTCGATGAAATCCAGAGCGGTTTCGCCCGCACCGGCAAGATGTTTGCCTTCGAGCACGCCGGGATCATTCCCGACGTGGTGGTGATGTCCAAAGCCATCGGCGGCAGCCTGCCGCTGGCAGTGGTGGTTTACCGCGACTGGCTCGACACCTGGCTGCCGGGCGCACACGCCGGGACCTTCCGTGGCAATCAGATGGCCATGGCCGCCGGTTCTGCAGTGATGCGTTATCTGGTCGAACAAAAGGTGTGCGAGCACGCGGCCGCGATGGGCGAGCGCTTGAGTGAACACCTGCGCATCCTGCAGCGGGACTTCCCGCAGATGGGCGACATCCGCGGTCGCGGCTTGATGCTCGGCGTTGAACTGGTCGACCCGAACGGAGCGCCGGACGCTCAGGGCCATCCGCCGATATTTGCTGCACTGGCGCCGCTGGTGCAGCGCGAATGCCTCAAGCGCGGGTTGATTCTCGAACTGGGTGGCCGTCATGGCGGTGTCGTGCGCTTCCTGCCGCCGCTGGTGATCACGGCGGCTGAAATCGATCAGGTCGCCGGGATTTTCGGCCGGGCCATGGCCGCGGCCACCGCCAGTCTCTAAATTTCTTGGCGCCCTGAACGTTCTTTCTACATAACGGCTGCGCACGCCGCGCAGCCCACCCTACAGCGATGGAGAAACGCCCATGACTTCAGTATTCGACCGCGAGGACATCCTCTTTCAGGTCGTGGTCAACCACGAAGAGCAATACTCGATCTGGCCTGACTACAAAGCCGTGCCAGAGGGCTGGCGCACCGTGGGCAAGAGCGGTTTGAAGAAGGAATGCCTGGCCTACATCGAAGAAACCTGGACGGACATGCGTCCGCTGAGTTTGCGTCGCAAGATGGAAGAGCAGGCGGCAGTGACTCACTGATTGAGCGTGCGAAAAAAGCCCGCTGAACCGAGAAGGTCAGCGGGCTTTTTCATGTCCGGAGTTTGTGGCGTTTGTGAGGCCGTCTTCGCGAGCAAGCCCGCTCCCACACTGGATATGCGGCATCACACAAATCCCCTGTGGGAGCGAGCCTGCTCGCGAAGAACGATAACGCGGTCCAACTGACTTAAGCGCCGTTCAACCCCTTGATCACCAAATCCACATTTCCTTCCAGTTCGGCCACCGGATCCGCCGCATCCACGCTCAACACCACCAACCGGCTACCGGCTTCGGCAATCGCCGCTTTCACCGCGTCCGAAGGCTGCCGATGATGCAACACCACCGCCACCTCATTGTCCTTCAGCGTCGCGCCTAATTGCTTGAGCGCTTCAGGCGTCCACTCGGCATCCGGGCGCGCGTCAATCCCGATCAACTCCAGATTGAGCCCGCCAATCAGATAGCCGAAGTGATCGCTGAGGCTCATCACACTGAGATTGTCAGCACTGGCCAGCCGCGCTTCGCTGTCGGCGCTGAACTTGAGCAAACGCTGTTTCAGCGCCGCCAGGTTAGCCTCGATTGCAGGCTTGGCTTCTGGCGACAGGCGCACCAGGTCAGCGGCCATCACGTCCGCCATCCGCCCCATGTTGTTGCTGGACAGCCACGGCTGACTGTTCAAACCCTCGACCTTGTTGTCTGGCTGCACGGCGATGCCGGGGAGGGCGCCGTCCACCGGGCGCGCCGCATCGACTTCAACGATGCGAATGTTGCTGCGGCGGGAGATCGGATACAGCGGATCATCCGCCCACAGCGAACGCAGGCCGATCACCGCATCGGCGTCGGTCGCCAGTTTGGCCAGCGCCGGGGCGCCACGGCCGGTGAAGTATGCGGTCTGACGGCTGCCGGGCAGGTTCGCCGGTGCGGCACGTTCAAGGTTGATTTGGGTGCCCTTGAGCAGCACTTCGCCCAGTCCGTAAGTGATCGGCAAGGACGCCAGCACGTGCAGCGGTTTGGCGTTTTCTGCCGCAAAAGTTGTATTGGCCAGCCCACACAAAGCAACGGCCAGGGTCAGTTGACGCAGAGAAAAAGACATTTATCCGAGATTCCCTTTGAGGCTTGGGACGACTCCGCGCGCAATGGCGGACAGGGCGAAGGCGATACCGGCCACCAGAATGATCGCGGCACCGGACGGGATCGGCAGATCAAAGACAATCGGCGCCAGAATCCCGCACAGCGTGCTGACCGTGGCGATCAGCACCGAGCACCAGAAAAAGCCCTTCAGCGATTGGCTGAGCAAGCGCGCGGCGGCTGCCGGAATCACCAACAGCGCGCCGACCAGAATCGCGCCGATGACCTTCACCGCGGCGACGGTGATCAGTGTCACCAGAATCACAAACAGGTAGTCCAGGGTCTTCACCGCCACCCCGCGCACCGCCGCCAATTGCGGGTTGAAACTGGCCAGCATGATGCGGTTGTACAGCGGCAAGGCCAGCGCCATGACCAGCGAACCGACGATCGCCAGAACCGCCAGGTCGTTACCGTTGACGGTCAACACCGAACCGAACAGCACGTTTTCCAGAATGTGCACGTTGATCTTGCCCGCCAGAATCAGCAGCAGGCTCGCGCCCAATGCCAGCGACACCGACAGGAACACACCGATCAAGGTATCCGGCGCCAGACCGGTGCGGTTGCGCAGGTAATTGAGCAAAATGCCGAACAGCAAACAGTAACCAAACAGGCTGCCGTAAGGCCCGGTGTAGGGTTCGCCGAGCAGGATGCCGATGGCCACGCCGGTCAGTGCCGCGTGACCCACCGCTTCGGAGAAAAACGCGAAGCGCTTGACCACCACCAGCGTACCCAAACCACCGAGCACCGGGCCGATCAACAGGCCGGCGAGCAACGCGTTGACCACAAATCCGTAGGCCAGCGCCTCGGGCAGATACCCCGAAGACGCCCAGCCCTGAATCATCAAGCGAAAGGCTTCATAGCTCATCAGGCAGCGCTCCGTGGATGGGTGGAGAACAGGGTCAGCAGACGTTCCGGGGTCAGTGCCTGTTTCGGCGTGGCATCGAATAACACCCGGCGATTGAGCCCGGTGACGCGATCTGCCAGACGCCCGACGGCCTCCAGATCGTGCTCGATCCACAGCACGGTGATGCCGCTTTGGCGCCAGTCGCCGAGCAGCCGTTCGAACACCTGGATACCGGCTTCGTCCAGCGCCGACATCGGTTCGTCGAGCACCAGCAGTTGCGGTGCCGGGATCAGCCCTTGCGCCAGCAGCACCCGTTGACGCTCACCACCGGACAACGCCCCCATGCGTCGTTTGCGTTTGTCCTGCATGCCGACCCGTTCCAGCGCCTCGCCAATCGCGGCAGCGTAGTGCTTGCTCAACCCGAGAAACGCCGGGCGGCGTTGGCACATGGCGGCCATGAAATCGTCGACGGTCATGGGCAGGCCGCGATCAAACTCCAGGGCTTGCGGTACATAGCCGATGGTCCCGGGTTCGCCCGGCCATTGCAGGCTCAGGCGACCCTGATGCGGCATCTGCCCGAGCAGGGTCTTGATCAGCGAACTCTTGCCACCACCGTTGGGGCCGACCAGCGCGTGCACACTGCCGGGCGAGACCTGAAAGGTCACGTTGTCGAGGATCGTCGTGCGCCCGAGGGTCAGGCTGACATCGGCGAAATCCAGGGTCGGGCCGGTGCTTTGGACAGCGAGGTTTTCTTGTGCGGTCATTGGCCCGACTCCTGTATCGCCCGGACCACCGTGTTGAGGTTACCGGTCATTTCCTTTTCGTACTTGTCAGCGGTGTATTCGCCATAGGAGATGTGCGACAGCGGATACAGCTTCACCCCGGATTCACGCTGGATGGTATCGACGTAGGTGGAGGGAAAATCCATCTCCGAGAAGATCACTTTCACGTCCAGTTCGCGTAGTTGGTCGATGGTTTTTTTCAACTGGCTCGGGCTCGGTTCGATGCCATGGGCGGGTTCGACCACCGCAGTAACTTCCAGGCCGAATTCGCGCAGCAGGTAATCGTAAGCCGCATGAACCGTGGCCACGCGCAGTTCGGCGTTGGGGGCCTGGGTCAGCTTCGCCAGGGCGTCGGCGCGCATCTGCCGCAGACGCTTGCCGTAGGCGCGGGCGTTTTGCGTGTAGGTCTTGGCGTTGGCCGGATCCAGCTTGCCCAGTTCCCGGGCGATGTTGTTGACCTGGGCAATCGAGGCACTGATCGACAGGAACGTGTGCGGGTTGACCACCTTGCCGGCGCCACGTGCGGCGACGCCGGTAGCGGCCAGCAGCGGCACGTTTTCGTTGGCTTCGATCACCGGGATGTTCGGGGTTTCGCTGGCAGCGATCATGCGGTCGGCGAAGTCGTCATGACCGACGCCATTGAGCACGATCACGTCCAGCCCGCTGATGCGCTTGATGTCCTCGGCGCGGGGTTCGTAGGCATGCGGATTGAAACCGGCCGGAATCAGCGGCACCACATCGGCCTTGTCGCCGACGATGTTGGCAACGTAGCTGTAATAAGGGTGCAGGGTGATGCCGATGCGCAGGCGTTTGGCGTCGTCGGCATGGGTCAGAGGAGTCAGCAGGCAAGCCAGCAAGCCGACCGATAGCAGGCGCAGGAAAGATGAAATAGGCATGGGAAAGCGGTCTTCTCTCGGATGAATGCGAGGGGTCAGTGCCGGTGCTGGCGGGTCACGCCGGCATCGAATTGCGCGACGATCAATTGCCAGCCGGCGCTTTCGAGGGCTGCGTCCGTCAGGTCGGTCGGGGCTTTGAGATCGGTGGCGCGGTTGAGCCAGATGTCCGGCGCCTCGGTGCCAGCAGTCAGGCGCATCAAAAACGAACCGGCCACGGCGGGTGTCTGGCTCTGGCCGAAGTAAGCCTTGGCGTCGAGCAATTGCCAGGCATGGGCGCCACGGCTGACAGAGCTGGCGTCCTGGGCGAACGGTGCAAATCCTTCCTCGGCGAGGGCTTCAGGTGTTGGCAGGGTTTGCTGTTCCTGTTGCAGCAAATGAATCTCGTCCAGCGTCACCCGCAGGTCGGCGTAGATCCCTTGCTCGGACGCACTCAAGTCGCGGCGGGCATCCAGTTGATGGCTGCCGACGCTGCTTACGGCCTGGGACTCGTGGCGCCAGGCAACCACCGAACCGGCCACCGCCAGAATCATCAGGCACAACAGCAGCACATAAAGGGTTTCGTGGCCGGCACCAGCCGGGCGCACAACGTGTGTGGTAGGCGTACTCATGGTGATTCGATGTCCGCTTGGTCGATTTCGACGACGTGGCCGGGACCGGCGTCGAACAGCACATAAAACTCCGCGCCGGGTTTCTTGAAGGTCAACGTGGAATCGGCGCCGAGCTTGCCCGGCACCAGAATGGTTTCGTCGTAGCCGATCACGTCCAGGGTCACGCCCGGCGCACCACTGCCGTCGGAGAACCCGCCGGTGCATTTGATCTGTTCGGCATCGACGGCTTTGCATTCGCACATCGGGTTGTGCGCCAGCGCGCTGGCGCTGAAACCGGCGCAGAGCACCAGCAAAACGGCGTGGAGTGGGCGAAAAATGCGAATCATGGTTTGCCTCCTGGTTGGTTCAGCCACGCGACGGTGGCCGGCGATGCCTGGCTCAGGGGCAGGGCGGCCTGATGCATCGCGCCGTCCCAGCCTTCCATGGTGATCCACAGCTCGGCGTCAGCCTTGGTCTTTTCCGGGATCGGCACCATGGCGGCCATGCGGTGCGGCGTGCCGAAGAAAATCACCCCGGCGGCCCGCAGGCTGCGCGGTTTGCCGATGCGCAGGTAAGTCGCCTTGACCTGATCGCGGCAGCTGTCGCACAGCGCGGCGGTGAAGTTCTTCATGTGGCCGGCCGGCCCATCGAGTGTCGGGGCCTCATTGCGCAACTCGGCCAGACGCAGGCTCCACGGGCCGACCTGGACTTCTCCGATCTCTCGCTCACCCAGCCCGGTATCGCCGCGAAACAGTGCCGCGTCTGCGAAGTATTTGGGCATGAACCCCAGCGGCACCAACAACAGCAGAACGTTGATGTGGAAGCGCCATTTCAGCCAGAAGCGGCGCAACATCGAGTCCGGTGTTTGCTTGACGTGTGCGTTCATTGGCTGACCTCCGTCGCGGCTTGCACCCGTGGCTGTTTGTGGCTGCGCTTGAGGGCGTTGGCGGTGGCGAGGGCGGTGCGTTTGGTCCAGATCAGCAGGCCGCTGAGGACCATCATGCTCAGGATCAAACCGAAGAAAAACCAGATCAGCTTGATCCAGATCCCGCCGAAATCACCGGTGTGCAAGGGGCGCATGGACTCGGTCACCAGCTCCAGGCCGGTGCGGTCCGACAGCAGGCGCGTGGCGGCGACGTCGCCGGTGTAGGGGTTGATGTCGGCCGTCTGGTACATCAGCGGATACCAACTGCGTCCCCCCACCGAGAGGTAGCTGTAGGCATTGGCGGGTAGGCTGACGAAGCTGTCTTCGAGGCCGGGAATGCGTTCCTTGGCCTGGGCAATCGCGGTTTCGAGGCTGATCGTCGGTGCGGGCGAGCCATCTGTGGTCACCGGCACACTTTCACGCGGCACCACCAGGGCCACCGGCGCGGTGGAAATCGAGATCTGGTTATCGAACATGAACGCCTGAATCAGGAACCAGGTGCTGGTGACGGAAATCACCGCAATGAACCAGATCGACCAGATACCGCTGAGGCGATGAAAGTCGCCCCAGAAAATCCGCGCGCCATGACGAATGCGCAGGGTCGGTCGGAAGAAGCCTTTCCAGAATTTTTTGTAGACCACCAGCCCAGTGACCAACGAGGCCAGCAACGGCAGGCTCAAGAAGGACACCAGGTACCAGCCCCAGCTGTAGCCATTGGTGAACGGCACCAGCCACCAGCCGTGCAGCGCGCGGGTAAACGCCTTGAAATCGAAGGCCGGGGCGGTGCCCTGAATGACGCCGCTGTACGGGTTGACGTACACGGTCACCGAGCGGCCGTCGGGGTAGCTGACGCTGACGTCGAGGGCGAAGTGGGATTCATCGGGGCGGCTGATGGATTCGACCAGCGTGTCCGGCTCGGCCTTTTTGATCTCCGCTATGATCTGGTCATAACTGAGCAACGGCGCATCGTCCGACGGCTGGCTGGCGCGCATTTGCGGGTTGGCCAGCCAGACGATTTCCTGACTGATCACCGCCAATGTGCCGGTGACGCAGACAATCAGCACGAAAAACCAGATCGGCAATGCCAGCCAGCTGTGGACCAGAAACCAGAGTTTGGAACGGGATTTCTTCGACATGATTAAAGGTCTTGTATCGATGAGAGAACCTCTGCTGCGGGCTTCCCAGCGTTGAGGTCCATGAAAAGGCCGGCGGTGGCTGTTGCCTGCGCACGCCGACTGCATCTCTATAAGACGGATGAGGAACAGAAATCCCGAAGGGGGAGATGAAAGTAAATGTTTCTTATTGGCGGTTAGTCATTACAGGAGCGGATTTGAGGTGCTGGGGATGGCCCCTTCGCGAGCAGGCTCGCTCCCACAAGATCACCGCTGTACCTGTGGGAGCGAGCCTGCTCGCGAAGAGGGCCGGTCAGACACTGAAAATCTCAACCCTGCTGAAACATCTCCTTCGCCCTCTGCTCAATCTGCTCTTGAGTCAGGTCTTCCTTGCGCGTAGCCAAAAACCACAAATGCCCATACGGATCCTTCAACGTCCCGGAGCGGTCGCCGTAAAACTGATCCTTGACCTCGGACACCACCGTGCCGCCCGCATCAATCGCCTGTTTGTAGGACTTGTCCACATCCGTCACATACAGATGCAGGCCCACTGACGGCGAGTTGTCAGGATTGCTCAGCGGCCCCTGATCGCACGGTGTGCCGAGCATGATCGGGCAGTCGCCGATCCTCAGTTCGGCGTGACCAATGCCGCCATCAGGCATGGCCAGGCGCATGACTTCGATGGCGCCAAAGGCCTTCTTGTAGAACTCGATCGCTTCGGCTGCTTTTTGAATGCCCAGGTACGGGGTGATGCTGTGATAACCCTCTGGAATGGGTTTGACGCTCATGATGAATCTCCCTGTTTGTTGTTGTGGGTGGAAAGTCTCCTGCGCCGATTTCCGGCCGATTAAATATAGGTCAGCGTGGTGTTGGCAGCCGGGCACCCGACGAGCAGCCTCACTGTTCAGCCATCAACAGCGCAGCAGCAGATTGCTCGGCTGCATCATCAGAAACGCTGAAAAACACCCGTCAAACCCCCGAAATCATGGGTGATGAACCTCGGCACAGAAGCTGCAATAGCTCTGTTAAACACTGTTGTCGAGACCGTCACATGCCTGAATCTGCCGTTTATCCGATCAACCCGCCGGCCGCCCATCGGATCGCCGACGAAGCCGAAGCCCTGCGTGTCGCCGAGCGTGTCGCCGCTGTATTGCTGGAGCAGGACGCTGAGCGCGACCGCACGCGCCAGGTCCCCGCCGATGTTGTCGATCTGTATTCCAACAGTGGTTTATGGGGCATCAGCGTGCCTCGCGAGTTTGGTGGCGCACAGGTGTCCTATGCGGTGCTGGCGCAGGTCATCGCGATCATTTCCGCCGCCGATCCGTCGCTGGGGCAGATCCCGCAAAATCACTATTGCCTGCTGGAAGATATCCGCCTGCAAGGCACGCCCGAACAACAGGCCCACTTCTTCGAGTTGGCACTGCAGGGCCATCGCTTTGCCAATGCCTTGTCGGAAACCGGCGGCAAAAACGTCCAGGACATTCAGGCGACGATCCGCCGTTATGGCGACGGCCATGTGATCAACGGGCGCAAGGGTTATTGCACCGGTTCGCTGTACGCCCACTGGCTGGCGGTGCTGGCGCTGGACGAAGAGCAGAAGGGTCAATTGGCCTTCGTCCAGCGTGGAACCCAAGGGCTGGTGATCGTCGACGACTGGGACAGCATCGGTCAGCGCACCACGTCCAGCGGCACCGTGCTCGCCGAGGATTTGCACGTCAGCGCATTCAATCTGTTCCCGACCTACCGTTCCTATGAATCGCCGACGCTGGCCGGCCCGTTTGCACAATTGACCACCGCGGCCATCGACGCCGGCATCGCCCGTGCGGCACTGCGCGACACCATCGCCTTCGTCCGGCAGTTCGCTCGGCCGTGGATCGATGCGGGTGTGGAAAAGGCCAGTGAAGATCCGCTGACCATCATCCAGGTCGGTGGCCTGGAGATTCGTCTGGAAGCCGCCGAAGCCTTGCTGGAACGGGCAGGGCGAGCGCTGGATGCGGCGCGTCCGGCACCCGACGAAGATAACGTCGCCCAGGCTTCCCTCGCGGTGGCCAAGGCCAAAGTGCTGACTACTGAAATTGCCATCGAAGCCAGCAACAAACTCTTCGAACTCGGCGGCACCCGCTCGACCCTGAAGAAGCACAACTTCGACCGCCATTGGCGCAACGCCCGGGTTCATACCCTGCACGACCCGGTGCGCTGGAAATACCACGTGGTCGGCAACTGGATGCTCAACGGCGTGAAACCGCCACGCCATGACTGGTCGTGATTGATGGCCGAGTTGCTGAAACATATCTATTGGGCGGACATCGCCCAGGCCTGTCTCGACACCCTGAGCATGCTCGGCGCTGCGTTGGGATTTACCGTGTTGCTGGGGTTGCCGTTGGGGGTGGTGCTGTTTCTTACCGGCAAGCGCCAGTTGCATGAAGCGGTCGGGGTTTACCGGGTGCTGTCGGTGATCGTCAACATGCTGCGGTCGTTGCCGTTCATCATTTTGCTGATCGTGCTGATTCCCCTGACCACGCTGCTGGTTGGCACTTCGCTCGGGGTGCCTGGGACCATTCCACCGCTGGTGGTCGGTTGCACGCCGTTCTTTGCACGGCTGGTGGAAACCGCTTTGCGCGAGGTGGATCGCGGGGTTGTGGAAGCGACCCAGGCCATGGGCGCGAATACGTGGCAGATCATCCGCCACACCTTGTTGCCCGAGGCGCGGGGAGGGTTGTTGGCGGCTGTCACGGTGACCGCGATTGTGCTGGTCGATTACA
This sequence comes from Pseudomonas oplopanacis, assembly GCF_057128725.1. Classification (NCBI taxonomy): domain Bacteria; kingdom Pseudomonadati; phylum Pseudomonadota; class Gammaproteobacteria; order Pseudomonadales; family Pseudomonadaceae; genus Pseudomonas; species Pseudomonas oplopanacis. Next base: position 16,723 of record NZ_JBSKHV010000004.1, on the reverse strand, counting down.
CGGCGATGGCCGGCGTGATCGGCGGCGGAGGACTGGGTGACCTGGCGATCCGCTACGGCTACCAGCGTTTTCAGACCGACGTCATGGTGGTCACTGTGGTGCTGTTGTTGATCCTGGTCCAGGCCCTGCAAATGACCGGCGACCGATTGGTGGCGCGCTACAGCCGACGATAAGTTTTATCCAAAAGAAAGCAATCAGGCCCCACGTCCACCCCACGACGGCCACTCAATCTGCCTAGGAGCGCAACATGAAAAAGACCCTGGCCATTCTGGCTGCCTTAGTGTCGTTGAGCGTTCACGCCAACGAAAAACTCACCGTCGGCGCCACTCCGGTCCCGCACGCGGAAATCCTCGAATTCGTCAAACCGATCCTGGCCAAGGAGGGCGTGGACCTGGACATCAAGGTTTTCACCGATTTCATCCAGCCCAATCAGCAGTTGGCGTTGAAGAACCTCGACGCCAACTATTACCAGTACCGGCCGTTTCTCGATGACTACAACAAGACCCGCCACACCGATCTGGTGCCGGTGGTCGGCGTGCACATTGAACCGTTCGGCGCCTACTCGACCAAGATCAAAAACATCGCCGAGCTGAAGGACGGCGCCACCGTGTCGATCCCCAACGACCCGGTGAACACCGGCCGTGCGCTGGTGCTATTGCACGAAGCCGGGCTGATCAAACTCAAGGACCCGAGCAACACCCTGGCCACACAACGGGACATTATCGACAACCCCAAACACCTGAAGATTCGTGAGCTGGAGGGCGCATTGCTGGCGCGTTCGGTGAGTCAGGTCGACCTGGCGTTTGTCTTTGCCAACTACGCGCTGGAAGCGGGGATCGACACCAACAGCGCGCTGATTGTCGAGAAGGGCAAGAGTTTGTATATCGAGTTTCTGGTGGCGCGGCCGGACAACATCAATGATCCGGGCTTGCAGAAACTGGCCAAGGCGTTGAATTCGGATGAGGTTCGGCAGTTCATCCTGACCCGGTACAAGGGGCAGATTGCGCCAGGGTTCTAGATCTTTATTGAATGTAAGGACGCCATCGCGAGCAGACTCGCTCCCACAGTTGACCGGAGAACGCGGTCTCCTGTGGGAGCGAGCCTGCTCGCGAAGGCCGCGACGCTATTTCTGGCCTGGCCCAGATTCCAGCAGCTGCGCCCCCGGCCCCTGTTCCCCCAGCACATCACCAAAGTTGCGCAACGGACATGCCTCCATCGACAAACACCCACACCCGATGCAGCCATTGAGCTTGTCGCGCAGCAACGTCAGTTGATTGATCCGCTCATCCAGGTCCCGGCTCCATTGCGCCGACAGCACCTTCCAGTCCGCCGCCGTCGGTGCGCGGTTATCCGGCAGCGATTTCAACGCCTCACCGATCTCCGCCAACGGAATCCCCAGGCGTTGCGCGACTTTGATCAGCGCCACCCGCCGCAACACTTCCCGTGGATAGCGCCGCTGGTTGCCCTGATTTCGCGTGCTTTTGATCAGCCCCTTGGATTCATAAAAGTGCAGCGCCGTGACCGCCACACCGCTGCGGGCGGCCAATTGGCCGACGGTGAGTTCCTTGTGCAGATTGTCCGGGGTGATCATTTAAAAATCCTGCTTGACCTCTAGTTAACTCGAGGTTTTACCCTGCAGGCCTTCGGATCGCAAGATCCGCCTGGCACGTGAGGGGGACTATTCATGCAATCGTCAGAGAACAATCGCAGCTTCACCCAACTGATCGAGTTCGAGATCGAGCCGCATCAGCAACCTGCGCTGGTGACGGCGTTGTCCCGGCAGACCGAGCGTCTGGCGCGGGATTTCAGTGGTTTTCTGAGTGCCAGCATCCAGGCCAGCGACGACGGCCGGCGGGTGCTCAACTACCTGCAATGGCAAACCCGCGCGGCGGGAGAGGCGGCCTTTCGCAGTTTTGAAAGCGGCGAACAGGATTTCTGGCAACTGATCCGCGCCCATCAGGCGAAGACCGTGACGTTCGGCTCGTTCCAGGTGCTGCACAGCCTGGCGCTCAGCCACGACAACGCGCTGCACTGCCGCCTGGTGGGTTAAATCGACAACTGCATGACCCGCTCGCCCTGGACATTCTCCATCACCCGGCGTTTGTTTACGGCCAATTCGCCGATCTTGATCAGCCGCGTGCGCGTCACGTTTCGGCTCAGGCCCAGCAGGGCAGCGGTGTGCACCTGGTTGTAATGGCAGAAGCGATAGGCCGCGCGCAACAAGGCGTCTTCGACTTTTTCATGCAACGCGCCGGCCTGTTCTGCGAAGAGTTTTTGAAAGGCTCTATCCAGCAGGGCTTCCGGGGAATCGTCGACGCTGGTGTGATAGTCGTCCTGGCGCTCGATGCGCATGTTGGACAGGCGCAGGTCATCGCGTTCGATCACGCCGTTGCGGCAGATCAGCAGCGTGTGGTGGATGACGTTTTCCAGTTCGCGGATGTTGCCCGGCCAACTGTAGCTGCGCAGTTTCAATTCGGCTTCTTTGCTGATGGTGATGCTGCCGTAGCCCAGGCGTCGGCTGTAGGCGTCGATGAAATGGCGGGTCAGCGGCAGGATGTCGCCGGGGCGCTCGCGCAAGGGGCTCAGCTCCAGGCTGACGACGTCGAGGCGGTAATAAAGGTCTTCGCGAAAATGCCCGGCGTTGATGGCTTTTTCCAGTTGCACGTTGGTCGCGGCCAGCACGCGCACGTCGATCGGAATGCTTTTACGCGAACCGAGCCGCACCACTTCGCGCTCCTGCAACACGCGCAGCAGCTTGACCTGAATCGCCATCGGCAGATCACCGATTTCATCGAGGAACAACGTGCCGCCATCGGCCTCTTCGAACCAGCCGGCCTTGGCGCTCAACGCGCCGGTGAACGCGCCTTTTTCGTGGCCGAACAGCTCGGCCTCGACCAGCGATTCGGAGAAGGCGCCGCAGTTCACCGCCACGAACGGCCGGTTGCGCCGGGCGCTGAGGTTGTGGATGTGCCTCGCCACCAACTCCTTGCCGGTGCCGGTTTCGCCAATGATCAGCACGCTGGCTTCACTGGGCGCGACTTGTTGCAGATGGGCGAGCAAGGCCTGGGATTTCGGGTCTTCGAACACTTGCGCGGTGGCACGGATCGAAGTCGCCAGCGCGGGCGAGGGCGGTAAGGTCAGCAGTTGCATGGGGTTCGCTCCATGAAGAGAAGGCTAGGAATAGAAAGTCGGAACGGGCAAGGCCTGGTTCAGCGCCCAGTCACCCAGCTCATGGAGTTTGTAATCCACCGGGTCGTGCAGGGTTTGCGTGCGCAGGTTGCGCCAGTGACGGTCGAGTCGCAGGGACGCGTGAGTCGAGCGCGCGCCGGTGACTTCGAACAAGCGGCTACACAGCTCCAGGCCGTTACGCGTGGCGGCGACTTTCGCGGTGGCGATGGCGGTGGCCAGATGTCCACGTTCTTCGGCGCTGAGGTTCGGGCCTTTTGCCCAAGCCTTGTCGAGCAGTTCGGCGGCGCGTTCCACCAGCAGTCGAACACCTTCGAGAGCGACCCAGAATTCGCCGTAATGGCCGAGGACATAAGGATCCTGACGCACATCCTGAACCGTGGATTTGTGCCACGGCCGGGTCTCGGTGAGCGTGTATTGCCGCGCTTCTTCAAAGGCGCCCTCGGCGATGCCGAGGAACATATGGGTGAACGTCAGTTGCGCAATCAACGGCCGCAGGCAGGCGAACGGTGTGCTCAACGGGCCCGGATCGAGCAGCAATTCCGACTCTTCGACCCGCACCCGTTCGAACGTGGCGCTGCCGCTGTCGGTCTGGCGCTGGCCCATGTTGTTCCAGTCGTTGTGCAGGGTGATGCCGCTGCGACCACTGGGAATCGCGGCGATCAACAATTTGCCGCCGGCGCTTTCATCGACGGCAGAGGCGATCAGCATTTCCGAATCGCTGGCACCGGAGCAGAAGCTTTTCTTGCCGGAAAACTCACGCCAGCCCCTCAGGTTTTTCACCACCGTGCGGGTGTCCAGCGGGTTGAGGGCGTTGCCCCAGAACCAGTTCTTGCGTGCAGTCTGCTCGAACCAGGGCTGCCATTGTTCAGGCCTGGCGAACAGGCGCACGGTGGCGAGCATCAAGTGATGGAAACCGAAGACGTGGGCGATGGAACTGTCGACCTTGGCGAACTCACGGACGATGGCCAGGGTTTCGCTCCAGCTGGCGCCGAGGCCGCCGTACTGGACCGGGATGCTCAAACCCAGCAGGCCACTGTGGCGCAGGGCATCGCGTTCAACCTTGGGCGTGCCCCCGCGCTCGTCGCGCTCGACGGCGGTCAGGGCAAACCCGGCGGCCAGTTGGCGGGCGGTCTGCAAGGGGGATAACAGGGTGCTGTGCGGCTTGGCGGTCACGCGTGAGTTCCTCATAAATTCGACACAAATCCTCCTATGGAGTGGGCTTTGTTTGGCGAGGGGGCTTGCCCCCGTTCGGCTGCGAAGCAGTCGTTAAACCGATTGACGCGGAGTATCAGAAAATACTCGGCATCCAGGTTTAAGGGCCGCTTCGCGCCCCAACGGGGGCAAGCCCCCTCGCCACAAAGTTGCCCATTCCCAAGGAGGAGTTGTTCGTCAGGCCGTGGCTTTGGTGGGCAGCACATCATTGGCAATCATTTCGCCAAAGGGCCCGGTCAGGTTGGTGGTGCCGCGTCCCGCCAGGCTGGCGTACGGCTCGGGCAACAACGGGAACACCAACTCGGCAAACCGATAAGCCTCTTCAAGGTGCGGATAACCGGAGAAGATGAAACTCTCGATTCCCAGGTCCGCGTACTCCTTGATCCGCGCCGCCACTTGCTGTGGATCACCGACCAACGCGGTCCCTGCACCGCCCCGCACCAGACCGACACCGGCCCAGAGATTGGGGGCAATTTCCAGGTTGTCACGACGCCCGTCATGCAGCGCCGCCATGCGTCGCTGACCTTCGGAGTCGAACCGCGAGAACGATTTCTGGGCAGCGGCGATGGTCTCGTCGCTGATGTGCTCGATGAGTTTGTCAGCGGCTTTCCAGGCTTCGTCGGCGGTCTCGCGCACGATCACATGCAAGCGAATCCCGAACTTCACCGTGCGACCGTTTCGCGCCGCACGCTCACGCACATCCGCGAGCTTTTGCGCCACGGCGGCCGGAGGTTCGCCCCAGGTCAGGTAGACGTCCACCTGCTCGGCGGCCAATTCATGGGCGGCTTCGGAAGATCCGCCAAAGTAAAGCGGCGGGTAGGGTTTTTGCACCGGCGGGTAAAGCGCCTTGGCGTTCTGTACCTGAAGGTGTTTGCCTGCGAAATCCACCGCTTCGCCTTGTAGCACCCGGCGCCAGATCTGCAGGAATTCATCGGTGACTTCGTAGCGCTCGCTGTGATCGAGAAAGATACCGTCGCCACGGTTTTCATCCGGGTCACCGCCGGTCACCACATTGATCAGCAAGCGGCCGTTGGACAAACGATCCAGCGTCGCAGCCATGCGCGCCGAGACCGTCGGCGAGATGATCCCTGGCCGAATCGCCACCAGATAACGCAGGCGTTCGGTCAGCGGCACCAACGCCGAAGCAATCACCCAAGAGTCCTCGCACGAACGCCCGGTTGGAATCAGTACGCCGTGATAGCCAAGGCTGTCCGCAGCCTGGGCCACTTGTTTCAGGTAGTTGAGCGTGACCGGGCGTGCGCCCTGGGTGGTGCCCAGGTAATGGCCGTCGCCGTGAGTGGGCAGGAACCAGAAAACATCCATGAAGAAATCCTTAAGCGATTTTCAGCAGATTTTTGGGGTGCACGCCGAACAACGGCGCGGCGCGTTCTGCAGCAAGACGAATGCGGGCCTTCAAGGGCTCACTGGTTATTTGGTAGTTGGAGAAATCGGCTTCGGTGGCATAGACGCCAATCGGCAAGGTCAGGGCCTGGAAGAAACTGAACAGCGGGCGCAATTGATGATCGAGGACCAGCGCGTGACGTTCGCTGCCACCGGTGGCAGCCAGCAGTACCGGCGTGTCGATCAGGGCGTTGAGGTCGATCAGGTCGAACAGGTGCTTGAGCAATCCCGGGTAGGAGCCGCGATACACCGGCGCGGCCACAATCAGCAGGTCGGCGTTCTCGATCGCTTGCAACTCGGCTTCAATCTCGGCGCTCAATTCTTGTCGCGAAAGTGCCGCACCGAGGGGGCGAGCGATGTCGCCGAGTTCGATCAGCCGGCTCTCGATCGGCAATTGCTCCGACAGTTCGCTCAACAGCGCCTGAGTCAGCACCAGGGTGCGAGACGGGCGCCAGGTTCCGCCCGACAGGGCAACGACTTTCAATGCACGGGACATGATCAGTTCCTTTTTCAACAGTTGCTCGGGGAGCAGTGAGTAGGTCTTGGGTTGAGCAAGAGCTGTACCAATCCTTCGGGCCCCTGTTTACGGGGCTTTGAGCATGTTTCCTGGCCGACGTTGTACTGTTTTCGGCGCTGTTTGCTGGATGACTGTTGCCTGGCAAACAGTTGTTCCGGCAACAGTTCGTGCAGCGATGGCGTTGTTATAAAGGCTGTTTTATATTCCGTAAAAGACATTAAACAAATATTTATAGATCTTTAAGGAATATATGTGGGCGGACCTGGAGAGTGTTTACCAAAGTCGATAGCCACTATTGAGAGCGTTGATTTCTGCCCGTGAAGCCGCGCGAGTAGCCTGTGTTCATTCCCCCGAACCCAGATGCAGGACGCCAAAAATGAAACCTCTAATCGCCACTTTTCTGCTGCTCGCGGTCTCTGTGCTTGCCGGTTGTGCCAGTCATGTTTCACCGGAATTGCGGCCGTACACCGCAGAAGAATCCAAGGAATTGGCGTTAGAGGATTTGAATCGTCGTGGTCTGTCCTTCGAGGAATACCACGCGAAGAAAGCCGCACTGCTCGGTCAACCGCAAAAGTCGTTCAGCTTCGATAAACAGGGTGAGATGAACGCCGAACGTGCTGTACAGCTTCACGGTCGTCCAAGCTGATCGAAAACTGTACCGCTCGAAGTTTCACGTAACTGTCCATGGGTTTCCGGCAAGGCGTGCGTTAGGGTCTTAACACCCGATTGACCCTAATGGACTGCCGCTGATGACACTTTCACTCGATCTGCTGATGGGCCTGGCCCTGTTTGCGCTCGTCACCTCGATTACTCCCGGCCCCAACAACACCATGTTGCTGGCATCGGGTGTGAACTTCGGCTTTAACCGCACCATCCCGCATATGTTGGGTGTCACCTGCGGCTTCTTTGTCCTGGTGGTCGCCGTCGGGTTCGGCCTTGGTGCCGTGTTTCAAACCTATCCTTTGCTCTACACCGTGCTGCGCTACGTCGGCGCGGCGTATTTGCTGTACCTGGCATGGAAAATCGCCCATTCAGGCCCGGTCTCCGAGAGCGAGAACGGCGAAAGCAAACCCATCACTTACCTCGGCGCAGCTGCGTTCCAATGGGTCAATCCCAAGGCGTGGATCATGGCCATCGGCGCCATCAGCACCTACACGCCGATGCAGGGTTATTTCACCAATGTGATCATCATTGCGGCGGTGTTTGCCGTGATCAACCTGCCGAGCGTCGGCATCTGGGCCGGGTGCGGCACGTTGTTGCGCAATGTGTTGAAGGACCGCCGCTGGTTGCGCCTGTTCAACTGGGGCATGGCGGCGCTGTTGGTGGCTTCGCTGTATCCGTTACTTCTTGAAAGCTTTAGCTGACGCATTGCTTCAACCGGTTGCCCGATGCCTGTTAAGCTCGACTTCAGGAGCGTTCCTACGCACTTTTAAATGAAGTTGTTCTTCTTTAACGGCTTCCGATCAGGTATTTCTAACGTGCTGAAATATCGGCGCAGCTCACAAGGCTGCGCCTTGACGTTTCCGTCATGAGCTTCCTGATCCCGGAACACGCTCTGCGAGTCTTTTATGAATAAGCGTCCGTTGTATTTCGATTACGCCGCCACCACGCCGGTGGATGAGCGGGTCATCAAGGTCATGGTCGAGTGTCTGGGTTATACCGGCAATTTCGGTAACCCGGCGTCCAGCTCCCATGCCTATGGTCAGCAAGCCCGACAGTCGGTCGAGCACGCCCGGCAGCAGGTCGCCGATCTGGTTGGCGCCAACGCGCAGCAGATTGTCTGGACCTCCGGTGCCACTGAATCCAACAACCTCGCGCTCAAGGGCGTGGCCCAGGCCCGTGGTGTCAGCGGCGGGCACATCATTACCAGCCAGATCGAACACAAGGCGATTCTCGACACGGCGAAGCAATTGCAGGACGCCGGTGTTGCGGTCACCTACCTGGTGCCTGACGCCGAAGGTTTGATCACGGCGCAAGCGGTCAGCGAAGCGATGCGTGAAGACACCTTTCTGGTGTCGCTGATGCTGGTCAACAACGAACTGGGCACGGTCAACGATATCGCCGCCATTGGTGAAGTCGTGCATGCACGCGATGCGTTGTTTCACGTCGACGCGGCGCAAGGCGCAGGCAAAGTGGCCATTGATCTGGCGCGCCTGCCGGTGGACCTGATGTCGTTTTCCGCGCACAAGATCTACGGCCCCAAAGGCATCGGTGCGCTGTACGTCGGCCCGCGCGCGCAACAACGCTTGCAGGCACAGATTCACGGCGGTGGTCACGAAGGCGGGTTGCGTTCCGGCACCCTGGCGACTCATCAGATCGCAGCCATGGGCGCGGCCTTCGCCTTGGCCGCCGATGTCTTCGATGAAGAGAAAGCCACGATCGTGCGCTTGCGCGAACGTTTGCTTGAGCAGTTGCTGAGCCTTCCCGGCGTTCGCCTCAATGGCAGCCCGGCCCAGCGCATTCCCCATACCTTGAGCCTGACGTTCAGCGAAGGTGAATTCAATTCTGCGGCGTTGAGCCATTCAATCGCTTTTTCTGCGACGTCGGCCTGCAACTCTGCCAGCAACGCCCCATCCCACGTGCTGCTGGCCCTGGGGCATGACGCCCGCTCGGCGAGTCGCACCATCCGCTTGAGTCTCGGCCGGTTCACCACCGAGCAAGATATCGACCAAGCGGTGCAACTGATCAAAGCGGCCTGCGCCAGCGCCCCGGCATTCTGGCAGTAGCGCCTTAAAGCGCCGACTCAGATCGGCACTCAACAATAAGCTGAAGTGATTAGCAGGAGACACGATGAGTACGCAGCCTTCGATCAATGGATCGGTGCCACAGCGCCTGGCGCAAACCCGCGAACTGATGAGCCGCGAAGGCATTCATGCCTTGCTGGTGCCGTCGGCCGATCCGCACCTGTCGGAATATCTGCCGGGTTACTGGCAGGGACGGCAGTGGTTATCGGGCTTCCATGGCTCGGTCGGCACACTGATCGTGACCCCGGATTTTGCCGGCGTCTGGGCCGACAGTCGTTACTGGGAGCAAGCGACCAAGGAGCTCAAGGGCAGCGGCATCGAACTGGTCAAGCTGCAGCCGGGTCAACCTGGCCCGTTGGATTGGCTGGCCGAGCAAACCCCTGAAGGCGGCGTCGTCGCGGTGGACGGTGCGGTGATGGCCGTGGCGTCGGCACGTACGCTGGGTGGCAAACTCGAAGAGCGCGGCGCCCGCCTGCGTACCGACATCGATCTGTTGAGCGAAGTCTGGAGCGACCGCCCGACGTTGCCGAATGAGCCGATCTATCAGCATTTACCGCCGCAGGCGACGGTCAGCCGTGGCGAGAAACTGGCGAAACTGCGCGAGGTGTTGAAGGATCGTGGCGCTGACTGGCATTTTGTCGCGACCCTCGATGACATCGCCTGGTTGTTCAATCTGCGCGGCGGCGACGTGTCGTTCAACCCGGTGTTCGTGTCTTTCGCCTTGATCAGCCAGGAGCAGGCCACCCTGTTCGTTGCCCTGAGCAAAGTCGATGCTCAACTGCGTGCGGTGCTCGAACAAGACGGCGTGACCCTGCGCGATTACAGCGAAGTGGCCGCTGCATTGCGAGCCGTGCCGAGCGGCGCGAGCCTGCAAGTCGATCCGGCGCGCGTCACCGCCGGTTTGCTGGACAACCTCGACAAAGGCGTAAAACTGGTTGAAGGCCTGAACCCGACCACGCTCGCCAAGTCGCAAAAAAGCCTGGCCGATGCCGAACATATTCGTCAAGCCATGGAGCAGGACGGTGCCGCCCTGTGCGAATTCTTCACTTGGCTGGACTCGGCCTTGGGTCGTGAGCGCATCACCGAGCTGACCATCGACGAACACCTCACTGCCGCGCGTACCCGACGTCCGGGCTACGTGTCGCTGAGCTTCAACACCATTGCCGCGTTCAACGCCAATGGCGCGATGCCGCACTACCACGCGACCGAAGAAGAGCACGCGGTGATCGAGGGTGACGGTCTGTTGCTGATCGACTCCGGCGGTCAGTACCTGGGTGGCACCACCGACATCACGCGAATGGTGCCGGTCGGTACACCAACGGCTGAACAGAAACGCGATTGCACACGCGTGCTCAAAGGCGTGATCGCGCTGTCCCGCGCGCAATTCCCTCGGGGGATTTTGTCGCCATTGCTCGATGCCATCGCTCGCGCGCCGATCTGGGCTGAGAGTGTCGACTACGGTCACGGCACCGGCCATGGCGTCGGCTACTTCCTCAACGTTCACGAAGGTCCGCAGGTCATCGCCTATCAGGCTGCTGCTACTCCGCAGACCGCGATGCAACCGGGCATGATCACCTCCATCGAACCAGGTACCTATCGTCCGGGCCGTTGGGGCGTGCGTATCGAGAACCTGGCGCTGAACCGAGAGGCGGGTTCCAGCGAATTTGGTGAGTTCCTCAAGTTCGAAACCCTGACACTGTGCCCGATCGACACCCGTTGCCTGGAGCCGTCGCTGCTGACCCTGGAAGAGAAACAGTGGTTCAACGCTTACCACGCCGAAGTGCGCGAGCGCTTGAGCCCGTTGCTCGAGGGCGCGGCCCTTGAGTGGTTGAACACCCGTACTGCGGCTATTTGACGGGTTGCAGTTCAGGCGCTTGTTCGAGCGCCTGACTCATGTAGTCGACAAAAGCCCTGACCCTGGCGGATTGGCGACGATTCGCCGGGGACACGGCATGGATCGGCAGCGACTGTGCCGTGTAGTCTTGTAAAATCGCTTTCACTCGGCCGGCTTTCAGATCCTCGCTGAATAACCACACCGGCGACAGCGCAATGCCCAATCCCCCCAGCACCATCTCGCGAATTGCCTCGGAGTTGTTGCTTTGCGCATTACCCCTGATACGCACTTCGTGGCGTTGGTTGCCTCTTTCGTAATGCCATAGGTTCTGACTGTTCAGTAAATTGAATTGCAGGCAGTTGTGCGCGCCGAGCTCTTCCGGGGTGTGTGGCTCGCCGTGTTGCTCAAGGTAGTCAGGCGCTGCAACCGTAATCCGGTGCGTGGTACCGATGTGACGTGCGAGCAGACTACTGTCGCTCAACTCGCCGATTCGGAACGTCACGTCCAGCCCTTCACTGACCAGGTCCTGATTTTGATCGCTGAGTTGCAGGTCAATCTGAACCTGAGGGTGCGCTTTGAGAAACTCAGGGAGTCGCGGTGCAATGTGCAAGCGCCCGAAACTCACGGATGAACCGATTTTCAGGTTGCCGGCGACGGATTCGCGTCCCGATCGAAAACGCTGTTCCGCCGCGTCCACGGCAGCCAGGATTTGCCGGCATTCGGTGTAGTAGCGCTGACCTTCATCGGTCAGTGACAGTTGGCGGGTGCTGCGGCTAATCAGCTTGGCGCCCAGTCTGGTTTCCAGCGCCCTTAGTAGCTTGCTGATGGTGGGCTGGCTGGTCTGCATCTCCCGGGCAACGGCCGAGAAGCTGCCACGTTCGACGACCCGAACGAAAGTGGCCATTGCGTTGAGTGTGTCCACGAGATTTCTCATTGATGCCATATGGGCATGATCACTATAGCGATATAGCGTCTTATCAGCATGATTGAACGGGGCGAAGATTACTTCCACACCCACTTCTGACGGGATTTGCCGAAATGACTGACTCACTTGAAATGCGCGCTCTGATGGTGGACTCGGCCAATGGGCCTTTACGCTTGGTTTCCCTGCCGCGGCCGGTGCCGGGAGCGGGCCAAGTGCTGGTGCGGATCAAGGCCAGCGGGGTGAATCCGCTGGATACCAAGATTCGTTCGGGGCAGGCGGCTCATGCACGGCAGCCATTGCCGGCTGTGTTGGGCATGGACCTCGCGGGGATCGTTGAGGCGATAGGAGAGGGCGTCAGTGGATGGCTGCCGGGTGATGAGGTCTATGCGATGGCGACCGGAATCGGTGGTGCGCAGGGCTCTTTGGCTGAGTTCGCGGTGGTTGATTCGCGGCTTCTGGCGCACAAGCCAAAAAATCTGAGCATGCGCGAGGCGGCAGGGTTGCCTTTGGTATTGATCACGGCGTGGGAAGGGCTGGTTGATCGGGCTCGGGTTCGGGCTGGACAGAAAGTGCTGATTCACGGTGGTGCGGGTGGTGTCGGGCACGTGGCTGTGCAAGTTGCCCGGGCTTTCGGTGCAGAAGTGTTCGCGACGGGTTCAACGGGTAACAAGGGGCTTATTGAAAGCTTTGGCGCAACGTTCATCGATTATCGTGCGTCTTCGGTGGAGGAGTATGTGGCTGAGTTCACTTCGGGGGAGGGATTCGATGTGGTCTATGACACGGTGGGCGGCGGGGTATTGGATGATTCATTCAAGGCAGCTCGGGTTTATGAAGGGCATGTAGTGAGCTGTCTGGGCTGGGGACAACATAGCCTTGCGCCGTTGTCATTTCGTGGGGCGACTTATTCCGGGGTGTTTACGCTGTTGCCTTTGTTAACCGGTAAGGGGCTTGAGCACCATGGGCAGATTCTTCAGGACGCGACTCGGCTGATAGAGGCGGGTCAGTTGAAACCGTTGCTCGATCCTCGGCAGTTCACGCTGGAAACTGCCGGGGCTGCTCATGAGTTGATCGTTTCAGGAGGCGCGCAGGGGCGGTTGGTGGTCGAGATTTAACTCAGGGCTTCAACCACGAAGTCCAGCCGATCCTGGCCGAAGAACAACTGATTGCCGACGAACATGCTTGGCGCACCGAATACACCGCGTTGTACGGCTTTCTCGGTATTGTCCTTGAGGACAGCTTTGACTTCCTCGTCGGCTGTCAGGGCGAGTACTTCGTTGGGGTCAAATCCGTGGTGTGTCAACACAGCTGCGACGGTGGCCGGGTCATCGAGGCTGCGGCCTTCGACCCAGAGGGCCGTGAACAGACAGTCGATAAACGCCATGAAGCGCTCGGGATGACGTAACTGAATCCCGGTCACCGCACGCATGAGCATCAGGGTATTGATGGGGAAATGTGGATTGAATTTGAGTGGCACGCCATAGCGCTTTGCATAGCGGTCGAGGTCTTGAAACATGTAGCGGCCCTTGGCCGGGATCACCGCCGGCGAAGCGTTACCGGTGGCCTTGAAGACGCCACCCAGCAGCATGGGCGTGTAAACAAGTTGGCTGCCGGTTTGCTCGCAGATTTTGGGCAGCTGGGTATAGGCCAGGTAGGTGGCCGGGCTGCCGAGGTCGAAATAAAACTCCACGGTTTTGCTCATGGTCGGTGCGCTCTGTTTATTGTTGTAGGGGAGGGCTTACCAGCGTTCGCTCCAGGGCCGTAAATCCAGTTCGAACGTCCAGGCGTCGCGGGGCTGGCTGTGCAGGTACCAATAGTTCTCGGCGATGTGCTCGGGGTTGAGAATTCCGTCTTCGTCCTTGGTCGCGTACTTTTCCGGAAAGCTCTCGCGGATGAAATCGGTATCGATAGCCCCATCGACGACGACATGAGCAACGTGGATATTCATGGGGCCAAGTTCACGCGCCATGCTTTGGGCCAGGGCTCGAATTCCGTGCTTGGCACCGGCAAATGCTGCGAATCCCGCGGCACCGCGCATACCCGCGGTGGCTCCGGTGAACAGGATAGTGCCCCGTTGACGCTTGGCCATGCGCTTGGCGACTTCACGAGCGTTGAGAAAACCTGAAAAACAGGCCATTTCCCAAATCTTGAAATACTTGCGGGCCGTTTCTTCAAGAATGCTGCAGGGCACATTCGCGCCGATATTGAACACAAACGCTTCGATGGGGCCGATCTCGCTTTCGATCTGTTCGACTAGCGCGATCACCTCTTCTTCCTTGCGCGCATCACAGGCAAAACCGTAGGCGTCACCGCCGTTGGCTTTGATGGCGTCGACCAGCGGCTGAAGTTTGTCTGCGCTGCGTCGGGTGACGCAGGCGACGTAACCTTCCTGGGCAAAACGCTTGGCGATGGCGCCGCCAGTAGCATCACCCGCGCCGACAACCAGTACGACCTTCTTGTTATTCATAGGTTGAGCCCTTTGCTAAACGATCGTTAACTGAACGAACGTTATGCTACGATTTGGCACGCGTCAAGACGATCAATCCTGAGGAGAGGGCAATGCGCTACTCGGCCAGTCACAAGTTGGAAACCAAAGAGAGGCTGCTGGAAAGCAGCGCGGTGTCAGCCAAGAAGTCAGGTTTTTCCACGGTCGGTGTCGACGGTTTGATGAAGGCGATCGGCCTGAGCGGCGGGGCTTTCTACAGTCATTTTTCGTCGAAAGATGAACTGTTCGCTTCAATCGTCGAGCGTGAGCTGTGCCAAAGCCTGGAGCGATTAAGCGCCGATCAGGGGCGCGAAAAGCTTGAGCGGTGCCTCAAGCATTACTTGAGCATGGCGCATGTCGAGCATCCAGAATCCGGCTGCGCATTACCCGCGTTGGGTGCAGAGATCGCTCGTTCGGATGTGCTGGTTCGCCAGCAGGCGGAGCGCTGGATTTGTCAGCTACAGGAGAGTTGGGCGCGCATCCTGGAGAGCGACAGCCTGGCTTGGGCCATTTTGTCGCAATGCATCGGTGCTTTGGTGGTCGCGCGGATGCTGGCGACGCCAGACATCCAGCGGAATGTATTGAAGTCCAGCTACGATGAGATTGGCCGCCAGATTGCCGGGCGGCATCAATCTACTTGCAAATGACGATCATGCTGCGGCTGGTGTAGCCGGCGGGATTGAGGCCGAACGGATAATCGCCTGGTTCTTCCACCGCATCCCCCGACTTGGCGATGACCTTGTACCCCTTGGGTGCGCACGAGTTGGCGGCGCTGGTGTAGCACTTGTCCCACGAGGATGAGAGCCCTGAACAGTTGATATGCAGCCCTTTTTTGCCATGCTTGACTGATGTTTTCGAGGTCGCCGCGCAGCCCGCAACTGCAAGTACGGCGATCAATATCAAAATTCGTTTCATTGCTGTCCTTATAGCGTTCCCGGATCTTGCGCCCGGGTCTGGCTGCATTCGCTTTCGCTGAAGCGTTCTGATGTCCCTATCCTGAAAAAATCCATGTCTGGCGCTGGGTTACGGGCCTAAACATGGCCTAATTGAGCGGTAATTACCAGACCCGCGTCAAATCCTGTATCAATCTGCCGCAACCGCTGGCTTGGCACTGCTGCCCATGGTCATGGTCGCCCCCACGGAAGCCAGAATGATGCACAAGATAGCCATCCACTGTGACAGTGAGAGGTACTCTTGGAGGAACAGCAGGCCTGACAACGCGCCAATCGCCGGTTCGATGCTCATCAAAGTGCCGAATGTACGGGCGGGCATTCGGGTGAGCGCGACCATCTCCAGCGTGTAGGGCAGGGCGGTGGACAGAATGGCTACACCAATGGCCACGGGGATCAGCGACGGAGTCAGCAGCGCGGCGCCGGCGTGGACGATGCCGATAGGGGCCACGAACAATGCCGCAATCATCACGCCCAATGCGGCGGTCTGCACACCGTTGTCGGCGCCGGCCTTTTGCCCGAAAAGAATGTACAGCGCCCAGCAGACACCCGCGCCCAACGCATAGCCGGCACCTTCAAGGTCAATCCCGGCACTTGTCGCGCCTGTAGGTATCAAGAGCAGCAAGCCGATAGCCGCGAGTGCTATCCATAAAAAGTCGATCGCACGCCGCGAAGCGTAGATCGCCACTGCCAGAGGCCCGGTGAATTCCAGGGCTACGGCAATGCCCAGGGGGACGGTGCGTAACGACATATAGAAGAGGAAGTTCATGCCGCCCAGCGCCATGCCATAGATGATGACGGTGCGCAGGGATTTTGCGGTGAGCTTGGCCCGCCATGGCCGCAGCATGAGCAGCATGATCACACTGGCGAACATCAGACGCAGGGTGGTGGTTCCTTGAGCGCCAATTACCGGGAACATGCTTTTGGCCAGGGACGCTCCGGACTGGATCGAGGCCATGGCTATTATTAGCAGGCCTACCGAAAACAAGGTCGAGGCGAGGCTGCGGGGCTGATCATTCATTGCGTGGCATCGTCCGAAAATGGAAGCGAGAGTGTTGATGTAGTGCGGTTGGGCAATATAGTGCGCATTCGTGGCGGGCGCGTCTATATATAGCAGTGATTTTGGATTGATCGATAGAAAAACCAAATCAGCGCTTGACGGCAGATTCTGGATGTCTATAATTCGCCCCACTTCCGGCGCAGTCGAAACGGAAAACTCCTTGGTAAACAAAGAGTTATGCAGGTTTCGACAGTGAGCGGCTTCAGGTCATCGAAGCCCGAAAGGGAGTTGAAAAAGAGGTGTTGACAGCAGCGTGTAACGCTGTAGAATTCGCCTCCCGCTACCGAGTGATCGGAAGCGCAAGTGGTTGAAGTTGTTAAAGATTTCCAAGCGAAACTTTGAAAACTTCTGAAAATAACCGCTTGACAGCAACAGAGGCTGCTGTAGAATGCGCGCCTCGGTTGAGACG